>DATMYF010000180.1:0-133987 GCA_035561075.1 Bryobacteraceae bacterium
CGGCCGCGCTGCGCCCACGACGTCCCCGCGAATAGCAGGATAATTAAAGCCGCTGAGGCAAGTACCCTCATTGGCGCGCCCTCCTACCCGAAGCTTAATCCTTCGGGGCGGGCGCGGCAAGCGGGTCAGGGAATGCTGCCGGTGATGCGTGTTCCGGTCCGGCTCACAACCGGCAACGGCAGCCCCGGACGCGCATATACCTCGAATCCATCGTCGCTGTAGACGCGCTTCCACGCCGCCTGTGCGGCCATCTTCTTCGCCAGCGGAAAGCGGCGGTCGACGATCACGATGTCCGTCGGATACCCGCCCAGCACCTTGTCGAAGACGCGCGCCACATCGTGGAGGTAGAAGCGGAAGTTGTCGTCCACCAGGGCGGGCGGAAAGGCCACTTCGTAGCGGCTATCGCAGGAGACCTTAACATCCGGGTGAAGCTTCCAGGAAACGTACGGACCGTGGCGGAAGAAGGTCATCGCGTTTCCCTTGAAACCGATGCTCTTCAGGTACTCGACCGGCCCCACCGGATAGCAGAAACCCCGGCCCCGCCAACTGCTCGACGGCTCCCCGGCGATCACCGGCGACCACGGATGCTCCCTCCACAGGGTCCCCAGACACCAGGGAATCGCCGCCACGCAAACCAGGACGACGGCGGTCTGCCGCCGACGGAACAACGATTCCACCCATCCGCCCAGAGGCGTCTCCCGGAGCGCCCCCGGCACCACGAAAAGCCATGCCAACGCGAAAAACGGCACCAGCTTCATGGTTTTGGCCGCGCCGATCACAAGCCCCAGCACCATCAGAAAGCCGATCACATTCCGGACGCCCCGCCGCCGCACCGCATACCCGAACAGCGCTACCGCCGCCAGAAAGAGCACCGCGCGCGGCGATGCCGGCGGCAGCAGCCAGAAAGGGTCCCATTCCGGGATAAACGGGCGCGGCATCCCGTAGGCGTGCAGCAGGAAGCTGTAGTAGGAGCGGCCGTAGGGATTCAACCCTATCAGCAGCAACATGGCAGGCAGCAACAACGCGATATGCAGCCATGGCCGCTTCCTCCACGCCTGCTCCACCACGTGCGCCAGCAGGATCGCGAAACCCACCACGATGCCGCCGTGCAGATTGGCCCACAGCACGAACAGCGGCAGCCACCACGCGATCCATAGCCGTCCGCCGGCGCGGTCCTGCCGGAGGGCGTATAGGAGCAAAGCCGTCATGAGCACCGAGTAGGATTGCGCGGTCAGTGGCGTCACAAACGTGTAGTTTGCCAGCCCCACCACCGCGAACGCCCCGCCGAACGAGAGCGGAAACCCGATGCCGCTGCGCCGCAGGAACAACACGCAGATCAGGACCGTGCCTCCGGCGAGCAGCAGATTGAAGACGCCGAGGCCCTCCGCCCCCGCTAACCGCGCCAGCCAGAGCGCCACGAAGCCTGCGCCCCACTCATGCTGCACCGAGGGCGTGACGGTGGGGGTGTAGGCGAAGCGATCCAGGGGCGGGACGTAGCCGAGTTCCAGGCTCTCCCTGGCCAGCGCCATCTGGTGCCAGACATCGTGGTGCAGCGACGGCCCCAGTGTCGCCAGGAACAGCAGGACCAGTGTCAGGGAGCCGATCCAGACTACCGGCTTGGCGACGGCGATCTCTTCGGCCGCCTTCTTCTCCGCGGTTGGGATCATAGGACCGTGGGTCGCCCCACAGCATAGCATCCGGCTGCACTATGATCATAAACATGCGAATCAGCAGGCGGCACTTCGTGGCGGGCTCCACGGTTTTGGCGGGCGCGCCGGGCGGGACCGGTAGAGCGGCCTCCCCGCCTTCGCCCGGCCGCACCTTCTCCGGCGAAAACCTGCGGGAGATCGCTTTCCCACTGGGCGGCATCGGGACCGGCACGGTATCGCTGGGCGGCTTCGGCAACCTGCGGGACTGGGAGATCTTTAACCGCCCTGCCAAAGGCGCCACCCTGCCTTTTACGTTCGCGGCGCTGCGGCTTGAGGGCGGCGGCCTGGCAAAACCGCTCATCCGCGTCCTGGAGCGGCAGCCCTTCGCGCCTTACCGGGGCGGCGGCCACGGGGTGGCACGTGAAACCGGCGCAGGAATCCCCCACCTGCGCGATGCCGTCTTCACTGGCGCCTACCCCTTCGCCGAAATCGGTTTCCGCGACCCGCGGCTGCCCGTGGAGATTTCGCTCGAAGCCTTCAATCCCATGGTGCCGCTCGAAACCGACGATTCCAGCCTGCCTGTCGCCATCCTCACCTACCGGCTGGTATCCCGAGCCAAAACGCGCATCACCGCCGCCCTGGCATTCTCGATCATGAACCCCGTGGGGCACGACGGCATCGCGCCCCTGCACCAGCGCCGCGCCCCCCTTTTCGGACAAAACCTCAACGAGTTCCGGAACCAGGACGGCCACCGCGGCCTGCTGCTCACGTCCGGCAAATACCCGCGCGACTCGAGCCGCTACGGCTCCATGGCGCTCGTTACCCCCGCCCGCGACGTCTCCTACCGCCTCGAATGGGACCACGGCCCCTGGTGGGACGATTTCCAGAAGTGGTGGGACGAGTTTCTCGCCAAGGGACGCTTCCCTTCCGAGCCGTCCAAGCCCTCCGCCGAGGGCGCCACCGAGTACGCCACCCTGGCCGCGCACTTTACCCTCGATCCCGGAGAAACACGCGACATCCCCTGGGTGCTGGCCTGGCACTTCCCCAACACCGAAACCTATTGGAACGCGAAAGCGGAGCGGGGCAAGCCGCTGCCCAACCAGTACGGCACGCGCTGGCCCTCGGCTTGGGAACCCGCCGCCTACACGTTGACCAACCTTGCCGGACTGCGCGAGCGCTCCCGGCGCTATCGCGACACACTCTACTCTTCCACCCTTCCCGCGCCGGTCATCGACGCCGTATCGAGCCAGGCCTCGATTCTCCGGACCAACACCGTCATGGTGCTCGAAGGCCGCAAAACCCTGGCGTTTGAAGGCTGCAACGACAACAGCGGCTGCTGCCCCATGAACTGCACCCATGTCTACAATTACGAGCAGTCGATAGCGCACCTCTACCCGGACCTGGAACGTAGCATGCGTGAGATCGATTTCCTCACCAACATGCGTCCCGACGGCAGCATGAGCTTCCGCACCCCCGTGCCGCTCCAGCCGGGAGGCAACAAGACCCACCCCGCCGCCGATGGACAGATGGGCTGTGTCATGAAGGTCTACCGGGAGTGGCAGCTGGGCGTCGGCGACGAATGGCTGCGCAAGCTCTGGCCCCAGGTGAAACGCGCCCTGGAGTACGCCTGGGTGAACTGGGATCCGGACCGCGACGGCGTCATGGAAGGCGAACAGCACAACACCTACGACATCGAATTCTACGGCCCCAACTCCATGATGGGCAGCCTCTACCTGGGCGCGCTCGTGGCCGCCGCCCGCATGGCTGAACACCTGGGTGACACCGCCTCCGCCAAAACCTACCGCGGCATGGCCGAACGCGGCGCGGCGCGCCTCGATCGCGAGTTGTACAACGGCGAGTATTACGTCCAGCGCGTGGACGAGTCGCATCCCAAGGCCGGCAAATATCAGTATGGCGAAGGCTGCCTGTCGGACCAGTTGCTAGGGCAGTGGTTCGCCGAGGTGGTGAACCTGGGGAAGCTTCTGCCCCACCCGCATATTCAGTCCACGCTCGACGCGATCTTCCGCTACAACTTCCGCGAAGAGTTCGAGACTCTGGCGAACGCGCAGCGCATCTACGCACTCAACGATGAAAAAGGCCTGCTGCTGTGCAGTTGGCCCAAGGGGAAGCGCCCCGCCCTGCCGTTCGTCTACTCCGATGAGGTGTGGACCGGCATCGAGTACCAGGTTGCGGCGCACCTCATCTACGAAGGGCGGGTGAAAGAAGGACTGGCCATCGTGGAAGCCGTGCGCGAGCGGTACGACGGCGCGCGTCGGAACCCCTGGGACGAGGTCGAGTGCGGGCACCATTACGCGCGCGCCATGTCGAGTTGGTCTCTGCTGACGGCGCTCTCGGGGTTCGCGTACTCCGCCCCCCGTCGCGACCTGCGCTTTCGCCCGCGCCACAGCCCGGCGGACTTCCGTTGCCTGTACTCCACCGGCACGGCATGGGGCGGCTACGCGCAACGCCACACGAAGGCGCGGCTCGAGGCGGAGCTCGCCGTCGAGGGCGGCCGGCTGGAACTGACCACCCTGCGGCTGCCCTTCGATAAGACCTCGGCACGCGCCGCCGCACCGGCGGGCGCTACGGTTCAGGTGGCGGACGGCGAGGCCGCCGTCCGGTTTGCCTCCCCGGTGGACCTCAGGGGAGGCGCGAAACTCAAAGTAGTTCTGGAGTAGCTATGGCCTTTAATCTCATGATCAACGCCTTTCCGGAAGGCGCCGTGATTCCCAAGTTGCACACCTGCGAAGGCGCGGACATCTCCCCCGCCCTCGAATGGCGCGACGCACCCGAAAACACCCGAAGCTTCGCCCTGGTGGTGGACGATCCCGACGCTCCCTCTGGCGTGTGGAATCACTGGCTGCTGTACGATATCCCGGTAACCGCGCATGCCTTTCCCCAAGGCTGGAAACCCAGTGCCGCGGGGGTGAGCGGAACTAACGATTTCGGCAAGCCGGGTTACAACGGACCCTGCCCGCCCCGCGGCCACGGCCCGCACCGCTACATTTTCAAGCTATTCGCACTCGGAGTGCCCTCTCTGGGGTTGCCGCCCGGCGCCAAACGCGCCGGGATCGATAAGGCCATGCGCGGCCACATCCTGGCGGAAACCGAGTATATGGGGGTCTACGAGCGGCGATAGCACTTCTCAGAATTTCACGAACCACTTCCGCCGGTACATCCCCCAGGCCACCAGGAACATCAATGCCACGTACGCCACGGCGTACAGGAGCGAGGCGTTCACTTCGCTCGCGAGCGGTGCGAAGATGTTCAAAAAGATCCACCGCTGGAGCGTTATGCTGCCGACGGGGATCAGTTCCATCACGCGGTCGACCATGCCCGAAAGCACGTACACCGCGATGGCGTTCATCCCGAAGATGACGAACGGCTTCGTCCAGCGGCGCTTCCCCGCCCCGTCCGCCACCCAGTAGCACAGCGCGAAGCCCGTGGTGGACATTCCGGCCATGAACACCGCGAACGGGGTTGTCCACAAGTTCTTATTGATCGGCATCCAGAGGCTCATCACCGAGCCGGCGGCCAGCAGCGCCGCCCCCATGGTGAACAGCCACGCCGCGGTTTCGGCCGCCGTCCGTCCGCGGCGAAGGATGTGCCCCGCCAGAATGCCCATCAGGGTAGTGGCAATAGACGGCAGCGTGCTCACTACGCCCTCCGGGTCCCAAAGCCTGGTGACCCGGTACATGTGCCCGGAGAGCAACTGGCTATCCACGTACTGCGCGAAGTTGCCCACGGGCTCGAGGCTTCCAGCGCCATAGCCCGGCACCGGTACCAATCGCATCGCCAGCCAGTAGACCGCCAGCAGCGATACCGTCCAGATGATCTGGCCGCGCACGCGTGTGAACAGGAAAATTGCCGCCGCAACCAGATAGCAGATGGCGATCCTTTGCAGCACCCCGGGGATCCTGATGGTTGCCGGGTTGTAGTACGGGAAGCCGTTCAGAAGCAGGCCGATGCCGAACAGAATCAGCGCGCGGCGGAAAGCGTGCAACAGCAACCGGCGCCTGTCCTCGCCGCGCTCGACCCGCCGCGCGAAGGACAACGTCATCGCCACCCCGACAATCCACAGAAAGGACGGAAAGATCAGGTCTGTGAACGTCCAGCCGTGCCATTGGGCGTGGAGCAGCGGCGGGTAAACCGCGCTCCACGAGCCGGCGTTATTCACCAGGATCATGGAGGCCATGGTGGCCCCGCGGAAAGCGTCCAGGGAAACAAGACGGTCCTTGACGGCAAAATGCATGCATATAAGCTACCAGGAGATGACAATTGGCGGTAGGGTGGCAGTTATGCTGGTCCCATGCTGCGGGGCTCCGAGTGGCTGCTGATCGCGAATTTCGCGTATCTCTCGGTGCTGGCGCTGGCGCTTCCGGTGCGCGCGCCCGTGGCAGTGGTCACTTTGGTCCTGAATTCCGCGATCGTGGCGAGCTACGCGCTGCTGGCCTATGCCGATTCCTTTCGCCGGGGCCTGCTGCTGGGCGCCATCCGGGACTGGTACCCCTTCCCCCTCCTGCTGCTCACCTACCGGGAGATGGGATGGTTCGCGCAGCCGCAGTTCCAGCATCACCTTGAGACCGCGTGGGTGGCCTGGGATCGCCGCCTGCTCGACGGCGGCCTGAGGGCGCTTATCGAAGCCCTGGGACCGGTGGTCCCGGCGGGTCTTGAGATCAGCTACGCCCTGGTGTTCGCGCTGGGGCCGCTCTCGATGGCCGTGCTCTTCCTGTACCGCCGCCGCGACCGTGCCGACCGCTTCCTGTTCCTGTTCCTGCTCGCCGTGCTGCTCTCCTACTGGCAGTTTCCCTTCTGGCCCTCCGAGCCGCCTCGCACCGTCTTCCCTGGCCTGGATATGCCGAACTACACCAGCCCGTTCCGGCGCTTTAACTGGTGGTACCTGGGATCGCAGGGCATCCATACCAGCGTCTTCCCGAGCGCGCATGTTTCGGGCGCCTTCGGGGCGGCGTTCGGGATGCTCCGCGCCCTGCCTGAGCGCCCCTGGGCGGGGAGGTTCCTGCTGGTGCTGGCGGTACTGATCGCGACGGCAACGGTTTACGGCCGCTACCACTACTTCGTGGACGCCGCGGCGGGGCTGGCCGTGTCTCTCGCGGCGCTGGGCATCAGCGATATCCGCTCTCGTGCGGCGGCCTCCACGGCCGGGCGCGAGAAAACCATCCGGTGATAACGGCCGTCGGCCCAGGCTTCGAGCAGGTCGGCGTAGTGGCGCGCGCTAGGGTCGCCGGACTCTCCCGGAACGTTGGTCATGACGGAGCGGTCCCAATCGGCAAGGTCGATGATCTGCCGGTAAGAGGCGCCGGCGGACTGTAGAAACCCGCTACCGCTCGCGGCGTTGACGGTGTGGGCATCGCCGGGCCGCTCAAGGGGACCGCGGTGAAACTCGGGCCTGTCGAGCGGATGCCGGAAGTAGAGCCGGTGCAGCCGGCCCCACGTCCAGGTATTCCGGTCAGGTCCCAGCGTGCGGCGCAGTTCGGCCTGGGCGGAAGCCAGCGATCCGGCCAGCGCCTCGGCGTGCGTGCCTTCCTCAAGCATTTGGAGCAGAACGCGGAAATCGAGCGGCGGCCCGGGCCGCTGACCCGCCATGGCGGCCGGCAGCCTGTCCATCCAAACTTTATAGATGGCCGCGGCGCGCGAACCCGCACGCATGGCGCCGTCCCAGGCGAGCAGTTCCCGCACCGTCTCGTTCTCCGGGTTCCACTTCCGCAGGATCGCCTGGAAACGGCGCGCCGGCAGGGATACCACGTCCTGCTGCATGCGCTCGAAATCCGCGACTGTGAACTTGCCAGGCGCGGAGAGCATCTCCCGGATGCGATCGAAGCGGAACGGCAAACCCCACTCGTAACCCAGCGGAACGGTGTAGCCCGGCGGCAAAATGTTGTGGTTGGCGGTGGCAACGAACCGTTCGGGCGGATTGTAAGTGCGCGGCAGCTCCGAAAGATCCCGGAATCCGCTCCACTCATAGGTTCCATCTCCGGGCACGGGGAACAGGCCGGACCAGGTCGGCCGTATGGGCGACAACCCGACTACCTGCCATCCGATGTTGCCGTCCACGTCGGCGTAGACCAGGTTCTGGCTCGGCACCTTGAAACGCGCCGCGCCCGCCAAAAATTCGTTCCAGTTCCGCGCCCGGGCCAGCGAGAGCCCGGCCAGGTAGCCGGCCGTGCCGGCCTCCGACCCTACCCACCGAAGCGCGTAGGCACGATGGCGCGCGCCGTCCTCGTGGATCACCGGTCCGTGGACTGTGTAGCGGATTTCCACCGTCCGGGGTGCGCCACCCCGCACCGCGATCTGCTGCCGCTCCACATCCATGGCCTTCCAGGTGCCGCGGAACCGGTACTGATTGCGATTGGCCGGGTTGAGCGTCTCCAAGTAGAGATCCTGCTGGTCGATCCCCACAATCGTGAAGCCGAAGGCGATGCGATCGTTGTGCCCCAGCGCGATCCCTGGCAGCGCCGGTTCCCCCGCCCCCACTACGTTCCAACCCGGAGCCACAAGGTGCACGGTTTTGCGCAGCGAGGGAATCTGCAGCGCGCGATGAGGGTCGCTGGCCAGCAGCGGCTTGCCCGTGGCGCTCATGGTGCCGTCCACCACCCAGTTGTTGCTGCCCTCACCGGGAAAACGCGGCGGTCCGGTCAACTCCCGGTAGCCCCGCAGGACGTCCGCGCCGATGTCTTCAAGATCCAGGCCTTTGGGGATTTCGAGCGGGATGGATGGCTCGGGAGGAGAGTGCTTCTGAAGCAGCGCGAGGCCGTAGCGACGGGCGTTCATTGCGCGGGTCACTTCGGTTGAGAGATTGCGCGTCATGAGCAGCCCGGCTAAGCGGGCGAGGCAGTCTTCTGGTTCCCAGAAGCCCGGGTCGTATCCAGCTACCCGGAATTCGAGCGGACGCCGGCCGCCAAGCGAGCGGATGTACGCGTTGATGCCCTCGGTGAAGGCGGTGACGATGGCACGGGTGTCCGGGCCGTAGCTCGCCCACTCGGCTTCCCGGTCCCCGCGATAGAGGAGGGCGCGGGCCAAGCGGTCACGTTCCACTGCCCCGGGACCCAGGACTTCCGCCAACTTGCCCGTTCCGCTGCGCCGCCACAGGTCGATCTGCCACAGCCGGTCGAGAGCCGCCGTCCACCCTTGCGCGAAAAACAGGTCGTGGGTGTTGCGAGCGTAGATGTGGGGCACACCCCAGCGGTCGCGGAGAATTTCCACCGGCTCCCGCAAGCCCGGTACGGCCACATCGGCCGCAAATCCCGCGGGACACAAGAACAGCAGCAGTGGCGCAAGAAACGCTTTCACGGCGCTATCTTAGCGCATCCGGCCGGGCGGCCTGAAGTTACTTATTGTCTTTGGATACCGAAGCCGCGGGCTTGCCGGAATCCTTGCCCGCCGAATCGCTCTTGGCTTCGGACTTGGACTCGGATTTCGATTCGGATTTCGACTCGGAATTCGAGCCATTACTGCGCCCGTGGTGACCCGAAGAACCGTTCGTCCCGTTCTTATGGGCGTAGTCGGTGACATACCAGCCGGTGCCTTTGAACTGCAGCGCGGGAGCCGAGAGCAGCCGCTCAACGTGGCCACCGCACCCCTCGTGCGTTTCCAGAGGCTCATCGGAAAACTTCTGGATCACTTCGAAGACATAACCGCAAGCATCACACCGGTACTCGTAAAGAGGCATTTTACCTTCTGACCTTCCCTACCCGCTCTCCCACGGTCTGGGCTAAGCTGAACAGCGCGCGACCCTGGGGGAACGGCTGTCCTTATCTGAGTCTAATTGTAGCAGGTTTCCTGATGCACCCGGGTCACCCCCAGGCAACCGTCAGGTATGCAAAAAGACCTGAGCACCCTTCAGGATACCGCCGTTAAGCTGGCCGCGTGTACTGGCAGCTAACTTTCCCTGGTGCCCGCCGTCTTTACGCATGAATGTGGATCAGAGCTTCCATCCTGAGTGTCGTGCTGCTGGCCGTGCTGGGTAGCGCCGGTAACGGTCTGGGCTGCTACACACGTATCGGTGAGTCGCTCCAGGCCTATCGCCAAAGCTACCGCGCGCTTGACCGGGAAGGGGTACGGCTGAACTCGCTGGACCGCCTGATCTTCACCTTCGTGGTCGCGGAGTCCAGGAGCGCGCGGATCGAGTACCCCAACAAACAAAGAGGACGTGCGGCCGACTGACCGCACGTCCTGAGTATCTTCCGACGGGATTTGCCGTTCACCGCGCAGGAGGCGGAAACGCGCGACACCTCGCCGTCAGCGCTTCTTCTTGGGGGCCGCCTTGCGTGCCGGAGCCGCGGCCTCCATCGCCAAGCCGGTCACCTTGGCCTGATCGAAGGTCACCATAAAAGGATCCTTGGTGAACTGCACCGGAACGCCTTCGAACGACAAATCGCTGCCGACCACCGGCTTTCCGGTGAGCGGGTTTTCCAGCCGCAGCGTCACTTCCGGCGTATTCGCATCCGCCACCGCCACCACCAGTTCCTTCGGACGCACAGCCGGCTTAGCCGAGATTAGCTTGCCCTTCAGCTTATCGATCCCGCCCGCGCCGCCCGGGACATGGGCATCTTTCATCGTGGTGGCGAAGAACTGCTCGCCATTGGGCCCGCTGAGTTCCTTCTTCAAGCCCATCCAGAGCGCCAGCGCCGGGTTGGTCTTTTTGAACTCCTCTTCCTTCTCGGCGGCGATCTCCGCGCCGGTCTTGATGGTAAACCCGGCCGGCGGCATGGCGCTCGTCTTGGCCGCGGCCTTCATCTGCGCCAACCCCTCATCGCTGCCGTGAACCGTCACGTAGCTCTTATTGAGGTAAGCTTCGATCTGCTTCCGGACGGCTTCGCTGGGCAGCCCGCCGGCGGCAGGCTCAAGCGAAACGGCCCGCGCAATGTGGTATAGCGCGGTGGCCTGTTTGTCCGGCTTCTGGGTGGCCAGTAGGGCGGTACCGAGCCAATAGGAGACCTCGCCCTGGTTCGGGTTCAGCTCGAGGGATTTGGTGAACTCGCTCTCGGCCACATCCAGCTTCTTCTGCTTCCATGCCACCCAACCGAGGGTTTTGTGGGCCAGCGCATCAAGGTCTTTCTTCGCTTTGGCCCAGGCGTCGGGTTGGGTGCCGGCGGGCATCTCCGCCGCCAGCAGTCCGTTTGCTGCCTTCTCAGCCGAGCTCAGTGCCTCCGCCGGCGGATCGGACGGGTTCAGCGCCGGAGTCAGGAATGCGATCCAGTACAGCGCGGTCATGTTCTTCGGATCGATGGCGAGCATTTCCTTGCTGGCCGCCACCGTCTCCTGGAACTTGCCGGTCTGCGCATAGGCTTGAATGAAGTGGGCCAGCCGGTCGTCCTTGTAATCCGACTCCGGATATTTCTCTTTCCAGGTCGTCAATAGTTTGAGCTTCTCGTTGGGATCTTTCGACTTGGTCACCTTATCAAACAGATCCCACTCAGCCTGGTCCTTGACCTTTTTCTCGGCCTTCTTCTCGGCCGCCGGTTTTGCAGCGTCCTGGGCCTGGACCGGCCGGGCTGTCGCCAGCGTGATCGCGCCCAGACCCGCGATGACGCTGATCCCCGTCAGAGCTTTCCAAATTCGATGCACTTGCCGCCTCCTGCTAAATTCAGCTTTCGTAATATTTTTCTAGCTGTAAGGCTATCCGAGCCGCTTGCGCCAGTCGGGTGCTGCCACCGGTCCCCCGTGGATACCAGCAGGCACTTGCGGAGTATAGCCGAACCATTATTGCGGTGCAACTATAGTACTCCGACGCCCGTCCGTGCGATTAAGTTCCGCGTGCAATGCCGTGGCTGACACCCCCGAAGCCATCGCCTGCCGCGCCCACAGCGGGGTGCGACGGGTAAATGCCTCCGAAGCACCGATCATACCAAATCGACCGTATACTGGAAGTCTCGATTTCCCATGCGATATATCGACCTAGGAATCATCGTATTCTATCTGGTCGCCATCACCTGGTTTGGCGCGCGCTTCCGCCACGGCCAGCGAAATCTGCGCGACTACTTCTTGGGCGGACGTACAGCACCCTGGTGGGCCATCAGCCTCTCCATCGTCTCTGCCGAAACCAGCACCCTCACCATCATCGGCACTCCCGCACTGGCGTTTGGCGGCAACCTCGGATTCCTGCAGATCGTTTTCGGCTACCTCCTCGCCCGGGTAGTGATCTCGGTGCTGCTGCTACCGCAATACTTCCGCGGCGAAATGTTTACGGCTTACGAACTGATGCGCCGCCGTTTCGGTGAAGGTGTCCGCAAGCTGACGGCGGTCACGTTCCTGGTTGCGCGATCGCTTGCCGAAGGCGTGCGCGTCTTCGCCATCTCGCTGGTCATCTCCATCGTGCTCGGCACCGGTGAGGTTGCCTCCATCGTCCTGATCGTCGCGTTGACGCTCTTTTATACCTTCCACGGCGGCATGACCGCGGTCATCTGGACCGACGTGGTACAGATGTGCCTCTATGTCTTGGGAGCCGCGGTGAGCTTCTTTGTAATCCTCAGCCACATTCCCGGCGGCTGGGCGCATGTTACGGAGGTGGCCGCCGCCGCGGGCAAATTCCAGGTGTTCGATTTCCACTTCGCTCCCACCATGGAGTTCTTCTCGCAACCTTATACCTTCCTCGCCGGCATCCTGGGCGGTTGTTTCCTGACCACCGCCAGCCACGGCACCGACCAGCTCATGGTTCAGCGCCTGCTCTCCGCACGCGACGAGGCGCAGAGCCGTCTGGCCCTGATGGCGAGCTGGGTGGTCATCTTTGTTCAGTTCAGCCTTTTCCTGTTCATCGGCATTCTGTTGTTCGTTTACTACCGCGATAACAATCTCGCCGCCCCGGCACTGATGGACCGTATTTATCCCGCTTTCATCTGGGAAAACCTTCCCGTCGGAGTAGCGGGCCTGGTGATTGCGGCCATTCTGGCTGCCGCCATGGCAAACATCGCAGCCGCCCTGAACTCCCTCGCCTCTACCACGGTGGTGGATTTCTACCGGCCCTTCTCGAGCCACCATGACGAGGCGCATTACCTTAAATTCGCGCGCCTGGCGACTGTGGCATGGGGCGTGGTGCTGCTTGGCATCGGGATCATGGCGCGGAAATGGGGATCTGTGCTGGTGGCCGGGCTCACCATCTCATCCATCCCATTCGGCGCCCTGCTGGGCGTGTTCCTCCTGGGTGTGCTGACCCGGAAAGTGAATCAGCGTTCCGCGGTCGCCGGCGTGGTAGCCGGACTGGCGGTGATCATTTACGTGCGCTTCTTCACTCCTATCGCCTGGACATGGTACGTGCTGATCGGCGCTACCGTGACATTCATGGTGGGCCTGGCGGCTTCGCGGTTCCAGGCGCATCTGCCTTCCGACCCAGCAGCGGTACCCGCCCCCACGGTTGCATCCGGGGAAAAGCCGTGACGGCAGGGGACGCCCGCCCCTCGGAACTGAAGCGCGAACTCGGCGCATGGGGCGCCGCCGCCATCGTGGTGGGGACCATCATCGGGAGCGGGATTTTCCTTGTCCCCCGCACCATGATCGAGCGGGTGGGCACTCCTGAGATGGTCTTTGCTGTGTGGATCTTCGGGGGGCTGCTCTCGATGGCGGGCGCCCTGACTTATGCGGAACTCTCGGCCGCCATGCCTGAGGCCGGCGGCGAGTATGCATTCCTGCGCGAAGCCTACGGCCCTGTCTGGAGCTTCATCTATGGATGGACCCAGATGTGGGTGGCCCGCAGCGGCTCCATCGCCACCCTGGCCACGGGCTTCGCGTATTACGCAGCAACGTTCTTTCCGGGCCTCGACCAGGTGTTCTATACCGTGCCCCTGCCCATTGGACCGGGCGGCGCACCGCTCCAATTACGCTGGGGCCAGCCCTTCGCCATGTCCCTCATTATGGGGCTGGCGCTGGTCAATTATTTCGGCGTTCGCATAGGCGGGGGAGTGCAGGTGGTGTTCACGTGCATTAAGGTCGGGCTTATCGGTTTTATCATCGCGGCTGGTCTGATATGGGGCGCAAGCGCTCAGACGCCCGCCGCGCCGGCTGCCGCGGCGCTCACCTTCTCAGGCTTTTTTGCCGCCTTAGTGGCTGCACTTTGGGCTTATGACGGCTGGAATAACGTCACTATGGTAGCCGCAGAGGTGCGTGAACCGCAGCGCAATCTGCCGCGGGCTTTAATTTGGGGCACCGCTGCCGTAATGGCGATCTATTTACTGGCCAATGCTGCATATTTTTCAGTGCTTTCGGCGGGCGAGGTAGCGGGCAGCAGCCGCGTGGCAGCGGAGATGATGCGCAAGGTTTCCGGCAACTGGGGCGCCAGCGCAGTCTCGGTGGCTGCCATGACCAGCATCTTTGCCGCGCTCAACGGCTCCATCCTGGCCGGCGCACGCGTGCCCTATGCCATGGCCCGTGACGGTCTGTTTTTCGCGCGCCTGTCACGCGTGCATCCCCATTGGGGCACCCCCGCCCCCTCTATCGCCGCCCTGTGTGGATGGGCTGCCGTGCTGGTCTTCTCCGGGGGGTACGATCAATTGCTTACTTACGTGATTTTTCCGAGTTGGATCCTGTACGGCATGACCACCGCCGCGGTGATCGTCCTGCGCCGGAAAAGGCCCGATATGCCGCGCCCGTATCGCACCCTCGGATATCCCGCTGTTCCGGTACTCTTCGTACTGGTAGCGTGTGTTCTGGTACTCTCCACACTTGTTGATTCTCCGCGCGAATCACTGCTCGGCCTGGTATTGATTGCCGCTGGATTACCCTTTTATTTTCACTGGAAAAGACGTTCTATTGCGCGCCGCTGAAAATGCCGGCGCCGCGGCCGACCCCCAAAATCCCGTCCATCTCCTCCGGCTCTGTTCTGATTTCAGAACAGAGGCCTTGATATTCCTCTGTAGTTGGGGTACAAAAGCAGATGTGGGCCGATGGAATGCGCTTTCTGTTCCGAAACCGGAACAGGGCTTTCCCGAACGTCGTAAGAATGGGGTAGAGTGATGGACGTCAGCAAGATATTGTCGGAATTACGGCAGGAACGTGAGCAAATTGAGCAGGCCATTCTGAGCCTGGAGATGTTGGCGCGTGGCCGGGGACGCAAGCGCGGCCGGCCGCCTGCCTGGATGGCCCAAATGACCACGCCTGCGGCAGCGCCTAAGCGGCGTGGACGTCCCCCCGGAAGCAAGAACAAAACCAGTGCCGCCGGGAGCGACGGGAACGCGCAATCGGCTCAGAACAAGTCTGTAGCCGTTGCCTGAATCACCCGGAAAGGCCGCCGCGCCTTATTCGACGTCCGCCGGCGCTTCGCCGAGCCGAACCGTTATCTGTTGCGTGCGGCCGTTCCGGTAAACACTGAGCCTTAGGGGATCCCCGGCGTGTTTCCGGTCCATGGCGCGCTGAAGGGCTTCGGCGGTATCGATGGGTTGTCCCTCTACTCCGGTGATCAAATCCCCGCCCACCCCAATTTGGTAGTTCCCCACCACTACGACTTCCCGCGGTCCCCGTAATCCGGCCTGCGCAGCGGCCGATCCGCGTTCCACCCGCTGCACCAGCAGTCCTCCCGCCGCGGGCAGTTCGAGCATGGTCGCCAGGTGGCCGCTGACGAACACCGTCTGTACGCCCAGATGGGGACGGGTAATGCGGCCGTTGGCGCGATACTGGTTCAGCATCCCTTTGGCGCGGTTCACCGGCATGGCGAAGCCGATCCCTATATTGCCCTGCGCCCCGAAGATGGCTGTGTTAATCCCGATCACGTTGGCGCGCGAATCGAGCAGCGGCCCGCCGCTGTTGCCGGGGTTGATGGCGGCATCGGTCTGGATCATGTCCTCCAGGGCGCGTTCCCGGTCCGCTTGCAGCGTGCGCCCAAGAGAACTCACCACCCCGGTGGTCAGGCTGCCGGCCAGGCCGAATGGATTGCCGATGGCGAGCACCTTCTGGCCAACCTGCAGGTGGTCGGAATCTCCCAGCTTGAGAAACGGCAACTTCCCGGGCGCATCGATTTTGATCAGCGCGAGGTCGTTGCGCGCATCCGAGCCCAGCACTTTGGCCGGGAATTGGCGTTTGTCGGGCAGCGTCACGGTGAGGCGGGAACTGCCGCGCACCACATGGTGGTTGGTCAGGATATCGCCCTCCGGGTCGATCAGGAAACCCGAGCCCTGCCCTTCCTCCGGGAACACCCGCATAAACCAGTCCTCCCGGTAAACGATGCTGGTCACGTTCACGGTGGCCTGGTTGGCGATCTTGTACACCTCGATGTTGTTGGCCTCGTTGTCGAGCGCCGGGGCCGTGTGGGCGGTATCGGGCTCGCTCCACATCTGGCCGGTTTCGCGCACCGGACGGAATAGCCGCGAGAGGCTCCAGTTCGCCTCCGAAGTGAAATACCAGAACGCCCCCACCAGCACGAGCGCCCAAACGATGGGTCGGATCCTCATTGTGCTTCCCTCCGCAACTGCTCGTAAACCTCGCGCGTTTGCCGTAGCGTGTCTTCCTTGTCGCCCGAACTGTCTATGACGTAGTGGGCGAATTTTCGTTTTTCCGCCAGGGGCATCTGCCGGCGCACGCGGGCCAGCACCTCTTCGTTTGTGGCACCCCGCCCCACGGCTCGCTCGAGCTGGTGCCGCTCGCCGCACACCACCAGCACGATTCTGTCGAAGCGCTTGTAGCTGCCGGTTTCGATCAGGATGGCAGCCTCCACCACGGCGATACCTTGGGGTTCCACGGCGGCGAAGGCGGCAATCAGCTCCTCCTCGCGCCGCTGCACCGGCGGGTGCACCAGGGAGTTGAGTACCGCAAGCCGCTCCGGCTTGTCAAAGACCTCCGCGGCGAGGCGGGGCCGGTCGATTCTGCCCTCGCCATCCAGGATGCCGCGGCCGAATTCCCGGACGACGCCTTCGTACGCGGCGCCTCCGGGCTCCAGCACTTCGTGACCCAGCTCATCGGCCCGGATCAGCAGGCAGCCCAGGCGGGCCAGTTCACTCCCTACGAAGCTCTTTCCGCACGCCAACCCGCCCGTGAGCCCCACTTTCAGCATAAAGCGCTCACCGGACCACGCGTTCGGCGGCTTCCACGGTATTGGCCATCAGCATGGCGATGGTTAGCGGCCCTACGCCGCCGGGGACGGGAGTGTACGCTCCGGCCCGCGCCGCCGCCGCGGAGGGATCCACATCCCCCACCAGCACGCTGCCTTTCCGGGCGAAGGTTTCGAGACGCTCCGGCAGGTTTCGGAAGATGCGTCCGGCCTCCGCGGCATCCGTAATGCGGTTGATCCCCACATCAATCACTGTGGCACCGGGCCGGATGAAATCCGCGCCGATCAGTGCCGGCTTTCCCATGGCGGCCACCAGAATATCGCCCTCCCGGCAGACACCAGGGAGGTCCGGGGTTTTCGAGTGGCAGATGGTCACGGTGGCGTGCTCGTGGAGCAGCAGCAGGGCGGCGGGTTTCCCTACGATGTCGCTGCGCCCCACCACGACCGCGCGGCGCCCGGCTATCTGGATCCCGTATCGCTTCAGGATTTCAATAATACCCGCCGGCGTGCACGGCCGCGGCCCCGGGCGCCCCGCCACCAGGTTCCCTACGTTCACGGGATGGAAGCCGTCCACGTCCTTTTCGGGGCTGATCGCCAGCAGGACGGCCTTGGTGTCCACCTGACGCGGCAGCGGCAGTTGCACGAGAATCCCGTGGATCTCCGGCCTGCGGTTAAGACTTTCGATAAGTTCCAGCAGTTCCGCGGTGGTGATGGTGTCCGGCGGCGTATGGCTCTCGCTGTAAATCCCCAGCTCTTCACACGTCTTTACCTTGCTGCGCACGTAGATGGAGGAGGCCGGGTCGTTGCCCACCAACACGACCGCCAAGCCGGGCTTGTGCCCAGACAGCGCAAGCGCCTCCACGCGCGGCCTCAGCTCGCACTTGATCTGGTCGCGCACACGATTTCCGTCGAGAATTTGCGGCATTCCTTTTTTGAAGATAGCAGAAGGAGCGGCTTCCGAACGCGCCTGTAGTGCGAAGTCGGGGCATGTCTACGCGGGTTGCGTTCCCAGCAGCGCAGGGATATATTCTTAGGCGTGGTTACCGACCTGGCTGAAGTTTTTCGGCTCGGAACCGCAAAGGCCGCCGAGAACCTGGCCTTTCGCCGCTACCTCTCCGCCCAGCACTACCCCGATAAGCCCTTTCAAATCCTGGCCAGCGAAGTGCAGCGGCACACGGACTGCACCAAGTGCGCGAATTGCTGTCGCCACTCGGTGGTATCCGTCAACAAGGCGGAAATTGAACAGATCGCGAAGTACTTAGGCGCTACACCGGAGACAGTCGCCCGCCTCTACACAGTTCCCGATCCCGACGCGCCCGCCTCACGAACCCTCCTGAATTCGGGGGAAGGGTGCGTCTTCCTGGACGGTAATCTCTGCGTGATTTACGAAGCTCGCCCAAGGGCCTGCCGCGAGTTTCCGCACGTCGCGATCGGCACCCACTCGCTCGGCAGCCGCCCGGCGTCGCTTGCCCGCTGGGCCGCGCTCTGTCCCATCATCTTCAACGCGCTCGAAAACTACAAGCACCTTACGGGCTACCACCGCGTCCGCCGCGCAGAACAACCCGGACAGCTTGAACGGAATGTTGGTAACATCGTTTCTCCACAGCATTCGGTTCATGCCAGCAGATGAAAAGACTTCCACACAGGGGTGGTAAACCTTCAGGACAGCAGGATCGGCGCCGGCCTCGTTTTTCACGCAAGCTTGTTGTGCTTTACGAAGACGATGCTGTCGTGGCCGTCGACAAACCCGCCGGACTTCCGGCTGTGCCTGTGAAGGGCTCCGATACTCCGTCCGCGTTGTCTCTTCTTTCCGCGGAACTGAAACCGAAGAGACAACGAGCATTGGTCGTACATCGTATCGATCGTTTTACGTCCGGGGTTCTGCTCTTTGCAAAAACCGAGCAGGATCGGGACGCACTCGTTCGACAGTTTCTCGGCCATACCCCGGTAAGGCAGTATCTCGCGGTAGTTCGCGGGCATGTCAGTCCCAAAGAAGGGACGCTCGTTCACTACTTTCGACGAGAAGGAATGTTTCAAAAGTTGACTACGGAAAGTGACGCCCAAGCGGCTCGCGCTGAACTTCGGTATTTTGTGGAACGCCCGCTTCTGGCCGCGTCGCTCGTCCGGGTTACCCTGGTGACGGGATTGCAGAATCAGATCCGGGTGCAGTTCTCAGCAGTTGGCCACCCGGTCATCGGCGACAGAAAGTACTGCCTGGCGGAAGCGTCGGAACGTCGGATTGCCCGCGTCGCTCTTCACGCAGAGCATCTTCAGTTCATTCATCCACGCTCGGGACATAGCATCTCCGTTCGCTGCGAACTCCCCCCGGACTTGCAGTCTCTTCTTAAGGCATTACGGGTGCCAACGCGCGACCGCCGGTGAACTAGAACGAGCGTACGCCCATGGCCACCACGTCGTCCACCCGCATGGTCTCTTTCACCACGAACGGCTCCCCGTATCGCACCCCGATCAGGTTGCCGTAGTAGCGCGCCACGGCGCCCAGACGGTCGCGGATTTCCTGTTCGCCGGGAAACAGGTCGCTTCCCTGCTCCGCCGCGCCGTACTGCGACGGGTAACTCAGGAGGGCCTGCATCCGGCGCTCGAACTGCGCGGAGATGTCCACTACAAAAGAAGGCGCCACGTTGGCGTAGATGGAGGAGTACAACACCTTGAACGGCCGGTGCGGCTCGGTCTGCTCGTCGAGCTTCCGCAGGCCCGCAAGAAAACATGCCTCGTACCCGAGTTCCCCGGCGCGGTAGTGGTCCGGGTGGCGCCCCTCCCAGTAGGGCAGGATCACCACGCTCGGCTTGAGTTCCCGGATCTTCATCGCCAGGGTCATCCGCGCGGCCAGGTTATTCTCCAGGCGCGCGTCGGGCATCCGCAGGTTGCCGCGCCACTTCAGCAGCAGGCACCGCGCGGCGGCCTCGGATTCCTGGATGCGCAGCTCCGGGTTCCCGCGGGTGCCCATGTCTCCGGCGGTGAGGTCCAGCACACCCGTACGGTAGCCACCTTCGGCGGCGCGGATCAGGGTGCCCCCGCACGTCTGTTCGACGTCGTCCGGATGAGCGGCAATGGCCAGAAGGTCAAGGCTCATGATCTCTACCAGTAAACGTCCCGGCGGCGCGAGTAGCGCTCCCGCGCGCCCATGATCTTTATGAGGATCAGCCCCGCCACGAAACCGCCCACGTGTGCGAACCACGCCACACCGCCCTGGCCCGCCTGCGTCCGCCCGATGCTCCCCAGCCCGCTGAACAATTGGATGAGGAACCAGTACGCCAGCATGATCGACGCCGGCACTTCGATAAAGCTGACGAAGAAGAGGATGAACACCAGGGTCGTGATGCGGGCGTGCGGGAACCGCACGATGTAGCCGCCCATCACGCCCGCGATGGCGCCACTCGCCCCCACCATCGGGACCGTCGAATCTCCGCTCAACAGCACCTGGCCCATGGCCGCCGCCCCGCCGCACAGCAGGTAGAACAGGGCGAATTTGCCATGCCCGAGCGTATCTTCGATATTGTCTCCGAAGATCCACAGGAACCACATATTGCCTAGCAGGTGCATCCACCCGCCGTGCATGAACATGGAGGTGAACACGCTGGAAACGCGGAAGTGTGCCGGAATCAGCGCATAGCTTTCAATGAAGTGGTTGAGCGCGTACGGTTCGAGCGCCACCTGGTATAGGAATACGAGCACGTTCATGACGATGAAGAGCATCGTCACGACTGGCCGCGTGTAACTGGGCTGCGTGTCTTTGATCGGGAACATTTAAACTGCCGGCGACGCTTGGGCCGCCCTGGCGCGAAACTCGGGATGAACACGGCGCGCACCCTGCGCCATCAGGCGACGGACATCGTCGAGCGCGGCAATGCCGCCGCGCGCGCCCAATGCCGTGCAGTTAAGGGCCGCCATCGCATTCGAGAAGTCCAGCGTTTCGCGCATCGGCATGCCTTGGAGAACAGCATAGCAAAAGGCTCCGTGAAACACGTCCCCCGCGCCGGTCGTATCCACACAGTCCACCACGAAGGCCGGGCAGTAGGTGAAACCGTTCTTCTCAAGCGCCAGGGAGCCGTGGGCCCCCAGGGTCATGGCCGCCACCCGCATCCCGTACTCGCGCTGAATCATGGCCAGCGCCTTGAAGGGATCGCGCTCGTTGGTCCACTGCACTGGAAACTCGGAGCTGGCAATCAGGTAATCGACGTGGGGCAGCACTTTATCGAAGCCATGATAGATGGTGTCCACATCTACCGTGACGGGGATGCCGGCGGCTCGGGCGATACGGGCGGCATGCTCCACCGCCGGGGTATCGTGCCCGTCGATGTGCAGCAACCGGGCGCAGGTGATCTGCTCGGGCGTAATCTCGGCGGGGTCGATGCGCAGACAGTCCGGCCGGCTCCACAGTACGGTGCGCTCCCCGGTGCTGCGATCGATGATGATGTAGGCGGACTGGTTCGGGCACCCGCGCCGGATCTGCACGTGGTCCAGGTTCACACCCCACTGGCGCAGGCTTTCGACCTGCACGCGGGCGCGCTCGTCGTCCCCGATGGTCCCGATGTACTTGGTGCGCAAGCCCAGCCGCGAGCACGCCACCATAGCGCTGGCCACCTGGCCGCCCGGACTCAGCACCTCGTCCTGGAACGGCACCTTGCCGGCGTAGGCCGGGAAGTGCGGCACAACCAGAAGCGTGTCGGTGGCATTCAGTCCCAGACCCACGACGTCGAATTCGGCCATAAGAACCTATTGTATGAGCTTGCCGCGGATGGCGCTCAGGAACTCCCCCTCTCGCTCCACCGCCATCCGGGCATCGAGTGAGTAGAGCCGCAGGGGCGCAATCAGTTCCTCACAGCGGTCGCACAGGTTGAGCACGTCTTTGGCGGTAGTCACCAGCGCTTCGGCGCCCGCCCGGATGAACTGGTCCGCCATGCGCCGCAGCTCGTGCGGCCGGTACTGGTGATGATCCTCGAACTCCTGCCGCCCCACCGTCCGGATCCCCAGGGAGTCCAGCGTGGACCAGAACGATTGCGGGTTACCGAGTCCGCAGAAGCCGCCGACGGGTACGCCGGCAAGGGCGTTGAGCCTGTGACGGCCGTTACTGTGGAATTCCACCCACTCCCGCGGCTCTACCGATGCGCGAAAAACCGGCGCGCCCGGGTTGTAGCGGCGCAGGCGGCGCTCCACCGCCTCGAGTGTGCGCCCGAAGGAACTGCGCGTGATCAGCAGGATATCGGCGCGGCGCAACTCCTCAAGCGGCTCACGCAACCGGCCGAGCGGAAACAGCGCGCAGCCGCCGAACGGGTTGAGTGCGTCGATGAGCACGATATCGACACTCCGCGCCAACCGCACGTGCTGGAAGCCGTCGTCAAGAATCAGCACTCCGGGCTTGAAACGCTGCTCCACAAGGCGCCCGGCCTGGTAGCGGTCCGGCCCGATCCCCACCGCAGCCAGTCCCGACCGCAGGAAGAGTTGCGGCTCATCGCCCGAGTAGCGGGACGGCACGCTCGCGCCCGGCTCGAGCGCCACGTGCTTCTCGGGGGAGTGGCGGCCATAGCCGCGGGTGAGGATGCCCGGCCGGAGGTCTTGGAGTTTCTCGGCCAGCAGCAGCACCGCGGGGGTCTTGCCGGTGCCTCCCATGCTGATATTCCCCACGCTGATGACCGGAGTCTGGAGCGTGCGGCGGCGGGCCAGCCCACGCGCCCTTTTCCGATTGCCGCCCCACCGCCACAGTTTCGCCAGCGGCGCGAGGAGCGCATAACGCGCCAGCGGCGGCCGCACACAAGGAAACCGCTCGGTGAAGAGATGCGCGATTTCCGCAACCACCCGGGCGGTCGCCCCGCGGCGCGCTTCGGCGCATGCCAGGGCACGCCGGCCCGTATCGCCCGGTGCGTCGAGCAGGGCGTCCACCGCGGGGGCTAGATCGTCGGCGGAGCCGATCTCGACCGAGGCGCCGGATGACGCGAACTCCGCCGCGATCTCGCGGAAGTTCTCCATGTGGGGACCCACGATCACGGGGCGGGCGAAGAACGCGGGCTCTAGGATGTTATGCCCCCCGCGCGACGCCAGGGTCCCGCCCATGAACACCACATCCGCCAGCGGAAACAGGCCACTCAGCTCCCCTATGGTATCGAGCAGCAGGACACCGGGCAGGTCGAGCATGTCGCCCGCACCCAGGCGCGACCGCCGCAGAAATGGGATGCGGGCGGCTTCCAGTTTCCCGGCCACGAGGTCGAAGCGCTCCGGCTTTCGCGGCGCGAGCAGCAGCAAAAGCCGCGGCCGCCGCGCGGCCAGCCGCAGGAAAGCCTGGATCACGACGTCGTCCTCGTCCACATCCCCGGGTACGGCGGGCGGCATGGTGCTGGCCGCAATCCACACCGCGTCCGGCCGGAGGCGCGCCACAAGTCCCCGCACGGGCGAATCGGCAGGCGCCTCCCGGGCTTCGAAATCGTATTTCAGGTTGCCCGCCACCTGGACGGTTTTCTCCGGCGCGCCGACGGCGAGGAAGCGCTCGGCCATGAGCTTACTCTGAACGAGAATCGCATCGGGTTGCCCCAGTACGTGCCGGAAAAACGGCTCCATCCGGATGTAGCGCGGCAGGGCCCTGTCAGAAATGCGCCCATTGGCCATCACGAGCCCGGCGCCGCTGCGCTTCACTTCCCGGAAGAGGTTGGGCCAGATCTCGGTTTCGAGCACCACCACCACGGAAGGCCGCAATGCGCGCAGCACACGGCGCACCGCGAAGACGTAATCGAGCGGCGCATAGAAGACGCCCGCCGCTACGCCGTCCAGTTTCTGCCGCGCCATCGCATGTCCGGCCAGCGTCGAAACGGAGACGAATACAGGCGACCGCGGCAGCTCCCTCCGGAGGCGGCGGATCAGTTGGATGGAGGTCAGTACCTCCCCCACTGAAACTGCGTGCAACCACAAAGCTCCGGGGGTGGTCTGAGTAAACGAGCGGGGTAAGAACCCGAGCCGTTCCACAAGGGAGCGGAAGTACGCCGTGTTCCGTACAGCGCGAAACACGAAATACAATAAAAGGACAGGCCACCCGAGCGCCTGAAGAAAGCGGTAAAGGAAGTAGATGCCTTTTATTTTCAATCGTTTGGCTCTATTAATGAGTATAGCCGCCCTGTTCGGCGCGTACAAGGCTGCGGGTGAGGATAAAAAAGATGCGCCGTTCCGCGCCGAGCCGGCGGCCAGCTACGCCCATCAGAGCAACTCTGGAGTGACGGTCGGGGCCGACCCGTTCTCCACCGCCGAAAAAGCGAAAACCGCTTTCGGCAAGCTGGACCCCAACAAACACGGCTTGTTGCCCATCCTCGTCGTGATTCAGAATGACAGCGGGAAGGCCATCAGGGCGGACAACCTGAAGCTGGAGTACATTGGGCCGGACCGCAGCCGTGTGGCGGTCACGCCCGCGTCCGAGGTGAAGTACATCGGCGGACCGCGGCGCCCCAACGTGATGTCGGGGCCGACCGGCGTTCCCAAAGTGCTGAAGCGCAAGAACCCCCTCGATGCCTGGGAGATCGAGGGGCGCGCCTTCTCGGCGAAAATGATCCCCCCAGGAGAATCCGCCAGCGGCTTCTTCTATTTCGAGGCCCGGCACCTGCGTGGCTCGCGCCTGTACCTCACAGGCCTTGAAGAGGCGGAAACGCGCAAAGAGCTCTTTTACTACGAGATCCCGTTCGAGTAGCACAATGTCAAAACGCTTGATCTTCGCTGTGGTGGGAGCGGCCATGGGCACCCTGGTAGGACTGGTGATCACGGCCGTCGCTGGAGTAGGACAGTGGGTCGTGCTGGCCGCAGCCGCCGCGGGCGCCGCCTCCCCGGTAGTGCTGGGTCCTCCGGGGAAATGAATCGGGCCGCGAATGCGGTTCACTCGCGGCCCGTTGTAACTAGCCGATCGTCGGATACACCTTCCGGACAGCCGCGATAATGTCGTCGGTGTCCTTCTTGGTGTACTTCGGGTCGATCAGGGGACCGGCGAAACGGTCCAGCACGTCCAGCGTCTTCGGGCAGCTCGCCGCACCGTACTTGATGGTCTTTCCGCGGCCGGTGGTCCAGGTTGGCCACGCCGCGTGCAGGGTCAACTTCTTCTCGATGTAAGGCAGCACCGGCAGCACCACCGAACCGCCCGGAGCTGCGACTGGGACGTTCTCCGCCTTCATTGCCGCCATGAAACGGCTCCGCTTGGCTTTCGAATCGAACCGAATGAAAACGCCCGTGCCGATATCTCCATCCGGATCGGGGACCTGGCGGAAGCGGATGCCGGGCAGGTCCTGAATGCCCTCCCGCACGCGCTTGGAGTTGGCCCGCACCGAGCCCACGATCTTATCGAGTTTCCGCAACTGCGCCAGCAGCACCCCGCCGGTGAACTCGGTCATGCGGAAGTTGGCGCCCCCGGCGAAGGGCTCGAGCGCGGCCTTCCCAATTATGTCCTGATGCAGCCCGCGCAACCCGCCCAGGTCGTGGAAGCGCGCGGCGCGCTCGAACAGAACAGGGTCGTTGGTAATCACAGACCCGCCCTCGCCCGCCGAGATGGTCTTATTCAACTGGTGGCTGAAAATGGAGATGTCCCCCATAGACCCCAGCGGCTTCCCCTTGTAGCTGCCGCCCACCGACTGCGCGCAGTCCTCCAACAGCTTGATGTTGTGCTTGCGCGCGATCGGGATAATGCGGTCCATATCGGCCGGGCAGCCCTGCAGGTGCACTGCCATGATCATCTTCGTCTGGGGGGTGATGCGCCGCTCGATATCGTTCGGATCCAGGTTGAAGGACTCGTCGATCTCGGCGAACACCGGCAGCGCGCCGGCGCGGATCACGCAACTGGCCGAGGAGTGCCACGTCCAGGCGGGGATAATCACCTCATCGCCGGGACCGATCCGGAGCGCGGCTATGGCAGCTTCGAGCGCCGCCGTGCCGGAGGTGACCGCCAGCGCGTACTTGGTCTGCATACGGGCGGCAAACTCTTTCTCGAACGTCGCCACCTTCATCGGTGGCTGGTCGCCGCGGCCGTACCAGCGGAAAGGCCGGCCGGTCTCCAGCACTTCCATTAGCTGTTCGCGCTCTTCGGCCCCATAGAACTGAGGCCCCCAGTAATCGCCCTTCAGCACCGTTTCGCGCACCGGTTTCCCGCTCTGCGCGGCCATCGTTCCCGTGGTTGCTGCGCCCGTGGCGGCAACCATGGCTCCTACGAACGTTCGTCGTTTCATATGCGGCCCTTGCCTAGTTCAGTTTGCCATCCTTTCGCCACCCGACAATGGACGGTGTTTGCGAAGGATGGACTTGATTCACATCCACAACCCGTCGGCACGGGTTACCGCTACTCCGAAAACTGGATTATTATGTACCCAGGCATTGATTTCTCCCCCGCCGGGCATCGCCCGACCCGTGCACTTGCGTATGTTAACACCGAAAGACGGCACCCCGAAGGCACTCCGCAAACTGCTTGCTCAGCAACTTCTGCCGTTGGTGCGGGAAGCCCCGGCCGGGCGGATCCGGCTGGCCGGCACGCTGGTTCCAGCGGGGCGGTCCAACCCTCCGGCTCCGGAATTGCCCGGCCACGAGCACTTTTTCGCCGAAATCTGTTTCTGCCTGGCAGGCGAGGCGGAATTCTGGGCCGGCAACGTGCTCGAACGGGTGGCCCGCGCCGATGCCCTGGTGGTCCCGCCGGGCATGTACCACTCCTCGGCCTCCCTGCATGCCGTCACAATTCCACCCCACACGGCCTTTTCGCGGCTGCTGTGGATGGCGCTGTTCCCCTACGGCTGCGTGCTGAACCTGTGCGAGAGCTCAGGCGGCCTGCACGCCAGCACCCCGCGCCAACTCGTGGTGGAACGGCACGCCAACGCCAGTCTCCAGGACATGGTGATGGAATTGAGGAACGCGGATGAATACTCCGGCCTGATCGCCCGCTGTAAACTGCTCGAGGGGCTGGCGTGGCTCTGCCGCGGCGACGAGCGCCACTGGACCGACACCTCGGCCGGCGCCATCGAGCCGCCGCCCCTTTCCGCCACGGCCGAAACCTCCATCTCGGGGCGGGCCAGGAAGTTCATCGAGGAACACTTCGACCAGCGGCTCGACCTGGACACCATCGCGCAGGCCGTCTGCACCAACAAATCGAATTTGTGCCGCGTCTTCCGCAACGATACCGGCTCGACCGTGGGGGAGCACCTCACGAGGGTACGGATCGACGCCGGTAAAAAGCTGCTGCTTACGAGTCTCCCCGTGGGCGCGGTTGCCAAACTCGCGGGCTTCGAAGACCCCTACTATTTCAGCCGCGTCTTTCATAAGGAGACCGGCGTCTCCCCCACGGAATTCCGCGCCCATAGCGCACCTGAACGGTGCCATACCCCGTACGACTCCTGACCGGCGGCGCTATAATCGGCAGCCGAGGCAACCATGCAACGATACGGGATGGTATTGCGCGTCAAACCCGAGTCGATTGAAGCCTACCGGCGCTATCACGCCAACGCCTGGCCGGAAGTGCTCCAGATGATCACCCGGTGCAATATCCGCAACTACTCCATTTATCTGAAAGACGACTACCTGTTCAGCTACTTCGAGTACTACGGCTCAGACTTCGACGCCGATATGGCCGTCATGGCCGCCGATCCCAAAACCCAGGAGTGGTGGGCCGTGATGAAGCCCATGCAGGTGCCGCTTGATACCCGCAAACCCGGGGAATGGTGGTCCGGGATGGAAGAAGTTTTCCACCTCGCCTGAGGTTCCCCGGCCGGCGCCGCCGCTCGTCCGCGCCGCGCTATGATAGCGTCGAGCCGGTCATGAACCTTTCCCGCAGAACCTTCGTCCAGGCCAGCGCCGCAGCACCGCTGGCCGCCATGCCGTCCGCGGCGCAGCCGTCATTCCGCCGCCACTTCCGCGACGACCATGATGTGGACCTGCCCCTCTGGGGGCCTTACACCAGTCGCTACATCGGAATCTCCCATGTGGCCGACGCGCGCCGCGGACTGCGTTTCGACCTGAGCGTCTTCCCCGGCTATTACCGCCGCAAAGTCACCATCCCGAACGGCCGCTGGGAATCCGACTTCCATCCCTGGGAGGCTTCCGCGGATCTCAATTACTACGCCTTCCGCCACCAGCTCGAATGGAAGGACCGCGTCTACTGCCACGCCTCCTACTCGCGCATCTCCGACCATGCCCGGCTCATTCGCTGCGATTGCGTCAACGCCACCGCGCGCCACCAGAACCTGGTGCTCAACTACATGGGCTACCTGGCCTACCCCGGCCCGCGCCATGAGGTGGTGCTGCCCGATGGCGCCCTGTGGATCGACGCCCTGGACTACCGCCGCCTGGCCTTCGCCACAACCCGGCCCCAGGACAACCTGAACTACGACGGCCTGCTGCGCGGCGAAGCCCTCGACCAGGGCTTCGTAGGGGGCAGCGGCGTCGGAAAGGCATTCGGCCGCGAGCGTGGGGATGCCATCGACTACCGCGTAGAACTGCCGGCCGCCATCCCGGATGCCGTGCTCACAGTGCGTTACCGGGTGGCCAAAGGCGCCGCGCGTGTTTCCATCGAACCGCTTGCCAAAAAGGCGTTCACGCTCGAAGGCACAGGCGAGTTCCGGACCGCAACGGTCCCGTGCGGCGGGCTAGCCGCGGGCCCCCAAGACTTCCGCTTCGTGAGCGAGGGCTCCGCGCCGCTCGATCTGGACGGTTTCGTCGTGGCACCAGCATCGGTGGCATCGCGCGTGGCGTTCCGCCCCGAAGCGCAGGATGTGCACCCGGAAGCGATCGCCCCCGGGCGTCGCCCCAACAGCGTCCTACTTAAGTACAAAAGCCTGGACCACTGGTACGGCATCGCCTGGAACCATCCGCGCTCGCAAGTGCGGCAGTTCCTTTGCGAGGATCTCGACAACTTCTTCCGTTACCAGGTTCAGAACCACGTGACTCTAGTGCTGCGAGGCCCCGGCGACGGCCACTTCACCAACGTCTTCTTGCGGCCCATCCCCATTGCGCCGAAATCCAACGCCATTGTCCACGGGATGGTGTGCGACGGCAGCCGCGACGAAGTGGAGCGCATGCTCCAGGAGTTCCCCGCCGAAGCCGCGGCCTGCGAACGCATCCACAGCGCCGCCCGCGAGCGCCGCGTTGACGTTACCGGGCGGCCGGAGGGCCGCCGCTACGAGTTCAGCCAGCAGCGCATCGCGGACTGCGCCCTTACCAACGTCTACTACCCGGTCTACCTGAAGCGCCACTACATCAAGCACACCACCCCCGGCCGCTTCTGGCACATGCTCTACAGTTGGGACGCCGGCTTCACCGCCCTGGGCCTGCTGGAGCTCGACATGGACCGCACCCTGGGGCTGCTTAATACCTATCTCACACCCCCCGGCGACGAGCACGCGGCGTTCATCCACCACGGCACCCCTCTGCCGGTGCAGATCTATCTTTTCCACGAGATCTGGAACCGCACGCGATCGCGCGAGTTGCTCGCGCACTACTACCCGCGCCTGCGGCAGTACCACATGTTCCTGGCCGGACGCCTGGGCAGTTCCAGCACCCGCCGGCTCAAGTCGCAACTCCTGCAGACCTGGGACTACTTCTATAACACCGGCTGGGACGACTACCCACCCCAGATGCACATGCACGCGAACAAACTGCAGCGCGGGATGGCCGCACCGGTGACCACCGCGCATGCTATCCGCACATCGCGGCTGCTCTCGATGATGGCCCAGACACTGGGCGAGGAGCGTGACGTCAAAACTTACCGGGAGGACATCGAGATCTGGCGCGATTCGCTCCAGCGCCACTCGTGGGACGAGGAATCCGGCTACTACGGCTACGTGCAGCACGACACCCAGGGGCGGCCCACGGGAATTCTGCGCCATCAAAGCGGCCAGAACTTCAACATGGGGATGTGCGGGGTCTATCCGCTCTTCGCCGGGATCTGCACCCCTGCCCAGGAGAAGCGGCTGATGTCCCACATGATGTCGGACCGCCGGCTGTGGACGCGCATCGGGATGACCACCGTGGACCAATCGGCCCCCTACTACATCCCGGATGGCTACTGGAATGGGGCCGTCTGGTTCCCGCACCAGTGGTTCATCTGGAAGACCATGCTGGATCTCGGCCACGGTGAGGAGGCGCAGCGCATCGCCCAAACCGCCCTCGACCTCTGGCAGCAGGAGGTGGACGACACCTACGGCTGTTTCGAGCACTTCATGGTGGACTCCGGGCGCGGCGCCGGATGGCACCATTTCACGTCGCTTTCGGCCCCGGTGCTGAGCTGGTATTCGTCCTACTACCGGCCGGGCTGGCTGACCACCGGCTGGGAGACCTGGGTGGAGGACTCCCGCTTCACGGCGGACAATCGCCGCCTGGAGGCCAGCCTCCGGATGACCGGGGAAACCGGGCGCGAGGCCCTCGTCCTCTGCGTAATGGAGCCTGGGGCAGGCTACCGGGCTACCGTGGACGGAGCCCCGGCGCGCTCTCGCGTGCTGCCCTCCGGCGCTGTAGAGGTCCGGGTGCCGGCCGGCGGGCTCCGCCGACTTGTGGTTTCATAGGCGACCCTGGAACACCATTGCGCGCCGAGTGTTTACTCTTCTGAAGTGTAACCAGAGTAGCTGGACCAACGCCTGATCGGCGAGGGACTACTACATGTTCGCGCGATTGTCACTACCAGGACTACTGTACGCGCTCTGCGCCGTGCTGCCCTCCAACGCCCAGATGGCCGGCCTCCGCCCGGCACCTTCGGTGCAGATGCCCGCCCAGGTAGACTCAAACAGCCCCGTATTCTGGCGAGGCCAACAGGTGCGTGTGGTCAACTCGGCGAACTCGCCGGTGATCAGCGACGGGGACAGCCAGTTTGACTGGCAGGGCCCCCGCTCCGTCGCTATCGACCAGCGCGACGAGTACGGCCTGTGGATCGAAGCCGCATGGACCGACTCCGATGGCTCGATCTACGCTTGGTATCATCACGAGCCGAGTGCCTGTGGCGGGCAACTGGTTATGCCGGAGATCGGGGCGCTGGTTTCCCGCGATGGCGGCGACAGCTTCATCAACCTTGGACCGGTCCTCACCGGCAGCGCGCCACCCGATTGCGGTTCCCAGAACGGCTTCTTCGCCGGCGGCCACGGGGATTTTTCCGTGATCTTCGACCCTCGCACGCGTTACTTCTATTTCCTATTCGGCAATTACGGTGGTCCGGTGGAGGAGCAGGGCGTAGCCATCGCGCGCATGCCGTTCGACCACCGCGACAGCCCTTCAGGCGCCGTCTGGAAGTACTACGGAGGCAAATGGCGGGAGCCAGGGCTCGGCGGCCGCACCACCCCCGTTTTCCAGGCCCGGGTGAGTTGGCAGGACCCCGCCACCGAGTCCTTCTGGGGACCCTCCATCCACTGGAACACGTTCCTGCAGACGTACGTCATCCTGATGAACCGCTCCTGCTGCCGGCCCGACTGGCCGCAGGAAGGGATCTACATCAGCTTCAACCGGTACCTGAACCAGCCCGAACGATGGACCGCGCCCGAAAGGATTCTCGAAAGGCCGCAGGCCTACTACCCGCAGGTGGTTGGGCTAGGGTCGGGGGGAACCGATACCGTCGCAGGGGAAGTCGCCCGGCTGTACGTTCAGGGCGTCTCGAAATGGGAAATCGTCTTCCGCAGGACCGACAACCGGCCGTCGGCCGTTACGCCGCCGGATCAGCAGTCCGTTACGTCACCGTAGCGAATCGAGCCGGAAGCGCGCCAGCGTGATCGTCTCATAGGGCTGTTCGTCGCCGCGCTCGTAGAGCAGCCCGATCCACCCCTGCCGAAGATCGACCAGGTTCGAGTAGGCCGCCGGCCCAGGATGAATGACCTTAGCGACACGCCACGTGGCGCCGCCGTCGCGGCTCAGCCGCACAGTCATATTGCGCCGCCGTGTATCGGCCGGGTTGGCAAACAACAGCACCGATTCCTTCCCGCTCCCGGCCCGGAGGAGACTCCCCTGGCAAACCGGTTCTATCAGGGCTTCGTCCAGTACAGGCGCAGTCCAGGTGAGCCCTCCGTCCACACTGGTGGAAACGGCGCGGCGGTGTCTGCCCATGTCGTTCCGCATATTGAGCACCAGGGAACCGTCAGGCCGTTCCGCCACGGTCGATTCATTACACCGCGGGCCGGCGGTGCCGCCTATCTTCCAAGTCTCCCCGGCATCGTCGCTGTAGATCACGTGCGAGTAGCGCTGCTCCGACGTGCTGCCGAAGTAATGGTCGCAAGCAACCATCAGGCGGCCGTCGCGGAGTTGAATGCCGTTGCCCGGCCCGGTGGCGTACCAACTCCATTCGGGACGCTTCACCGCCGCGGTGATCTCCCGCGGTTTGGCCCACGTGGCGCCGTCGTCGTTGCTGTGGGTCACCCAGACCCTGCGGGTCGGACCGGTCAAGCCCGCCTGGATGTCCTTCTCCGGGACGTCCCCTGGATTGCTCGTGAGCAGCAGCCACACGGTGCCGTTCCGGAGGTCTACTACGGGCGCCGGGTTGCCGATGGTATCGCCGCCGAAATCCGCCACCGTGATGGCCCGCGACCATGTGCGACCTCCGTCGCCGCTGCGCTTGACGAGCAGGTCGATGTCGCCGCTGTCTTCCCGCCCCGTCTTACGGCCTTCGCAGAACGCCAGCAGCGTTCCGTCCCGCGTGGTGATGGCCGCGGGAATGCGGTACGTGTGGTAGCCATCCTCGCCGGAGCGGTACACCACCGTCTCCTGTTCGTGGGCGGCGGTGAGGCGGCGTCGCTCGGCCAGCAAGTGCTCCATCACCTTAGCGAACGGCGCCGTCCAGACGCGGCTGCGATTGGCGGCAAGCCATGCCACCAGGCGGCGGTGGTCCTCCCGGCCGACGTCGATGTCGTGCCCTCCACCCACCCCGTGGAACGTGAACACCGCCAGACTACCCGATGCCATGGCCTCTTCCACCCAGGCGATCATCTCCGCGCCGGTGTTCATTCTCAGCGCCCAGGTAGGCACGCGATGCGGGTCAAGCGTGCGCGGGTCGGCCAGTCCCTTGAAGGCGTTCTTGTAGGCGCGCGCGGCGGGAAACAACGGCCGGATGGAATCCACATAGGATGCACCCCCGGCAGTCTCGTCCCCGCAGGGGTAAGCCATGGTGCGCGAATCGAGGCCGTCTACGGCATGGAGCAACGTGTTCATCACCGCGATTTCGCCTGTGATGCGGCCCACGCTGTAGCGCTCGAGTTGGCGCTCCGGCTGCACCCAGGTGCGCTCCCGCCCGGGCTCATACCGCAGGCAGGGATGGAAGATTGTGTGGTTCCCCAGTTCGTGCCCGCGGCGGGCGATGCCGCGCCACTCCTCCAGGCGCTTACGAAGGCTGCTTGAGTTGCCCGGCACGTAGAAGGTGCCCCGAAGGTTCGCTGCCTCCAGGTCTGGGATAGCATGGTCAAGGTGCACGTCAATGCCGTCGTCGTAGGTGAGGGCCACAGCAGCTCGTGCTCCACCCGGCCACCGAAACTGATTGTCCTGAGCCGCCGCGGGAACCACCAGCCCTGCCGCGAGCAGTAAAACCGTCACACGCATCGACGCTCTCCCCGAGCGACCAGTATACGCCGGGAGAGACGGCCGCGTTCAGGCCGTGCGCGGCAGTCTCACGCGCGTGAGAAGTTCCCCGACTTTCGTGGTGAGAGCCGAGCAAATGAATGGCTTAGGCAGAAAAGCAAAGGAATCCGGCGGCAACGCCTGCAGGTTCCGCGCATCCGCTTCGTTCCAGTAATCGATCGGAGTGCCGGACGTGAAAAGGATCGGTATATTCGGATTCCATTGCCTCATGCGGAGCGCTACGTCGACCCCGGAGCCATCCGGCAGCAAGACGTCCGCGATTAACAGATCGATGGGCCCATGGTGCCGGGAGAGCGCAAACGCCTCCTTGGCGCTTGCGACACCAGTCACCTGAAATCCCTTGCGCCGGAGTGCCGCGAGAAAGACCTCGCGATTCGCGGCGTCATCCTCTACAACGAGAATCGCTGTCATTGTTTCGCACCGCCAAGAAACATTCCTGTACGGATATGTATCACTGAAGCGGTCCCGGCGGATCCTTTACCTTGGATAACTAACTTATGTAGAAGTACGAATCGTAACAATGCCGAGACGTTGCTCTAGTGCGCACATGAGGGCACGCGTCGCATTCGTGCCATGACTGAGCTGAGCCTACCAGCCCCGGAATTCAGGCAGTTGGATTCCGGACTACCCCACTCATACGCGTTGTACTCCGAAATGGTGCCCGTCAGCGCGGGGCTGGGTTGACTCAGACGTCAAGCGACGTTCAGCGACTAACGCAGCGCTCGTGGCCATCCGCAAAGCGCCTCCTGGTGGAACTAATTGTAAAGGGAATCCTGGCACACGAAGCCAGAGCGCTCTCAAGCACTGGGGACCGACTTGACCGAGACCCCAAGCACGTTCTGTCATTCGAACTCAATCACGGCCTCAGCGGAGGCGGTAACGGGCATCCTGAAGGTCAAGCCGGAGCCGAGGCGACTAACAAAAAAAACGCGCCGCTAAGAAGGCGAAGCGCAGCTAGGCGTTTTGGGCCAACGCTCGCACCTGCCTGTAGCATCGCACAAAATCACGCACCCTGTTCTTCGTGAAATCCGAAGCGGTAAAGCCGTCCAGAATCAGCCTAAGCATAGTGGCGCAAAGGTCTTCATGCATCTTGGCATAGCCGGACTCAACGTAGGACTCCAGTTTCTCTGTGGTGCTGATTTCCGCGAGAGCATACAGAGCGCAGGTGTCCCACTTTAAGAATGGATGCTCCCGTTTAAGGAAGACAACGGTCTGATCCTTCGCTCCCCGAAGAGTGGTAAGGCTGACCGTGGCAAACTGCCCTTCGGCGTTAGGTTCTGTCGCAATCACCCAAAGATGGGGAGTCCGCTCCTCGTCATTCAGGGGATAGAGGTAGGTCTGCCCGGCGCGGAGTGGCACGTTATCTAAATCGCCAGGTTGAACACCGAGCGCTGTATTCCAATCAGCCCGATCACGCGTGCTGCTTCTTCTTCTGAAAGTTCAAGCGCGGCGATAATGTCCGAAATGTCGATGGGGATGGAACTATCACCGGGATCTTTCCACTCCGGGAAGTCACGATGGGTCTCGTGGGCCAAATCAAACCGATCCTTGCTGCCATCTGCTGCGAAGACCTCTGCAATCAGCCTTTCTTCGGCTGGAGACAGTTCGGAGTTGCCGGGATCGCGCTCGGCGATAACTTCGAGGGGATCGCGAGCGCGCTGTATGTGCGCCGCCCAAAACGTCGGGTGGGAGCCAGGTATAGCGCTATCCTTAATCCGGTTGTAGATGTTGCTCGTAACCGGCCCAAACTTCATCGAAACGTACTTGTCGGTGGTGATCGGGAGGCCCCAACTGCGGATAGCCTCGCGGTCCGCTTTATACAGTAGCTTGATCAGAGCCATGTAGTTCAGCGGACGTGCGGCCAGTTTCAAAAACAGCGCCGCTGCCTGGGTGGCCTTCACTTCATCAAAAGCTAACTTCACTGGAATGATTATGGCACAAACCTTCGTCATCTGTTCCTCGATATTTGGTTGGAATCTCCTAAGGTGAGGTAGGGAAAAGCTAGTCCGCGATGCCGCTCCACCGCACCCCGACCTTCCTGGCCCCATACTCCGCCTCCGCCAGGCAATCGCCATACGCCATCACCCAGTGGGAGTCGCGCGCCTCGTGCTTCAACAGTTCCCATTTCCCCAGGATTTCGACGTCCTGCTGGGACCGGCAGATCTCGTATGACGGGTTGCCCCGCACGATCCCCTTGAACCCCAGCCATCGCCCCGTAGCGTATTCCGGGTCGATAAAGGTCACCTGCTGTCCCGGTGGGATCTCCACCTTGGGCGCAGCCCCGTACTCGGATTCATAGTGGGTGGTGATGATGGCCGGGAAATAGTCCCGCCCGTTCATGCGGCGCGGCGCCGTGCAATGCGCGCACGTGACCATGCGCTTGTGAGGGAAGGAGGAGTTGTGGAGAAACACCGGCAGCCCCGAAACATAGCGCAACAGGATACCCGCCGGGATGATCACGAAATCCGACTCGCAGAACGCCGGCAGCCCTTCGTCGTTCATCAGGCCCAGTGTAAGGCAGGCGGTCGTGGAGGACATCGGGATGATGGTGCTCATGCAGTCCTTCACGGTGAACGCCTGGGCGCCGTGTTCCGCCACTAACTGCTTGAACAGCGCATACAGCACGAAGCCGTTGGCGACGAATGACGTCTCGGTCCGCATAGTGGTGCCGGGCATTCGCAGATACCGCCTGGCGCACTCGCCCGCCGCAGCCGTCACACGCGCATCGGCGAGCGCCGCCTGAATGCGTTTGCCGAAAGCGTCGTAGCCGGTTTCAATGATTTCGATGCCGTACCTGCTGCGGGCGACCTCGGGGGCATCCGGGCTGTACTTCCCCATGGGGCCGCCCAGGGCGACGATTTTCGTCCCGCGCAGGTTGCTTGCCCCGGCCAGGCCGCGCAGTTTGGCGAGCAGTTCTCCCGCGTCGTCCACCACAACATCGTCCGGGTGCAGCCTACCGGTGAGATATCGCGAGCTCAGCGCCTCATACCAGTAATACACCGGCCCTGAGCGCTGCCGCACGAAAATGACGGTGTCGCGGCGGGGCGAGCAGCACGCCTGTAGCAGTTGCCCGCCCCCGGTGCACGCATAGAGCAGGATGGCGTCGTGCTCGCGCTCGTGCACCCGGGCGGCGGCTTCGGGCGATGATACCGGCGCCACCGGCAGGAACTCGAGCGGCGGCCCCCCGGCTTTCGCCAGCAACTGCAATTCGCCCTCGATGCGCGCCATCTCCTGACGCGCCGCCTCCTCGCTCAGTATCGCTCCCCAGGACTTCCACGACGCCCGCTCCCTCCGCTGCGCGATGCGGTACATGAAGACGGGCTGCACCCGCAACGGCCGGCTCACAGCGGCGAACGGCAGCGAGGGATCCCAGGCCTCGAGAATGCCCGTCAAGCCGGCCGCCTCCGCGCGCGCTCCCGGCGCCGCCATGGCCGCTGCGGAGACCTGGATGAAGTCCCTACGGTTACAGGTCATCAGAACACCTCCCGTCGATCTTACATCCGCCAACACCCGAACGGTGGTCCGAATTGCTTTAGAGTAGACATACAGTCCTATGCCCCTGACAGTGAAGAGACGCGAATTTATGCAGGGCTCGCTCGGCGCCGCCATGGCCGCGGGGCTCCAGCCACCCACACCCAACCCGGCGATCGAGTCCGCCCGCAATGCGGCGCTCGCCGTCCTGAAACCATCCGCGAAGGAACTGGAACGCGGGCTCGCGCTGCACGCCGCCTCGCTGGTGATCGAGGCTTACGGGTTCTCCCCGTGCTGCGCCATCGACGGCGAGGCCATGCGAGCCGCAATCGACGCCGGGGCCTCGGAGATGGAGTTGCAGGACATCACCGAGGACACCACGATGACGCGCTGCGTCACCGACGCACGCGAGCGTGAGGAGTACCGGCAGGCGTGGGACGCTTCCGGCATAACCTGTATCTTCCAGAACGCAGGAGAGGAAGGCCAGGACCCTCTGCGCCTCATCAAGCGCCTGGCCCGCTTCACTTACGTGGCCGATCACCTGCCCGGGATCGTCAGCCGGGCCATCGGTCCGGACGACATCGTAGCCGCCAAGAAGGCCGGCCGCCACTGCGTCTACATGACCGGCAACGGCGTACCGCTCACACAGCAGTGGGTCTCGGCGGACGATGAACTGCGCTACATCCGGATCTTCTTTCAACTCGGCGTGCGCATGATGCACCTCACTTACAACCGCCGCAATATGATCGGGGACGGCTGCGCGGAAACGGCCAATGCGGGGTTAAGCGATTTCGGGCGCCGTGTGGTGGCGGAGATGAACCGCGTGGGCGTGATTGTGGACGTGGCGCACTCCGGCTGGCGCACCAGCCTTGAAGCGGCCAAGGCCTCCACCAAACCGATGGTAGCCAGCCACTCGAGCTGCGCGGCTCTCCACAAACACATTCGCTCGAAACCCGACGAGGTGATCCGCGCCATCGCGGATACCGGAGGCTTCATCGGGATCTGCGCCGTGGCGGCCTTCCTCGGGGGTACCGGCGACATCGCCGCCATGCTGAACCACGTCGACTACGTAGCCAAACATTTCGGCACGGACCACGTGGCCATCGCCACGGACAACGCCTACGCCTCGCGTTACGGCGACGCGGAGTGGGAGAAGATTCCCAAACGCCGCCGCACCCGTGCGGCTTGGGAGTACTTCTGGCCGCCCGACGCGTTCACAGGGTATCCCCGCACCCACCCCACCCTCCAATGGGTGAACTGGCCGATGTTTACCGTAGGTCTCGTGCAGCGCGGCTACAGCGACGACGATATCCGCAAGATCATCGGGGGGAATGCCCTGCGGGTCGCGCGGGCTGTGCTTCCGGAGCTGCCTTCACCCACGCGGAGTTGAAGCGCGCGTGCTTGATGGCGCGGCGGGGCGCGTTGCGCGGCAGGTAGTTCAGCGAATAGCTGTAGCTGACGTGAATACTGCCGTCACGCGCCTCGATCACCGACGGGTAATCGAAACTGCTGGTGCCCTTGGGCTCGAACTCCAGGCGCCGCGTCCAGTTCCAGGCCTTGCCCTCGTCGTCGGAGAGTGAAACGGCGAGCGAATGGCGGCCCTTCTCGGTGTCGTTCCCGACCATCACCCAGGTACCGTCCCGTAGCGCGATGACTTCGAGGCTGGTCCCCGGGTTGGGGATGTCGGTGTCGGTAACGGCCGACCACGTAATGCCGTCGTCCTTCGATTCGCTCACCGGCACGCGTTTGGGCGCCGGTCCGTTGTCGCGCATGTACGCCACCAGGGTGCCGTCGCGGCGGCGCACCAGACTGGGCTGCACTCCACCGGCGCTGACGATCGGTTCGCTGGTGGTCCAGGTAGCGCCGAAATCGTCCGTGATGGCGATCAACGAAAAGTTGAAGCCATCGGAATAGAGCGGCACCAGGATGCGCCCGCTGGGGAGTTGCAGCGGATGCACCCTCGGCATCCACCCCATGCGGGAGGCGTACTTGTCCGCCGCCTGCTCGTGCGCCTGCTTTACTTCATCGGCCAGGCGCCCCGGCGCGAGCGACTTCAGCAGCGGCCCGGTGATCGCCTGCGTCTTCTCCGTGAAGTTCCGCGGGATGAACAGCAGCGGGTCGCTGACCTCCCACTTCGGCGCGCCGCCCCGCGGGTAGACGGAAGCAATCCGGTACTTCAGCAGCGCCGTCTCCCAGCGGTTCGCCAGTATCACCGGCCAGACTAGCCACAGCCGCTTGTGAGAATCGACGAACAGGATCGGATTGGTGTCGGGAAAACCGGGGGTGTCGGCCAGGGTGAAGCGAGATCCCCACTCCTTCCCGCCCTTCACCCGGCGCGCCGCCTCGATCTTTACATCGTCCGCGGTGCGTTCCCCAGAGCCGTTGTACCAGCACACCAGCAGGTCCCCGTCCGGCAGTTCGACGAGAGATGACGAGTGGTTGTGCCAGTGCTCCAGCGGGAACACCAGCTCCGCTTCATACAGAGGCTTATCGGCAGCCGCCGCGCACAGCGCCGCCAGGACAGCGATTACGATCCGCATCCGATCACTCCGAACTGGAAGCCGCGGACTGCCGTGGAGGTTTGGCCGCCTTGTCAGGCGCCGCGTCCAGGGTGTCGTGCTCTGAGGCCAGCAACCGCGCCAGCGTACGGCCCTGCGGCCCCGCCGGCAACATCACCAGCCGCGCGCGGTGCTCCAGCATCTTCTGGGTTTCCAGAATTTCGAACAGCGAGTTGGCCACCACAGGGTCGCGTGAGATCTCCTGAAAGGCCTTCCCCAGCGTGGCCGGACGAATCGCCGCCGCCTTGGCGAATTCGACGGCCGCTTCCCGTTCGGCCGAGCCGGTGATCACGCTCACCTGGTTCGCGCCCGCCTGCTTGATAGCCGAAGTCACTTGACGCAGACGGTTCACCACCTTCTCCTCGATCTGCCGGATCATCCCGGCGTCCCGGAAATGCACCTTCCGGATGTACACCGAGCCAAGCTGGTAGCCCCACGCCTGCGACTTGCCGGAAACCTCCGTCCGCACCGTCTGGCTCATGGTGTGGCGCGTCTCGAGCATCTCCGAGAGCGGCATATTGCTCAGGCACCGCACCGTGGCGCTGCTCACGTTGGCCCGCAGCGAGCCGCGCGGATCGGTGTTCTTGAACAGGTACGCCACCGGATCGCTGATCCACATCTCATACCAGATCCCAATCCCCATGGGCGCGCCTTCTTCCGAGTTCACAGGCTGGCTGCGCAGGTACGACTGGTCGAGCCGCATATCCAGAACCCGGCAGCTTCCGAGCAGGTTTACGATGAACGCCGAGGGCCCCAGCGCAAACGGCAGGATGTGCAGCCCCGGCTCGTCCAACACTCCCAAGACCTTGCCGAACAGCACATACACCCGGCAGGTGCCCTCTTCAACGATCGCGAACAGCCCGAACATGCGGGCGAAGATGCGCACGATCGGCTCCAGAATAAATGCGGCGATAAACGCAAACAGCGCCGCGCCGAGCATTTCGGGGCTCATCTCTGCACCTCCAGGTAGATCTGCTGGGCCTTATCGTAGAGCGACAGCCGCACGTTCCGCAGGTAGGCGGCCAAAACGTCCGGCCCGCCGCGCTTCAGTTGCGCCAACTCCTCGGCCAGCGCCTTCACCGGTTCCACCTCGGCCTGCGCGCGTAAGGTCTCGATTTCTACCGCGCGCCTCGACTGCACGATCTTCTGGTCCGCCGCCGCCTGTGCAAGGCTGATATCGCTCGATACCTGGTTGTGTGCGGTGTTGATGGCCGCCAGAGCCGATTCCACCTCCGGCGGCGGGTCGATGCCGGTGATCAGGGAGGCGTCCAGCACCACGCCGTAACGCGCCGGAGCGGAGCGGCACTCCTGGTCCATGTAATCGTTCAGATCGCGCAGGTTCTTTCGCAGGTCGTTGATGGAGACCCCGGTGACTTCGGCCATACCGGTCAGCAGCGGTGGTGCGCCCGGCACTGCGGCGGGCAACGCCACCGGTTTGGCCTCGAAATTGGCGATGCGCTGCCGCAACACTGAGACGAAATACGCCATCACGTGCACGAACGGCTTCTTGATGCCGAACAGGAAGGCGTATAGATTGCTCTCGCTAACGCGATACCGGATCTGGCCGGTAAGCCCGGTGTTGAGCTGGTCCTTCGTGACCGCTTCCAGGCGCCGGCCGCCTTCATTCGCCTGGGGGTCTTCCAGATCCATCGCCATATTCACCGTGTTGGTGGCGATGGAGACCTTGTGGATCTTCTCCCAAGGCATCTTGAAATACGGGCCGCCCGGCTGGATCACACGGACCTGGGGGTAGCTGTAGCGCTCGCGTTCCTCGGGCCTCAGATGCTCCGAAATCGGGTCGTCGGCGGTTGTCTTGTCACCGGTCACGCGCTCGGCGCGCCCGAACCGGGTCTTCACGGCGCGCTCGTCCTGGTCTACCGTGTAGAGCCCTAGCAGGAGGAAGCGCAGCACGAACCAGGCTACGAGCCCCATCAATATTCCGATCAGTATGTCCATAGACGCCTTCTTGTTGTCCCAGACAGTATATCCCTTTGCTGCAATCCCGCATGCGTTAGACTGGCGGCATGGTTAGGAGAATCGTGCTCCTCGCGGGGATGCTGGCATGGCAGGCGGGATCGGAGACACGCGGCATTTACGGCTCCCCCGATTCGTTTTGGAAGACCGGTGCGCGCCTGGACGATTACGGCATCAATGCCGTCTTCGTACACGCCGCATCCATCACCCCGGAGCTCGCCGCCCGCGTGCGGCGCGAGGGCGCCAGGCTCTACGCGGAGTTCCCCACCCTGAACGGCAAAGGCTACGTCGAGAAACACCCCGAAGCCTGGCCCATCGACGCCACTGGCCGGCAGGCCCCGCCCGCCACGTGGTTCCTGGGCGCGTGCCCCACCGAGCCGGGCTTTCGCGCCTACCGGATGAAGCAGCTTGCCGAACTGCTGGAGCGCTACCCGGTGGATGGGGTCTTCATGGATTACCTGCACTGGCATGCACAGTTTGAAGAACCGCAACCGGTGCTGCCCGAAACGTGTTTCTCCGGTACCTGCCTGCGGGAGTTCAGCCGCAAGACCGGCGTCCGCATCCCGGCGGGCACAACAGCAGAACAGGCGCGCTGGATTCTCGCCCGGCACGACACGGAATGGCGCGACTGGCGCACTTCCGTAATTGCGGACTGGATCCGGGACATTCGCGCTGCCATCCAGGCGAAGCGGCCCGGGATCGTGCTCGGCAATTACCAATGCCCCTGGCGCGACGAGGAGTTCGGCGGCGCGCGTCGCCGTAGCCTGGGGCTGGATCTGGACCTGTTGGCGCCGCTGGTGGACGTCATGTCCCCGATGGTTTATCACAAGCGCATGGGGCGCCCGGTTGCGTGGGTAGGGGACTATGTAGCGTGGCTCGCGCGCAGGGTAGGCGGCAAGCCGCTGCTCTGGCCCATCGTGCAGGCCCATGCCGACCCGGAGCCGATCCCTGCCGCGGAGTTTTCTGAGGTTCTCCGGTTGGGGCGTTCCGGCGGGGCCACCGGGTTACAGATGTTCACCACTTCAGCAGTGGCAAAAGATCCGGCTAAGATGAAGGTCCTGCGAGATTTCTACAGGCGATAGGTGCCGCTACCCTCCAACGGCCATCACCTTCCAATACTACGCCGGTTCGAAATGCAGGTACCGCTCCATACGATGCAGCACCTCGTCCATGCCGTGCCGCACGTGCGCGCGCATGGCCCGGTCGGCATCTTCCGTTCCCCCACTCAGCAGGGCATCCATGAGCTCTTTGTGGTAATTGGGAGGCATCTCCCGGTAATCCGAAATAGCGGCATACTGCCACGTGCGGATCAGGGTATTGGTCTTCTCAACGGCCTCCACCAGCGCGGGGCAGCCCGAGCATTCCGCCAGACGCCGATGAAAGCGCTCGTGGAGGCTGAAGAAGTCGAAAAAGTCGATCGCCGCGTCCTGATTCGCCGTATCCACCATCGCGGCCATGCGCTGCATTTCCAGGCGCTCGGCTGAGCTGGCTTTCTCCGAAAACAGCCGTGCCGCCTGGGATTCCAGCGCCTCGCGGATCATATAATTACCGCGCACGTCCTGCAGGCTTGGGATGCGGACGCGCGTCCCCACACGTGGCCAGCTTTCCACCAGCCCTTCGTACTCCAGCCGCTGCAAGGCTTCTGAAACGGGAAGGAAGCTCATCCCCAGCTTCTGGGCCAGCGGTCGCCTGGAAATGGCCGAACCGGGCGGTAGTTCGCCCCTCAAAATCATCCGACGGACGGCGTGGTAGGCCTGCTCCGAGAGGGAACCCCGGAGCGGAGTGAGCTTAATCTGGGCCATGCGCCTCATGACTAGCATGTAAACACTTGATATGTCAATGAGCGCAAGTTCTCATCTGAAATGGCCCTTGTCGTGCTCCAACAAGCGGTAAGGTAGGAAGGAGGGAGAATTCTTGTGAAACAGGCGCTGGCCGCATTTATCGTTCCGGTCCTTCTGGGCACCATGGCGCTCGCCCAGCAACCGCGTGAACTCAAGCCCGGCTGGAATCTGTTCTCGAAGGAGCAGGACGTCCAGTTAGGGAAGGAAGCTGCCGCCGAGATCGAAAAGCAGGTTCGCGTCGTCAACGATGCACAATTGAACAGCTACGTCCGGCGCATCGGGGAACGATTGGCCTCGACGCCCGAAGCGGGAGGCTTTCCCTATTCGTTTAAAGTCGTTGGGGACCAGTCGCTTAATGCTTTTGCGCTGCCCGGCGGTCCCACGTACGTCCACACCGGCCTGATCGCCGCGGCTGAAAACGAGGCCCAGCTCGCCGGCGTGATGGCGCATGAAATCTCGCACGTGGCGTTGCGCCACGGTACCAACCAGGCGTCCAAGGCAAACCTCGTGCAGTTGCCGGCCGTGCTTGCCGGAGCAGTGCTGGGGCAGAACGGCGGGATGCTGGGCAGCCTGGCGCAGTTGGGTATCGGGCTGGGCGCCAACTCCGTATTGATGAAATTCTCCCGAAGCGCCGAGCGCGACGCCGACCTGCTGGGCGCCCGAATTATGGCCAAGGCCGGCTATAACCCCATCGAGATGGCCCGCTTTTTTGAAAAGCTCGAAGCCGAAGGCGGCTCGCGCGGGCCTCAGTTTCTGTCCAGCCATCCTAATCCGGGTAACCGCATGAAAGCCGTGGAGGACGAGATCCGGATGATGCCCGCGCGCAACTACACGACCAACAGCGGGGAATTTGCGCAGATGAGGCAGCGCGCCGGCGCCATCAAGGTACCGCAGACGGCCTCGCGCGCCCAAGCCAGCGGGGGAAGCAGCAGCCAGTCCGTCCCTGCCATCTCGGTTTCAGGCAGATTCCGCCAGCACCGCGGAACCAGCTACACCGTATCCTATCCGGACAACTGGCAGGTGATCTCGGGCCAGCAGCAGTCCGGGAACGTCACGATTGCACCGCGAGAGGGAGTGGTGGAAGCTTCTTCCGGTGCTGCAATTGGGGTCGGAGCAGTGATTGGCCTCCATCCCGGGCAAGGCGATCTGCGCCGCGACACCGACAACCTCGTCCAGCAATTGGCGTCCACGAACGCCGGGATGAAGGCCGTCTCCTCTCAGAGCGGACGCGTCGACGGACAGCCGGCGATGCTGGTAACCCTGAACTCGCAGTCACCTTGGGCGGGTGAAACGGAGGTGGATACCCTGGTCACCGTGGAACGCCCGGATGGGCTCTTCTACATGGTGTTGATCGCGCCCCGCAGCGCGCAGAGCAACGTGCAGGGCGCGTTCAACAACATGATCCGGTCCATCCGCTTCGCAAAGTAGACGAGACCACTACCTCGTTACCGTAACCGGCGATCGCAAAGTGAACGTCAGGACGGTCTCAGCCGGGATCACCGCGGCATCGCCGCGCGTGGCCAGGACCGCACCCGTCCCTGCTCCGCCGCCGGCTGCGGCTCCGATGGCTGCCCCTTTGCCTCCACCCGCGATTGCTCCAATGGCGGCGCCAATACCGGCGCCGATACCTACCTTGGTGGCATCCTTCTTTTTGGTGGACTCGGCTTCCCGAGCGATTTCGTCGGTGGCCAGCGCTACGTTCTTGCCATCCACCTCAAGACTGGTAAGCCTCACCACAAGCCGGGCGCGTCCGCTGACCCTCCCTCCGGTATCGGCCTCGGCGACACGGCCATGCACCAGAGCGCCTTTGGGCGCGATCACTGTATCACCGCTCATCAGCGGCTCGGCCAAACTGCCCGTGAATGCTGCGCCGGTCTCGGCTGTCTTCGTGGAAATCGTAGAAGTCGTGCGAACTCGCACGGAAGTGCCCTCGGGAACGGTGAAGTTGCGGGCCCTGACCACCGGGGCAGCCGCCCGGGGCGTCTCAGCCGCCGGTGCACGAACAGGCGATTGCTCCGCCTGCCGCTTTGCGGCCGCCGCGTCTGCCTGCCTGCCTGCTCGCGCCGGGGCCGCTTTCGAGGCCGGCGCAGCCGGGGGTGCGGGTGCGGTTGGCTCCGGAGTAGCCGTAGGAGTCCCCGCTTGCGGTTGGGCAGCCTGCTGCGCTCCGGCCGGCTGGCTGGCCGCCGGTTCCTGCTGCCTGCTGCACGACATCCACATTGCGGCGGATAGGATTACTGGGAAAACTAAACGGCGTGCATACATGATTAGGATTACTGGGAAAACTAAACGGCGTGCATACATGATTCATCCTCCAGTTGACCCGATTATACCGGATCCCTGCCGGACAGAGCCGCAATACTTGCCCTTTTGACCGATGACCGGAGCCTACCGCAAGCCCAAGCCAAGCACCTTGCGAGCGTATTCGATGCTGCGCTCCATGTGCTCCCGCTGCTGGTATTGGATCGCCTGGACGAACTGCGGCGGGGTGGGACGGCCTTGCAGGTCTTCCACCACCATGTTCTTCCCGTAGGGCTGGCCCTTCTTGGCTAGCGCCAGAAAGCGGGCGAAATCGGCGGCACGCGCCCGCGGAAATGGCTTCCAGAACTCCCTATCCCAGACCGGAAGCACCTGCGGCGGACGTCCCGTGATCGGCTTGATGTAGACATGCACAGGCGGGCAATGCTCCCGCACCTTTTCCATCACCTGCCGGAAATCGACGGTGCCCTCCCCGAGCGGCACCCACTGCACCGCGATGCCGCCGGGCGTTTGGTAGACCACCGAATCGCGCAGGTGCACGGTAAGCACGTACGGCCCCAACTCCTCGATGGTGGTGAGGGGATCCTCCATGACGAACACCGGGTTGCCGGTATCGAGATACGTGCCCACGAACTCCTTGCCCGCGGCCTCGATCACGTTGCGGTGTTCCCAGGCTTGCAGGTCTTTGTGGATCTCGATGGCGATCTTCAGACCGGCATCCATCACCTGCGAGCGGACGGCCTTCAGCAGCTTCACCACCGTCTCGATGTGCTGCTCCATGGGGCCGGGCGGCAGCGCGGCGCGATCCCCCGCGATGACGCAGCGCACGATAGGAGATCCCATCGCCTTGGCGCGCTTCAAGTTGTAGAGGATGCTCTCGACGGACGCCTGGAATGCCTCGGGCGTCTTCGGGAAAATCCCACCCCCGCCCGTTTCGAGATGCAGCCCCAGCCGGGCGGCCTGTTCCCGCACGGCGCGCCAGTGCTCCGGGTCCTTCGTTTTCGGGTCGACCGAATCCTGAAGGAAGACGGCGTCCAGCTTCATTTCCGCGCAGTAATCGAGCAACTGCGCGTCATGCCAGCGCATGGCGCGCAGGCAGTAGGTGTTGAGCCCCATCGGGAAACGGCGCTGCATGCTGGACTCCCCCTTAGGCCTTGAGTTCAGACCGCTTACCCTTCGCGAAGACATCGGGCCGGATCACCCCAAGCTCCCCGGCGAGCGCATTCACCAGGAAGAACGCGATCAGGTAGACCGAACCCACCACGGCGAACACCGGGGTGAACGAGAGGTATTGGACCGACCACCCGATGCCCAGTTGGGTGGCCACGCCAGCCAGCCCGCCCATGGCCCCGCCGAGTCCAGACACCGTCCCCACCATGTGCTTGGGGAACACCTCGGCCGGGATCGTGATATTGCCCCAGGCGGCGTGCCCGAACATGAACGCCATCAACCCTACCATCGCCACGATGGCGGTATCGGCTTTGATGATCATGAGGCAGCACAGGGGCGCCAGGCAAGAGATCACAAACATGGTGGTTTTCCGCGCGCGGTTCACGGACCAGCCGCGTCCCGTCAGCCACTTCGGGATGGCCCCGCCCAGGAGGCTGCCGGCAGCGAAAGCGGCAAACGGAATCCAGCCGTATTTGCCGAGGTCGAGCAGGCTGAAGCCGCGCTCCTCCTGCAGGTACTTAGGGATCCAGAACATCAGGAAGTAAGAAACGGGGTCGATCAGCAGCCGCGCCACTACGCATCCCCACGTCTGCTTCAACCCCAGCAGCCGGCGCATACTCACGGGCTCGGGCGTGCGGGCCTCCTCCTCGGCCGAACCCTCTTCAATAAGTCTCAGCTCTTCTTGGGTGATGCGCGGGTGCTCCCGCGGCGACCGGTAGGAAATGGCCCATACCGCAACCCACACGAAACCCAGGGCCCCCGTCACCACAAACGCCGCGCGCCATCCCCAGGCCACCGCGATGAAGGAAACCAGCGGCGTCGAAGCCGCGGCCCCTACCGCCACCCCGGAGTTGAACAGCCCAATCGCCAGCGCGCGTTCCCGCATCGGGAACCACTCACAGGTGGCCTTCACCGCCGCCGGGAAGTTGGCGGGCTCCGTGGCACCCAGCAGAAACCGGAAAAATCCCAACTGCGGGGCACTGCGTGCGAACGCGTGCAGCATGTTCGATATCGACCATGCGGAAGCGAAAATCGTCAGGCCGCGGCGGGCCCCAAGTACATCGATCCACCGTCCGGCTACGGCGTACATGACCGTGTAGCTCACGAGGAAGGCGGAGGTAATGTAGGAATACTCCAGATTGCTGAGGTTGAGCTCGTGCTGGATGGTGACGGCCAGCACCGAGAGCGTCTGCCGGTCCAGGTAGTTCAACCCCGTGGCCAGGCACAACAGCGACGCGATGTACCACCGCAGATTCGGTATCTTGCGTTTCGCCATAAAGGCTTATTCTAAGCCGTCGCACCGGCTTCTGCTTGGAATGCTGCTTTTGCGCCAAATTTCGAATTGAGTTCCAGCGTTTCGTATCGTAAAATCGGAGCACAATGAAGCGGCCTAAGAAGTCCAAGCCGGTTGGCGTCCTGAGCAAAACGTTCCAGATTCTGGAGCTCGTTCGGAACTCTCCTGGAGCTTTGGTTCTCAAGGACATCAGCGAACAATCGGGGATCAACAAGAGCACCGCGCTGCGAATTCTGGCGCACCTGGAGGCCGCGGCCTACGTGGCCCGGAGCCCTAAAGGCGAATACTCCATCGGGAACGCCTCGCCGAACGCTTCCGGGAACGCGAGTTGGCAGGAGGCGCTGCGCCGCGCGGCGCGCCCGCTCCTTTGGGAGTTGTGGCACAACACCCAGGAGACCGTTAACCTGGCGGTGCTCGAAGGACCCGAGGTGCTGTACCTGGACTGCCTGGAGAGTTCTCACGATTTCCGTCTGGTCGCCAATATCGGGATGCGGGCGGTGCTCTACCGGACGGCCCTCGGCAAGGCCATCCTGGCGTTCTCCAGTGCGGAGAAGCAGGAATCCTTGCTCGCGCCGATGACGTTCCGCCCTTTCACGCCGCGCACCATCATATCGGCGGAACAGTTTCGGGAAGAGTTGGCGATGGTAAAGGCACAGGGCTGGGCCATCGACAACCAGGAGAGCCATCTGGGGCTGCGCTGCATTGCCGCCCCGATTCTGAACACGCGCTGCGAAGCAGTGGGAGCCGTCAGCGTCTCGGGGCCGATCGGCCGGGTCACCGAGGAAGAGGTGCCGCTGTTTATAGCCAGGATCCAGGAAGCCGCCCACGGGATTTCGGCGCGGCTGGCCGCGGCGGGTGTGGAATAGCCGCCGCGGCCGTCGGAAGAAAAACTTCTACCAGACTGCCGTTTCGTCCGCCAGCGGGAGGTCCACGGGTGCGTTGTCCTTGGCCGACTGATACATCGCCAGAGCCCATTCGAGCGTCGGCAGCACGCTCGAGAGCGTAACCATGGGCTCGCGGTTCCCCTGGATGGCGCACACCATATCCTCGATCAGCGCCATGTGATCCACGAAACCGAGGTCGGCCGCGCCGGTGGCCCCGGTGGCTGCAGCGGAACTGCCGATCTTGCGGATCTCCTCGTCCTCGGGCCGCTCATCTCGGAACTTCCACGTGTCCATACGCTCGCCGGACATGATAGCGGTCCCGTTCTCGCCGTTGATCTCGATGCGGATGTCCGTGCCGGGCCATAGCGCAGTGGATGCCTGCACAACGCCCTGCGCCCCGCCCAGGTAATCGACAAAAGCCAGCAGCGTGTCTTCGAGCTGCAGTTCCGGGTGCGCCAGATTGTTCATCCGCGCGTGAACCCGCTTCACCGGCCCCATCAGATACTGCAGCAGGTCGATGTAGTGGAAGGCCTGCTGAATGGTCACACCGGCGCCGGAGCGGCGCGACATGCGCCAGGCGTCCATCTTGTAATAGTCGGTGGAGCGGAACCACTTCATGTACGTATCGGCATGGTAGAGCTTACCGAAACGACCCTCCGCGACCGCCCCCCGCATCGCCTGCACGGCCTTACGGGTGCGGCACTGAAGCACCACCCCGATTTTCACGCCGTTTTCGGCGCCCGCCGCGATCATCCCGTTCACCTCCGCCAGAGACATCGCGGGCGGCTTTTCGATCAGCACATGTTTGCCGGCACGGGCAGCGGCTAGTACGGCGTCATAGTGCAAGTGGTTGGGAGTCAGGACGTTGATTACCTGAACTTCCGGATCCGCAAGCAGTCCGTCGAGGCTCCCGTAGCCCTTGCACCCGAACTGACCGGTGAGCTTCTCGAGGCGCGCGGGGTCCATATCCGCGGCGGCCACCAGCTTGCACATAGGCGAGGCCTGGATGGCCTTGGCGTGAAAGGGCGCGATCAGGCCGGTGCCCAACAGCCCGAATCCAATCTGGGTTTGGTTCATGGATGTCTCCTCAATCGGGAATCAGAATTACCTTGAGGGCCCGCTGGGCCTCGATCTCATCGAACGCCGTGCGCCACTGGGAGAGCGGCAGGCGATGCGAAATGACCTCGCCCGCGGGAATGAGCCCTCCGGCGATCAGGTTGATGGTACGGTCCCAGCTGGTGTAGCTGGTGGACAGGTTGAAGATGATGTCGCACACCTTGAAAGCGGCCTTGTCCCACGGGAAGACGATGTTGTCTTTGCCCGTAAGCCCGATGGCGCAGATGCGGCCCTTCTTGCGCACCAGGTCCACCGTGGAGGCGATGGCCGGCGGCGCACCGCTGGCTTCGATCACCAGATCCGCACCGACGCCGCCTGTGAGTTGCATCACGGCCTCCACGGGATTGGTGTTTGCCAGATTGATCACCGTCTGGAAGCCCAGTTCCCGTGCCTTCTTGAGCCGCACGGCTTCGTCCGGAGGCGCCCCGATCATCACGATGTGGCGCGCCCCGCCGGCACGCGCGGCCATAGCGGCCAGGAGGCCGATGGGCCCCGGCCCCAGAACCACCACGAAATCGCCCGCTTCCACTTTGGCGCGCTCGATAACGTCGTGCACCGTGTTGGCCGTCGGCTCGACCACTGCCGCCACGTCATACCCCATGCCTTCGGGTATGCGGTGCAACAGCCGCTCAGGCATCTTGAGGTACTTGGTGAACGCGCCGTCGATCCCCCAACCCGGAGAGCGCTTGGTCGGGCAGATCTGGATGTTGCCTGTGCGGCAGAGATAGCAATGCCCGCAGGCTTGCGTATGGGGCTCCCCCACGACGCGGTCCCCCACCTTGTAATGCTGGGTGGCGTTGGCTTCCACGACGATGCCCGCGAACTCGTGTCCCAGAATCACCGGCGGCCAGTACGGGAATTTGTCGTGCAGCACATGCACGTCGGTGCCGCAGATGCCGCAGGCCTTCACCTCGATCAGCACCTCGCCCGGCGCGGGCTTGGGCGCCGGCATCTCCTTTAGTTCCAGGAACCCTACACCTTTTTGCGTTTTTACCAGTGCCTGCATGGTTTCCTCAACAGCACCATTGGCCCATGAAGCGCGCCAGGACTACGGCGGCGGCGTTCACGTCGTCAAGGTGGATCTGCTCTTCATTCGAATGCGCGTACCCCAGGCTTCCGGGGCCGAAGACCACCGTCGGGATTCCGAGCTGGTTGTTGTAGAACCAGGAATCGCAGGAGGCCGTCATGGCGGAGATTTCGCCTTCCCCGCCGGCTTCCCGGCAGGCGGCCTGGAGGCCGATCGGCAATGCGTGGCACGCATCGAGCACGTGCGCGTCGTGGCGGTACATGAACTCCAGCTTGAAGTGGTCTTTGAGCCACTCGTCGCCGCCGTCCACGATCGCCTGCCGCATCTCTTCCATCACCTGGTAGCGGGTCTTGTTGGGCAGCAGCCCGAGGACCCCCTCGATCACCGCGCGGGCGGGCGCCGTAGCGGGCCAGTCGCCCGCCTGAAGCTTCCCGAAGGTGATGGGCATGGGGTTCGGATACGGATCGAACAGCGGGAACCCGCGCGAGGCCGCCAGCAGCCGCGCGTGGTAGCCCTCCAGAATTTCGATCACCTTTACGGCCTGCTTGAGCGCACTGACGGTGTCGCCCGCTCGGCCGCTATGGCCCGGCCTGCCGGTGCAGATTACGCGGAACCAGACCGCGCCGCGCACCGAGGAGAGAATGCGCATGCTGGTCGGCTCCATCACCACGCAGGCATCGGCCTTCTCGCCGCGCCGCGTCATCGCGATGGTGCCGTTGCCCCCGACTTCCTCTTCCACCACCAGGTGGGCCAGGACGTCGCCCTTCAGTTCCACCCCCAGGCTCTTCAGCGCCAGCAGGGCGTTAAAGAGAGCGGCGGACTGTCCCTTGGCATCGCAGGCCCCGCGGCCGCGCACCAGCCCGTCCTGCACAGTGGGGTCGAAGGGCCGCTCCTGCCCTTGCGACGCCGGAACGACATCGATATGGGTATTGAACAGCAGGGTGCGGCCGTTGCCCGCGCCCGGGCGCCGGAAGCGGATGTTGAAGCGGCCTTCATAGTCGATGCCCGGGATCGGGTCGGCGTAGTCTTCGTCCTCGCGCAAGGCGTTCGAGAGCGGCACGCGCTCCACTTCACCCAGTTCTGAGAAGCGCCGGGCAGCGTACTCCATGGCCTCGGCTTCCTGCCCCGGCGTGGACGGGAAGCGGATCAGGTCGCAGAGGTATCGTTCGGTTTCGCCGCGCGCGGCTTTGACGGCCGCGCGCAGTTCGGATAATCCAGGTTGCGTCATAGGAGTGACACCGCCTTTTCGAAGATATCCAGGCTCTCGTGGGCTTCGGCTTCGGTGATCACCAGCGGCGGCGCCACCCGGACTACGTTGCCGAAGATCCCCACCGACCCGATCAGCAGACCGTTGGCCGCGGCCAGGTCGATCAGCTTGCGAGTGAGGTCCGGGGCCGGTTCCTTGGTGGCCTTGTCGTGAACCAGCTCGACGCCGATCACCAGGCCCATGCCGCGCACATCCCCGATATACGGGCAGCGCTCCTGCATTTCGAGCAGCCGGGCTTTCATCATGGCGCCGATCGACAACGCGTTCTGCTCCAGCTTCTCGCGCTTCATAATCCCGACCACCGCGCTTACAGCCGCGCAGGATACGGGGTTGCCACCCATGGTGCTGCTCATCTCGCCCGAGCCGAGCACCCCGATCACGTCGCCGCGGGCGGCAATGGCGGAAGCGGGAACGCCGCTGCCGATGCCCTTTCCGATGCACACCAGGTCCGGGGTAAGCTGCTCCCACTCCATGGCGAAGAATTTGCCGGTGCGTCCGAACGACGCCTGTACTTCATCCAGCGTAAACAGCAGGTTGCGCGCGCGCAGCCATGCTTCGAGCTTGGGAAGCCAGCCGGCCGGCGGGAAGATGAAGCCCGCGGCGCCTTGGTACGGCTCCACGATTAGACCCGCCAGGCTCCCTGTGCTGTTGGCGCGGACTGAATCTTCCATGAACTCCAGGCACATCATCCCGCAGTTTTCGGGCTTCGCTTTGAAGGGGCAGCGATAGCAGTACGGATACGGCACCCGGATGGCGCCCGGCACAGTGGGTCCGTAGCCCTTCTTCGGGCCGGCCAGGCCGCCGGCGCTCAGGGCGGCGTAGGTGCGGCCGTGGAACCCGCCATAGAAGCTCAGAATTTCGAACTTGCCGCTTTTCCTCTTCATGATGCGGGTGGCGGCCTCGGTGCTCTCGCTCCCGGTGCTCATGAAGAAGCACTTGTCGAGGTGCGGCGGCAGCACGGATACCAACTGTTCGGCAGCGTCAACGCGCTCCGCCGTGAGGCACTCGTAGTTATTCAGCAGGCGGCCGGAGGCCTTCTGGATGGCGGTTACCAGGTCCGGGTGGCAGTGGCCGACGTTGGTCACCAGCACGCCGCTGGTCCAGTCGATGAACTTGTTCCCGTCCACGTCGGTAACAACGACGCCGGAAGCGTGATCCCAGGCGACCTTGGCCTGGTACCCGGTGCACTGCGCTTCCACTTTCTGCCAGCGGGCAAAGAGTTCCTGCGACTTCGGCCCCGGGAAGGGCTGTTGGATAGACGTAACTTTCTGCATTTCTGGAGGGTTCTCCTTTTACGCGGTGGCCTTGGCGGTGTAGCGGGGCGGCTGGCCTGCCAGGTACCGGTCGATTTCAAGCACGATCAGCTCGCGAATCTTACGTCCGGCATCCTCGGAGTACCACGCCAGGTGCGGGGTGAGGATCGCGTTGGGCTGCTGGAACAGGGGATAGCTGGTGGGCGGCGGTTCCACATCGAACACATCGATGCCGGCTCCGGCGATGACGCCCTTCTGGAGCGCCTCAGCCAGCGCGCAGGCATCCACCATGGGTCCGCGCGCGGTGTTCACGATGTAGGCCGTAGGCTTCATGAGGGACAGCGTGCGGCTGTTCACGATGTGGCGCGTTTCCGAGTTGAGCGGGGTATGTATAGTGATGAAGTCGGACTCGCGGAACAGGGTATCCTGGTCCACCGTGGTGATTCCCAGTTCCTTCTTGCGCTCCTCGGAAAGATAAGGATCGCAGATCAGGAACTCGAAGCCGAAGCTCTTCAGCTTCTTGTAGACCAGTGAGCCGATGCGCCCGCAGCCGATAATGCCGAGCTTCTGGCCGGCCATGCGGAACATCGGCACCACGGGGGCGAAATCCCAGCGGGCATTGGCGGATGAATCGTCCAGCACCTTGCGGCTGCTCACGATGCGGCGGCCGCAACCAAAGATCAGGGCAATGGCCTGCTCCGCCACCTCTTCGGCGCAGTAGTCCGGGATGTAGCACAGCGGGATGCGGGCGGCGTCAAGCGCCTTCACGTTCACATTGTCGTAGCCGACGCCATGACGGATTACCAGCTTGACCTTCTTCCACGCGGCGATGACCTCCGGGGTGATGGGGACCATGTTGACCACCACCACGTCGGCATCCTCCGTGGCGGCGATGACATCCTCCACGGGGGCGAACTTCAACTGGTGAGTAACGAATTCGACGCCGCGACGGGCCATCTCTTCCGTCTCCCAATTCAGGTCCGGTTCGATGTAGTCGGTCACGACTACTTTGACTTTGCTCACAACCTCACCGCTTTCCCGCTCTCCGCGGATTGATAAATCGCTTCCACTACTTCGAGCGCCCGCACGCCGTCGTCGCCCGTGATCACCGGTGGACCGCCGGTACGGATGCATTTCTCGATGTCCGCCAGGAACTGCAGCCCCAGGATCCCCGTGTACCCCGGGTGCGACTGCAATTCAAACTGCACGTGGCGGCGCGGCGCCGAGGCAAATCCCCCGGCGTCGCTGCACACGAACAGGGTTTCTTTCACTCCTTCGAAAGAGGGGCTCCAGGAGAGCGCACCGCCGGTGCCTCGCAGGGCGAGCCCGAGATCGCGGCCGAACGGATAGCTGTCCGGTACCGTATAGCTGATGTCCAGCGCCACCACCGCACCGCGGGAAAACGTCAGCAGCCCAAAGGAGTTATCTTCTATATCGTACTCCGTATTGACCTTGACGTTCTTGCCCACCACTTCGACCACTTCGTCATTGAGCATCCAGCGATAGAGATCGATCCAGTGGACCCCCAGGTTGTACATGGGGCCGCCGCCGCTGCACGCCTTCACCAGCATCCAGGAAGCGTTGCCGTCGATGTACCGCTGCAGGCGGCCGGCCGCGCAACGGCCTTCGCAGCCCACGATGCGGCCCAGCACACCCTCGTCGATAAACTGCTTCATCTGCTTCGCCACCGGGTGATAGCGCCAGACGTAAGGCGTGGAGAGCAACACGCCGGCCTTCCGCGCGGCTTCCACCATGCGGCGGCAACCCGCGGCACTGGCGGCCATGGGCTTCTCGACAACCAGGTGGATGCCGCGCTCGGCGCAAGCCACGGCGGCCTCCGGACACTCCGAGTGCGGCAGGAAGAGCAGCGCCAGGTCGAGCCGCTCCTTTTCGATCATCTCCCGCCAGTCGCTGTAGCCGCGCACCGGGACGTCTTTGACGAAGCCGTCCAGCACAGCGGCATTCGCATCCGCTACCGTCGCCAGCTTCAATCCGGGAAGCGCCGCGATCAGCGGCACATAGCTGCGTGGATGCAGGTGGGAAAGCCCCACCATCCCGACCGACAGAGACCTGCTTTCATCGCTCATTCGGACGTGTCCTTTCAAAGGTGAATATGGGGATGAGAACCCAACCGTAGTTTAGGTAGGTAACAACTTTTCTGTCAACATGAATCTTGTATTTTGAGAACGCCGTTTTACATCGTGAAAGTGACTGCCAGAGCGCACGGCGCGCGAATGCGGTAAATTAAGATTCGGATTTCCGAAGCACCCAGGAGTACCGCGATGCCGCAGCGAAACGAGGGCGTCTGGCGCGACGCCGTGATGGCGCTTCTGCGCATAGTAATAGGCTGGCACTTTTTCTACGAGGGCTGGGCGAAACTACTGCACGCCGGATGGAGTTCGGCGGGTTACCTCAAAGCGAGCACGGGTCCCTTCGGGGGCGCTTTTCAGTGGTTGGGTTCGCAAACCGGGCTGGTCCTTGTCGTGGACCAGATCAACATCTGGGTGTTGCTGCTGGCAGGGCTTGGGCTGATGCTCGGGGTCTTCGTGAAACCGTCCGCCATTTCAGGCATGGTGCTGCTGTCGCTCTACTACCTGGCCTATCCGCCATTATTCGAGCCGCTGGTGAGCGGCGTCAACGAAGGCAACTACCTGGTAGTGAACAAGAACCTGGTGGAGTTGTTCGCGTTAGCCGCGGTGGTGGCCTATCCGGCGGCGCTGTTCGGGCTGGAGCGCATCCTGTTCCGGCGCAGCACGGCTGCCGCGGAGGTTGCAGAAACCCCGGCCCCAGCGGAGGCGCCGGTGCCCGCGGCTGTGAGGGGCCTCGACCGGCCACTGCCTGCGTATCTCGGGCCGATGTCGCGGCGCGGCATGTTCGCCAGCATGGCCGGACTGCCCTTCGTCGGCGGCTTCGCCCTGGCATTCCTTAAGAAGCACGGATGGAAGAGCTTTGAAGAGGTGCACCTGGGGGGCGGCAGGCGCGGCGACACGTACGTGGCCAGCGCCACCATGAAGACCTTCCAGTTCACCAGCCGGAACGAGCTCCGAGGGAAGCTGCCCTACGGCAAGATCGGCAATCTGAACATCAGCCGTATGATCCTGGGGGGCAACCTGATCGGCGGATGGGCGCATGCGCGGGACCTCATCTATGTTTCGAAACTGGTGAGGGCCTATCATCATCGCGACAAGATCTTCCAGACCTTCGCGATGTCGGAGTCCTGCGGGGTGAACACCATCATCACCAACCCGCTGCTCTGCGGCGTGATCAACGACTATTGGCGCAACGGCGGCCGCATCCAGTTCATTTCCGACTGCGGCGGGAAAGACGTGCTGCAGATGATCCAAAAGTCCATCGACCAGGGCGCCTCGGCCTGCTATATCCAGGGAGGCGTTGCCGACCGCCTGGTAGAGGAGCGCAAATTCGACACCATCGCACGGGCGCTCGAACTGATCCGTAAGAATGGTTTGCCGGCGGGCATAGGCGGACACAAGTTGAATACCATCCGGACCGCCGTGGAACTTGGGTTAACGCCCGATTTCTGGATGAAGACGCTGCACAAGGTGGACTACTGGTCGGCCGCGCCGCAGCCCGAGAACGATAACCGCTGGTGCGAGGATCCGGCCGAAACGGCAGCGTACATGAAGAGCCTGGCCCAGCCGTGGATCGCCTTCAAGATCCTGGCGGCAGGCGCGATCGAGCCGAAGGTGGCCTTCCGTTGGGCTTTCGAAAACGGCGCCGATTTCATCTGCGTGGGGATGTACGATTTCCAGATTGTGGACGACGTAAACCTTGCGCTGAACGTGTTGAACGCCGGCGTGGTGCGGGCGCGTCCGTGGTGCGCGTAGGGCGCGGCCGGGGGAGCACCTCCAGGTCAGGCAGTCATGGTAGTTCCAAAAACTCTTTCACGGCCTGCCTGACTGCATTCATTTGAGGAAGCAATCCGTGGCCGCCGGTGTCGAAAGATATCAACCGGGAGCGCTTGATGGCTTCATGGGCATGCTCGGCGTGGTGATAGCTCACCAGGGCGTCGTCTTTGGCATGCAGTACGAGCGTCGGCACCGACACATTGTCTGTCGAGACCGCTTCGCGCTGGATCATGTCGCCGTCGTTTACTGTGCCCTGGTAGCGTTGAGACATGGGGTGCATCGTATCTAGCATTCCCTGCGCCAGTTGCTTCTGGGCCGGAGTAAATCTCGCGTACACATCGGCGGGTATGCCCATCAAATCCAATATCATTCGCTGCCCGAATTTTGCCACCAGCCAATAGGCATAATCGGACCGCTGGATGAGGTGGATGATGCCGACGTAAAAAGCCGGCTTGTCGCCCGTGACCGATGCTTCGCTGACCGCCGATATGAGTATGAGTGCCGAGGTCCTTTCCGGGTAGTCATTGGCAAATTGAGTAGCCGAAGGCCCCCCGGCCGAGGTACCGAGCACAATGACTTTCGGAATGCGCAAATGGTCCAGGAGGTCTCTATACAGCGCGGCTTGCGCTTTAATTGACGCATTTTGCGGGATCGGGGTACGCAGGTACCCATACCGGGATACCGAGATGAGCTTATGCCCGTCTCCGAAAGCCATCTTGGCAGCCCAAAGCCCCTGGTCGTAGCCTCCGCCTGCGCCGTGCAGCGACAATACGGGAGTTCCCTCTCCTTCAATTGCGTACTCGACATCGCCGTGGTCCGTTTTTAGGATCGTGCCACACGCCAACAGACGGGCTTTTGCCGCTTTCATCTCGCGATGATAGGGCCGGTAGGTCAGTGCTATGGAAATAGCTGCGGCGCCTGCAATAACGGCAATAGTGATAAAGAAACGCAGCATCACACCCCAACAGACCGCCTTGAGATAAGCTGAGGCACTACCCAATCTTCGGCAGCTCGTATCCCTTGCGGCGCGGCCGAGACAACATGGCGTTCGCTTCCGAGTCCCCATTGAAGCGCTCCGCCTTGGGGTCCCAGCGCAGCTTGCGGCCGGTGTCGCGACACATGTTGACAAGGTGGCAGACGCTGTTGGAGCGGTGCCCGATCTCCACGTCGGCGTTGGGCTGCTTCCGCGTCTTGATGGCCTGGACGAAGTTGCGGATGTGGAAGGCGTTTTCGCCGGGGCCCTCCTTGATGATGTCCGGCGCGCCCTTCTTCAATTCCGGCACGTTGGTGATGAAATCGCCGCGCAGGATCTGGATGCGCCCGTTGGTGCCCTCGAAAATAGCGCCGAGCTGCTGGTGGTCGTTAATCTTCGGCTGTTCGAGGCTCACCACGGTGCCGTTGGCGTAACGCATGGCCACCTTGCCCTGCGGGCCTTGCTCCACGGGCCAGATCTCCACGGGACCGGTGAGGGACGTGCCTAGCGCCGCCTGCACCTGGTCGAGCGAATGGGTACCCCAGCCGGAAACGCCCCAGGATTGGCCGCCGCCGTCATAGTCCCACCAGAGCGCCCAGCCGCGGTGCAGCTTGCTGTGGTAAGGGCGCAGTTCGGTCTGGCCGCACCAGAGGTCCCAGTTGAGCCCTTCCGGTTGCGGCTCGGCGGGCATCGGCTTCCAGCGTGCGGGGCCGATGAAGTTGCACAAGATCACCTTTTCGATCTTCCCAATTTTCCCGCTGCTCACCAGGTTGCTGGCGTAGATGTTGATCGGCATGGAGCGCTGCTGTGTGCCGGTCTGAAGCACGCGCTTATAGTGGCGCACCGCGCGGACCAGCACCCGCCCTTCCTCCACTGTTAGGGTGAGGGGTTTCTCGGCGTAGACGTCGAGGCCTGACTGGAGCGCCTGGATGGCCGTCAGGACGCGCGCGTGCGTGGTGGTCTCGATGAATACGGCGTCGAGCTTCTCTTTATCGAACATGCTGCGGGCATCGGGGTACTTGCGCCACTTTGCGCCCTCGGGGTGAAGCGCGGCGGCCTCGGCCAGGCGGGGCTCAAAGCAGTCGGCAATGGCATTGATCCGGGCCTCGCCAAAATCCTCGTGCTTGATCAGCCACTGCGCCCTGCCACCCAGCCCGATGATGCCGATCTCCACGCGATCGTTCGCACCCCGCACCGTGGACGCCGCCACGTAGGGGAAAGCCGCGGCGGTGGCTGAGTTCTTCAGAAAACTGCGCCTGTTCATGAGGTTTCGCTCGCTCCGGAGTACAAGGGTATCACCGTTGGGGCGGTGCGGCGGGACCCAGGGGCAGCCGGGCGGTGCTCGGAATGCGGCCCGGATAGCGCTGTGAAATGCGCTCCATCATGTAGTTGGCCATCAGGGACGAGCCGCGCACGTTGGGATGCACGCGGTCCGCGAAAACGTCGTGCTTGCGGAGGAACACGTCCCCGGCTTCGGTGTGGACGAGCATGCCCGAGGGTTCCAGGCCGTCGATGAGGTGCCGCACATCCAGCAACATCAGCCTGGGGAACTCCCCGGCAAGTTCTTCCAGGTACCGGTTGACGTGCTCGTGGCGAAGCAGCACCAGGCTCGGCAGGTTGCCCAGCAGCACCACCGCGCCGGTCGCGTCGAGCCGCGCCACGTAATCCCGGATGTACCGCTTCCTGGCGCTGGTGAGAAACAGGGACGCTTTGAAACCGTGATAGAAGAGGTCCACCGCGATGATAATGGTGGGGTTCAGGCGTGCGACCTGGTCGAGTTGGCGCAGGTGCGAGCCGCTCGGCGCGCCGCCTTCGGCAAAGGTGAAGATACTCTCCGGCGGGGTGCCCATGTGGCGGGCCAGCAGCAGTCCGGGGGAAGGCGCTTTCTCGTTGGCGGAGACGCTGGCCCCGATGATCACCACGCGTTCGAACAGGCCCGAAGCCTCCGCTCGCGCGGCCGGAAGCCCAATCAGCACCCCTGCAAGTAGGATCGCTACCCGCCCCATTGTCTTTCATCCTACCGTAGCCGGGTCGCGCCGGTACGCCAAACGCCCGCCCCCGCGCGATACTGATAACACTTATGCCGAATCGAAAGCAGCTCCTGATCTTAACGGTGGCGGTGACGGTCGCGTTACTGGTGGGCTACATCCCGCAGTTCCTGCGTGCCCGGGGACTTCAGCAGGAACTGGAGACGGTCCGGCAGCAGCTAAACGGATGCCAATCGCGCAACCGGGCGGCGGCGCTGCGGGACATGATGGGGCTCGCGTATCTGGAAGTTAACCAGAAGAATTATGGCGTCGCCGGCCAGCACGCGGCGCGCTTCTTCGAGCGGGCCGGGCAAGTGCGCGCGGAGACCTCCGACCCGGGTCTGCAGAACGCGCTCGGCCAAGCCATGTCCCGCCGCGACGAGATCACGGCCGGGCTGGCAAGGGGCGACTCCGCCGTAACCGCGCCCATCGAAACCACCTACCGGGAACTGCTCTCCGCCGCCCCGGGCGCCTGATCAGAGCAGGAATTCCCGGCCCAGCGCGCGAAGCCCGCGGCCACTCTGGAGCGGTTCGATCATCGGCGGCGTATCGCCCAGGGCGAACACCCACCAGACGACCGGCGGGGCGGGATTGATCTCGGCGCCGAGGGTAAGCTGCCCGCGCGAGCCGGCGTGCCGGGTGATCCCGGCGTCCGAAAGACGCGCCTGCGGGGTCGCGATCCACAGGTCGGTATCGGGCAGGTGCACCAGGATGGCGCCATCACGCGCCCACCATGCCGCATCCGGGTGGCCGTGCCAGTGGTAGGAGAGCTTGCGGGGCGCCGCGCTACGCACCTGGTCCGCCACCACCACGCCGGTGCGGCCGCTTAGCCATACGGTCCGCAGCACGGAATCGACGCCGGCCGAAGCCGGGTAGCAGGCCGCCAGTTCCACCACGGTCCGCAGCAGGTCCGGCGCGGGCTTGTCGAGCGTCACCAGGCGCGGCTGTTTCTTGTCCTGCACGACGCCATCGATCACAGGATAGTTATGGGCCTCCGGTCCGACGGTGAATTCGCGCTCGGCATCGCGCATGTACTGCTGGTAGCCAGGGTCGCTGATGACCCACCGGCCGCGCGTCCCGATCACCAGGGTGCCGTTATCGGGCGGCAGGTGGGCGGCTTGGGAATTGGTGCAGGAGACCGCGGCGGCCAAGTCCTCATTCGCCCAGCCGGTGCGGAGCACGTTGGCGTAGTGGGCGTTGAGCGCCCCTGCCGCGGGTGCCGCGCCCTCCAGCTTGGCGACCACCGGACGGAGCGCGCCCAGGGCGCCGGAGCGGATCCAGCCGACGGGCCAGCGGCGCAGGTACCAGCTCCGCACTGGATCCGTCTGGAGAGCCGCCAGGCGGGCCTGTGCAGAGTAGTGGTAGGGCATCTCGCGCGCCTCCACGTCGGAAAGTTGGGCCACCTGCTGAAGCGCCCCGGGTGCGGACAGCATGTAGGCCTGCTCCAGGTAGTGCCGCAGACTGGGGTGCTGCAGGATGCGGCTGCGCTGGGCCTCGGGCAGCGTCTCCAGCCATGGGGCAACGAAATCCAGGATGTAGCCGTCGTAGGCCACGGCTTCGGCGTAGCCTTTCGGGCGCAGCTCGAAAATGGCCCCGAGGATGGCCATCAGCCGCTCATTCAGGGCGGACGCCGCCGGATGCCCGGCGATGTTGGCGGTGAGTGCCGCCCCCACGGTTCCGATCAGCGGGATATTGGGCAGCTTGCTCTGCGGCGCCTGCAACGCGAGGAAGTCTTCCTTTGTGCGGAGCTGCGCGTAGTATTTGTCGCTGGCCGGCAGGACCTCCTCGACGTGGCGCGCCGCGGCGGCCCGAATGGTTTTCCGCAACGGCTCGTCGGGCCAGCGCCATTTCGTGTAAGCCGTCCAGAGAATGCGCGCGGCATGGCCGGAGCTGAGGTCGGGGTTAGGATACTGGCAGTACTTGGGCCACGCGGCCAGGGCTTTCAGATCGCGTGTGGCGGCGCGGGCGCAATCCTGACGGCCGAACCATTCCGCCGCCCAGCCGAGCGAGTCCACGCGCTCTTCGAGCTCCCAGGTCATCCACGTCGCCCAGGGATAGCCCGATATACCCGGCACCGGCATCTCGGGAATCGAGAGGCTCGTGACCGGCAGCGGATACGCCAACTGCCGCCGGATGCGGTAGTAGTCGACCACCAGCCGGCGTTGCCCGAGGTAGTGGTCCGCGCGGCGCCGGATCTCGGCTTCCACGTCCTCGCGGCTGAGTTGCCGCGCCGCAGCCGCAGGCGCCTTCACTGGAGCGGGCGCGGCCGCCGCCCCGGTTGCCGCGAGAAGCCCCGCCGTCGATTGCACGAACCGCCGTCTCGAAGTTGCCATTCCGTCCTCCCGGAAGGCTCCATTCTACCCAGGATGGCGGCCGGGCGGCGCCCCGCCGCGTCGGCTATTCTTGAGTGTCATGACCCGAAGATCCTTTGTCGCCCTGGCCGCCCTTCCGGCAAGCGCCGCGAAACGCCGGACCACCATCGACATCCGCGGCGATGCCTTCCTGATCGACGGCCACCCCACCTACCCCGGGCGCAGCTATAAGGGCATGAAGGTCGAAGGGCTGCTCATGAACTCCCGCATGGTGCAGGGCGTCTTCGACGATCGCAACCCGGCCACCCGCGGCAGGTGGGCCTACCGCGATACCGGGAAATGGGACCCCGAACGCAACACCCGCGAGTTCCTGGCCTCCATGCCCGACTGGCGCCGCCATGGCCTTCTGAGCTTCACCATAAACCTCCAGGGCGGCAGCCCCGAGGGCTACTCGAAGGAACAGCCCTGGGAGAACAACGCCTTCGAGCCGGACGGGCGCCTCCGCCCGGCCTACGCCTCTCGCCTGGAACGCATCCTCAACCGCGCCGACGAGCTCGGGATGGCCCCCATCCTGGGGGTCTTCTACTTCGGGCAGGACGAGCGCCTGAAAGACGAGGCCGCCGTAAAGGCCGGACTGCGCAACACCGTCGAATGGTTGCTCGCCAGGGGCTACCGCAACGTGCTGCTCGAAGTGAACAACGAGTGCAACGTCCACTACGACCACGCCATCTTGAGACCGGAACGCGTGCACGAACTAATCGACCTCGCCAGGGAGATCACGGCGGGCGGACGGCGGCTGCTGGTGGGCACCAGCTACGGCGGGGGCACCGTTCCGAAGGAGAACGTGGTGCGCGCCTCCGACTTCCTGCTGCTGCACGGCAACGGCGTGAAGGACCCGCGGCGCATCGCCCGCATGGTTGCGGAGACGCGCGCCGTCCCCGGCTACCGCCCCATGCCGATCCTGTTCAACGAGGACGACCACTTCGATTTCGACAAGCCCCAGAACAATATGCTCGCAGCCGTCTCGGAATACGCCTCCTGGGGCTACTTTGACCCGGAAGGCTATCAATCCCCACCTGTCGATTGGCGCATCGATACGGAGCGGAAGAAGGGCTTCTTCGGGCTGCTGAAGGAAGTCACGGGCTAACCCCCGATCGCGAGGCTCAGGGCGACGGCGTCCGTGGCTGCCGCGGGCAGCACCTCCACATTCGCACCCGCGTGGATGCGCCGCACCGCCGCGGGGTCCATGGTCTTCCCTGCGGCATCCGTGGTGCCTGCCAGGATCACCCGGCGCGGGGCGAGGGACGCGTTGATTTCGGGCAGGTCCGTGTGCAGCAGCAGATTGGGAACGAACCCGCCGAACAGGTCGTTGCGGCTGGGCGCCACGCCCGCGTAATTCCCGCCCACGTATTCCTCGGTTTCGATTACGTTGCGATAAGAGACCAGCCCGCCCGCCAGGTACAGCATCTCGATGCGGCTGTCGAGCGCCGCGGCCATCTGGGCCGGGACGGTCAGGATGCCGCGAGCCGCGAGCACCAGCCGGCGCGACGCCAGGTCCGGCCTGGCACGCAGGGCATGAACCGCCGCCAGGATGTCCGTCACTCGCTGCCCCACCAAGGGCTTCCCCAGGATCAGTGACGCCCAGGCGTAATGCTGCTCGGTATTGTGCGTCCCGCTGTGACGCGGGTTCCCGCGCGGATACTCCGGCCCGAGATGCCCGATGCCCCTCACGTCCAGCGCGCAGACCGCGTAGCCCTCCGAGGCCAGGGTGTCGTACAGGCCCTCTTCCTGCCACCCGGCGCGGCCCGCGGGGTCGAGCATCACGACGAGGGGCTTCGAGCCGCCGGCTTTCGGCCGGTAGATCCACCCCGGCAGCCACACCTGGAGCGCCGAGGGAATCTCAATCGTCTCGATGGTGACCCGGCGGAAGTGCGTCGTAGCCAGTGTGGCGGCGCCCAGTTGCCCGGCCGGGCGCTCGGCTCCAATCAGGCGGTCGAGCGCGGCCGGCTGTCTAGCGATGATGCGCTTCTTTGTAAGGGTGAACGGGGTCTCGCCCTTGAATGCCCGGACTACGCTGCCGCCCTCGCTCACGAAGAGCGTCTCCTCGGGCTCGGGGGCCACCTCCGGTTCTTCCCGGATCTCCCGGATGCTGCCTTTCAGCCACCGCTCGAACCAGTTATAGATCGCGAGCCGTGAGTCATACGCCAGATTGTGGGGCAGCGGCGAATCCTGCCACGCGAGTCGCTCCCCGGCACCCATCACGCCGTACGCGGCTTTCAGCTTGCGAAACTCCTCCCGGCCGCTCGAAATGTAGTTCGGGGAATAGGTGTCGTTGAAGTCGAGCGCGCTGGGCAGGAGCAGCAGGGGCTTGGGCGCGAGCGGCCAGAGCAGGTCCCAGCGGTCGAAACCCAGCGGGCCGGAGCCGGGGAAGTTCTGCTCCGCATCGTCTGTGGAGCCGGGCGGGTTGAAGTCGGCGCAGGCGACGTTTTCGGTGTTCCCGCAACTTACCGCCGCGGCAGCCAGGCGGTCGTCCACGGCTGCCAGCAGCATGGTGTTGGTCCCACCGCCGGACTGCCCTGTGGAGGCGAGGCGCTTGGGGTCCACCATCGGATGTGCGGCCAGGTAGTCGAGGCTGCGCACTGCATCCCACGCTTGCAGGCGGACGCTCGAATCCCCCACCAGCAGCATCTGCTTGCCGGGGACGGTGTGCTCGTCATCGGCGCCACCAGGGAGCCGCGTGCGCGAAGCCACCGGCCCGGGGTAGTAGGTGCGTTCGCCTTGCCCCATGGGGTCGAACGCCAGCACCAGGTAGTCCAGGCGCGCGAGCCCCTGGCAGCACTTCTGGTAATGCTCCGCCGCCTTGCCGTTGACCGAGTGGCCCATCTGGAAGAGCACCCCTGGGTACGGCGGCCGTCCGGCGGTGGGGATGTAGAGGTTCGCCGAAACGTGCAGGCCCGGCTGGCTCTCGTACACTATCTTTTCAACCCGGTAGCCCGGACGCTCGAACCTGCCCGTGACGCGCGCGTTGAGCGGCGTGCGCTGGGGCATCCCGCCAATGAGCTTCCAGAAGGTCTCCCCCACCCAGCGCTGGCGGCTTCGGACCGCCTCGGCAGTAGTCAGCTTCCCGATCTCGCGATTGCGCCGCTCATACGCGGCTTTGGCCAACTGCCGCAGGTAATCCGGCAGGCAGCGGGTGTAGTCGCGATAGAACACCGATTGCGAGAGAGTAGGCCGGGCGAGGGCTCCGGCCGCCGCCGCGGTCAGGAAGAGGCGTCGGGTCATGCGTCCCAGTGTACTGCCGACCGGGCTACTTCCTGGTAGACACTTTCTCCGGGCGGGCGAACGCTCCCTCCATCTTTGCCGGCAGACGGAACACCTCCCCGGCCCGATTGGCGAAATACAGGTGCGACTCGGAAGGCCCGAAGGCGTCACCGTCCGCCCACATTGCCCAGAAACCGGGATGTGCGTTGAGCGGACGCCGCACGTAGGTGTGATTGAAACGGCTGCCGGTGGTAAGTATCCGCTCGCGTTTCCAGGTGACCCCGGCGTCGGCGCTCCCCCACATCTCGATCTCACCGCCGGTCCCGTACGACTGCGGTCCCGCGCCTGTCGGGCCGATGAAGGTCCACCTGCCGCCGCTGATGTAGAGCACACCGTGGTCGTAATTATGATCGGCTGTGGCGATCGGATGGATGGCCCAGTCCTTGCCTGTCCAGCGGGCCGTCTGCAACGTGCGGGGGTCATTGCGCGGCCCGGATTCGTAGCCTTTGGCGGTGAGGAAGACGATCACTGGCCGGCCGCTTGCGTCGTACTGCAGGTCCTTAAGATAAACGAGCAGTTTCTCCTTATGGTAATCGCGCACCAGCGCCGGGCTATCCTCGGTTTCGATGGGGATGGGAACCGGACGGCCCGCGGCGGTGGTCCAGGTCTTCCCCATATCGGCGGTCTCCAGATAGTAGAGATTGGTGCGCTCGTTAAGCCTTAGCGGAGGAGGATGGACGTCGAAGGCGGTTCCCACACGCCCGTCCGGACCCGGCCAACTCACCTGATAGTGACCCTGAAGCGCCATGGCCAGCACTTGCGGGACGCTCCATTCCCGGCCATCGCGACTGGTCATCCAGTGGAGTGCCCGCCCGGCGGATCTCCCCCCTTCGCCGCGCCGGTAACGGGTATGCAGGAAAAGGAAACCCTTGCCTGGGAGAAACCACGGCTGCGGATACGAATAGTTTGTCGTCTGGACGAGCTCGAAATCGTCCACTGAATACGGCTCTACGCTGCGATGGATGTATGCCGGCCGCGATGTTCCGTGGGACGCGGAGAAGATCCAGATATGGCCGTCATCGCCGATCGATATAGTGGGATTATCGTGGGCATCATCGGTCTGCTTGTTGAGCAGGACCGTGGGGCGTGGCACACGGCCCGTAGCATGGTTGTAATAAGACACCATGTGCAGCAGTTCGTTGTGTTTCCCTTTGACGGTTCCGCCGTAACAGAAGAACGTCTTGTTGGCTTGCTTCGAGTAAATGGCGATGGGTGCGTGCTGCTGGGGGTATGTGGCGAAACCTCCACTGTACTTATAGACGTATTGATCCTTCGACGGCTGGTTGTAATACCAGATACCGCGATAACCTTCATCTTTTACGAAAGGACCGCCGGCCGAAACAACCGCGGCGGTGAGCACGGCCGCGGCACACACCCGCCGCACACATTTCATGGCCCGTGAGTGTAGCACATAGACGTCAGGCAACAGCGTCGGTAAAGCCGCACTATACTAAACACATGCGATTCCTGTTGACGCTCATGATCCTGCTGCCGCTGGCCGTGGCGCCCGCGGAAGCCGGCCCCGGCAAGGGCAAAGGCAAAGGTAACGGTAAGGCACACGATGGGTTCGGCCAGGAGGAGGGCAAGGGCAAGCGTAAGGCACACGGCGGGTTCCGCCAGGAGGAAACCCGCATGATGCTGGAGTACTACGGCCCGGGCACCGGCACCCTGCCCCCTGGACTGGCGAAACGCGGCGACCTTCCGCCCGGCATTGAAAAGCAGCTCCGGCGCAACGGGCGTCTGCCTCCAGGGATCGAGAAGAAGCTGCACCCATTCCCCCCGATGCTGGTGGAGCGCATGGGTCCCCCGCCCATCGGCTGCCGCAGGGCGATTTACGGCCCCTGGGCGTTGCTGATTCAAGATGCCGGCAATGTGGTACTGGACATCGTCGAACTGACCCGCAGATAGCGGTTACAGGTTTTCGAGCACCAACCGGTTGACCTTTACAAGCAGGTTGACCTCCGTCAGCGGCAGCCCCAGCGACGTGGCGATGCAGGCGGGTTCCTCGCCCAGCCGATGCCGGCGCAACACCTGGCTGCGCAGCGTGACATTGAGGCCCGAGCGGGTGGGCGGCGGAGGCACCAGCGCGCCGTTCACTTGCTCCAGTTCGCGCAGCGAGGCCTCTACCTTCGCCAGCGCATCCAAAAGTGCGGCGATCTCGCCCCGCGCCGCCTCAAGCTCCGCTTCCATGGCTTGGCGTTCGCGGCGCCCGCGCCCGGCCAGCGCCCCGACCTCCAGCTTGAGCGTCAGAAACAGGGCCACCGCGAGCACCAGGGACAGTACGGCCAGCACGTATGGGACGAGCGGGCTGAAGATCCATTGCTCCATGTCTACCTCAGGTTTCGAAGCCGGTCCTGGCGGCTCATGATCTCGCGGATACGCACCCCGTAGTTGCCTTCAATGACAACCACCTCGCCGCGCGCGATCACACAGTTGTTCACGATCACCTCCACCGGCTCAGACACCGTGCGGTTCAGTTCCACGATTGAGCCGGTGGTCAGCTTGAGCGTCTCCTTCAGGGGCAGATGCGTGCGTCCAAACGAGATACTGACCGGCAACTCGACGTCGAGCAGCAGATCCAGCATCTGATTGTAGGGTGCCGCCTCCGCTACCGCCGGAAGAGCGCCCGCCGTATGCGCCGGCAGACCGGTTGCAGCGGTCTCGGGCACCGCGCTCATCGCCCCTGCCATGGTGTCGCTCACCGCCGCAAACAACGGCGGCAGTTTCGTGCCGTCGAGTTCCAGCTCGACGGTGAAAAAGTCCTCGACCTTGGGTGGTCCGTCACGCTCGGCCCTCTGCGGGCAGACCACCTCGCGCTGCAAGTGCGCGCCCATCGCGTTGGCCAGGCTTTCGAGCGATTGGCTCAACAGTTCGATCCAGGTATTGCGGGTCTCCGCCGCATCCGCTTCGTCGATTCCGGCGGCGCTCAGGATGCTCCTGCCTACCGCGGACCAGAGGGACTCCGGCGCCCCCACCCAAAAGAAGGCCTCCGAGGCGGCGCTGAAGCCCTGCTCCCACCAGAGCACCGCTCCGTGGCGTGCCGCCAGCGCCTCCGTCTGCAACTTCAGTTCCGAGCCCGTCGCCGGCTGCCACTCCACCGCGGGACGCTTCTCGGCCATGGATTCGAGGGTCTGAGCGAGCCGGGTGGTCCATTCCCGCACCAACCACGCGCTCCACTCTGTTCGGCTATTGCCGCGTGGCTCAACCATCGGCTACACCTCTCCCCGGCCGGGCCACATCTTCCGCATGTGCGCCCGTAGCCTTAATATGCCCTGCGATTTCAGGTGCGAGATACGCGATTCGTGCAGGTTTAGAATGCGCCCGATCTCCCGCAACGTCATCTCCTCCATGTAGTAGAGGCTGAGAACCAGGCGCTCGTTCTCCGGAATGTGCCGGATGCCCTCCGCCAGCACCTGTTCGAGTGCTTCCCGCTCCATCTGCCTGGCCGGACAGCATTCTTCCCCGCCGGGTGCATTCTTAATGGGATCGCGCTCGTCGTCTTCGCCCTTCCAGACTGGACTCAGATCAAGCCCCTGTATCTCCAGCAGCAGGGTGTGATACTCGTCAAGCGTCAGCCCCATTTCGGCTGCAATCTCTTCCTCGCCAGACGCCCGATGCAGCTTCTGCTCGGCCGCCGCCACCGCCGCCTCTACCTGCCGTGCCTTGCGGCGCTTCTGCCGCGAGGCCCAATCGAGGTCCCGCAGGCTGTCCAGGATGGCCCCCCGGATTTTGTACTCCGCGTACGTCTTCAGCTTCACGTTGTGGCCGGCGTTAAAGTGATCGATGGCCGCGATCAGCCCGATCGTACCGGCCGAAGTCAAATCGTCGAGGGTCACGCACTCCGGCACGCGCGCGTGAATGCGCCGCGCGATCAGCCATACCTGGGGCAGGTGCTCCAGAATGAGCCTTTCCCGCTCGTCCGCCACATCGGGCGCCTCGGCCGTGTAATACCGGTGGGCCATTCCGGTCTTCCTCAGGCCGCCCGCGAGGTCCGGCGCTCGCGCGCCAGCAGACATTCGATGACGCGTTCCCGGGTGGCGGGCTCCAGGTCCTCCGGGATCTGCTGCCCGGTGCCCAAAAACGACAGCGGCTTGCCCGAACGCGCCGCCAGCGAAAACAATGAGCCCAGCGACTCGGTTTCGTCGAGCCTGGTGAACAGCAGGTTCGCGGGGTGGAAGATCTCGAACTGTCCTGCCACACGCGCCAGATCGGCAGATTTCATCGAAGCCGTTAGGACCAGGTGCGTCTCGATGTCGGGACGACCGGAAAGAAACCGCGCCAGGTCCGCGGCGTTGTCCAGGTCCCGGCTGCCGTACCCCGGAGTGTCGATAAGGATCAGGTCCTTCGAACGGTGCTCCTCAAGCGCCTGCGCCAGCGCCCCGACAGTTTCGAGCGCCTGAAAACCGGCGCCCAGAATGGCCGCGTAGGATCGCAACTGGTCTGCGCCGCCCACCCGGTAGTTATCGACCGAGAGCAACTGAACGGGGCGCCGCCCTGTAATCCCCTGCGAAATCGCAAGCTTAACCAGGGTGCTGGTTTTTCCGGAACCCGGGGGTCCCACCAGCGCAGCCACTCGCCGCCCCGTGCCGTCGCGCCCCAGCGAGGGCTTCACTCGAAAGCGCCGCTCCAGCTCTGTGCGCAGCCCCACCGCCGGAGAACCGCCGGCTGCCCGCGCGTACACCGCATCTACGATGTCGCGCGCCAGTTCGCCCTCCACCTCCTCGGATACCAGGGTGGCGAACACCTCCGCCAGGTCGGGGTTCGCGATCGACCAGCGCGGCGCCGTCAGAACGTTGCGGGAAATGGCCTTGCGCATCATCTCCAGTTGGTGCCGCATCTCCGCCACTTCTTCGGACAGCCGGTCCGGTTCGGGTACGGCCTCCCTGGGCGGCGCCTCCTGCCCCGGCGCCAGCAGCCCGACTACTACCTCGTAGTCGCCACGGGCGCGTTGGGCCTCAGTGGTGCGGCGGGATTCCACGATCACCGCCTCCGGCCCCAGTTCATGGCGCGCCTGCTCGATGGCCGCCGCGATAGTGCTTGCGAAGTAGGATTTGATTTTCATGCGAACCTGCTGGAACGATAGGGCCGCGAATGAACGCGAATGAACGCGAATAAGACCCAAACAGCTTTTGTGTTATTTGCGTTCATTCGCGTTCATTCGCGGCCAAAAGCGCTTTCACTGGATGGTCCCCATCGGCACCACCCTGGTGCCGCCCGGTATTTCCGCGTGGGACAGGAACACTACATTGCGGAGCGATGTTTCCGCGATCTGCCGCACGAAGTGACGCGCACCGGCGCTGGTCACCACTACTACAGGGCCGTCCGGCGAGCCCAGCTTCCGGTTCAGCCGCTCCAGCACGTCCCGCATGGCCTGCGGCGCCATCGCCAGGTGGCTCGACTGCTCGCCGTGCTCCACCGCCGACTCCACCGCCTGCTCAATCGCAGGATCCAGGAAGTACGCCCCCAGGTCGCCCGCCGCATTCAGGTACGGCCGCACCACCAGGCGCCGGATACTCTGGCGCGTATACTCCGTAAGCAGCACCGGATTGCGCGTGGATGCCGCGGCTTCCCCGAGAGCTTCCAGGATGGAGACTACATCTTTGATCGACACACGCTCCCGCAGCAGGTTTTGCAGCACCCGCTGGAGCGTCGCCATGGGCAGCAGCTTGGGCACCAGGTCCTCGACCAGCTTGGGATTATCCGCAGCCACGCGGTCCAGCAGTTTCCTGGCGTCCTGGCGCGAAAACAGCTCGTGAGCGTACTGCCGGATCAACTCGGACAGGTGAGTGCCCAGCACGCTCACCGGGTCTACCACCGTGTAGCCCGCCTGCCGCGCCGCTTCCGCGCGGTCCGACGGCACCCACCAGGCCTGCAGCCCGAAGGCGGGCTCGCGCGTGGGCGTCCCTTCGGCCGCGGCGGTGGTGGGACCCGCCGCGATAGCCAGTTCGCAGCCCTGCGCCAGTTCGTACCGGCCGATCTCCGCGCCCTTCAACAGCACCGTGTATTCCATCGCACGCAACGAGAGATTATCGGCGACTTTCACCGGCGGCAATAGATACCCCAGGTCGGCAGCCAGTTGCCTGCGGATGCCAGCGATACGCCGCAGCAGGGGCGAATTCTGCCCGCCCTCGACCATCCGGACCAGCCCCAGACCCACCTCCACCGAGAGCGGCTCGACGCGCATGAGCGCCTCCAGGTCCTCCCTCGGCTGGGCGGACCGCGCCGGTATCGCCTGCGCCGCCGCCAGCGCACGCCCGCGCATGCGCCATGCAGCCGTCCCCAGCCCCGCCCCCAGCATCAGGAACGGCAGCTTCGGCAGTCCCGGCAGCATGGCCACCAGGAAGAGGATTCCGCTGGCCAGCATCAGGGGCTCGGACCGGCCGAATACCTGCGCCCGAAAATCCGCGCTCAGCCGCGCCTCGGAACTCGTCCGGGTGACGATGAGTGCCCCAGAGACCGAAACCATCAGGGCCGGCACCACCGTCACCAGCCCGTCCCCGATGGTCAGGACCGTGTAGGTGGCCAGCGCCTGCGACCACGGCATTCCATGGTCGAGCACCCCGATCAAAAAACCCGCCACGATGTTGATCCCGGTGATCAGGATGGCCGCTACGGCGTCCCGCTGGGTGAACCGGGAGGCGCCGTCCATGGCCCCGTAGAACTCCGCCTCCGCGGCCAGTTGTTTGCGCCGCTGGCGCGCTTCGGCTTCGTCGATCAGGCCCGCGTTGAGGTCCGAATCGATGGACATCTGCTTACCCGGCAAGGCATCCAGGGTGAACCGCGCGGTGACCTCCGAAATGCGCACCGCGCCGTGGTTGATTACCACGTATTGAATCGCGATCAGCACCAGGAACAGCACCGCCCCAATGATGTAGTTGCCCCCCACCACGAAGGTCCCGAAGGCCTCGATCACGTGGCCCGCCGCGCCCGTTCCGGTATCCCCGTGCAGCAGGATCAGGCGCGAAGAGGAGATGTTCAGCGCCAGCCGGAACAGCGTCAACAACAGCAGCGTGGTGGGGAAGACACTGAAATCCACCGGCCGGGTGATGTACATCGAGACCATCAGGACGATTACCGACATCATGATGTCGACCACGATCAGGACGTCCAGCACCACCGCCGGGACCGGCGTAATCAGCGCCAGGATGATGGCCAGCACCGATATCGGAACGGCGATCTCGCGCAGGTTCTCCAGCGAGAAGAGGTCCGCTGCTTTGGCCTGCGGGACGGCGGCTTGGGTAGGCGACATACGTTCTCCTGGTTACCGGCCCGGCGGCCGGCCTTTCATGAGCCGGAAGATGTAAGCCAGGATCTCGGCCACGGCGCGGTAGAGATGCGCCGGGATTACCTGCCCCACTTCGGCGGACTTATATAGAGCCTGGGCCAACGGCGGGTTTTCCACGATGGGAACGCCGGCTGCGATGGCGCGTTCTCGGATGCGCCGCGCCAGGTAATTCTTCCCCTTGGCTACCACTACCGGGGCCGGCATCGACTCCATCGAATACCGGATCGCCACCGCGTAATGCGTGGGATTGACTACCACGGCCGTGGCTTTGGGAACCTCGTGCATCATGCGGCGGCGCGCGAAATCGCGCTGCAGCCGCCGGATACGGCCCTTCACCTGCGGGTTCCCTTCCATATCCTTCAGCTCTTCCCGGACCTCCTGCTTGGACATCCGCAACTGGTTCTGCCAGCGGCGGCGCTGCCGCACAAGGTCGATGCAACCGAACACCAGGAAGACTCCTGCCGCTTTCCAGAGCAGTGCCAGGATGACCGCGCCGGTGGCCCGCGCACCCGCCGTCGGGTGCTGCAGCGGCAGCAGCAGGAAAGCCTCGATGTTGTCCCGCGCCACCACCCATACGGCGCCGCCGAAAATGGGCAGCACGAGCATGGCGTGCAGTGCCCCCGTAAGATTCTGCCCGGGCATCTGCTTGAACCGCGGCAGCGGGTTGAGGCGTTTGGAATCCGGCGCCAGCTTCTGAAAAGTTACCCCCAACCCCGTGGTCGCCAGTTGGATCGCCAGGGTGACCAACAACAGCACCACACCGGTGGGCGCGAACAGCAGGAAGCAGCGCCCCAGCACCTCCCGGCCGAGCGCCACCATCCCGGCATCGTTCATCTCTCCTGCAAAAGCGCGCGCCATCAGGCCCCTGAGCACCTGTTGCAGCACCGCCACCCACTCCGGCCCCCAAGATCCCAACATGGCCACAAACGCCAGGAACTGGACCGCGGAGACGAAATCGCGCGATGCCGGAAACTGCCCGTCCTTGCGGGCGCGCTCCAGCCGTCGTTGGGTAGGCTGTTCGGTCTTTTGGCCGCTGTCCGCCATGGGCTACAGGCCTGCCGCCCCGCGCAGTGCCCCCAGCATGTGCGCCGCCGAATTGGCCATTAACCGCGGCATCAGCACCGACACCCACGCCAGCACGACGAGCGCCGCCAGCATCTTGGCGGGGAAGGCCAGAACCAGCAGTTGCAGGTTGGGCTGGAGCCGTCCTACGAGCGCCAGCGAAAGATCCACCATGGCCAGTAGCGCGATCACCGGAAAGGCCAGCCGCAGACCCGTGGCGAACATCGCCGACCCAAGCCCCGCCACCGTCTCGGCCATCGGGCGGCTGATCACGAACGCCCCGGGAGGCCACGCATCCAGACTCGCCACCAACCCCCGCAGCACCGTCCGGTCGAGTCCCAGCGCAAAGAACAGCAGCCCGGCGGCAAGTTCGGCGAAGACCAGCAGTACCGAGGCGTCGTCCTCCGTGGTGGGGTTGATCATGGAGGCATAGGAAAAGCCGGCCTGCATGCCGATCAGTTGCGCTCCCACCAGAAACGCCTCCCGCAGGAACGCCACCACCACCCCGATGGTGATTCCAAGGGAGGCTTCCGCCACCAACCCCATGGCCATGGCGCCCAGCGGTGCGGCCGCCTCCACGGCGGGCCAGCGCGAATAGAGCGCCAGCGTGAAGCCGAGGGAAAGGATCACCCGCGCCATATCCGTGCCCTTCTTCATACCGGGCAGCGGGACGAAGACGAAGACCCCGGTGACGCGCGCCAGCACGAAAAGAAAACCCCACAGCATCGTCAGGGGGAAGACCGCGTCAGCGTGCATAGCGGGAAAAGTCCGACAGCAGCGTCACCGTGTAGGCCACCGATTTCTTAAGCATCCAGGGCATCAGCAGAAGCATGCCCGCCAAAAAGGCGGCCAGCCGCGGCACCGTCCCGAAGGCGCTGTCCTGAATGGAGGTGACGATCTGCACCAGACTGATGATCAGGCCCGCGGCGAACCCAATCATCAGCAGCGGCGCCGCCAGCCAGAAGGCCGTCAGCAGGGCCTCCCGCACGATCCCGACAATCATTTCAGGCGTCATGTCACGTAAAAGCTCTTCACCAGCGAGCCCACCACCAGGTTCCAGCCGTCCACCAGCACGAACAGCAGAATCTTGAAAGGTGCCGACACCATGGCCGGGGGCAACTGGATCATCCCCACCGAAAGCGTCACCGACGCTACCACCAGGTCGATCACCAGAAACGGCAGAAACAGCACCGCACCAATCTGGAAGCCGGCTTTCATCTCCGAAAGAATGTAGGCGGGAACCAATACCCGGAGTTCCAGGTCGGCGGGGGTGCGGGGCGCGGGGGCGCCCGAGACTTCAATCAGGAAGCGCACGTCCTTCTCGCGTGCGAACCGCACCCAGAACGCCCGCAGCGGCACGGCGGCGCGTACCGCGGCCTGTTCGAGCCCTATTTCCCCGCGCTCCATCGGCGCCCAGGCGTTACTGTGGACATCGGCCAGCACCGGATGCATCACCAGCAGGGTCACGAATAGCGACAATCCCAGCAGCACCTGGTTGGACGGCGTCGATTGGGTACCCAGCGCCTGCCGCAGGAAGTGCAGCACGATGATGGTGCGGAGAAACGGCGTGATGCTGACCAGCGCGGCCGGAAGCAGTGTCAGGAGCGTCAGCAGGACGACGATCTGCATCGGAACGCTGGCAGCGCCCTTCACCGGCAGCGCTGGCGACGAGGCCGCCGCAGCCACCGCCGCCATCACCGCCGATATCACACAAAGACGCACCAGGCGCCTCACGGCCGGACCTCTCCCACCGCCGTGGGCGCGCACTCGTAACGGCTCCATTCGCCGCTCTCGATCAGGTGACACCCCTGCGGGGAAAGCCCCAGCAGGAGGCCTCGTCCGCCGGCCCGCACCAGGTAGAGCCCGTGCTGCGGACCGAGCGCCAGGCGCTCCACCGCTTCTAAACGGCGCGCGCGCCGCCCGCCCGGGTATGAGGCCAGACCCCTGCGTTTGAGCCACCAGAGCGCGGCGAAAAGCAGCAGCAACACCGCCGCTACCCCCGTCACCTGCCGGAACAGTTCCATATCGTTCATTCCACGAAATCCGTAATCCGCACCCCGACGCTGTTCTCGACCACCACGATTTCCCCGTAGCCGGCCAGCACATCCCCGAGATAGAGGTCCACGTTCTCCCCTGCCGCCCGATTGAGCCGCACGGAGCTGCCGACGGCGAGCTTGAGAATCTGCCGCAGGGTGAGCAGGCGGTGATCGAGTTGCACCTCGATCTCGACGGGTATGTCGGCCAGGTGGGCGATCTCTTCGAGCGCGCGCATGCCGGTCTCAACGCTTGAGGTTGATGGTCTCCTGGCTCAACTCATCCACCGTGGTGATTACCCGCGAGTTGGCCTGGTAGCCGCGCTGCATGGTGATCAGGTTGGTGAACTCGCGCGCGATGTCCACGGTCGAGAACTCGATGGCGCCGCCCAGGATCGTGCCGCGCCCGCCGGTTCCCGACACTCCGATGGCCGGAGTCGCGGTCTTGGCGCTCAACTGAAAGTTGTTGTTGCCGGCCGCGATGAGAGATTCCGGGTTGCGGATCGAGGCCATCGCCACCTGCCCCACCATGGTCTGCTCGCCGTTTGAATACTGCGCCAGAATCTGTCCCCCGTCGCTCAGCCCCACCCTCACGAGTTGTGCGGCCGGGGAGCCGTTCTGGGTATTGGCGGAAAGTGCCGAGGGCTGTCCGAACTGCGTTAACCGGCAACTTCCGCTGGTGTTGTACAGACTCCAGGTCACCTCCATCTCGGCGGCACCCGTGGCAAGCCCGGGGATCTGGAAGGTAATCGGGCTGTCGGCCGCCGGCGCGAGCATCTGCCCGTTTTCCCCGAAGGTGAGAGTACCGCCGGCGCCGTCGATGTCGGTGGCCTCACCCGCGGTGCCGTCCGTGAGGTCCCCTCCGGGAATCGTGACCTGATAGCCCCAGGTGTTGGCGGCGGTCTTTTCGAAGTGGATGGTCAGGACATGCGCGGCGCCCAGCGAATCGTACACCTCCATGGGTGTCGAGAACTCCGCACCAACTTCCGCCGAGGCGTTCAGGTTCAGGTCCACCGTGAACGCGTTGGTGGGGGTCGGAGCCTTGAGCGAGCCCACCGGCAGCACGATGTCCCCAATGGCTCCGGTGGTGATCACCTCTCCGGTCACCGGATGCACGGACGTCCAGCCCTGCACGCGCTCCCCGGTATTGGTCAGCATGTGTCCGGAGAGGTCCACCTGGAAGTTGCCCGCCCGGGTATATAGCGTGTTGCCCTGGGAGTTCTTTGCCACGAAGAAGCCATCACCCTGGATGGCCGCGTCGAGGAGCCCGGTGGAGGCCTGGATGGCGCCCTGCGTGAACTGCCGGATGGTCAGCGGCCGGCCGGTGCCGAACCCGACCTGCGTCTCTCCCAGTCCGGCACCCAGCGACTGGGTCACCAGGTCACGAAAGTAAACCACACTGGTCTTGAACCCCGGCGTATTCAGGTTAGCCAGGTTATTCCCCACCACATCGATCGCGGTGGACTGTGCGCTCAAAGCGGACAGGGCGGTTGAAAACGAGGTAAACATAGTGTCTCCTAGTTGGCTTTCCTGGACGAATCGGCGCTTGGCTTCGAGGTTGACGGCGCGATCAGCGCATCCCCAAGCGCTTCCACTTCCTGCCGGATCGCCATGCTCTGTTCAAGCTGGCTGAACTGCGCCAGCTCCGCCAGAAATTGAGCGCCGTCGGCGGGATTGAGCGGATTCTGGTTCTTGATCTGTGCCACGAGCAACTGCAGGAAGGTATCCTTGCTGAGTTGAGTGGTGGCGGCGCCGGCCACGCTCGTTCCCGTGGTGGCGCCCGCGGCGCCGCTGACGGCGTTGTTAACGGTACTCATCGTCGACACTCCCTTCGCGATCGGATTCCAGGCTGCGGGCAATCTCATCGAGCCACGCCGGCTGCGGGTTGCGCCGGTGCTGGCGGCCGTCCTGGTGCCCGCCGTTTTGGCCGCCGCCCTGAGGCGGCTCGCCTCCGCCGTGCTCCCCTGTATCGGAGCGCAGCGAACTCTCGCCGGTGCGCCAGGCCTGGGTCGCAAAACCGCGCTCTTCGAGGCCCTGGACAAGCTCCGGCAGGTTATCCTGCAAGGCGCGGCGGAGTTCCGCGTCGGCGGCATGCACCGAGAGGCGGATTTCGCCGGCCCGCTCGGCCATCCGAATCTCCACGTTTTCGTCCTGCCCGGCCAGCCGCACGGCGATCTCCCGCACCGGTTCACGCGACGGCGCGGCGGGCCCGCGCGGCTCTGGCGCCACTGCCTCGTCCGGCATTGCGGCGCGGGGCGGAGCGGCGGCTTCAGGCGAGCTGCCAGTGTTGGCCGGGGCCGGCTGTCCGTACGCCTCCGCCGGAACCGCATCGGCAGCCATGACAGCGGACTTCACGGGCGCTTCCCTACGGCCCGCCTCGGGCTCGGCGGGTGGAACCTCGGCGTGTTGCGTGGGGGGCGGCATCTCCACTTTGACCCCCTTGGCCTCGCTAGTGCTGGCTGCGACCGGCGCTTGACGGCTATCTTCCAGGCGGGCTCCGATGGCAGCTTCAGCAGGTGCGGAAGACCCGGCCGGGATCGGCGCGGCTACGGCCGGGTGCCGGATCACGGGATGGTCCGGCGGTGCCGGGGCGGCTTTTGAAACTTCGGCCGGCGGGACCGGAACCGCTACAGGCGCTGGCACGACGCCCTCCGGGGTGGGCTGCTGCAAAACTTCGAGTGCTGCCGGGGCGGGCTCCTCGCGTTCGCGACGGGCAGGCGCAGCCGTCCGGATTTCGGGCGGTGCTTCAGGAAGGCGCGTGGGGGCCTCCGCTACGGCCACGTCCAGTGCTTCGGGATGCGCGGGCGGCATTTCAACGGCGGCAGCCTCGCGCGCGGGCTCGGAGCGCTTCGGCGCAGGTGCGGCCGGCGCCGGCGCTTGTTGTTTCTCCGGCTGCGGCGCCTGAAGCGTGTCGATCACCGGCGTCTCCTGAGGCACCGGCTCCTCCGTGGCTTGGATACCCGACTCCGCGGCTGGCTCGACAATGTCTTCCGCAGCCGCTGGTGCGGCCTTCGGCGTCAACACGGGTGTGGGAACTCGCTCCGCCTGAGGCAGCGACTGCCCGACCGCGGCCACGGCTGCGGGCAGCACCGGGGCTTCCTGAACGGTTGCCACAGGTGCCGCAGGAACAGGATCCGGAGCCTCAAGAGCCTCCGTCGCCGGCGCTGGAACCGGAACTCCCGGAACCGCCGTATGCGGCGCTTCTTCAAGCGAGGGGCAAGCCGCATCCTCACAACCCACATCTTCACAAGCCGCATCTTCAATAGCTGGCGTCTCTGCTATATCGGACGTCTCCACCGGTTCTTCGAGCGGCACGTCTTCCGGAATCACTCCCGCGGGCACGACGCTGCCGGCCGCTAAATCCCCCGCCAGCTCGAGCATCGCCACCTGGGACGGGGGCGCCGCCGCGGGACGGAGCAATTCCACCGGAACCGCCAGAACCGGAGCCACGGCCCCTTCCGGCAGGGCCGGCAGACGATTCTCCTCTTCCATCTCCATGCAGTCGCCCAGCAGCATCGAGAAAACCAGCCCGGCCCCCTGGGTGGGCCGTAGCTCCACCAGGGCTGGAGCGGCGGCGGGAGCCGCGGCCGTTTGGAGTTGGAAGATCCCGGATGCCACGGGTAATGCTGATGCAGAAATACGGCCATTGGGAGGGCGCCTGTTTTCAACGCGGAGGGGGTACGGAGCGCGCCAAAAAATTGCCGCAAGGCTGCCAACGGCAAATCCATGCCGCTCCCGGGCATCACCCTCCGGCGCCCCCGACCGAATGCTATCCGGCACTTCGGGGCCATCCCCCGGCCGGTCCCCCAATTGCAATCAATCCGCACCATGGACGCACTGACCATCTCGGCCGCCAGTGGTATGCGGGCACGCATGGAATCTCTCGAGATGCTGGCCAACAACCTGGCCAACGTCGCCACCGGCGGCTACAAGGCGGATCGCGAGTTCTACAGCCTGTACGCCTCCCCGGAGGCGCAGGACGGGACCCTGTCGCCCGCCGAAACCCTGCCCGTGATCGAGCGCCAGTGGACCGATTTTTCGGCCGGGACCCTGCGGTCGACCGGCGACCCCCTTAACGTGGCTCTCTCGGGCAGCGGCTTCTTCGCCGTGGAAGGGCCTTCGGGGCCGCTCTACACGCGCAACGGCAGTTTGCATCTGGCGGCGGACGGGACCCTGACCTCGGCCGGCGGCTATCCCGTGCGCAACGCGGGCGGGGGCACCCTGCGGCTCAATCCGTCCGTCCCGATCGTTATTGACACCGATGGCACCATCCGGCAGCAGGGGCAGGCCGTGGGACGCATGGAGGTAGTGGCGTTTCCGGACTCCTCCGCACTCGGCAAGCAGGGCAGCACGTATTTCCGGGCTGCCGCGGGAGCCACCCCCGCGGCCGGCACCGCAGAGGTGCTCCAGGGAAGTCTCGAAGAGTCCAACGTGGGGGCGCCGCAAGCCGCCGTCCGGCTGGTGGCGCTCATGCGGCAATTCGAGATGCTGCAGAAAGCCGTCACCCTGGGCGGCGAAATGAACCGCCGGGCGGTGGAGGAAGTCGCCCGTCCTGGCTCTTAGAGGAGGAGCATATATGATTCATTCGTTACAGAACCGAAGCACAATCCTGGAAACCTCCGGGAGATCTCACCGCGGCAGCGCCGCCCAGAGCGCCTCACGCCGCACCTCGTCGCCTTTCGAAACGCTCATTGCGGAGCAGGCGGAGAAACCCGCCGCAGCGCCGGCCGCGTCCGGGCAGCAGAAGGCCGCGTCCAGCACCTCCAACACCACCTCCACGGCCTTGCCCGACATCTTCGGCCGTACGGCCATCGAAAACCACATGAACCAGTGGCTGATGGGCGTGCTCCAGCGGCAGAACGAAACCCGCACGGCGGCGTACAACAACGCGCTCGAAGGCTGGAAAAATGTGAACGCGCGCAACCGCGAGATGGGGCTGGCGGAAATCGCGCCACCCGAGCCGCCAGTACTCGAGGCCGTGGCGCCGATGGAACCCGGCTGGTGGTTCGAGACGCATTCATAAACGAAAAGGAGATGGCATGATCCGGGCACTTTACAGTGCTGCCAGCGGCATGACGGCCCAGCAGCTCAATGTGGACAACATCGCCCACAACCTGGCCAACGCCTCGACGGCCGGCTACAAGATGCGGCGCGCGCAATTTCAGGACCTGCTCTACCAGAGCATGGTGCAGCCGGGCGCCTCGGCGGGGCAGCAGACAGTGGTCCCCACCGGCCTGCAGGTGGGTCTCGGCACGCGCGCGGCATCGAGCGAGATTCTCTTCACGCAGGGGAATTTCCAGGCCACCGAGAATCCATACGACGTGGTGATCCAGGGGCGCGGCTTCTTCCAGGTGCGGACACCCTCCGGAGAACTGGCCTATACGCGGGCGGGAGCTTTCCATCTGGACCGCGACGGCACCCTGGTGACCTCCGATGGCAACCCTATCGAACCGCAGATCACCATCCCGCCCGACGCCCAGTCGGTCAACATCGCCGCCGACGGTACGGTCAGCTTCAGTCAGCAGGGTCAGACCGCCACCCAGATGGGCGGCCAGATCCAGATCGCGATCTTCCAGAACCCGGCCGGGCTGAACAGTCTCGGGGGCAACCTTTACAAGCCGACCGACGCCTCGGGCGACCCTACGGTGGGAAACCCGGGAGGGCAGGAGGGTATGGGGACGCTGCTGCAATTCTATGTAGAGCAGTCGAACGTCAGCGTGGTAGAGGAGTTCGTCAGCCTGATCGTCAGCCAGCGCGCCTATGAGGCCAACTCCAAGGTAGTCAAGGCGGCCGATGACATGTACCAGCAGGTCAACAATATTCCGCGATGATGACACTGGCGCTAGCGGCGGCCGCGGGCTGCCTGGCACTTGACGGGGATCGCATCCTGGCACGGGACATGGCGCGCGCGTGGCCGGAATTCACGGTGGCGGAGGAAACCGCCCTGGGCTATGCTCCCGTGCCTGGCGCGCGCCGCATTTACAGCGTCGCGGAACTGGCTCGTCTGGCGGCGCGGTTCGGACTTGCCGCGGCACCTTCGCAGGCAGTCTGCTTTGAGAGACGCATGACGGCGCTCACGCGCGAGCAGGCGCTCAAGGCCATGCACACGGCGCTGGCTGTGCCGGAAGCGCGCATCGAGATCCTGGAACTGAGCCGCTACCCCGTGCCGGAGGGCGAACTGGCGTTCCCGCGCGCGGGGCTGCGCACCCCCGGACGCGGCACCCCGGACAATACGCCACTCTTGTGGAAGGGCACCGTGACCTATGGCAACAGCCGCCGCTTCGCGGTGTGGGCACGTGTGGCGGTGCGGGCTCCCATACGACTGGTGCGCGCCGCGGTCCCTCTACGCGCCGGCGAAATCGTCCGGCTGGAGCAGTTGCGGGTGGAAGAGGGCGAAGGCTTTCCGTTCGCGGAGTGGGAGGCTGTCTCGCCGGGGCAGGTGGCCGGACGACGTCCGCGCCGCACCATCCCGGCAGGGTCCGCGATTCCCCTGGCACTGCTGGACGAGCCCCGCGATGTGGAACGCGGAGACAGCGTTCAGGTAACCGTGGCGGGGGCGGCGCGCCTGGAGCTCACGGGGCGGGCGGAGTCCGCGGGCGCGGCCGGCGAGACAGTGGTAGTGCGAAATCCCGAAAGCCGCAGGACTTTTTCCGCGCGGGTAGCCGGGAAGGGCGCGGTGGAAGTGGATCCGGGAGGGCGTGAACGATGACGAGACTCATGCTGGTGCTGGTGCTGGCGTTGGCGGCCGGGTTGCCGGCGGCGGGAGCCGGGAAGCGGCCGAAAGCGCCGGAACCCTCGCCGCTCGACCGCTACGTCGCGGAGGCGTCGGCACGCGCCGATAAGGCAGTGGCGCCGTCACCCGGCTCGACGTGGTCGCCGGTATCGCGCTTTACCGACCTGGCGACCGACGTTCGGGCCGCACAGGTGGACGACCTGGTCACGGTCCTGGTGGTCGAGACCGCCTCGGCAGTGGCCAAGGGCACGGTCAAGACCAGCCGGCAATCGGAGTTGAAGAGCGGGGTCTCGGCCATCGCCGGGGTGACAAAGGCGGCGGGTCCACTGGCCAACCTGGCCGGAGCGAGCACCGCGTCATCGCTCAACGGGGAAGGCACTACCAGCCGGGAAACCGTCCTGAGCGCCACCCTGACGGCGCGCGTGACCCACGTACTACCCAACGGCTACCTGGTGGTGGAGGGCACCAAAGACCTGCAGGTGAACACCGAGCGGCAACTGGTGACCGTCCGGGGCATGGTGCGGCCGGCCGACATCGGTGCCGGAAACGTGGTGCGTTCTGACCGCCTGGCGCAACTTGAGGTGCGGGTCAACGGAAAGGGAGTGGTGGCCGACGCCATCCGCCGGCCGTTCTTCCTGTACCGGCTGCTGCTGGGATTGCTGCCATTTTAGGGAGAATCGGGATGCGAACTGTGCTGGCGACACTACTGCTGCTGCTCGCCTTGTGCGCGCCGGCAAAGGCCACGGGGGCGCGATTGAAGGAACTAGCCTCCATAGAGGGCGTGCGGGAGAACCAGTTGATCGGCTACGGCCTGGTGGTTGGGCTGGCCGGGACGGGCGACCGCCGCCAGGCCGCCTTCTCCGCCCAGAGCCTTACCAACATGCTGCAGCGCATGGGGGTGACGGTTTCCCCGACGGCCCTCCAGGTAAAGAACACAGCCGCGGTGATGGTGACCGCCACGCTGCCCGCCTACGCCCAGCCGGGAACGCGTATCGATGTCACCGCCGCGGCACTGGGGGACGCCCCCAACCTGCAGGGCGGGCTGCTGCTGCTCACCAGCCTGCGGGCAGCCGACGGGCACGTTTATGCGGTGGCACAGGGAGCCGTGGTGACGGGGGGGTTCGTAGCCGGCCGCCCTGGCAATAACCAGACGCTGAATCACCCGACCGTGGGACGCGTCCCCGGAGGAGCCATGGTGGAACGGGCGGCTCCTTCCGTGGCCCTGGGGAGTACGGTGCGGCTGCAACTGCGGCATGCCGACTTCACCACCGCGGCGCGCATCGCCCAGGTGCTGAACCACAGGTTCGCAGCGGGCGGGGAGCCCTTGGCACGGCCGGAGAACGCCGCCCTGGTGAGCGTAGTGGTGCCCCCCGCCTACGCCTCCCGGGCTGTCGAATTCGTGGCCGAACTGGAAATGCTGGCGGTGGAGGCGGACAGGCCCGCCAAGGTGGTGGTGAACGAGCGCACCGGGACCATCACGATTGGCAAGGAGGTGCGCATCTCTCCCGTCGCCATTCTGCACGGCAACCTGACCGTGGAGATCCAGACCTCCTTCACGGTGTCGCAGCCGCCGCCGCTCTCGGGCGGGACCACCGAAGTAATTCCGAAGGTCGGGGTAGGGATCAAAGAGGAGGCGGCGCGCAACCTGGTACTCAAGCAGGGTGCCACGGTAGAGGAACTGGTGCGCGCCCTGACGTCCATCGGGTCTACCCCGCGGGACATCATCGCGATCCTGCAGGGGTTGCAGGCCGCCGGAGCGCTTGAAGCCGAACTGGAGGTACTCTGATGGACGCCGTAACCCCCACCGCCGCCGCGGGAATGCCCCAGGCTCCCGAATCCGGGAAACTCGCCGCCGTGGCCCGGGATTTTGAGGCCCTGCTGGTTTCCGAACTGCTGAAGACCGCGCGCGCCGCGGGATCCGAGGCCTGGCTGGGCGGCGAAGACGCCGCCGCCGACTCCGCATTTGGCCTCGCCGAGCAGCAATTCTCCCGCGCCATCGCCGACGCGGGCGGGTTGGGCCTCGCGCGCCTCATCACCCGGGGACTCGAGGACGGCGCTACGCGCTCCAGCTCTGTCCCGCCAGCGCCTGCTGCGGAGCGGCCATAAAGGCCGCCACCCCATAACCGACCCTCGCGACAGGTATGGCCGGAGGGTCGGGAAGCGGAGCTGTGGCTGGTTGGGAAGATGTGGTCCCGGGGTCCGCCAGTTCGCTCCACGCCTCCGACAGGGTCGCCAGCAAACGCAGTACCTCCTCGAGCGGTGTATCCTCCTGGCGAAGGTGAGCCTCCGTCAGCCGGCGCACCATGTAATCGTAGAGTTCCACCAGGCGTCCGGACAACTCCCCGCCTTTCTCGCGGTCCACGGCGCCCGAGAGTTCCACCAGGATCTCAACGGCGCGCGAAATCTCCCGCGAGCGCTCCGCGGTGTTCCCCAAGGCGAGGTGACGGCGCGCCTCCCGCACGGACTGCTGCGCGGCCCCGTAGAGAATTCGGACCAACTCCACCGGGCTTGCCGACATCACCCGGGCTTCCAGGTAGCGCTCGTTTACGTTGCTCGACATATTCTCGGTTTCCTATCGGTCGCGCGCCTCGCGGGCGAGCTGCAGCACGTACTCCGGGGGTAACTGCCGCACTACCTCTTTGGTTTTCCGGTTGATGATGCGCAGGACGGGACGCTGGGTTTCCTGGTCCAGCAGGAAGCTGAGCTCGTTGTCCTGCCCCAGCATTTCAGCGGCGTTTACCGTCCGGACGGCTTGGATGATGTCGCGATGCTCGGCGAGTTGGCTGCTCTTGGCCTGTTCGGCGGGCGCCGGCACACCGGCCGCGGCGATTTGTGAGAAATGGATATCCATAACAGCTCCTTCAAGCGAGCAGGGGGCAGTGGAAGCGCCACCGCGCCCCGCATACCCCCGGTTCATCCTGCTCCTCGGGTTGCATATCGGCTGCCTTCGGCATGGCTTGCGCCCTGCTTGAAATTCTATTTTTCGCCGATAAGGTCTATGAGGAATCCATGCAATCAAGGGCCGTAATTCTCCGTCGCGGAATATTGATGACCTCCCTGCTCGCGCTACCCTTGCCGCTGGCGGCGCAAACGCCAGCGGTCACAATCGCTGCGACGCCCGTCGCGCTCGCCTTTACGTATCAGACCGGCGGCGCGCTGCCTGCCGAGCAGAAAGTGCAGGTCAAGCGCAGCGGCACGGGCACGGCACTGGATTTCACTGTGACGGTGCCGCCGGACGCAGACTGGCTGATCGTGAGCCCGGCGGCTGGAAAGACCGGAACTGCCATCGGGGTGCGGATCAATCCCACCTCTCTGCTTGCCCGCACGTACACGGCGGCCATCGAGATTACGGCCGCCGGGGTCAGCAATCCGGCGGTGGTGAACGTCACCCTGACGGTGAAAAACCCGCCCCCTATAGCCACCGCGCTGCCGTCCAGCCTGCCATTCACCTTCCAGACCGATCAAGCCGCTCCGGCCGCCAAGACGATTACGGTGTCGAGCAACGGCGAACCCGTTTCCTTTACAGCGGCAGCCTCCGGCGGAACATGGCTGAGCGTCAAGCCGGCCCTCGGGATTGTTGTCACGGGCAGCCCCGTAAGCCTCTCCGCCGAGGTGGACACAACCGGGCTGGTGCCGGGCACATACAACGGCAAGGTTACCCTCACGTATCTGAATGCCTCCACGAAGAGCTACACAATCCCGGTGACCCTTACGGTTACGGCGGGAGTGCCGGTGGTGACATCCATCTGGCCGAATGCGGCGCCCATCGGCTCGAATGACGCGGTGATCACGCTTCGGGGCCAGCACTTCTTCCAGTCCTCGACGGTCCAGGCGGGTACCACCGCGGTCGCCACAACCTGGGTTGGGACCACGGTTCTGTTGGCGGTAATCCCCAAGGCGCTCATGGAAACAGCGGGGCCGCTCCCGATCGCCGTGACCAACACGCCGCAGCCGGCATCTACGCCCGTGAACTTCACGGTGACGCCCCCCGGCCCGGTGATCGAAAGCGTGGTGAACGCCGCCAGTTTCTCCGGCGGCAGCCCTGTCCCGACCCTCTCGCCCGGGGAGATCTTCTCGATCTTCGGCTCCGGCTTGGGGCCCGCCGTGCTGGTCGAGGCGGTGCCAACTGGAAACGTATTTCCCACGACCGTGGGAACCCCGGCTACCACGGTGGAGTTCGAACTGACCACCGGCACCTGGACCCCCGTCCCCATCATCTTCGCCCAGGCCAACCAGATCAACGCCGTGGCACCCTTCGCTATGGTTCCAGGGGCAGCCAAGGCGCTCCGGGTGACGTACAACAGCCTAACCTCTCAGTCGCGTTCCTTCGATGCCGTGACGGCGCAGCCCGGGCTGTTTACCACCGACTCTTCCGGGCGCGGTCAGGCAGCGGCGCTGAACTATAGCGACACGACCCAGGCGTTCAGCCTGAATACCGCGTCGAACGCCGCGGCTAAAGGTTCCATCGTGATCCTCTACGCCACCGGCGGCGGCACACTCGCGCCGGCTCCGACCGCCGAGGGGCAGGTCGTACCCACCTCCGGAACAGTTCCCGCCTTGACCGGGCAGGTGTCATTGACCATCGGTGGGGACGGAGCCACGGTGCAGTCTGCGACGGCCGTACCGGGGTCGCTGGCCGGACTGGTGCAGATCAACGCGGTGGTGCCGTCGTCGATAACGGCTGGCAAGGACCTTCCCGTAGTGGTGACCATCGCGGGCGAATCCAGCCCGGCTACCGCCACGCTCTCCGTCAAGTAAGGAAGCCCGGTGCCTTGGTCCGTCGCTCGTTGGGATCACGGGCCAAGGCAGCCTGACGCGGCTATGCTTTCGGTGCAGCCAGGGCGGGGAGGGACAAGGTGTAGGCGGGGGGAGCGCCGAGCAGTCGGCGGGCCAGGGCAGCGGGGGTTTCGCTCTCGATGCGGCAGGTGCGGGAAAGAGTGCGGCCCTCCACGGCAATGCGGCCCTCTGCTTCCCCGACGCGATACGCCATCTCCGCGCCGCGCTCGCGCCGTAGCGACTCAAGAGCCCAACCCGAAGCCGCCACCATCTCGATCTGGCCGCCGGCGCTCAGCAGGATGCTCCAGTTGGCAGCCGGCTGGTTAGCCCTCGCACAGCTTTCGGCGGCTTCCATGATGCTTTCCGCGTTGGCCAGAAATCGATCCAAACCAGCTTATCGGTTCGCTGCGGACGGATTTGCGGCGAAACGCGCCTCAAGGTGTCGCGATCGGTTCCGAAGAGATCACTTGGAGCCTATGGGATGATGGCGGACGCCCGGAACATGCCGAACGTTGTGGTCATCGGGCTGAGCCCGGAAGAACACGATTGGGTCCGGCTGCTGGTATCGCTGCTGCGCGACCCGGACCCTGTGCGAGGTGAATTGACCCGGCAGGCGCTAATCTACCTGGAAAGCAGGCCGGAGCGGCAGGCACCCACTTAACGGGACGGGTCCCCGGGCGCTCGTTTCCAGCGGGCGAGGTAGGCATCGGAAGCGAAGGTGTCCAGCTCCCGGGCCTGCTGATATTCCCACTCCTCGAGACGACGCTCGCGAAGCCGTTCGAGCAGCCGGCAGCGGCGGCGGGCGGCCGCGATCCGCTCGCGCTGGCGCTCCACCTCGGCCCCACACTCCCGGCGGCGCACGGCAAGCGAAACAGCGCGCCCCCGCGCCGCATCCCGGTATGCCGACAAGGCCCACAACTCCGGGGCCGCGACCGCTCCGGACGCGCGCACCTCCCGTTCCGCCACACTGCGGGCCTGTTCGATGGCGGCGATTTCCTGCTCTACCCGGGCACACGCTTCCAGGAGCGGCTGGAGCCGGAATTCCTCCGCCTCCAGTTGCGCCCGGCGCCACCCCAGCACGCTTTCCAGACGGAAACGAAAACGCGTCACGGCAGTGCCGCGGCGAGTTTCCCGATGTCGCGCAACGTATGCTCGCGCGGCACCTTGGACGCCGCGTCCTGCCGCAGGAAGGCAAGCAAATCCGGACGCAGCCGGATAGCCGCGTCAAGCTGCGGATTCGAGCCCCCCACATAGGCGCCCAACTGGATCAGGTCCTCCGACTGGCGATAGAGCGCCAGCGCCTCCCGCACTTTGCGGCAATCGCGGGCCTGATCGCCGGTGGCAAGCTGCGATTCCAGGCGGCTCACGGATTCGAGCACATCGATGGCAGGGTAGTGCCCGGCGGCGGCCAGCCGCCGCGACAGCACCACATGGCCGTCCAGGATAGCGCGCACGGCATCGCAAATCGGCTCATTGAAATCGTCGCCTTCAACCAGCACGGTGAAGAAGCCGGTGATAGAGCCCTTGCCGAAGTTGCCGGCACGCTCGAAGACCCGCGGCAGGATGGCGAAGACGGAGGGCGTATAACCCTTCTGAGCCGGGGGTTCCCCGGCGGACAGCCCGATCTCGCGCTGGGCCATTGCCAGGCGGGTGACTGAGTCCATCACCAGCAGCACCCCGGCGCCCTGGTCGCGGAAGTACTCCGCAACCGCCAGGGCGGTAAAGCAGGCCCGTACCCGCAGCGGCGCGGGACGGTCCGAGGTGGCCACCACGACCACCGCGCGCCGCATGCCCTCCGGACCCAGTTCGTGTTCCACGAACTCCCGCACCTCGCGGTTGCGCTCGCCGATGAGCGCGATCACCGTCACATCGGCGCTGTTGTGCTTGCACATAGCGCCCAGCAGGGTAGTCTTCCCCACCCCGCTACCGCCGAAGATCCCGATTCGCTGGCCCTGGCCGCAGGGGAGCAGGCTGTCGATCACCCGGATCCCCGTGGTCAGGGGCTGCCGGATGGGCTCGCGCCCCAGCGGATTCCCCGGCGAGCCGTACAGGTCGTAAGCCGCCTCCGAACGGATGCGGGGCCCGCTGTCGATGGGATTGCCGAAACCATCCAGGACGCGGCCCAGCAGTTCTGGGCCGACTGGCACCCGGGCCTCTTCACTACGCGCCACCACGGTATCGCCCATGCGCAGGCCGTCTGCGTCTTCAAGCGGCATCGAGAGCACGCGGCCGTTGCGGAAACCAATCACCTGGGCGCGCACCCGGCGGCCCCCGGCGGTACGTATTTCGCAGAACTCCCCAACCCCCACCAGGGGACCGGCCGATTCGACCGCGAGACCGGCCACCTCGACCACTTCACCCGTGCGCCGGATCGGGTCAATGTAAGGGAGCGCCTCGATATAGGGTGTGAAATCGATATTCATGCGTGCCTGCGCAGACGGTCCGTGAGCCCGCGCTCGATCTCCGCCAGTTGCGTATCGACGGAAGCGTCCAGTTTGCCGCGCCCGGTCTCGACCACCACGCCGCCGCGCTCGAGCGAGGCATCCGGCGCCACCAGGATGGCCCGCGAGGCCTTCTCGAAGGCGGCGCGCAGCATATCGGCCTGTTCGGGGTGGGCCCGCACCCGGCAGACTTCGTCGAGCTGCACTTTGTCGAGCGCCGCCCTCACGATGCCGGCCAGGGCGTCGGGGTCGAGCAAGATCTCCCGGTGCAGCACGCGCCGCGCAATGGCCACCGAGAGCTTCAGCAGCGACGCTTCCGCCTGCGAGACGAGCTGCGGGCGGAGGCGCGCGATGTCGTCGATCGAGCGGATGAGCCGTTCGATTACCGGCCGCAGTTCCTCTCCTGCCGCGTTCCGGCCGGCCGCCTCGCCTTCCTGCCGCCCTGCCTGCCGGGCTTCCCGCGCCTGCCGCCCGGCCTGCGCCTCGACCTCCGCCACCCGGCGGGCCAGTTCCGCGGAATAGTCAACTGGAGGCGCCGCCGTTGCGGGCCGCGGCGCTGGCCCCGAAGCCGCAACCTCGGGCACGCCGCCGGCCGGGGCAGGCACCCATGCCATGGGCATCGCACCGTCCACCTCGGCGGCACGCAGCACCTTAGACGACATATTGTTCGCCGACCGCTCCCTTCAGGCTGATCACCCCCTGGGCTTCCAGTTGCCGCACCATGGCGATGATCTGCTGCTGCGCGCCCTCCACGTCTTTGATGCGCACCGGACCCATCGAATCCATGTCTTCCCGCAGCATTTCCGCCCCACGCTGCGACATGCACTGGATAAAGTGGTTCTGAAGCTGCTCGCTGGTGCCTTTGAGCGCCAGGGTGAGGAGCTTGCGGTCCACCTTCGAGAGCACCTCCTTCATGCCTTTGACGTTGATGAGCAGCATATCCTCGAAAACGAACATCAGGTGCCGCACGGATTCGGCGAGGTTGGGATCCTGCTGCTCGATATTGTCCAGGATCTCTTTGCTGGACCCCGAATCTAGGCGGTTGAGCAACTCCGCCACGGCGCGCACCCCGCCGTAGGATTCGCGGCTCAACTCCCCCAGGGAATTGAGCTTCTGCCCGATGACAGCGGCGATCTTGGTGATGACATCGGGAGAGATCTGGTCGAGGTGCGCCATGCGCAACGCCACCTCCGAGCGGATGTCCGTGGGGAGCGCCAGCAGCAGGCCGGCCGCCTGCGACGGGTTCAGGTGGCTCACGATGGTCGCAATAGTCTGGGGATGTTCGCTCTGAATGAACTTGGCGAGCTGCTGGGGGTCGGCCTTCTGGAGCGCGTCGAAACTCACCAGCTCTGAGCCGATGGCCGCGGCGATCTGGTCAAGCAGCTTCCTGGCGCTCTCTAGGCCGAAGGCGCTCACCAGCATCTTGCGGGCATATTCGAGACCACCCTTGACGACGTACTCACGGGCCAGCGTCAGCTCGTAGAACTCCTGGAGCACGCCCTCCACCTGCTCGGGACTGACGTCGCCCAGCAGGGTGATTTCGCGGCTGACCTCCTGCACTTCCTCGATCGAGAGCTGCTTGAGCATCTCGGCGGCGCTCTGCTCCCCCAGGCAGAGCAGCAGGATGGCGCATTTACGTGGACCCGGGATCAGCTCGGCCGCCTTGGTTGGGGTGGTATTGGCGATCATGGCTTCACCTGCTCAACCACTTCCGCAACACCATCACCGAGGGATTCGAATCCTTGGCGAGGTTGGTCCGCAAACGCTCCACGAGCACCTCGGCCTTCTTGGTGGTGACATCCGGCATCTTGATGGATTTGATGACTTCGAGTTCGAGGCGCTGCCGTGCGTCCGCCTGGCCGGCAAGCTCCTGCTCCATCTGTTCCTCGACACTGGGCTCACCACCCTCCGCGCCCGGGGGCAGAGCGGTGGGAACCGAGGCGCCCGCCGGAAGCCTGCTTCGCCACAGCTTGCGGACGAACAGCCAGCCTCCCGCGGCCAGCGCGAACAGCGCGAACGCCACCAGGCCGCCCAGCAGCCGGGTGTCCGGCGGCCACTGGAGCTTAAAGGGCGAGCCGGGCGGCACCGCCTCGGGCGCCGGAGGCGCCTGCCGAAGGGTGGCATCGAACGCCAGGCTCTCGACCACAATCTGGTCGCCGCGCCGCTGATCGAAATTGACCACCCCCGCCACTACGTCCCGGATGCGGCGCAGCGTTTCGGCCGACGGCGGCACCAGCACGCGGCGCTGGTTGGGCGGCGTACCCTCCCAGCGCACGTCCTGATCGACCAGCAACCCCACCGAAACGCGTTTGACGGTACCCTGCGGCTGGCGGACGCGGTTCACCACCCGGCTGCTTTGGTACGTGATGTTTTCGGTGCTGCGGTTCAGGCCCGCACGGCCCGAGAGCGCGGGGGCGGCGGCACGCGGCAGGTTGGACGGTGTTCCGGGAACCCCGGCGGTGGAGACCCCGGCGGTCGAATCCTCGCTCTTCTGGGACGTGAGCATGACGGAACGCTCGGGATCGTACATCTCCTCGCTGCGCTCCCCGCTGGTGAGGTCGCATTCCACCGAGACCCCCGTCTCGAAACGTCCCGCGCCCAGCAGCGGTTCGAGCGTGCCCCGGATCTTGCGGGTCAGTTCACGCTCGATCTGGCGGCGGTAGTCGAGCGCCGCTTCGGAGGCAGCCTGCTCGTCGTCCGAACCGCTGCGCGGCCGGTTCAACAGGTTCCCGTTGGTGTCGAGCACCGAAACCGCCTCGGGCGCAAGCCCCTCCACGGCGCTGGCTGCGAGGTGGCAGACGGCCTGTACGTTTTGCTCCGAGAGACGCACCCCGCCGCGCAGCCGCAGCATCACGCTGGCCTTGGCCGGCTGCCGCGCCTCCAGGAAGACCGAATCCTTGGGGAACGTGAGGTGGACGCGCGCCTCCTCAATCTCCTGCAAGTGCCCCAGCGAGCGCTCCAGTTCGCCTTCGAGGGCGCGCCGGTAGTTGACATGTTCGGCGAAGTCGGTGAGCCCCAGGTTGGTCTTATCGAAGATTTCAAAGCCCAGGCGGCCCGTCTTGGGAAGCCCGTCCACGGCCATTTGGAGCCGCAGTTCGGAGAGCCGCTCATCGGGCACCAGCACGGCGGTGCCGTTATCCTCCAGCCGGTACTCCACGTTGGCCTGCTTGAGCTTGGCCACCACCGCCCCGGCATCCCCGGGGGCCAGGGCCGTATATAGGGGCTTATACACGGTCTGGGTGCTCCAGCGCGTGAACAGCAGCAGGCTCGTCACAACCAGCACGGCCGCGGCTGCAATCGTCCAGCGCTGCCGCACCGAGAGGTTCGCCGAGACGGCGCGGAGCTGCCCGATCATGCCGGACATGGATGGGCCTTTCCCGAACCGCAGGATGCCGTCCTCGCGGCGTTTAGGTGATCATTCATGTAGCTAAACCTGCATGCGCATGATCTCCTGGTACGCCTGCACCATCTTGTTGCGGACCTGGAGGAAAAGTTCGAAAGCCAGCTCGGCCTGCTGGGTGGCCAGCGCCACCTGGTGGAGTTCCCCGCCCTCCCCTGCGAGCATGCGCCCGACCGACTCCCCGGCATCGGCGCGCAGTCCCTCGACCCGCGCGATAGAATCCCGCAACAGGCCGCCGAATTCGCTCGCGCTGCCCGACTCCCCGGCAAGCGCGGGGGCGCGTATCTCCGTTGCCGGAAGGCTGGCGGGAAGTGAAATGGGCGAGGGCATTTATCGCAACAGGTCCAGCGAGCGCTGGATCATGTCCTTCACCGCCGTGATGGCCGCTACGTTGGCCTGGTAGCCGCGCGCGGCACCCATCAGGTCCACCATGTCCTCGGCGGGGTTGATGCGCGGGAACAATACGTAACCGTCGGCGTCCGCGTCGGGATGCCCAGGCAGGTAGCGCCGCTCGGGCTCGCGGGTGTCCGTCACCACTTCCGCCACCTCCACGCCCTGGGGCTCCAGTTCGTTGCTGAGAAGCGCGGCAAACGGCGATTCCGCCGCGGCCGGGGTGAAAACCGCGTCCTTGCGCCGGTACGGCCCCCCGCCCGGCGTGCGGGTGGTTTCCACGTTGGCCAGGTTCTCGACGAGCAGCTCGGCCCTGGTGCGCTGGGCGGCCATCCCGGAGGCGCTCACCGATATGGCGGAGAAGAGGCTCATCCGTTCCTTCCTTCCTGGATGGCGGAGCGCACCGTGCGGAGTTGCGCGCGCAGCAGGTTCGACGCCATGCTGAAGCGCAATGCGTTCTCGGCCAGCAGGCGGGCCTCGCGATCCACGCTGACGTTATTGCCGTCGTTCCGCGTCTTGAGCCCCTCCACATCCACTACCTCCGGATCGCCGCCGTCCGCCAGCCGGTCGAGCTCGGAGGCGAAGGCTACATCGCGGGTCTTGTAGCCGGGCGTGTCGGCGTTGGCGATGTTGGCAGCCGCCAGCTTCTGGCGGGCGCTGAGCAAATCCATGTAGCGCTCGAGCGAGTTACCGATGGGGTCCAGCATCATGCGGGGAGGGCAAGGCACGCCGGCTGCCAGGGCCTGGGAGCTCTCTTATCAGGAGGTTGCAGGCAGGATGGGGCGCCAACATTTTGGCGTGCGGCAACATTCTGCCACGCCCTACAGTTTTCGCGCTTTCCCGGCGATAACACTGGCATGCCGCACATCGCGACCGCGTACTTCGGGCGCCTCCCCTACCAACCTGAATCGGTGATCGACTTCCCTGCCGGGCTGCCGGGCTTCGAGAATGAGCGCCGGTTCCTGCCGGTGGAACTTCCGGAGTATCACCCCCTGGTATTCCTCCAGAGCCTGGAGCCCCAGGGCCCCTGCTTCCCCACCCTGCCGGTAACGGCCGTGGAGCCGGGGTATGAACTGGAAGTCGTGCCGGAAGACCTGGAACGGGTGGGGCTGTCCGGGCGCCGTCAGCCGGTCATGGGACGCGACGTGCTCGTGCTGGCTGTCCTCACCGTCTCGGAGGCGGGCATCACGGCCAACCTGCTGGCGCCGGTGGTGGTGAACCTGGCCAACCGAAGGGCCGTGCAGGCCATCCGGCCGGAGCCGCGCTACTCGCACGCGCACCCCGTGGAAACCGCAGAGGTGGCCGTGTGCTCATGATGATGCGCCGCGCGGGAGAGGCCATCCGGATCGGGGACGACGTGGAGATCCACATCGCCCGCATCGGCCGCTCGCGCGTGAAGCTCGCCATCGACGCCCCCCGGGAGGTGCGGGTGGTAGCGCGGGAGGTTCAGGTGGTAGAGGACCAGAACCGCGCCGCGGCGGCCGCAGCCGGTCTGTTCGCCCGGGCCCGTCAAAAAAACGGGCAAGTTCCCGCACCCTCCGCCGATATGGAAATCGAGGTTGATCCCGGGCATCCGCGAAGGCGGGGAACCCGGGCCCGGCAAGACGCCGGGTAACCCGCAAAAGGAATTGCAGACATGGCGTTTTCCATTCAGACCAACATCAACTCCCTGATCGCGCAGGAGAACCTGCGGGTCAATAGCGAATTCCAGGGCCGCACCATCCAGCGTTTGACGTCCGGCTTCCGCATCAACCAGTCGGGCGACGACGCCGCGGGCCTGGCCATCGCCAACAAGTTCCGCAGCGACGTGGCCGAGCTGACGCAGGGCGTGCGCAACGCCAACGACGGCATCAGCAGCCTGCAGATTGTCGACGGCGGCATGAACAACATCAGCAAGATGCTGGACCGGTTGAAGACCCTGGCCACGCAGTCCGCCTCGGCCACATTCACCGGCGACCGCGCGGTGCTGAATAATGAGTTCAGCACACTGCTCACCGAAATCGACCGGCAGTCGCAGGCCATCGGGATGGACGATGGAGGCACCCTGGCCAAGTCGCTCTCGGTCTTCATCGGCGGCGGTCTGGCGCACGGCACCAACGAAATCTCTACGGCTAACGGATCCGTCACGATCGACCTGGCCAGCGCCGCGGTGGACACCCGCAGCCTGGGACTGAAGGGCATGCAGGTGGTGGCGGGCACCACCGACCTCGGCAGCGCGTCGGAGACTTCCGTCGCCAAGATCCTGGCGGACACCGGCAACACGACGGAAACCTCCGGCTACACGGATTTCTACGTTTCCGGCCCGGGTTTCTCGGGCGATGCCAAAGTGAAGGTTTCGGTGAACGTGCAGGGCGTCACCGACATGGACTCACTGGCGACGGCGGTCAACGCGGCCATCCAGGCTGCCGGCAACGGCACCACCCCGGCGGCCTCGGCGATGAAGGCTGCGGGCATTGTGGCCTCGGTCCATACCGACGCGAACGGCGGCAAGCAACTGGCATTCACCTCCTCGACGACGGCGTTTCAGGTGCAGGCCGGGGACCGCATGGCCAATGCCATCATGGGAAACCTTACCGGGACCACCGGTACCGCCGTAGCCACCACGGTTGCCGGCGTGGCAACCACCGCGGGAGCCTTCACCCCCACCAATGTAACGGTGCGGATTACCGGTGGCGGCATGTCGGATGCCGTGGACCTGACCTTCGAAAGCGGCTCCACCACCACAGCCCTGGCCCTCACGGACCTTTCGGCCAAGGTGGGATCCAACGCCGCCCTGCAAGCGGCCGGCATCAAGGTTAGCGGAGGTGTGGGGGAGGCCCTCACATTCACCAGCGCACAGGGCGAGCAGTTCAACGTGATGGTGACTGGCGACACCGCCAATCTCCTGGGGTTCGGATCCTTCGTGGCCGGCACCGGCGGGGCTGCGGAGTACACCAGTATCCAGGGGGCCGTGTACGATGATGCGACGGCCGCCGGCAATGCGAAGCTCGAGTTCTCCTTCAACGGCGCGACCTCGGACGCCAATGTGGTTACGATCGCCCTGGGCGCAGGGAGTGTCGCGATCGCAGACGTAGTCGATTCGCTCAATGCGGCCTTTAACACCAACGCTACGCTTCAGGGCGCCGGACTCAAGGCTTCCGTTGCGGGTACCCAGATTACCATCAGCTCGACCAACGACACGCAGTTCCGGGTGACGGCCGGAGGGAGCGACGCCGCCGCGGATCTCGGCTTCGGAGTAGCGGGAACCTCGTTCGCCACTCTCACGGCGGGAGCTTCGGCGGCCAGTACGGCGAACGCCACGGGAGCTACCCACACCGGAGCCCTGTCGTTCACGGCGCTGAGTTACGGCAACTCGGACCAAGCGGTCACGGTATCGGCAATTGACGCCAAGGGCGCCATGAAGAGCGCCACCGTGACATTGCAGAATGATGCGACCGCGACCACCGGGCAGAGCATTGACGACGCGATCGCTCACATCAACCAGCAGTTGCAGCAGACCAACGATTCGACGCTGCAGCAGATCGTAGCGGTGAAGCAGAACGTCGCCGGGACTGAGAAGATCAACTTCATCAGCTCGCTCAAGGAGTTCAGCGTCAGCGTGGGCAGTTCGGCTCACGCCCAGGGCATCGGCGGCGGGACGGCGCAAACAGTCGCCTCCACGACGTACGGCGAAGGCGCCAACATCGCCATCGAAAGCCGGGAAGGCGCTATCCAGGCGGTATCGGCGCTGGGCAACGCGGTAAAGACTCTCGGCACGGCACAGGCGGCTGTCGGTAAGGCGCAGAACCAGCTCGGCTACGCGCTGGCGCTGGCGCAGTCGCAGATTTCCAACTACTCGGGTGCCGAATCGCGAATCCGCGACGCGGACATCGCCGCGGAAGCGGCCAACCTGACCAAGGCGCAAGTGTTGCAGCAGGCCTCGCTGGCGGCGATGGCGCAAGCCAACTCCGCGCCGCAGGCCGTGCTCGCGCTGCTGCGCGGGTAAAACCTGATTTGCAGGCCGCACAGCCTGCTCAACCCGGGGGCGGCGCGTCCGCCCCCGGGGTTTTCATCGCGCGGTGATTCATGAGTACCAGCTCCATTTTCGCCGGCAATAGCCGGTACGCCAGCGACTTCCAGGCGGTCATCGACCGCACGGTGGCGATTGCCTCCCTGCCTATTTCCCAACTCAACAAGGAAAAGACGGCCCTCGAAGAACGTGCCACTGCCCTTACGGCGCTGAACGTCAAGCTTACGGCGGTCGAAACGGCCGTCGCGGGCGTGGAGAGCGCGCTGGGGAGCGGCTCCTATCAGGCATCCCTCGACGGCGACGAGGTGGGGACCGTAACGCTCGGCACCGGCGCCGCGGAGGGCAGCTATTCACTCGAAGTGATCAGCCTGGGGGCCTATTCGACCTCCATCAGCAACGACGAGGGTCTGCCCGTGGTGACGGACCCGGCGGCTCAGTCGATCAGCACATCGGCGGCGTTCACGATGAAGGTCAACGGGGTAGCGTGGTCGCTCCACCCGGCGGGAAACACGCTCTCTTCGCTCGCGGCTTCGATAAACGGCAGCGGCGCGGCGGTGCGGGCTACGGTAGTGAACGTGGGGTCGTCCTCGGCGCCGGACTATCGTTTGTCCCTCGAGAGCACCAAGCTTGGAGCGGTCAGCCTGGAACTCAGCGACGGCTCCCAACAACTGCTCACAACACAGGTGACGGGCAGCAAGGCATCGTACCGGGTGAACGGGGTGGCGCAGGCGGCCGAGAGCGAATCCCGCACTATAGCGCTGGCACCGGGGTTGACGGTGAAGCTAACGGCCGAGAGCCCGGCAGGGAAGGCCACCAGCATCACGGTGACGCGGCAGTCGTCGGTGGTAGCCAGCGCGTTGAGCACGCTGGCGGCAACCTACAACTCCGCCATGGACGAGCTTGATAAGCATCGCGGGCAAGCCGACGGCGCGCTCTCCGGCTACCAGATGGTCTATAGCCTGGGCCAGAACCTGCGCGACATGATGAACTATTACACGGGCGGCAGCGAAGGCATCTCGTCGCTTTCGGAGCTGGGGTTCAGCTTCGAAAAGAACGGGCGGCTGACGTTCAGCTCGATGGAGTTCATGGCGGCGGACATGGAAGGCGCGGGGCAGGTGACGGCGTTCCTGGGCTCCTCGTCTGAAGGCGGTTTTCTTAAAGCCGCTGCTACGGCGCTCGATTCGGCTTCGAACCCGGTTTGGGGACGGATGACCACGGAGATGGCCTCCGTAACGGAGGAGATCAACCGCACGGAAGACCGCATCGCGGACAGCCAGGAGCGGGTAGATCAGCTACAGGTAAACCTGCAGGAGCGCATGGCCGCGTCCGACGCGCTGATCGCGGGCCTCGAGCAGAGTTACAGCTACATCAGCGCCCTGTTGGAGTCCATGAAGGCAGCCTCGGAGAGTTACGGATGAGCGGCAGCCTCGAAGCGGCTTCGTCGCGCCTGCGGGCGGCGGTGGAAGCGGGAGCCTTCGGGCCGGCGCTGGCGCTGCTGCCGGAGTTCCGCCGGGAGTTCGACGGGGCGCTGGCCGGCGTGCCTCCGGGCGGCGCGGCAGCGCGCGAGATCGCCGCCCGGGCACGCGACCTGCTGGAATGGGCGCGCCGGGCGACGCTTTGCAGCCAGACGCACCTGGCCGCACAACTGGAAGCGCTGGCGTGCCTCAATGCCTATCGAGGCGCGCGCCGCGAGCATCGCTGGGAGATGGAGGGCTGAACCTCCGGACTCAGGCGGATTCCGCGGGGGACGCCGGGTTCAGGTCGATACGGAAGGTGGCGCCCTTACCGGGGGCGCTTTCCACCGAGATGCGCCCCCCATGGTCGCTGATTACGGATTGCACGATGGCCAGGCCGAGACCGGTGCCGTGGGTCTTGGTGGTGTAGTACGGGGTGAAAAGGCGATCACACTCCTCTGGGGTGAGGCCTTCGCCGGTGTCGGAGACCTCGATACGCACGCTGCCCTCGCCTGTCAGGGTGCGGACCGTCAGGACACCCCCCTGGGGCATGGCGTCCACGGCGTTGAGCACCAGGTTCTGCAGGGCGCGCCCAATTTGTTCGGGATCGGCGTGGGCAAGCGGCAGGTTCGGGGCGAGTTCCACTTTGGGCTCGACACCGGCCGTAGCGAATTGCGCCTGGAATACCTTCAGTGCCCCCGAGACCACCTCATTCAGGTTGACAGGCTGGAGTTCCGGCCGCGGCATCTTGGCGAAGTCGCTGAAGCGCGCGATGATGCGCTTCAAGTTGGCGAGTTCGGCCAGGAGCGTTTCGGTGCTTTCCCGGAAGACCTCGTCAAACTGGTCGGGCGGGAGGTTGCGGGCACGTTGCACGTTTTCAATGGTGATCTGGATAGGGAACAGCGGATTCTTGAGCTCGTGGGCGAGACGGCGGGCCAGCTCACGCCAGGCGGCCACGCGCTCGGTCTGCACCAGGTGGTCGCGCTGCTGGGAGAGTTGCCGGGTCATCCGATTGAAAGCGTAGCCGAGCCGGCCGACCTCATCGCGGGAATGCACCGGGACGTGGACGTGCCAGTTGCCGGCGGCGACTTCACGGGCAGCCCTGGCCAGGTCCTCGACGGGCCGGGTAACGCGTGCGGTAGCCCAGCCGGCCAGGGCCACGGCGAGCAGGATTCCCGCGGCACCGGTGAGCAGCGCGGTCCACAGGAGCAGGCGTTGCAGTTCGGCCAGTTCGCGCCGTGAGCTACCCACCAGCAGCACACCGAGCAGGTTCTTTTCACGGCCCAGAAGCGGGAAGGCATGGAAGACCTCGGCGCCGACGGCGTCGGGCGTCCAGCGGACTGTTCCGGATGCCTCCCGATGTTTCGTCCGCACCTGTTCGATGAGCGCCTCGAGGCGAGCGGCATCGGCCAGCGGGCCGGCGTCGCCAGTGAGAAGGCTGGCGGAGAAGCGCGGGGCCAGGTTGCGATAGAGCAGCACCCGCATCCCGCCGGGCAGAGCCAGGGTCTTCAGGAAGCCGGGGTCGAGCTTCTCGCCGCCGGCGACGTAGAGCTTGCGATCCCCGGCGCTCACCACCCGCACGGCAATCAGGGCCAAGGCCGTCTCCTCAGGCAGTTCCTCGCGCTGTAAGAAGGCGCCGTGTTCCCCCGCGGCGGAGAGCCATGCGGCTTTATAACCGAAGCGCGCGGGCCATTGAGCCGAAGAAATGATGGAGCCATCGGCGGCGGCCAGCTCCAGAAAGTCGAGCCCGTGAGCGGCGGCAAGCGCGGGGGCCTCGTTTACGTAGGGGGAATAGTCGGGCTCGGGACCGCCGCTGGCGATGGCCAGGTCGAGCGCCGTCTCGGCGCCGGCAATCCGCTCCACCCGGCGGGCGATCTCCTCGCGGCGGCGGGCGAATTCGCGGCGGAACTGATCCACCACGGTGCCCACCCGCTGGTTCTCCACGCGCTCGAAGGCGCGGCGCGTGGTGAGCCAGACGACGGAGCCGACCAGCCCCACCGCCACCACCACGGCGAACGTGAAGATCAACAGCAGGCGCGTCCGGAAGGTCATTGGCGGTCCCCATCGAGCCACACGTCGGCGAGGCGCCAACCGCCCAGCCGGCCGATGGCGGGGGGTTGCCAGACCCGCACCCGCGGGCTCACCCCATAGTCCTCGGGCAGGTGAAAAAGCGGCACCACGCGCCCGCCTTCGAGCAGCGTGCGTTCGGAGCCGCAAACGTCCTCGGGACGGTCCTGGCGGGGCCAGTTCTTATACCCGAGAGCGGCGGCCAAATCGGGCAGCGCCTGGGCGGGGTCAAGCGAAGCGACCGGTAACAAGGCAAGGCGAGCGTCGGCGCGGGCATTTCCAGGCACGGCGTGGACGGTGAGGCCGGCATCCCGGGCATTGAGCGAGATGCGTTCGGCAATGGCGCGGGCCAGCGGGTCGCCGGCGTCGTAAGCCAAAGAGGCGGTGCGTCCGGAGGGCGGAAGCGCGGCGGCTAACTGGCGGGCGCGGGGAAGGTCCGGCGCGGACGGGAACAGAAACTCCCAGCCGCTCAACCACTGCGGCAGCAGGCCCCCGGCGATCTCGCCGCGGCGCTGGAGCAGCACGTTGTGGATGGCGGCGCGATCGATCGAGCGTGCCAGGGCTTCGCGCACGCGCGTATCGGCAGGACGGCCATCGTAGAAGACTATGGCCAGCAGGATGTTGGGAGCGGACGACCAGACGGCGCGGTCGCGGTCGGCGGCGCGGCGCACGTCCGCGGGGGCCAGTTCCACCAGATCCGCCTTCCCCACTTCCAGGTCGATCCACTGCTCGCGAGGGCTGCGGCCCATCGAGACCTCGATGGAGTCGAGGAACGGCCTGCCGCCCCAATATTCCTGGTTGGCGGTGAAAACAGCGCGGCGGCCGCGCTCGAGGGCGGCTAGCCGGAACGGCCCGGTGCCCGTGGGGACGCCCTCGGCGCTGCGGGAATAAATATAGCCGAGCCGTCCGAGTTCGAGCAGCAGCCCCGGGGTGGGCCGCGGACATTCGATCGCCAGCGCATCGGCCGCGGCCGTAACCGTGTAGCCGGGGAGTGCCGCGGTCAGTGCGGCGGCGATGGCCGGACCGGCGGTGAGAACGGAACCATCGTGAAACCGAACCCCCGGGCGAAGGCGGAAGCGCCAGCGGCGATGGTCTGGATCGTGCGTCCAGGAGACCGCCAGGGCGGGACGCGGACGGCCTTGCCCGTCGATTTGGACCAGGCAATCGAAGACCAGCGGCATCAGGCGGCTGCCGGCGTCGCCCGGTTCGGTGGGATCGAGCGCAGCGACGGTAGCGCGCATTTCGACGCGCAGAGTGCCGCCGTAGCGCGGGCGCCCCGCGGCGCCGGCGGTCTGGGTGAGGGCGAGAAGACTAAGAACCGCAGCCAATCGCCAGACGGTAGGCAGCATAGCGTCCTGTAGAGGGGTCCCGCACGACGGCGGAGGCGGAGGTCGCGCCGGAAGGCCAGAGGGCCGTCACGGGGCCGGAGAATTCGAGCGGCGGGCTGACCGGTGCGGCGCTATTGAGCCCCACTTCCCAGGCTTCTACGGCATCCGGCTCTTGGGCATCCCCGGGGCGGGAGACGAGGACCTGCCGGCCTGCGCCGCAGGACGCCTCGACGCCGGCAACGTCGCCGCCCCATCCGCTGATCGGCTGCCCGGCCGGGCTGAACGAGGCGTTGTACACCACCGCGCGGCCGTCGAGCGAGGTCATCACCCAGAGCGGCGCCTCGGGGCTGCCCGCCAGCGCCATGGAGTAGAACGGCGGCACCGTGGCCTTGGCGCCCGACGGCGTGAAGACGGTCCCTTCGAAGGCATTGTGTCCGGCGCGGAAAGTGGCATGACCGGCCAGAGAACCGCCGGAAGCGAGCGGCCAGAGGGCTTCCCCGGCGGTGCATTCGAGAGCCGGAGGATCGATGGTGCCGCGGCAGGCGGACCCGGGGAGCCAGGCCTGAAAGGCATTGCCCTGAACGGCGAGGCGTCCGCGCAGGTCTCGGCCGGGTGCGGCGGCAACGGCAAACGAGCCGCGCGGCTCCCATCCGGCGGCGGTACGGCCATAGACCGCCACGCGCGAGGGCTCCAGGACGAAGAGGCGGCGTTCGGGCTCACCCTCCACGATGACGAAATCGAGAATGGGCTCGTCTTGCTCCCACACCAGCCGGCGCTCGAGCCATACGGCCGTGAGCGGTGCGCTGGCGGCGGGCGTCCGGGGCCAGGCGGTCATCAGGACCGTGCGGGTTTCGCCGCGGCGCACTTCGGCCACCAGCAGCCAATTGCGGAGATTTTCGGAGGCGGTGACCCGGACCTCGGCGGCGCCGTTTTCCGCGAGCCGCACCCCTTGGGCGCGCAGGGCGGCCATAACCGCGGCGCGAACTTCGGCGAAACCGGCTGCCGGGAGCGAGGAGAGGTTGCGGATGGAGAGGGCCGCGGGGTCGGCTTCGACGGCCGCGAAAACGGCCCGGGCAAGGTCGCGCGCGGCCGCCTCGGGGGTCTCGGCCGCGGCACGCCCGGCATGCAGGCAAGCCAATAAAAACAGGACCTTAAGACACCCTTTCACGAAGCGACATGATAGCACGGCTCAGTGCCGGCGCCCGCCGTGGATGACGTGCAGGACGCCGTTCAGGCACAGCCGCGCGATGCCGAACGCGAGCGGGAACGTGACCGCCGCCATTAGGCCGGTGGCGACAACTCCAAATCCGTTGGGTTCCATGTTACTGGCCTCCTGACACGACAGCCGCAAGCTGCGTGCCGAAAATGCGATCGAGTTCCGGGTTGGGAGCATCGTGGAGTTCCACCACGTCGCCGACGGAGACGCGCTCGAAGAGATCCTCGACATCCTGGTTGCGCATGCGGACGCAGCCGTGGGAGGCGTTGCGACCGATGGAGCGCGGGTTGTTGGTGCCGTGGATGCCATAGCCCTTGCGGCTGAGTCCGATCCACCGGGTGCCGAGCGGATTGGCCTTCCCCGGAGGCACCACCTTTTTCGGCGCATACCACGTGGGATCGGGGATGCGCTGGACAACCTCGTAGGTTCCGGACGGCGTAGGGGTAGCGGGCTTGCCGACGGCGACGGGATATGTCCTGACCACGCGCCCGTCTTCCACCAGCGCCACCATGCGGTCGGGGATGCTGACCACGATCCTCCTGGGGGCTGGGCCGTTGCCCTGGTCGGCAAGAGCCTCGGCCGCGGCGGCGATCAGCAGCAGCGCCACCCTCCGCATATTCCTCAGTTCCTGTTCCGGAGTCCGCATCGTCATTCTCCGGAATGCGTAAAGGCACCCCGCAGGCCAGAGTGGAAATAACTGATTGGGCAGGAGTTAGCCAACCCCGAGGAAGGCCGTCGTGTCTCTCGGGAGACACGCGATGTAGACGGCGGGACGCGCGGCTAGCGCACAATCCAGCCGTCGGCGAGGTTGATGACGCGGTTGCCGTAGGCGGCGTTGGCCTCGGAGTGGGTCACCTGGACGATGGTGGTGCCTTCCTGGTTGAGCTTCCGGAAGAGCTCCATGATTTCCTTCCCCTGGCTGGAATGGAGGTTGCCGGTGGGCTCGTCGGCAAGGATCAGCTTGGGGCTGGCGATCACTGCGCGCGCCACGGCCACGAGCTGCTGCTGGCCGCCGGAGAGCTGATTGGGGTAGAGGTCGCGCTTGCCCACAATATGGAAGCGGTCGAGCGTATCGCAGACGATGCCGGCGCGCTCAGAGGACTTGATGTTGCGGTAGGAGAGCGGAATATCGAGGTTCTCGTACACCGTGAGGCTGTCGATCAGGTGATAGCTCTGGAAGACGAAGCCGATGTAGCGCTTATTGAGCTCGAAGCGCTCTTTGGGCTTCATCTTGTGCACCGCGTTGCCGGCGAAAAAGAACTCCCCCATCCAGGCGCCATCGAGCATCCCGAGAATGCTGAGCAGCGTGGACTTGCCGGCCCCGGAGGGCCCCATCACGGTTACGAACTCGCCTTCCTGAATATCCAGGTCGATGCGGCGCAGGACGTAGGTTTTGCCGTACCCGGCCTCATAGAACTTTTCGATGTTCCGCAGTTGGATCATGTGCCGCTCCTCATGTTACATGAAGGCCGGGAGCGGCGCAGAGGATCAGATGTAGGCGATGACGTCGATTTCCACCAGTGAATCTCCGGGAATTCCGCCTGCCGCGGCGATGGTGGTGCGGACGGGCGGCTGCTCGCCGAAGCGGCCCTGGAAAACTTCGTTCATGCCCTTATAGTCCTTCAGATCGTTCAGGTAGACGTTGCACTTGAGGACCTTATTCATGGATGAGCCGGCGTTTTCGAGTTCCGCCTGAACCTCGTCGAGGACGTGCTTGGTGTGGGCCTTGATATCACCCTGAAAATGCGCGCCCTTGCCTGCGATGAAGAGCAGGTTGCTGTAGGAAACGGCTCCCGAGAACAGGGGGGTGCCCTTGGGCTTCTTGTTTCCACGGTAATGGACTTTCTTTTCGGGCCCGGACTGCGCCCGGGCGGCCCCGGCGGTGGCGGCTGCCACTGCGCCCGCCTTCAGGAAACCTCGTCGGTTGGTGTTATTCATGTGTGCTCCAGTCACAAGCGTTGCCGGAAAAAATCCGGTCCGGGAAATTCTGAGGCAAGTATAACTTAGCCGGACCGCGCGGGTGAGCGGGCGGCCGGAGTACCGGGAGGGGGTGGATAGACTGAAGCCAGCCGCGGTCCGCGGGCGAACCGCGGGCCGGGGTGCGCACATTTTGAGCACATGGAGGAATGATGATTGTCCGTAGAGCGGGGTGGTTCCTCGCATTGTCAACGGGGCTATTGGCCGCACCGCCCCTCACTACCGTCCAGGACGTTCTTTACAAGGCCGACGGCACGCGCTTCAACGGCAACGCGGTGATCAGTTGGAACAGCTTCGAGTCGAGCGACGCATCCGCGATCGCCATGCACAGCCTGATGGTTAAGATCGCGGACGGCCAGTTGCGCGTGCAACTGGTGCCCAACGCGGGCGTGACGCCGACGATGTACTACATAGTGAAGTATTCAAGCGACGGCCGGATCCAGTTCGAGGAGACATGGTCGGTACCGGCCGCAGCCCACGCGTTGCGCCTGCGCGACGTCCGGGTAGTGGCGCCGCCCAACATTGAAGCGGGAGCGCTGCCGATTCAGCAAAGCGACGTGGTGGGGCTCACCGCGGACCTGGCATCGCGTCCGGTGCGGGGCCCGGGGTTCGCGCCCGGGAGAGCCGCGGTGATCGGGTCAACGGGGGCGCTTGAATCCGCCATGGGAGATCCGGCGGACTGCGTGCGGGTGGACGGGACGGCGGGTCCATGCGGGGCCGCCGGAGCGGGCGTCTACGGGTTCACCGATAACGAGACGCCGGGGGGCGTGGTGGACGGGACCAACCTTAGCTTTTCCCTGGTTTCCCCGCCCAATCCGTCCGTCAGCCTGACCGTCTACCGGAATGGGCTCCTACAGAAAATGGGGCCGGATTACGTGCTGAGCGACCGGTCGATTACGTTTGCAGCGGGCGCCGCTCCGCAACCCGGCGATACTCTGCTGGCGTCCTACCGGCGGTTCAGCCCGGGGTCGTCCACAGGACCGGAGGTGCTGTGCTCCGGGACGGGCATCAGCACCGGCGGCACGGAAACGGCGGTGTTGGGAAGCTGCGCCATCGAGGCCGGGACGCTCCAGGCGGGCGACCGTGTGGAGGTGCAGTTCGACTACGCCCATGACGGCACCGCGTCTGGATTCACCTTCGACGTGCGCTGGGGAGGCACCGTCGTGGTGTCGCGCGATGGCGGCTCCGGGGATGCCCTGGTGACCGGCCGGGGAGAAGCCGCGGTGGCCGTGGACGGCACACAGGTGAGCGTCCAGACCTGGGGCGGAACCCTGCCGCTGGCTGCTGGCGTGGTGGCGGCCTCCGAAGCGGCCTTGGGCGCGGTGAACATCCAATTCAGCGGGCGGGTTGCCGCGGCGGCTGGCGATACACTCAGGCTGCGGCACTACACCGTGGTGCGGTATCCGGCGGTGCTGTAGCGCTACAGTTTGAAGAGTTCGCGCAGGCGCTTGGTCTGGACGCGGCTGACGGGGATCTCGGTGCGTTTCCGGTCGTCCATCCGGAGCTGGTAACTGGATTTGAACCAGGGCACCACTTCCTTGATGCGGTTGATGTTCACCAGGAACGAGCGGTGCACGCGCCAGAACATGTCGCGGTCGAGGCTGGCCTGGAGGTCCTCGATGGTGCGGTAATTGGAGTGGCCCTCGATGTTGGTGGCTACGAGGGTGATCAGGCCGTTGTCGATGGTGGCGTAGACAACGTCGTTCGCGTCCACGATGAAGTTGCGGTTATTGGCGCGGATCAGCAACTTGGTGCGGGGCGGGGAGAGGCGCGGCGGGGGTTCGGGCATCCCGCCGCGAGGCTTTTCCTGGATAATACGCCGGGCGCGCTCGATGGTTTCGGCCAGGCGCGCCTTATCGACCGGCTTCAGCAGGTAGTCCATGGCCTCAAGGCGAAAGGCCTCGACGGCGTACTGGTCGTAAGCGGTGATGAAGATAAAGTGGGGGAGCGCGGCGTCCTGCTCGCGGAGGCGGTGGACCACCCCCATACCATCGAGCCCGGGCATATGGATATCCAGAAAGGCAAGGTCGGGCTCGACCTTTTGGATCATCTCGACGGCTTCCAGGCCATTGCGGGCGGTGGCGGCCACCTCAATATCGGGGAAATCCCGCAGAAGGAAAGACAGTTCCTCGCAAGCCAGTGGTTCGTCGTCGGCGATGACAGTTGTCAGCGTTGCCGTCGCACGCTCGCGCATCGAGTTGGTATTATAGCATTTCGACCAAAGGAGAGTCGTAATTGCCCACCAACAAAGATAACGTGCAGATCGCGCCCGCCGACGGCAAACTGGGAGTGCTCATACCCGGGATGGGTGCGGTTACGACCACCTTCATCGCCGGTGTCGAGGCGATCAAGAAAGGCGTCGCCCAGCCTATCGGTTCGCTGACGCAAATGGGGACTGTCCGGCTCGGGAAGCGCACCGAGGGACGCAGTCCGAAGGTCCGCGACTTTGTGCCGCTGGCCGGTTTGAATGACCTCGCGATCGGCACCTGGGATATCTTCGGGGACGACGCGTACGAGGCGTCCGTAAAGGCGGGCGTGCTCGAGAGAAGCCTGCTCGACCAGTTCAAGGGCGAGCTTTCGGCGATCAAGCCGATGCCGGCCGTGTTTTACCAGGAGTATGTGAAGCGGCTGAACGGGCCGAACATGAAGCCCGCCGGGACCAAGATGGAACACGCCGAAATGGTGATGGATGACATCCGGAAGTTCCGCGCTAGCAGCGGCGCCAGCCGCCTGGTGATGATCTGGTGCGGTTCGACGGAAGTCCATCACGAAGCCGTCGCGGTGCACCAGAGCCTGAAGGATTTCGAATGCGGGCTGGCGAAGAATGATCCGGCCATTTCGGCCAGCCAGATTTACGCCTACGCGGCGCTCAAATCGGGTGTGCCGTACGCCAATGGCGCGCCGCACCTGACCACCGACTGCCCGGCGTTCAACGAACTGGCGCGGGACCGTCAGGTTCCGTTCTGCGGCAAAGACTTCAAAACCGGCCAGACCTTTATGAAGACGCTGGTGGCGCCGGGCCTGAAGTCACGGCTGCTGGGCGTGAGGGGCTGGTTCTCGACCAATATCCTGGGCAATCGTGACGGCGAAGTGCTGGACGATCCGGGCTCGTTCCGATCCAAGGAAGTGACCAAGCTCTCGGCGCTGGAGCAGATCCTTCAGGCGGACCTCTATCCGGAACTGTACAAGGATCTTTACCATAAGGTCCGGATCAACTACTACCCGCCGCGCGGGGACGCCAAGGAAGGCTGGGATAACATCGATATCTTCGGGTGGCTCGGTTACCCGATGCAGATTAAAATCGACTTCCTGTGCCGCGATTCCATCCTTGCGGCACCGCTGGTTCTGGACTTGATTCTGTTCCTGGATCTGGCACAGCGCGCAGGGATGCGGGGTGTGCAGGAGTGGCTGTCGTTCTACTTCAAGGCGCCCCTCACGGCCCCGGGCCTATATCCCGAGCACGATATTTTCATCCAGTTGATGAAGCTGAAGAACACGTTGCGGTGGATGCGGGGCGAAGACCTGATCACCCACCTGGGCCTGGAATACTACGATTGACCAGGTAGTGGGGTCTTGGGTGTTGGGTGTTGGGCCTCAGCTTTCCGCCCATACCCGGGACCCAAGACCCAACACCTGACACCCAACACCGGATATGAATATTCTGGTTATCGGCGGCACGTTGTTCATCGGCCGGTACCTGGTCGAGGAACTGCTCAAGGCCGGGCATGATGTTACGGTTCTGCACCGCAAGCCAAAGCACGATCTGGGCAGGCGGGTGGCAAACATAACGGCAGACCGCAATGATGCCGCGGCGGTTGGGGCGGCGCTCTCGGGCAGACGCTTCGACGTGGTCTATGACAACGCCTACGACTGGGAGCGCGGCACCACCGCGGCGCAGGTGGAGGCGACCGTCGAGGCCTGCGGCAACCGGCTCACGCGATACATCTTCATGTCCAGCGTGGCGGCGTACGGCGACGGCCTGAACCACTACGAAGGGGACCCGCTGGCTCCCGACAACCATCCCGATTCCTACGTGAGGAATAAAGCCACCGCGGAACGGATGCTCTTCCGGCTACACCAGCGCACCGGTTTTCCGGTGACTACGTTCCGTCCCCCGTTCGTCTACGGCCCGGGCAACCCTTACTACAGGGAAGCGTTTTTCTGGGACCGCCTGCGGCTGGGGCGGCCGATCATCATCCCCGGCGACGGCCACCGTCTGATGCAGTTCGTCTACGTGCACGACCTCGTGCAGGCGCTGCTGCGGGCCATGGAAGAGCCCGGAGCAGTGGGGGAGGCGTTCAACATTGGAAATCCGCGGCCGCTGTCGCAGGCCGAGCTGGTGATTCTGCTGGCGCAGGTGGCGGGAACCGAAGCATCGCTGGTGCGGGTGCCGCGGGAACTGATCCAGCAAGCGGGCGGCGATCCGATGGGAAACCCCGCCTATTTCGGGGTGTACTTCGACATTCCACCCATCACAGAGAACGTTACCAAGATCACCCGCGTCTTGAAGGTGAAGCCCACGCCATTCGATGCCGGCCTGAAGGAAACCTACCGCTGGTACGCGCGCGGCAAGCGGTCGCAGCCCGATTTCAGCTTCGAGGATCGCCTGCTCGAATCGGCGCGCGCGGGCGCGAAGATCGGGGCCGGGCAGCAGGCTCCGGGTCAGCGCGAATAGATTTTCACAGTAATTCGGGATGGTACGGCTCGAGCGAGAGCCGGCGGTTGCCGATGGTGGCACCCACCGCCCGATCGGCTTCCACGGACCGGATCACTCCGTTCTCAATCTGCAGAATAAACCCGCAGATAGATGTAAACGTGGCCTCCGGACGCCCATCGCCGTCAATATCGATACTCTTGCCTTTCCCCCCAGCTGAAGTTCGGCCGACATAAAGGCTGCCGTTTACTCGTCCGAGCACGCTCGAAAAACCCTGTGCCGTCTGGCGGAAGCTCACGCGGACTGCTTCGGCGGGAGGGTCGCCGGTTACGCGCGGGTAGATGAAGGTGATGTTAGACCGGGAACGCACCGGCCGGAGCCAGCCGTAACTGCTCCGCAGCGGGTCTTCATCGGCAGCGATGCCCGGGTTTGACGCCAGCGAGATAAAGTTCTGCTCGTCGGTGCCGTCGGGATAGCGGACCGAAGCGATGTAGCCGCCGACGCGGGAGCGGAGCGGGCCGCCATCGTGCTCGAGCATGGGGAACGTGACAGCGTATTGAATGCGCGCAGCGCTTTCGAGTGTGGCCAGGATGCCGTCTGGAGTAATCACGAAATGGTGGCGGAATGTGGGTCCCTGCTTGCCCGGCAGGGGCGCGTATTCGACGGCGCAGCGGACCAGCAGGGGATGCACGAAGGACGCCTCAAAGCGGCCCTGGTAGCGACCTGGGATATCGGCGAGCCGGACCCAGCGGCCGCCCTCCATCCAAGTGGGGCCGAAACTGGCGCCCCCGCCGGAAGCGCGGTCGCGGGCGCCATCGGAGGGTCCCAGGCGCGAGTCCCACTCGGGACGGCTGAAGCGCACCGCTCCCAGCGCCATCCAATCGGCGCCGGAGGTGGCGGCTACGTCGCCACGCAGGTTGATCACCATCTGCATGCCCCCGGCATTGACAAACACACTGGCAAAACGCGGGTCGGCCACGGCGGCGTAGCCGCCAATCTCGGTGGGCGAGGGAGTTTCCGGGAACTCATGGCGGCGCACCAGATAAGACTCCGCCAGGTGACACATCACAGCTCCGTAACAGTTGCCGTAATTGCCGATCGGCTCCATGCCTGCGCGGTGGCCAGGGTCGAAGCGATGATTGGACGCGTAGAAGGAACCCGCCCAGGGAGACTCGTCGCGCTGCCACCGGGCGATGCTGCGAAATGACAGCATGGCCGCCCGGCGATACTGCCCGGCGGACCAGGCATTGCCGCGGGCATGTTCCCGTTCCGCCATCATCTCGAAACCCAGTTGATGGAGCGCGTCGTTAACCACGTGGTCGCAGGTGCGGCCGTTCGGCGGACACTGGCCGGAGGGGTCCTGCAGCAGTAGCGAAGCGGCGGTGCCACGCTCCACGGCACGGCGCATCTCCGCGCCGGACTTGCCGTCGAAACCGGCCTCCACGAGCGCCAACAGGTTGACACGCCCGACGGCCTCGACGGCGTGGGATTCGGGGTCGGTCGAGTGGTCCTGGTAGAGATTCAGGCAGTCGTTGACAATCCGCTCGCGCTGGTCCTCCAGCCAGTGGCGTTCAATGAAGTCGCGCGCCCGGTCGCGGTGCGCGAGACCAGCCGTGGAGCGCAGCCATTCGCCCCTCATCGCGCACGTGCGCCGGTGGTCCAATTGCAGGTGTTCCCCGTCGATGATGGAGAGCAGCGGGACGCACAGCCGCTGGCGCCACACGGATGCCCTCGCCTCACCGGCACGCGGGGCGAGCAGGGAAAGAGCGCCGGCCAGCGGCGCCAGGAAGAACTCCCCAAGGCGGTCCGGAATGGCGTCCGCGCCTCCCGCAACGCAAGCCGTGGCGTGTTCCATCGCCTGCATCGCCGGCTGGAGCAGGTCTTCGGCACGGCCACGGCTCACAAGCGTCGCCGCGGCGAATGCGAAATAGGCGGTGGAGTACCGGTGCTCGCGGCCCAGAATGGGATCTATGATCGCCCCACACGCATCCTGCATGCCGGCGGTGAACCGGCAGACCCGCTCGACGGTCTCCAGATACGCGGATGGTTCGATGCCCGACGGCTGCCACGGCCGTGCGGTCAGATGCCACTTCACCCCGGGGAAAGCGGCCGTCTCGGCGGCTCCACTCCCAACGTCGGCCGATGTCCTCAAGTTCGCGCCAGGTGGGTGTGCGCGAACAGTTCTTCGGTCTCACGGTTCAGCAGCGCCCACAGCCCGTAGACCCCAATCGCGGTGCCGACGGGAATATTCAACAGATGAATCGCTGAGAGAATGATGGCCAGAATGCGCGCCCACGGCCGGAACGACAACAGTCCTATCCCTACGATCAGCCCCGGCACCGAAAGGATCAGCACAAACATAAACAGCAAGCCGCCTAAGCCGCCCAGCAGCGGAACGGCTACGCGCGCGCCCTCGTCGCCGCTGGCCCCGGCCAGACCCGCGAGTCCCCCGAAAATGCCCAACAACGCAACGGCGCCGACGATCCCGAGAGCGCCGAGCACGATATGGATGATCCCCAGGACCTTGACATGTGTCGCCATCGACTCCTCCCGCTTGAAACGATCAGTATAGCTTTAAAGCCCTTTCCACGAGGGAGTGCTGTGGGAGAATGAAAACCATGATGCGCGTGCGCATGCCCCAGACAGGCCCGGCTCTTTCTCCTAAAGACGAGCCGGCCGGCGGCTCGCTGTCAAAGGCCGTATTCCTCCACCTGGACGGCAAACGCCAGGAGGCCCTCAAGGAATTGCGCGATGCCGCTGCCCGCGGGGAGCGACAGCCGCAGCTATTCTCCGCCGCCGCCCACATCGAGTACGAACTCGGCGCTTTTGAAGAGGCCGTCGAGAGCTATCGCCGCCTGCTCGAACTGGAGCCCGAGCACCGCACCGGCCACTTCAATCGCGCGGTCTGCCTGGGCAGGCTGGGCCGCTGGGCGGAAGCGGCGGAAGGCTTCGAAGCCGCACTCCGGCTGGATCCCTCCCGCGACGAGGCGCACCTCGGCCTGGGCACCTGCCTGATACACCTTGAACGCGCCGATGACGCCGTCAGAGTCTTCAACAGCTACCTCATTCGCTTCCCCGACGACGAGGAGGCTCTCTTCGGCAAGGCCGTCGCCATGCAGATCGCGTGCCGCTTCGACGAAGCCGCGGAGATGTACCAGAAAATTCTCGTAAACAATCCGCGCTCGGAGCAGTGCCTCACCAACCTCGTCGCCATGCACCTCGCCCGGCAGGACTACGCGAAGCTGCGCGATTGCGCCCAAAAGCTGCGGTCGCTTTCCATCGATAGCCAGACCGCCCTCGAGGCCCTCGCCACCGCTGCCTTCGCGGAGAAGGATTTCGCTGCCGCCGCAGCCTACGCGAAACGCCTCACCGAGCTCTTTCCGGACCAATTTGAAAACTGGTTCAACCTGGGCGTAGCATGCCAGAAACTGGAGCGCTACGGTGAGGCCGTGGACGCCCACACCCACGCCGTCACCCTGAAGCCCGACTCCCCGCAGGCGCTGCTCGATCTTGGCGTGGCGCACCAGAAGATGGGTTCCCTCGGGGCCGCGCGCGCCGCCTTCGAGCGGGCACTGGAACTTGCCCCCAACCTGGCCGGCGCCATGTGGAACCTGGCGTTGGTTCTTGAGCAACTGGGCGAGCGCGCAAAGGCCGAGGAACTCTACGGGCAACTCCCCGAAGACAAACCGGAAAGCGAGGATGCCATCTTCCGCCTGGGCTATCTGCGGCTGTTGCGCGGCGATTTCACCGGCAGCGCCAAGGCCTTCGCCGCGTGCCTTCAGAAACGGCCGGGCTGGCAGGAAGCGCAGCTCAACGCGGCCATCGCCAACTGGCGGGCGTCCAACATTCCGGCCGCCCACGAATTCTTCGAAAAGGTGCTTGCCGCCAACCCGAACTCCCCCGACGCCCTGCGCGGCCTGGCAGCCCTGGCCCTTGAGGAGCAGGAATGGCCCCGCGCCTTCGACCTGCACCGCCGCCTCCTCGATATCGGTGAGCGCGGCGCCGAACTGTACTACAACATCGGGCTCATCTGCCAGAAACGCAACCAGGCTTCCGAGTCGGTCCTGTATTACCAGGAGGCGCTCAAGCAGAACCCCGGATTCGCCGAAGCCCTGCTCAACCTCGGCCATGCCATGCGCTCCCTTGGCAAAGAGGAGGAAGCCCGCGCATGCTGGCAGCGCGCCATCGCCGTGCGCCCCGAACTCGCGGCCAGCTACTTCGAACCCGGCTCGTGAAGCCGCGCCGCCACCCGGTGATACACTTGCTCTATGGGAACCGGGTATGCCCTGCCAATTCTGGAGGGGGGGCTGGGCACTACACCGCGCATCAGTTCACTCCTGATTAAGCCGGCATCCGCCGTCTGCAATCTGGATTGCGCCTACTGCTTCTATCTCGATCGCGAAGCGGATCCCTACAAGTCCATGCCCGCCCGCCGCATGTCGCTCGATACGCTCGAGCGCATGGTGGACACCTTCCTCTTCTATTCCTACCCCAACAGCGTTTTCGCCTTCCAGGGAGGCGAGCCGACCCTCGCCGGGCTGCCCTTCTTCCAAACACTCGTCGATTTTCAACAACAGCGCGGGCGCAACGGCCAGGCTGTCTCGAATGCCTTGCAGACCAACGGCATGTTCCTGGACGATGCCTGGTGCGAGTTCTTCAAGGGCTACAACTGGCTGGTGGGCATCTCCATGGATGGGCCCGAGGACGTCCACAATCTCTATCGCGTCAACAAGGCCGGCAAACCCACTTGGGCGCGCGTCATGGAGAGCATCCGGACCATGCAGAAGTACAAGGTAGAGTTCAACGTGCTCTGCGTGCTCAGCCAGTCGAACGTCGGGAAGCCGCGCGAGATCTACCGTTTCTTCCGCTCCATCGGGATCGAGCACATGCAGTTCATCCCGCTCTCCGATTTCGACGCCGCCGGCCAGCCCTACCCGTTCACCATCACACCCGAACAGTACGGGCGCTTCATGTGCGAGGTCTTCGACCTCTGGTGGCCGGAGCGGCGCAAAGTGCGCGTCCGCTACTTCGACAACGTTGCCGAAGCGCTCGCCGGCCAGAAGCCCGGCAACTGTACCCTGCACGAGACCTGCGATAGCTACGCCGTGGTGGAGTACAACGGCGACGTCTACCCGTGCGATTTCTTCGTCTCCTCGGAATGGAAGCTCGGCAACCTCAACCTGGACTCCTGGCCGGAGATCGCACGCCGCCAGAAACGCTATCAGTTTGCGGCCAAGAAGACCCTGGCACACCCGACGTGCCAGGCGTGCGAGTGGCAGTCCATCTGCAAAGGCGGCTGCCCCAAACACCGGCACGATCCGCGGCGCACATTCGAGGACCTGGATTACTTCTGCCAGTCGTACAAAATGATGTTCGCCAAAGCCGTGGAGCCCCTGAAGAAGGACGTGGCGCGAATCTGCGGGCATCGCATCGAAACCCCGCCGGTCTCCCGCGCATAACATAGATATATGTGGCGCCTGGTCCTGCTGCTTCTCCCTACTCTGCTGCCTGCCCAGGATGCGCGCGAAATCGTCCGCCGTGCCGTTGAAACCGCTGAAGTGCACGATAAGCTGGCGCTCAACTACACCTTCGTCGAGCGCCAGGATATCAAGCAACTCGAGTCCAACGGACGCACCAAGAAGCATGAGATCCGCACCTTCGACGTCACTATGGTGGAGGGCAGCCCCCACCGCCGCCTGATCGCCCGCGCCGATAAGCCGCTCTCTCCCGAAGAGGACCGCCAGGAGCGAGACAAAGAGCGTCTCGGCATCGAGCAGCGCCGCCGCGAGACTCCAGAGCAGCGCTCGAAGCGCATCGCCGAATGGGAGAAGAAGCGCAACCGGCAGCGCGAGTTCATGAAGGAAATCCCCAACGCCTTCAACTTTCAGATCGTGCGGGAGGAGCAAATCGACGGCCGCACCGTGTACGTCATCCAGGCGGAGCCGCGCCCGGGATACGATCCTCCGTCGATGGCCGCCGGCTTCCTGCGCAAGATGCGGGCCACCCTCTGGATCGACAAGCAGGATTTCGGCTGGGCGCGCCTTGAAGCCGAGGCCTTCGATAACGTATCCGTTGGCCTCTTTCTCGCTCGCATCCACAAAGGCACTCGCATTCTGCTGGAGCAGACCCGCATCAACGACGAGATCTGGCTGCCCCGCCGAATGAACATCGCGGCCAGCCTGCGGGTTGCATTGGTGAAGTGGGTCGGCGGCGAATGGCATTACGATTACCGGGACTACCGCAAGTTCCAGGCAAGCTCCCGTGTAGCCGGATATGAGCCCGGTGAAGCCGGCGGCCCGCGGTAGTAATCTAAATAGACGCATGACGACCGCCTCGCCATCCGCGGAAGCCAAAGTCGCGCCGCTTGAAGCCGCGCCCGATCTTCACAATCCGCGGCTTTACATCAATCGCGAACTGAGCCTGCTCAGTTTTCAGCGCCGTGTGCTGGAAGAGGCCGAGGACGAAACCAACCCCCTGCTCGAACGCGCTAAGTTCCTCTCCATCGTGGGGTCGAACCTCGACGAGTTCTTCATGGTGCGGGTAGCCGGCCTCACCGCGCAGGTGGATGCCGGCATTCCGGAAGTGGGCGCGGACCGCATGAGCCCCGGCGCGCAACTGGTCGCCATTCGGCGTGAGGTGAAGCGCCTAATGGCCGACGCGCACCGCTGCCTGCGCTCCGACCTGCTGCCCGCGCTTGAAAAGGCCGGCATCGAGATCCTCGAATACTCCGACCTGAACCCGCGCCAGATCAATGCCTGCGACCGCTACTTCGCCCAGACGATTTTCCCGGTGCTCACACCCCTGGCCTTCGATCCCGGGCGGCCCTTCCCCCATATCTCGAACCTGAGCCTCAATCTCGCCGTGCTCATCTGTGACTCCCGAGGCGTCGAGCACTTCGCCCGCATCAAGGTGCCCGACACATTGCCGCAGCTTGTCCCTGTAACGCGGCCCCGCAAAAAAGCGGGCAAACGCATCGCCGGCAAGGAAGGTTTCGTGTGGATCGAGCAGGTGATCGCCGCCAACCTGGCCGCGCTCTTCCCCGGAATGCAGGTTCTTGAGGCGCACCCCTTCCACGTCACACGCGACGCCGACATCGCCATCAAGGAACTGGAGGCCGAGGATCTTCTCGAAACCATCGAGGAGGGCGTGCGGCAGCGTCGCTTCGGCAGCGTCGTGCGGCTCAAGGTGAACCAGCAGATGCCCGCCCACATCCTGCGGATCCTCATCAATAACCTGGAGGTGGATTCGAACCAGGTGTACCGCGTGAAGGGCCTGCTGGGACTCAGCCGCCTGATGACGCTGCACCAGATCGAACGGCCGGACCTCAAGTTCAAGCCCTTCGTCCCGGCGGTACCCCCATCGCTGGCCCACGCCGGCGACGACGAGGACATCTTCACTGTCGTGCGCCGCGGCGATGTCCTGCTGCACCACCCATTCGACTCCTTCCAGCCCGTGGTGGACTTCCTGCGCAAAGCCGCGCGCGACCCCGACGTGCTGGCCATCAAGATCGTGCTCTACCGCGTGGGCCGCAACTCGCCGGTGGTCGAGACACTGCTGGAGGCGATCGAGAACGGTAAGCAGGTCGCCGTCCTGATGGAGTTGAAGGCGCGCTTCGACGAGGAGAGCAACATCGAGTGGGCCAAGGCGCTGGAAGGTGCGGGAGTGCACGTCGTCTACGGCCTTGTCGGCCTGAAAATTCACTGTAAGGTAGCCATGGTGGTGCGGCGCGAGAGCGACACCATCAGGCGCTACATCCACATGGCCACCGGCAATTACAACGCCGTCACCGCGCACCTCTACACTGACATGGGGATGCTGACCGTGCGGGAGGACATAGGCTCCGACGCCACGGACTTATTCAACTACCTGACCGGGTACTCCGCCAAGCGCGACTATCAGAAACTGCTGGTGGCTCCCGTCAACATGCGGGAGCGTTTTGAGGCCAAGATCGAGCGCGAGATCCGGCACCAACTGGCCGGCAAGCGCGGGCACCTCATCTTCAAGATGAATTCGCTGGTGGATCCGCAGGTGATCCGTATGCTCTACCGCGCTTCACAAGCCGGGGTAAAAGTGGACCTGCTGGTGCGCGGCATCTGCTGCCTGCGGCCTGGCATCGCCGGGGTAAGCGACAACATCCAGGTGACCAGCATCGTGGGCCGGTTCCTCGAACACACCCGCGTCTACTACTTGCGCAACGGAGGGCAAGAAGAGGTTTACCTGGGCAGCGCTGACCTCATGCCCCGCAACATTAACCGCCGCGTGGAGGCCCTCTTCCCCGTGGAGGACGAAACCCTGCTGCGGCGCATCAAAGACGAAATCCTCGAAACTTATCTCGCCGATAATGTCAAGGCGCGGCGCATGGCTTCGGACGGCACCTACAAGCGCCTCAAAGCAGGTGATTCGAAAAAGGCCGTAGACGCGCAAGCGGCGCTCCTCCCGAAGGAAGAGCGCCGCGCGCGCAAAGGAAACGGGAAGTAGGCGTTTTTAGAAGCTATACCGCAGCGACAACTGGATCTGCCGCCCCGCGCCCAGCCCCACATCCTTGGTCACCGTGGAGGTGGACATCCCGAAACTCCCGCCCGCCGCCGCCTGCGTGTAAGCCTGCCCCGGCTGCAACTGGTTGCTGCCGATTCCCAGGGAATTGTTCAGGCGCGAAACCGGGTTGGCGAAGTTGGCCCGGTTCAGCAAGTTGTAGATCTCCCCGCGGAATTCGAGCGCGTGTCCCTCCCGGATCGGGAAGCGCTTGTGTAAGGTCAGGTCGAACTGCGCCAGCCCCGGCCCCTTCAGCGCCCACCTTCCAAGGTTGCCGTACTCCCCGGGAGCCGGAATCGTGAACGCCGCCGGGTTGAGCATTACGCGCTTGTCCGAGGAGTTCGTCAGGTAGGGGTTCACCCCCGGCACCACGCTCGGCCGCCGGTTGCTGCGGAACGACCCGCCCCAAGGATTGTTCACCACCGGAGTGGTGAGGATCAGGCCGTTGCTCACCATCGGCGCGTCCACGATCTGGCCCGTCGAGTTCACCTGGTAGGCGATGTCGTTGCGCGCCAGCGTAAGGTCTACCGGCATCCCCGTGCGCGCGTTCATCACCCCGCCCAACTCCCAGTTGCCGAGCAGCATATCGGCCCAGCCCGGAGCGTTCTTCAGGAACCGCTTGTCCCTGCCGAAGGGCAGCGCATAGAGCGCCGTGGCGTTGAACGTGTGCCGCACGTCGAAGGCGTTGTTGCCGCGGTCCTGCTCGAAGTTCAAGGGGTTCTGCTGGGTCTGCGCCTCGTTCGAGCCGCCGGTGTTGCCGATGCTGTGACCCCAGGTCCACTGGGTCCCGACCGTCAGCCCGTGTGTGAACCGCCGGTTGGCGGTCACCTGCAACGAATCGTACCGGTCCGTGCCCCCGCTTGTCTTGTAGTCCATCTGCGAAAACTGATTGCCGAATTCGAGCACCGGGATGCCCGCGCCCGTCACTTGGTTCATCTGGACCCCTACCATCAGGTTGGTCCACGAGCGCAGGAACAGGTTGCGTCCCTGGCTCCCCACATACGCCGCCGTCAGCACCGTGTCGAACGGCAACTTCTGCTGGATGGACGCCGTGTAGGACAGGATCTTCTCCGGCAGCGTGTAGCCGGGCGCGTAGACGCGCGGAGCGAAGTTTTTCAGATTGTTCACGTCAAAACTGTTGACGATCGCCTGGCTGTTCACCGGGAAGGCGATGTCGGTGGTACGGGTCACGGTGACGCGGTCGCTGTCGATCGGCTGCACCTGATCTTCCGTCTGCCCCGGACCGTAGTAGTAGCCCGCCCCCACGCGCAGCACGGTATTGCCTTCCAGGCGGCCCGGCGCCCACGTGAACGCCAGCCGCGGCCCGAAGTTCGCCTTGCTGCTCCCGTACCAGGATCGGTTAGGGTTGGTGTCGAGCTTGCCCGTCGTCATGTCGAAAAACGTGAACAGGTTCCGGTTCTCGCGCAGCGGGCTGTAGTACTCGTAACGCAGCCCGTAGTTCATCGTGAATGTGCGGGAAATCTTCCACTCGTCCTGCACATACCCGATGTAGTACTCCTGTTTGAGAAAGCGATTGCCCGTCATACCGCCGTGCAGCGGGTTCGGCGCGCTCACGTCCCCAATCACCTGCACGCTTGACGGCGTATTACTCAACAGCGCATTCACGTTCGAGTAAGTGTAGGTGGTGCCGCCGAGCCGGTCCGTATACATCCGGATGGGGCGCACTTCCACGCCGAACTTCAGGCTGTGGTTGCCCTTGATCCAGCTCAACTGGTCGGAAAACGTCAGGGTGTAATTGGTGTACGGGACCGCGCGCCCGTTCTGCGCGCTCGAAGACCGCACCAGCCCGCCAATGCGAGCCGCGCCACCGGAGACGCCCTGTCCGCCGATGCCCGAGACGGTCGCGGTGCCGCTGAAATCGAGCGAAACCGCTGAAAGGTCGATCCCGTTCACCGTCGGGGCCACGCCCTCATAGCGCGTCTTCGAGCCGTTGAACCCCACCTTGATCTCGTTGATCACCGTGGGCCGCAACACCTGCTGCAGGCTCACCAGACCGTTCTGCGGCACCGCTGTAGTGCGCGCCACATTGCCCGTCACGTTGAGCGGCTGCTCCATCACGCCCTGGTCGCGGAAGTAACGCGCGGTGAGGTTGTAGTTGGGGCTCAGCCGGTAATCGAGCCGGATGCTCCCGTAGTTCTCATTGAGCGGCGCGCGGCCCACGCGCTGCGCGAGATCGAGATCCGGGTTGACCGTCGGAACACCCGTGGGATACGCGGCCATCAGGGGTGCTATGGAAGGCACCGCGCGTGCCCGCGCCGCCGTGCTGGGCACCGCTTCAATCAGGTTCTGGTAGGCGCGCTGCCGCAAGCCCTCGTAGCTGGCGAAAAAGAAAAGCTTCTCCTTCAGGATGGGGCCGCCCAGCGACCCGCCGAACTGGTTCAGCCGCAGCGGCGCCGCCTTGGCCCCGTCGAAAAAGTTGCGCGCGTCCATAGCGCTATTCCGGAGATATTCGAACACCGAGCCGTGGAGCGTATTGCCGCCTGACTTCGTCACGATGCTGATCTGCCCCGCGGTGCCCGTCCCGTACTCGGCCGGGTAGTTGCTCGATTCCACGCGGAACTCCTGCACGTTCTCGAGGCTCGACTGCAGCCGGAACCCCGTTGACGTCTCGCCGTTCAGGTTCCCCGGTGAAGAGTCGATGATCGAGGAGGCCTCCACGCCGTCGAAGCGCACCGCGTTCTGCTGGTTCGCGCGCCCGCTGAACCGTACATTGTCGTAGCTGCCGCCGCCGGAGGTCTGCGCCCCCGGGGCCATCAGGTAAAGTTGCGAAAGCTGGCGCCCGTTGAGCGGCAGGTTGGCCACCTCGCGCTCGTTCACATTGGCGCCCACCCGCGCAGAGCTGGTGTCGATGACCACCAGGTCACCGCCGGACACATTGATCTCGGTAGCCATCGCGGCAGGCTGCAAAACGATATTCAGCACCCGCTCCTGCCCCGCGGTCAGCGCGATATTGGTGAATTCGGCCGGGCCAAGCCCCTCGGCCTGCGATACCACTTTGTAAACCGCCGGCGGAAGATTGAGGGCCACAAACAGACCCCGTTCATTGGCCTCAACGGTGCGGGTCAAACCGGTTCTCTCGCTGGAGACCGTCACGCTGGCGCCCGGGATCACGGCCCCGGATCCGTCGGCCACGGTCCCCGTAATCCTCGCGGTTTCGGTTTGCGCCCACACGGAGGACGTGAAGAGCAGGAGGTAACAGACGAGTTTGATCTTTGACATCAGCTCCAAGTTAGCCGGAGCGTGTGTCAATCCCATTACAGCCGGATTAAGTTCAGAGCAACACGCCGTAACCCTGCCGTAACATCGCCGTTAACCTACGATTTTAAGGTACTTCCGGTACGCCGCGTCCCAGTCCGCCGCCGGCTTCGGCTCGAAAATCTCCACCTTCCACGACCGCCGCACCACCGCGCGGGCCTCTTCAAGGCTCGCCAGCGCGCCCGACCCCATGGCTTGGATCAGGACATTCCCGATGGCCGTGGCTTCGCCCGGTCCGGCCGCAACCGTACGGCCCGTGGCGTCCGCCACGAACTGGTTCAGCACCGCATTGCGCGATCCCCCGCCCACAATGTGGATCACGCGGAAGCGCCGCCCGATCAGCGTTTCAAGACTCTCCAGCACCTGCCGGTAGCGCAGCGCCAGGCTCTCCAGAATCGTGCGCGAGAATTCGCCATGTGTCTGCGGCGGGTTCTGCCCCGTAGCCACGCAGTACGCCGCGATCTTCTCCGGCATGTCCCCCGGCTCGAGAAACGCATCCGGGCTGATGATAGCGGTGAACGGCGCGGCAGCCGCGGCCAGCCTCGCCAGCTCATCGTAGTTGTAGCCCGTGCCTTCAAGCGACCACGCGCGGCGGCACTCCTGCACCAGCCACAGCCCCGCGATATTCTTCAGCAGCCGAATGCGCCCGCCCGCTCCCACTTCATTGGTCAGGTTGAGCGACATCGCTGTCTGGTTGACGATCGGCTCGGCCAGTTCCGCGCCCATCAACGACCATGTCCCCGAGCTGATGTAGCACCAGTCGTCGCCTTGCGCCGGAACCGCGGCCACCGCCGACGCTGTATCGTGACACGCCGTCGTGTAGACAGTTGGCGGCGCGCCGGTCCCGGGCCATACCGAATCGAGTAGCGGGCCGAGCGGCGTCCCCGGCTGCACGATTTCCGGCAGCATTCCGGTCGGAAGCCCGAGCCGCTCCAGCACCCCGGTCGCCCAACCCTTGGCGCAGGGGTTGTAGAACTGCGACGTGCTGGCGATGGTCAACTCCGCCCGCGCCACCCCGGTCATCCAGTAGTTGAACAGGTCCGGCATGAACAGCAGCGTTCGGGCGGCGTCGAGCGCTGGCGAGCCCGCCAGCTTCATGGCATAGAGCTGGCAGAGCGTATTGAGCTGGATGAACTGGATGCCCGTCTGGGCGAAGATATCCGCGCGCGGCATCGCCTCGGCCATCTTCTCCATGATGCCGTTGGTGCGGGCATCGCGATAATGGCGCGGGTTGTCCACCAGCGCGCCATCCCGGCCGAGCAGCGCGAAATCCACGCCCCACGTATCGATCCCGACGCCGTTGAGCGTCAGGCGCCGCTCGCGCGCCGCCACCCCCAACCCGTGCCGGATCTCATGCCAGAGCCGCAACGTGTCCCAGTAGAGCCCGTCAAGCACGCGCACCGGCGTGTTGGGGAAGCGGTGCAGTTCCTCGATCGCCAGTCCGCTATCGGACAGCGTCCCGAGCATGGCGCGACCGCTTTCCGCGCCCAGATCAAAGGCCAGATAGTGTTGCATCAGGGATTTCCCGTGCCAGTATAACGCGCACGGCCGCGGTCCTGTGGATGGCACCGCGGCCGTGCGCGAATAGTGAGCCTTTTTAGTAGTTGACGATAGCGCCGAACGACGCTGCATCGAGCGCCGCGCCGCCCACCAGCACGCCGTCGATCTCTTCCTTCGACATCAGCGTCTTGGTGTTGTCCGGCTTTACGCTGCCGCCGTAGAGAATACGGACCGCATCCGCCGCCGCGCCGAACTTCGCCCGCACTTCCGCGCGGATCACGCGGTGCGCGTCTTCGGCGATCTCCGGGGTAGCCGTCTTGCCCGTGCCGATGGCCCATACCGGCTCATACGCGATCACGATCTTGGCGAACTGCTCCGGTGTCAGGCCCCCGATGCCGTTCTTCACCTGCCCGCGCAGCACGGCCTCGGTCTGGCCCGCTTCGCGATGCTCCAGCCGCTCCCCGACGCACACGATCGGGGTGAGCCCCGCTTCGAGCGCCGCCACGGTCTTCTGCAGCACGGTCTCATCCGTCTCGCCGAAGTACTGCCGCCGCTCGCTGTGTCCGATGATCACGTGGGAGCAGCCGCAACCCACGATCATGCGCGCGGAAATCTCGCCCGTGAAGGCGCCTTCCTTGGCCCAGTACAGGTTCTGCGCGCCAATCCCGATGCGCGTCCCTTTTACGGCGCCGGCGGCCGCTTCGAGATTCGTGAACGGTGGGCAGATCACGATCTCGCGGTCAGTCACCTTCGCGACCAGCGGCCGGAAGGCTTCGAAGAATGCTTTCGTTTCCGCGGGCGTCTTGTACATCTTCCAATTGCCCGCCATGACAGGTGTTCTCATAGTATTTGCCGTAAGAAGCTGGTACCTTTTCCGATTCGTTCGCCGAAGTTGTCCGCCACGGTCTGGCCTATGTCGGCCAGGCTCGCCCGGACACCCAGGTCGGCGCCGCGCCGCACGCGCGGGCCGAAGACCAGCAGGGGAACGTATTCCCGGCTGTGGTCCGTGGAGACGGTGGTGGGGTCGCAGCCGTGGTCCGCCGTGAGGATCGCGACATCGTCATCCCGCATCGCGCCGTGAAGTTGCGGCAGCCAGCGGTCGAACTCTTCGAGCGCGGCGGCATAACCCTCCACATCGTTGCGATGCCCGTAGAGCATGTCGAAATCCACCAGGTTGGCCCAGATAACCCCGCGCTCACACTGCGCCATCGCGGCAAGTGTCTGCTGCATTCCTTCCGCGTTGTTCTTGCTGCCGAAGCGCTCCACGATGCCGCGCCCCAGAAACACATCGAAGATCTTCCCCACGCTCGCCACCGGCACACCGGCGGCTTCGAGCACGTCGAGCAGCATCCCGCGGGGCGGCGGGACGGCGTAGTCGTGCCGGTTCGTCGTGCGGGTAAACGCTCCGGGCTCCCCGATGAATGGCCGCGCGATCACCCGCCCCACCTCGTGCGGACCGCGCAGGATCTCCCGCGCCGTCTCGCAAATCCGGTAGATCTCCGGCAGCGGGATCACCTCTTCATGCGCCGCCACCTGGAACACGCTATCGGCCGAGGTGTAGACGATGGGGGACCCGGTGCGCACGTGCTCCTCCCCCAGTTCCTTGATGATCTCGGTGCCCGATGCGGGCTTGTTGCCCAGCGCGCGCCGCCCGATGCGTCGCTCGAACTCGTCCATCACCTCGCGCGGAAAGCCGTTCGGGTAGAGCGGAAGCGGCTGCTCCAAATGGATGCCCGCCATCTCCCAGTGGCCCGTAATCGTATCCTTGCCGGGCGACGCCAGCGCGCAGCGCCCATACGCTCCCCCGGGTTCCTGCGCCGCTGGAAGCCCTGGAATCTGCCGGATGTTCCCCAGCCCCAGGCCGCAGAGGTTCGGCAGATGAAGCGGGCGCACCCGTGCCATGTTGCCGAGGGTGTCGCTGCCCGCGTCGCCGTATGCGGCGGCGTCCGGCATTTCCCCGATCCCCACGCTGTCCAGAATGATCCAGATAATGCGACGGAACACTATTCTCGACTGTACCAGACAGCGCGGGCTCTTGAAATGAAAGACCATTGACGAATGAATGGATTACTCCTACACTGTGGAAGAAATGGTCGTTCGGCTTGGGGAACTTGAGCATTTCGTCCTGCTCGCGATTCTTCGCTTGGGAAACAACGCGTACGGTGTTGCGATTCGCGTGGAGCTAAGAGAAACTACCCAGCGAGAACCCAGCCCGGGTTCTCTCTACACCACGCTCGGCCGGCTTGAGGAGAGAGGGCTTGTCTCTTCATGGCTCGGCGACCCAACGCCGCAGCGAGGCGGACGGGCAAAGCGATTCTATGCTGTAACGCCGAAAGGCCTTGAAGCAGTCGCAAGAGTGCAGCGGTCATTGACTCGACTATTGAATGGCCTTGACATTGCTGGGATTGCCCATGCGTGATTCGGAATTGGCGGAACGACTTCTGTCACTGGTCATAACCCGGGACCGAGCCGCTTCCATCGTCGGCGATCTACTCGAAGACAGAAGGCGGCAAGGTAGCATCGCGTTCTGGATGGGCGTGGTGCGCACCAGCATTGCCTTCATCTGGCGTGACATCTCATCAGCCCCGGCCCGATACGCAGCGCTCCTCGTGGCTGCTTATCTTGTATCTATCGTTCTGTACATGCTGTTTTTCGTTCTACCTCAGTATCTGATTCACAGGCCATACGATGACTCGCTCCTGTCTGCGTTTTGGATCAGGGAAACCGCATACCTGTTACTCTCAGACTGGGCGTTGCGGACTCGGATGTTCTTCCTGAACTCCTTCGTGCTGGGTCTCGTCATCGCCCGAATCTCACCTGACCGGGAAGTAGCCGCTTGCAGCGCGATTGTGGCGTCAAATCTGATTATCGTTAGTGCGGCAACGTTCGTCGCCTCCGGCGTTACCGCTCATGCTTTCGCCACATTGGCGTGGGCCACATTCAATCAGTGGCCCCTTTTGTTGGCTGGAGTGCTGGTCCGATGGCGCTCCTCCGCTACCCTTCCCGCACGACCTTGAAACCCGTTAGCCGTCCCAGCCGTTCGATCGAGCCCGTGTGGTCTCCGTAGAACACCACCCGGTGCAGCAGGTCCCTGGTTCCGGGCATCGCGGGAGTATCGAGCGCCGCCGCCCAGCCGCGCAGCAGCTTGCCCGAGTCCTTCACCTTGGTGCGGATCTTCGTGCGGCAGCCGCGCTCATCGTCCACGTTCCCCAGCACTTCGCCTGTCGAGACCATCAGGCGCCTGGCATCGGCGAACTTGGCCACCGTGACCGCCCCGCCCGAGGGCGCCAGCACCTGCATCGATACCCCCTTGTGGTCTTCCAGGTGCGAGCGCACCATGTACGGGCTAGCCTTGCCGTCGATCCCTTCCAGCTTCGTTGCCGAGACGCAATGTGCGTGGATCACTTCGTTGCGGCTGGTGTCGAACACCGGATCTGAAACGAATCCCGGAACGCCCGAGAATGACGTCACCAGCAGTTGCGTCATGGTGGATTCCAAGTCGTTCTCGCATACCCCGTACAGGCCCACGTCGTTCAGCTTCGAGAACGCCACGCAGGGATAGGCGGGCAGTTCGCGGCGGCCGAATCCGCCCAGGCAGTCGATGGCGATGGCGTTCGCCTTCTCCTGCTCCATGTACTTCCGGATGCCCAGGTACAACCGCATGGAATCCACGATCTCCTGCCTGCTGGGCTCCACGACGGCGGCTTCCTTGATGAAAGCCGCGGCCAGCTTATCGGCCTGTCCCGGATCGGAGGCATCAAAGGCGGACTTCAGATCGAGATAGCTCGGATACGCGAACTCCGTCCCGAACTGTTTGCTGTAATCACCCGCGACCTTGGGACGGGTAGCCAGCGGCGAAACCAGCAGCACCTTGCTGCGGCGCAGTTGGTGGATGGCGCGGAAGATCGGCAGGTAGCCGTCCAGGTCCCGGAAATCGCTGCTGGCGATCAGGTCGAGTTTGGCGCCGCGCTGGATGTACGCCGCCGCATGCGTCCAGTCGTGCCCGTAGTAGGGCTGGGCGAACATCAAGGTGGGCTTCCCGGATTCCACCAGTTGCTTCAACATCGGGTGGACGATGGTCACCATATTGAAGGCCAGGACCACGTCGGCGTCGTCCGGCTTCTGGAGCCACCCTGTCATCTCAGCGGCGTTGTTCAGCCGCTCCCCGCCGGTGAGGCGAATCTGCCCCGGGTACATGCGCTCCAATTCTTTGAGTTTCGCCTCTACGGCGGCGATGTTCTGGTCGACATCGGCGTCCGGGCTCGGCCAACTGGGCTTTCCGCAAAGGTAGACTTTGCGGACCACCGCGGGGCCGGACCATGGCATATCGGCTGTGGCGCCCCGGGCGGCGAACCACGGGGCGGTCAGGGCGCCCACCGCCGAGAGTGCGAACCGGCGCCTGGTAAGGTAGATCGATTCGGGCATGCCGGATATCATACCCGCAGCACCGAAATAAAACCACCCCCGCCCTTTACGGGCGCAGGTCGAGCCGCAGCTCTTTCATGAAGCGCGCCCGCATGTTCCCCAGCCACTTGTCCGTGTACCGCCGGTTCAGGTCGATGGTGGCGACGGCCGCCTGTCCGCGGTCTTTCGCAAGGGCCATGATTTGCCCGTCCGGGTCCATCACGTACGTCGGGTAGTCGTACCCGGACGACGCCACGAATACCTGGTTCTCGATGGCCCGCGCCTTACCCAGCGTCTCATTGCCGCCCCAGATTGGCAGCAGGATGATCTCCGCCCCGCGCATGGCCAGCGCCCGGGCCGGGTCGGCGTATTGCAGGTCCCAGCAGATCATCATCCCCACCTTGCCGAAATCCGTGAGGAACACCGGATAATCTGCCCCCGGGGTGATGCCGTCTTCCAACTCCTCGCGCGGGATGTATACCTTTCGGTACTTGCCCGCAACGCGCCCTTCCCTGTCGATCAGGACCGCGGTGTTATACACCGCCTGCCCTTCCCGCTCGTAGATGCCCGCCGCGATGTAGCTCTTCCGCCGCCGCGCCACTTCCCCCAGGATCGTGGTCGTGGGACCTGGGACGGGCTCCGCAACCTCCGCGTACTTCTTCCCGGTATCCACCACGGTGATGCCCTCCGGCAGCACGATCACGTCCGTCTTCTCCGGGACGGCCTGCTCGATCACCTTCAGGAAGTGCGTCACGCTGTCCGCCGTCGTGCCGCGCTTGCCCGGTCGTGCATTCACCGCCGCCACCCGCACCTCACGCGGCCCTGGAGCTGCGATCTTTTCGAGCGAAACATCGTCCCACCAGACGGTCGCGTGCGGTGCGTTCTGCAGGTATAGCTGCACCTTTACCGCGGCTGCCTCGGGCGGCGCCGGCGCGTCCAGCGTGACGCGCGTCCACTCGCCTTGCCGGGTGGCCGACCAGACGTAGTCGGGCTGCCCTGCGCGCTTGCCGCCTTCACGCGCCCAGTCGAGCCGCGAGACTACCTGTAGTGGCTCGTACCCCACGGCCTCCGCGCGATACCACGCCGTGAAGCGATACCATCCGCCTGCCTGGATGCCCGGTACCGTGCACTCCCACCCTCCGAATACCGCCGCGTTGCTGTTGCCCGAAATGGCCAGCGACGGCGGCCGCGTCCGGTAGTGCATCGCATCCTGGAACGTGCGCGGCGCGATCTCAGCGCGCGGCGACCACGCTACCCACTCGGACGGGGTGGCATCGAAACCCGCATGCCCCATCCGCACCTCAGCCATCCCAGCGGCGGCCCACACCATCAATACAGCCAGCGCTTTCATGCGAAGAGTATACCGTGCCGCACATACCGGCTGGCACGTTCCCGCTGTCCGGGAAGTGCCGGAGTGGTATCGTGAAAGTAGCCCGTAGTATGCCTTACCATATTCAGCCCATTCATGAATTCCTCGTGCGTCCGGCCGTTCCCAAGGTTCTGTCGCGCATGCCAGAGCTTGCCTATAACCTTTTATGGAGTTGGGAACCCATCATCCGGGGACTCTTTCGACGCCTGGATCCCACGCTCTGGCGGGAATGCGGCTATAACCCCGTGCTCATGCTGGGCCGCATCCCCCAAGCCACGCTCGAGAGGGTGGCGGCGGACCCCCGCTACCTCGCCCTCTATCGCATGGCATGCCAGCGCTTCGACGCCCACATGCAGCGGGAACAGCCTAATCCCGAGGGCAAGCTGATCGCGTACTTTTCGGCGGAATATGGACTCACCGAATGCCTCCCGATCTATTCCGGCGGCCTTGGCGTACTCTCCGGCGACCATCTCAAAAGCTCCAGCGATTCCAACCTCCCCCTGGTCGGCGTCGGATTGCTCTACCAGCAGGGCTACTTCCGGCAGTTGCTCAATCCCGACGGCTGGCAGCAGGAACGCTACCCCACTAACGACTTCTATACCCTGCCGATCACTACCGTTCAGGATGCCGACGGTGCGGACCTCAAGGTGCGGATCAAGCTGCCCACCGGCAGCGTTGCCATCCAGGTCTGGAAGCTCGAAGTCGGCCGCATCAAGCTCTTCCTGCTCGACACCAACATCCCGGATAACGCCCTTCCGCAGGATCGCGACATCACCGATTCGCTCTATGGCGGCGACCATGACACCCGTATCCGCCAGGAACTCGTCCTCGGCATAGGCGGCGTCCGCGCCCTTAAGGCCATGGGGTACTCCCCCACCGTCTACCACCTCAACGAAGGCCACTCCGCGTTCCTGGCCCTGGAGCGCATCCGCATCCTCATGGAGGAGCAACGCCTCACCTTCGACGAAGCCCTGGAAGCGTCCCGCACAGCCAACATATTCACTACCCACACCTCCGTCCCGGCCGGCATCGATCTCTTCGACCCCGGTCTGATGTATCACTACTTCCACGAGTATTGCGCCAAGGTGGGGATCCCCTTCGAACAACTCATGAACCTCGGACGCGCGCCCGAAAGCCGCGACGAGCGTTTCTCCATGGCCATTCTTGCGCTCAACGTCTCCGCCCACCGGAACGCGGTCAGCCGCTTGCATCGCCATGTCTCCCAGGAAATGTGGCACATACTCTGGCCGCAACTGCCCGTGTGGGAGGTGCCCATAACCTCCATCACCAACGGTGTGCACCTGCCGAGCTGGCTCAATGGCGACCTGGCCGCTCTGTACGACCAGTACCTTCAGCCCGACTGGCGGGAACGCTTCGCCGAACCCGAGATCTGGGAGCAGGTAAAGGACATCCCCGACGAGGAGCTAATGGAGGCGCACCGCCGCCGCAAGCGCCGCCTGGTGAGCTTCGTCCGCGCCCACCAGCACCAGTCGGCCATCCGGCGGCAGGCGTCCGCGGCCGAAATCCGGCGCGCCTCGGAGGTGCTCGACCCCAACGCTTTCACCATCGGCTTCGCCCGCCGCTTCGCCACGTATAAACGCGCCACCCTGTTGTTCCGCGACGTCGAGCGCATCAAGCGCATCCTGGGCAATAAAGATATGCCCGTCCAGATCGTCATCGCCGGCAAAGCCCACCCGAAGGACCATCCCGGTAAGACCCTCATCCGCGACATCGTGCAGCTCTCCCGCGACCCCGACCTGTGGAAACACGTGGTCTTCGTCGAGGATTACGACATGAAGGTGGCCCGCGAGCTGGTGCAGGGCGTAGACCTCTGGCTCAACAGTCCCAAGCGCGGCGAAGAAGCCTGCGGCACCAGCGGCATGAAGGCCGCCATAAACGGCGTGCTGAACCTGAGCGTCCTGGACGGCTGGTGGGACGAGGCTTACGAACAGTCCGGCGGATGGGCCATCGGCGACCGCGAGCCCTATACCGAAGACCAGGACAGCCTCCACGCCAGCAACGTCTATTACCTCATCGAGAACGAAATCGTCCCCATGTTTTACGAGCGTCGCGACCAGATCTCACGCGACTGGATGCGGCGCATGAAGCAGGCCCTCATGCACGTGAGCCCCGCGTATGACTGCCGCCGCATGGTGGTCGAGTACATGCGGGAATTGTATGATCCGGCACACTCCTCCTGGACACGCATCGTGCGTAGCGGCTACGATCTGGCGCGCACCCGCGCAAGCTGGAATGCCCGCGTGCGCGACGTCTGGGATCGCGTGAAGTTTGTCGAAACCGGCGCGGCGCCGGTCGGCAGTGTGGTCAGCGGCCTTCCCGTGCCGGTGCGTGCCGCTATCGACCTGGCAGGCCTTACCCCGGAGGACGTGCGGGTGGAGGTCGTAGTGGGCCGGGTTGGAACCGATGGCAGCCTGGAGGATACCGAGGTTTTGGTGCTGCCCCCCGTGGAGCAACAGGGTTCGCTGGCGGTGTTCGGAAAGGAAATCATCCCCGATCGCACCGGCCGGCTGGGCTACGCCCTACGCGTCAGCCCCAATCACTGCGAGGACCCGCTAACCCGGCCGTGCACCAGCCTTCTCAAATGGAGCCACGCGTAACACTGGTAACCTGTTAACGGAATTCGCCGTCCAACAATACGAACCCCGTCTCCAGATTGGCTATAAGCGTGCTGGCACCAAGGCGGGCGGCGTGCGGCGTCTGGTACTTTGTGTAACATTTCGCTGTACAATTACACGCGGTTCCATGGTACATATAGATTTGCAGCAATGGCGGGTTTCGGACCTGTACATGCTCGGTGCCTCGGCCTTTTCCACAGAATCCCCCGGTAATCCTACGTTAACCGCGGTATTTGTACCTGCGCTGCGGATGACGAGATGACCAGGTAAATTGCGATACCCGGGCGCTTTGGTTCGAAACCTTGCGCCCCTGATGGTTGGAGTACGGAAATTCCATGGACAGCGATCGGAAATACAGAACACCCGGCTACATGGACACGGATCGGCCGGATAAAGGACCTCGCGGGGATGCTCCCCGAGACAAGGGGCCCCGGCCGCCCATTGATGTCACCGGACCCCGTCTGCCGCGCCTCGTCCAGGCGGTGACCGCGTCGCGATGCTATAGCTGCTCGACGACGCTGCCGAACGGCACCGACTTCAACGGCAACTGTCCGAAGTGCAATGCGGCCCTGCATTGCTGCAAGCAGTGCTCGCATTTCGAGCCGTCCACGCGGTTCCAGTGCCTCAAGCCGATTCCCGTCCGCATCGCCGTGAAGGACAAGGCCAACGAGTGCACGCTCTTCTCGCCGCGGGTCACTGTAGCACGCGACGGCGCGGCATCGGCCGCGGCCACCGTAGCCCCTGTCGAGGTACCGCGCAGTCCCAACGACGCGCGTTCGGCCTTCGACCGCCTCTTCAAAAAATAGCGTGAACGCGCCGCTTCCTCGCGACTGCGGGGGAGCGGCGGCGCATCCCTACTTCCCCCGCCTGTAGATCACCTTTCCGTCGATATCCCGCGACAGCACCACCAGGTCCGCCAGTTTGCCCGGCTCGATCGAACCCTTGAGCTTCTCGCGGATGGCCTCCGCGGCGGTGATCTTCTGTTCCGGAATCCAGCCCTCCGGGCAGGCTGCGGAAAGCATAGCTCCCCTTGGCGTCGGCCCAATGCGCTTCTCCGCCCAGCGCCCGTCGTCGAAGGACAAGGCCAACGAGTGCACGCCTTTCTCGCCGCGGGTCACCGTAGCCCCTGTCGAGGTACGGCGGCGCATTCCTACTTCCCCCGCCTGTAGATCACCTTTCCGTCGAACACCGTCGTCTCCACCCTCACCCGCGCAATTTCCGCTGGGCTGATCGCCAGGATATCCTGCGACAGCACAACCAGGTCCGCCAGTTTGCCCGGCCCGATCGAACCCTTGAGCTTCTCGCGGATGGCCTCCGCAGCGGTGATCTTCTGTTCCGGAATCCAGCCCTCCGGGCAGGGCTGCGGAAAGCATAGCTCCCCTTGGCCCGCGTCGGCCCAATGCGCTTCTCCGCCCAGCGCCCGTCCTCGAAGGTCTTCTCGCCGCGGGTCACCGTAGCCCCTGTCGAGGTACGGCGGCGCATCCCTACTTCCCCCGCCTGTAGATCACCTTTCCGTCGAACACCGTCGTTTCCACCCTCACCCGCGCAATTTCCGCTGGGCTGATGGCCAGGATATCCCGCGACAGCACCACCAGGTCCGCCAGTTTGCCCGGCTCGATCGAACCCTTGAGCTT
>DATMYF010000181.1:0-39856 GCA_035561075.1 Bryobacteraceae bacterium
CCATCGCCTTCAACAGCACGTCTTGCACTTTCATCATCCGCTCCATCTCGGCAGCGGAATACTGTCGCCCGGACTCGTCCACGCTTCCAGGCTCCCGTTCCCGCCGCCGATTTTCAAAGCGGACAGATCATGCGTTAATTCAGGCGGACAAGTCGTATGTTAACGACAGTCGCGAGAGACGCGACTTGACATGATCCGCCTCGGCACGTATGCTTTTCCGAACGGCACGACGGCCACCAGGGCTGTCCCGAAGTCGGCGGAAGCGGATGCGGGGGTGACATGGGAAGTATCAGAAGGGTTTGTTTCGCCGCCATGTGGGTGGCGGCCATCGTTGGGACGGGGCAGGGCCTCCCGGCGCCTTCGCCCGGACGTCTTTGGGTCCGAATCGTAGACGAACAGGGGAAGCCCGCAGCGGCGCGGGTCTATGTTTCGGACTCGCAGCGGCGACCGTATGTCCCCTCAGGAATAGTCGCCCGGCAGAGCCGTTCGGGTGAATATTTCTTTCATTCGGACGGGGCTTTTCAGATGGAGCTGCCGCCGGGTCGGGTGACGATCGAGGCCGTCAAGGGATTCGAGTTTGTGCCGGCCCGGACCCAGGCAACCATGGTCTCCGACCGGACGACCGCTGTGGAGTTGCGGCTGCGGCGGATGGCCGACATGCCCTCGTCCGGGTGGCACTCAGGCGATGTCCACATGCACCCCAATCACGTCCCCGGGGGCCTCTACATCAACATGGAAGACACGCTGCTGCTCGCCAAGGGTGAAGACATCCAAGTCGCGAACCTGCTGGCGGGCAGCGTGGGCGTTCTTGCGCATGTCTTCGATACCGAGTTCTTCAACGACGGCAAGCCCGATCCCATTTCCACACCCGAGCACTTGCTCGTCGTTCAACAGGAGGTGCGCAATGTCTCGGCGATGTACGGGCACATCGCGCTAATGGGAATTTCGCGCTTTGTCGATCCGTTCTATAACGGGCAAGAGCGATCCGCAAATTGGGAGGACTACCCTGCACTCCATGCGCCTGCAATGGCGGCCAAGGCGCAGGGTGCCGTGGTGACGTACCTGCACCCGGCATCGAAGCCCGAAATTCCCGTGGGCGATCACCTTGCCCGGGCGTTTCCCGTTGACCTGGCGCTCGGCGCCGCGGACGCGCTCGACATCCTCAGCAACATGGACGAGGAGGCGGGCTGCTGGATGTATTACCGGGTGCTCAATAGCGGGTTGAAATGCACGGCGTCGGCGGGCACCGACTCGCAGATGGATCAGACGCGCCACGCGCTGCCGGGGGGATCGAAGGTCTACGTGAAGACAGGCGGGCCGCTTACCTACCCGGCCTGGCTCGAGGGCTATAAGGCCGGGCGGACATTCGTTTCGAACGGGCCGCTGCTCTGGTTCGATGTGGACGGCAAAGACGTGGGGGCCGAGATCAACATGGCCGCGCCGCGCACCGTGCGAATCCGGGCCAGAGCGCAGTCGCAGGTTCCGATGAGCACGCTCGAGATCGTCGTGAACGGCGAAGTGGTGGCTACCGCGGAGGCGAGCGATAGCGGCAGGTCGGTTGAGATTAACCGGGAACTGCCAATTAAGAGGAGCAGTTGGATCGCCGCCCGTGTTTGGGGGCCGCCCAACCGGCTGGTAATGAACGACGCCAAGGCGTTCGCCCACACCAGCCCGGTGTACTGCTATGTGGGGAAACAGAAAATCCAGTTTGCAGAAGATGCGCGCACGGTAGTGGCGTGGATCGACCGCGTGATCCAGGATATCGATGCCTCGCCGCGCTTCGCGACTCCGGCACGGCGGACCGAGGTCCTTGAGCTATTCAAAAAGGGCCGGGCGTATTACGAGGCGATTGCCAGGCCGTAGGCGTGTGCCACGGCCGGCGTAGACTTTCGTTCCACACACCAGGAGGTTAGTCCATGAATCTACATCGGAGACTTTGTGGCCGGCATTTTCTGGCCATTCTGCTATTGACGGTCGCCGTGAGGATCCCGGCACAGTTAACGGTATCGACCATACGCGGTTCCGTTGTGGACCCCACGGGCGCGGCGGTGGTCGGGGCCAAAATCACGGTCGTTAATGTGCAGACCAGCGTCGAGCGGTCCGTCGAGACGAACCAGACGGGAGAGTACGAGATCGCCGATTTGCAGCGGGGCACGTACAAGCTCACGGCTACACAAACCGGATTCAGGACGTTTGTCGCGGAAAACGTCATTCTTGAGACCAGCCAGATCCGGCGGGTGAACGTTACCTTCGAACTCGGCAGCGTCGGAAGTGAGGTGACTGTCCGGGCCGACGCCGCCGTGATCGCAACCGATACCTCCAAGCTTCAGGGAGCGCTCGGGTCGAAGCGGATTGAAGACATTCCGGTCATCGGCGATGCCCGCAATCCCCAGATGATGCTCACCACGATGCCGCTTGTTCAGAGCAGTGGCGGCATTTACAACATCCAGGTTGCGGGCCAGCCGGCGGCCCAGGTCCAGACGGGGATCGATGGGTTCGCGGTTGATGGGACCAGCACGCAAGTATCGAATATCCATGTGGTTGAGGAACTGGTCGTAGTGCAGGGAAACAACTCGGCCGAGTTTGCGCGGGTCGGGCACTACAACCTGGCCAGCAAGGCCGGCGGCAACCAACTCCACGGGCGGCTCGCTTACTGGCACCAGAACACCGCGCTGACGGCGCGCAGCTTCTTCGACGTCCAGAAGCCGAAGAATACCTATCACACTTTCGTCGGCGAAGTTTCGGGCCCCATTGTGAAGGACAAAACCTTTTTCTACTTCAACTGGAATGGACAGCGGTTCCCCATGTCGACGTACTACCTTCGCGATGTGCCGACCGACAGCATGCGGCGGGGGGATTTCTCTGCGTTGCTGAGCCTGTCGCGGCCGGTGACCGTACGGGATCCGTTGAACAACACGCCGTTCCCGGATAACGTGATTCCAGCCTCACGGCTGAATGCGACCGCCGTGAAGATCCAGGATCGTTTCCTGCCGGCTCCCAACCTCGGCGGCCCGGGCCAGATGGCGAGCAACTTCGGGTACCTCCATCCCTTCCCGAGCGACTCCTTGCGGTACGACTATTATTCCGGGCGCGTCGACCACAGGTTCTCCTCGGGGAACACGGCTTATTTCAGGTGGTCCACCAGCCCGAACACGTACGTGCTCGACGGAGGCTTCCCGGCGCTGGCATGGACCCGGCTTCGCGACAAGCACGTCATGATCATTGAGGACACGCACGTGTTCTCGGCGCAACTGGTAAACACGTTCCGGGTCGGGTATCACCCGTCAAAATTGAACGATGGAACCGAAGTAGCCGGTGTCAAGCCGCTTACCGCGGACCAGGTCATCAGCGACCTGGGGCTGCAAGGCGTGAATCGCAAGAACGTGACTGGCGTTATGGGCTCGCCGCGGTTCAATATCACCGGCTACAACCCGATCTTTGTCCGAACCGGTGGGATCATTGGCGACGAAAAGTACTGGGGATTCGCCGATTCGATGACCTGGGCTTTCGGACGTCACGTTTTAAAGTTCGGAGGCGAGTACAAGCCGGTCAGTAATTTCGATGGTTCGGTTCCGCAGGAGAACTACGGCGTGTTCACATTCAACGGCTCGCTCTCCGGCAATGCTCACTCCGATTTCTTACTTGGGCTGCCGTACTCGAGCCAGCGGATCGATCCGCTAATCGGTCGCACACAGGTCTCGAGCGAGTTTGGGGTCTATGTGCAGGATACCTTCAAAGTGAACAGCAGGCTCAACCTGGACGCCGGCCTGCGATGGGACCGCTTCGGCGCGGCGGACTATAAAGACGGCCTGATTTTCAATTGGGACCCGCAAACGGGCGACGTGATCGTGCCCCCTGAAGGGCAGACTTCGATCAGCCCGCTGTACCCGGCCAGCATCAAGGTAAGGACGGGCCAGGTGAAGGTCAACCCGTCGCTGCGGAATTTCGCTCCGCGGGTGGGTTTCGCGTACCGACCCTTCGGCGAAGCTTTTGTCATGCGCGGGGGATACGGTCTCTACACCGAAACAATCGGGCGGTATGCGAGGGCGCAGAACGGCGGTCCCTACCAGCTCGGTGAGACGTTCTTTAACTCCGTTCAGGGAGGCCAGCCACTGTTCGCCTTTCCGAATCCGTTCCCCGCCGGCGCGGGCCAGATTGCGTCCCAAAGCGTGAGCGGATATCCGCTGGACACCAAAAACGGGCAGATTCATCAATTCAATTTCACGCTGGAACGGCAGGTGAGAAATATCGGGCTGCGACTCTCTTATTTAGGATCGCGATCCCGGAACCTAAATTACACTATTCAGACCAACAAGCCGGAGCCGAGCATGGTTGCGTTCTCTCAGGGGCGGAGGCCATACTCGCAGTTTGTCGGGACAACGTACGCACGGACGAACGGCGCGGCCAACTTCAACGCTCTGACCTTCGAGGTCCAGCGGAAAGTCGGGCAATTGACATTCGACGCACACTGGACCCTGGCTTCCAACTACAGCAATACCCTGAATCTCGAGAACCCGTACGCTCCGCTGTTCTGGAACCGGGACGCGTTCACGTCGCGGCAGCGCGCGGTGATCAACACCATCTGGACGATTCCGGTAGGAACAGGCCGAACGTATCTTTCCTCCGCGCCTGCCGTGGTGGACCACATACTGGGAGGATGGCGGCTCTACTGGATCGTCTACGCGGAAACGGGCCAATTCTTCACCCCCAGCTTCTCGGGGTCCGACCCTTCCAACACGAATACCTCGGGCGGCCTGCCGGACCGGATTGCCAATGGCAATCTTCCATCCGGCGAGCGGAGGCTCGGCCGCTGGTTTGACCCTGCGGCGTTCGTCGTTCCGGCGAAGGGCACGTTCGGTAACTCGGGTGTGAACATACTCGAGGGGCCGGGGTTGCACGAGCACAACATCACGATCGCGAAGGACTTCAAGTTAAACGAGCGAATGCGGTTCACCCTGATGGCCGCCATGCAGAACGCGTTCAACCACCCCAACTTCAATAATCCGACGAGCGCGAACATCTCGACGCCGGGCACAGTGGGGGTGATCAATTCGACCCGTGCGTTTGCCCCCGGCCGGCAGATCATGTTGCGCGGGCAGTTGGCGTTCTGAAGCGATGATTAAGAAAGATCTTTTCAATCGCACGCTGTTCAGCGATACGTCACCGGCGCGGTTATCACGTAGGGAGCTGCTCGGCTGCATGACCGGGGCAGCCACCGCGCCCGCTCGCTCCCGGGAAAGGCCCCCCAACCTCGTTCTCATCCTGACCGACAATCACGGGGCTTGGTCTCTGGGGTGCTACGGCAATCCCGATGTGCGGACCCCTAACATCGACGGGTTGGCACGCGAAGGTGTGCTCTTCAGCCGCGCTTTCGCGGTGAATGCGGTCTGTTCGCCGACGCGTGCCAGCCTGCTCACGGGACTGATGCCGTCCCAGCACGGCGTGCACCGGTTTCTTGGGGCCGGGGGTGCGCAGATCGGGCCCGGCGCCTACAACACTATCGGGGAGTTCGCTAGCCTACCGGTCATCCTCACGCGGGCCGGCTACGTGGCCGGACTAACCGGCAAGTGGCACTTGGGCGGCAACCTGACGCCGCAATCGGGTTTCACCTACTGGATTACGAAACCGCACGGCGGCAGCAACGGCTTCTACGACCAGGAGGTAATCGAGGACGGCAAAATCCGGGTTCATCCGGGGTATTTGACTGACCTGTGGACCGACCGCGCCGTAGACTTCATCGAGCAGAACCGGGAGCGGCCGTTCTTCCTCTTTCTGACCTATAACGGCCCGTACGGGTTGAGCGGTGCGGCGAAAGAGCCCGTGCGCAACAGGCACGCGGCCTACTACGCCGACAAGGAATTGCCGTCGTTTCCGCGGGACGCGCCTCACCCCTGGCTCTTCAATCATCGGGACTGGATGAATGACGCCGGAGTGCGGCGCAAGTACGCCGCGGAAGTCAGCGGCATAGACGATGGCGTCGGGCGTATTCTCGACACGCTGCGCCGGTTGTCGCTGGAACAGAACACGCTGGTGTTGTTCACGGCCGACCAGGGGCTCGCGGGCGGGCACAGCGGTTACTGGGGAATGGGCGACCACACGCGGCCGCTCACCGCCTTCGACTGGACGATGTCGATTCCGATGATCTTCCGCCAGCCCGGCCGAATTTCCGGCGGCCGGCGCAGCGACCTCATGGTCAGCACCTGTGACGTGCTGCCCACCCTGCTGACCTATCTCGGCATGGAACAATCGCTCCCGGCCAATCCGCCGCCGAGTGGCAGGAGCTTCGCGCCCGTCTTGCGCGGAGAGTCGGTCGATTGGGAGAACGTCGTCTTCTTCGAATTTGAGAACGTACGCGCGATCCGCACGGCTCAGTGGAAGTACATCGAACGCATCCATCAGGCTCCGAACGAACTTTACGACCTCCAGCACGATCCTGGTGAGCGGCTGAACCTGCACGGGCGGGAGGATCTGCGCGTGGTTCAGAACGGCTTACGCAAGCGCCTGCGAGAGTTTTTCGAGCGCTACGCGGACCCGAAATGGGATCTGTGGAAGGGCGGCAGATCGAAGTCGGGGCTGATGACGGCGGACCTCTTCGGTATCAGGAACACGGGCGAGGGTATCGTCCCATAGAGGGCAGGGCGAGGTGTCCGACCCGGTGCAGCGCTCGCCAGCTACTGGGGCTGTAAATTGGCCGGCTAGGACCTACCTCCTTTTCTCTCTCTCGCTTTGCCCCTCCTTCCCGGCCGGAGTCTCGTACCTCCTCTCTCGCAACCTTCAGTTACGGGTCGCAAATAAGCTTGGTAATCCATGGCCGGGAGGCGAAACCGGCCGCGCAACGACCGACCGCGTAGTTGCAACCCTTCCCGAGCGGATCGAGCCCTCTACTGCTCGGGGTGCTGAAAACGGCTCCCTTCTGAGGACGCTGCTGTGGTGCGCAGCCGAGCCGATCTGCTACTATGCATTCGGCGATGCGCCGAAACGTACTGCGACCGGCGGACGCCGCGTGAGGAGACGGATCGCGATGCAGCATTTAAAGCACATGGAAGTCGGCTTGGTGTTTTGGGGCGAGAAAAACCCCGCGTTTACCATTCGTCAAGTCAAGGCGCTAGGCCTCGCCTGCGGCCACCTTGGCTTTGCCGGCCACGTCCGGCTCGGATCCGGCATCGCCCAGCAGTGGAAAGAGGCGTTGGATGAAAACCACTTTACCGTCACAACCATTTGGGCCGCCCACGAGGGCGAAAGCTATGCCGACATCCCCACGGTTCAGCGGACCGTCGGGTTCATCCCGCCGGAGACGCGCGACGCACGAGAAGCCCGCGCCCGCGAGGTGATCGACACGGGGGTCGCGCTCGGCATTCCGAGCTTTGCCTGCCATATCGGCTTTGTTCCTGAGGAGCGGGACAGCTCGGACTATAATGCGGTCCGCAACGTAGTCCGCCGTATCTGCGATTACGCCGGGGACCGCAATATGAGCTTTGCACTGGAAACCGGCCAGGAGCGCGCCGAGTTGATGAGGGATTTCCTGGCGGACGTGGATCGTGAAAACCTTAAGATCAATTTCGACCCTGCGAACATGATCTTGTACGGCACGGCCGAGCCGATTCCGGCGCTGGAGCAACTCGCTCCCTGGGTCGTCTCTGTTCATTGCAAGGACGCTAACTGGCCCCCCAAAGACGTGCCCGGGGCGTTAGGCACGGAGATGCCGCTCGGGCAGGGCGTGGTCAATATAAATTGCTTTGTGGCCAAGTTGAAGGAAATCGGCTACAAAGGGCCGCTCACCATTGAGCGCGAAGTCTCGCTCGACCAGGAGATGGACGACCGACACAAGGAAGGCTTGTCCCACCTGCAGGACATCCGTGATGCGATTGCGCTATTGACGAGGCTGCGGGACGAAGCTTAGCCGGGTGCCCAGCACCCTGCCGCCCGCATGACTGTGGCTTCGACGCTGGCAGACGCCCACTAATTCGGCCACGACTATTTCGACGACACCTACCGGCGCATGGCAGGCTCAGTCCGCCGTGTCAGCACCGGACTGCCGCAGGATAATCCGTGACAGGATCCGGGAGAAACTGATGGCCGGGTGAGGGGGTTGAGTAAGGCGGAGAGCGAGTCTCTCTGATTTGTGGCAGTGATCCCATCGCGCCCGAATTGCCACCACTCGGTGTCCTAAGGCCGCGGTGTTTGTAACGCGCACACCTCGCAGGATTGTAGTTACGGCTGTCGTACGCTCACGCATGGCGGTAACGCCTGAGTTGAACGTGCCTCGGCAACCCGCTTATTGCGATCCACGCCGCCCATGAGGCATTCTCTTGGGGCAGACTGAGGGGGTTGCCGCGACCGCACCCAGGCCGAGGGAAAGTGGATTAAAGTTTAAAAAAAAAGGTTAGGGATCTTGACTGATAGTCGGTCTAATGATAGAGTTCACTCCCATTAGGACGATCATGCATCGAAGGGGACCGCGTGTCGATCGAGGGGTCTGGCTATCTCTTCTACCCTGTCATCGCAGCAATCTTTCCATTTCCTGACTTGCAATACGTCCTGAGTGGGGGATCTGAAGTGAGCGCGAGACCAGAGCAAGTAGATCGAGGGCGTCGTCGACTCATGCACGGCGCTCTGGCCGTAGCGTCTGGAGGCCTTGTTGAGGCCGCAGACCGGCTTACCGGCCGGGACGCTGGGTTGATTGCCAGGGAGAACCGGAAGCCGGGCGCCTCAAACTGGCAACTTACGCGAATCAAACTGGACCGCAGGAACGGTTACCGATCTCCCTGGATAGAAGGCTACTGTTCCCACCAAAGTGTTGAGGCGGGGCAAGCGATCGAGATCTTTGCGAGCACTAATCCTCCGGCGCGCTTTGGGATCGAGATCTTCCGGATGGGCTACTACGGCGGCACGGGTGCGCGGCTTATGACGAAGCTCGGCCCGTTCGATGGCAAGAAGCAGGCCGACCCTGGAATCGGCCCTAACCGCCTTCGGGAGTGTGTATGGGAGCCGACGACACAGTTGCGTATCCCGCGGGACTGGCCAAGCGGTGTGTACCTTGGCCGAATGACGCTCCTTCAGGAAAGCCCCACCAGCGGGGCCTGGCAGAGCTATATAGTCTTCATCGTCCGTGATCGCCGTCCCGCCGACATCCTGTTCCAGTGCGCCGATAACACGTGGCAGGCGTACAATCGCTGGCCGGACGATTACTCGCTATACACCGACCCGCGCGGTTCCTGGGTCGGAGACGTTGACGTCAGCTTTGACAGGCCCTACGCGAAGTACTGCCAGATATTCGAAAGCCCGCAATCCGTCGGTTCGGGATCGTTTCTCCTTTGGGAGTTTCCGCTCTGCTACTGGTTGGAGCAGCACGGGTATGATGTCACCTATTGCTCCAACCGCGACATGATCGAGCCCGAGACCGCCAAGCGTGCAAAGGTGTTTCTGAGCATCGGGCACGATGAGTACTGGGATCTCCGCCAGTACGACAACGCCATGGCTGCCATGAAATCCGGCGTAAATATGCTGTTCCTCTCGGGCAATGCCGTGTGCGGCGTCTCCCCCTTCCGCGCCAGCGCGAGCGGGCGGCCGGACCGCATCATAACTCGGGCTGGGCGGTACGGCGGCGTGAGCGAGGGCGAGAAGAAAAGCATGGGCCCGTTTCGTATGGAGGGACCCAACGAGAACCTGCTGATGGGAGCCCGGACGATCGTCCCCGCGAATGGCGGCGGGGATTGGATCGTTACACGGCCGGACCATTGGATGTTCACGGGTACCGGGATGAAAAAAGGCGATTTGGTCCCTGGCCTGGTGGGATGGGAATTCCATGGAGATCCCGCTAAGATCCCCGGGTTAGAAGTCGTTGCCGAGGGCATTGCGCTCAAGAGCGATGGCACGCCGGCCCATTGGACAGCCACGATCTATCCAGGTCCCAAAAACAACTTCGTCTTCAACGCGGCAACCATCTGGTGGGCGCAAGGCCTCTCCCACCCGCCCGGGCACATGCTGCCTTGGTCTCACTGGGTGCGCCCGCACGGCCCGGATATCCGGGTGCAAACCATCACCTCAAACTTATTGCGTCGGGCGTTGGCGGCTAAGCCGGACCGCGCTGGGTAGTGCACTCTCAGTCAAGAGGAGATCCCATGTCTATCGCACGTTTGATGCTGATAACTGTCGCGGCATGCACCTTCTGCATGGCGCAAATCGCCGCCTCGACCGTTCGCGGCACGGCCGCCGACTCAACGGACGCCGTTGTTGTGGACGCCGAAATCGCCATCGTGAACCTCGATACCAACACAAAGAGGACCACCCGGACAACTGGTAACGGCGACTTCGAGTTTCCGGATTTGCTCGGTGGGAGATACCGGCTCACCGCGACAGCCGGCGGTTTCAAGACGTTCGTAGCGGAAAATATCATTCTTGAAACCGGCCAGATCCGGCGCATCAACGTCACCTTTGAGGTAGGAGCGGTCAACTCGGAGGTGACCGTCAGCGCGGCGGCCGCAGTAATTGCGACCGACACAGGCAAGATTCAGGGGCAGTTCACGAATCAGCGCTTTGACGAGGCGCCATTGATCGGCGACGGGCGCAACCCGGGCGTCATTCTGACGACGCTGCCGAACGTACAGAGCGCCGGAAGCATCTACACCGTCCAGATGGCGGGGCAGTCGAATGCACAAATCCAGCAGGGCATCGATGGTCACACCAGCGACGGCGCAGTCAATCAGATCAGTAATATTCACGTGGTGCAGGAAGTTGTCGCAGTCCCCACCAACAACTCGGCCGAATTCTCTCGCGTCGGCTATTTCAACATGACAATCAAGTCGGGTTCGAACAATTACCACGGCCGGCTGGCGTACTACCACCGGAACTCGGCGTTGCGGGCACGAAATTTCTTCGAGACCCAGAAGCCACAGGCGAAAACCCACGATATCATCGCGCAGCTTTCAGGCCGAATCATCCGGGACAAGACGTTCTTCTTCGTCGGATATAACACGCAGCGCTGGCCCGGAGCGAGCGCCTACCTGAGGGACGTCCCGACGACCCAGATGCGAGGCGGGGATTTTTCCCAACTGCTCGCCGCGAACCGGATTGTGCGGGACCCGTTGAACGGAAGCCCATTCCCGAACAACGTCATCCCGACCAGCCGCATCAACCCGCTGTCGCTAAGAGTGCAGGACAAGTACATCCCAACGCCCAATCAGGGCGCCGCGGGCGATCTTGCGCGCAACTTCCAGTACATCTGGCCGTACCCGAGCGACCTCTGGTACCAGAACAGCATGACATTTCGCATCGACCATCAGGTGAGCCAGAACAACCGGCTTTACGGGAAGTTTCAGAACAGCTTGCCTCCCTTTGGATCGTTCTATGTCTTGTCCGCCCAGTTTCCCGTGTTCGGATGGACGCGCGCGCGGAACGCGGCGCACATGGTCATTGAGGACACACACATCGTGTCGCCTAGCGTAGTCAACACGATTCGTTTCGGCCTTTACGCGTCGAAGTACAAGGATGGCGACGCGGTTGGCGGCTATGAGCCTGAGAAGGCTGACGTGGCCATCAAGGAACTCGGTCTTCAGGGCGTCAACCCGAATGGCCTGAGCGCGATGGGCTTTCCGCGAATGGATATCACGGGATACCCGTCGCTGTACAACACACTGGGGGGCACCGGAGCAGACTTAAAGGACTGGGGCGTCGCCGAATCGCTGACCTGGTCGGTGGGGCGGCACGTCCTGAAGTTTGGTGGGGAATACAAGTGGTTTACCCAGTTCAACAGCATCGTCCCGCAAAACAACTTCGGGACCTTCAACTTCAACGGCTCGCTATCGGGCTATGGCTATTCGGACTTCCTGCTGGGTTTGCCGTACTCGAGCGCGCGACTTACGCCGCTCATGGACCGCACCCAGACAGATAATGAGTTTGGGTTGTACATCCAGGACTCCTTCAAGGCGACCAGACGGCTGACCCTGGACCTGGGCCTGCGGTGGGAGCGGTTCGGCTCGCCCACTTATAAGGACGGCCTGATCTACAACTGGGATAGGGCCACGGGCAACGTGATCGTCCCCGAGTCCGCCATCAAAGCGGTTTCTCCCCTGTACCCGTCGACCATCAAGATCGCCACCGGCGATGTGCGGCAGAAACCGTCGTTGACGAATTTCGCCCCGCGGATCGGCGGAGCTTACCGTCTGATCGGCGACACCACGGTGCTTCGTGGCGGTTACGGCATTTTCACCGAGACGCTGGGGCTGTTCGCGCGGGCCCAGGGTAGCGGCCCATACGAACTCGGCGAGACATTTTTCAACAGCGTCGCAAACGGCCAGCCGCTGTTCGCGTTTCCGAACCCATTCCCGGTCGGCGCCGGCACCATCGCGTCTCAGAGTGTATCCGGGTATCCGCTCGAGACGTCAAACGGCCATATCCATCAGTTCAATGTCACCCTGGAGCAGCAACTCCGGGACACAGGGTTTCGCCTGACTTACCTGGGATCCCGGAACGTGGGGGTGAACTATTCCGTCGGCATCAACAAGCCGGAAGCCAGCCTCACCCCGTTCAACCAGAGCCGGCGCCCCTTCCCGCAGTTCGTCGGCGCCTCGGAAGTGCGGAACGACGGCGCGCAGACCTACAATGCCTTCACCTTTGAGGTGCAGCGCAAGGTGGGGCAGCTCACTTTTGACAATCATTGGACTTGGGCTTCGAACTACTCGAAGCTTCTCAACCTGCAGGACCCGTACGCTCCCCTTTCCTGGAGCCGGGTGCAGTACACTACCCGCCATCGTGTGGTCTTCAACACCATCTGGCGGCTTCCCGTGGGGCATGGACGCAAGTTCCTGAGCAGTGCGCCGAAAATCGTTGATCACGTGCTCGGCGGCTGGCAGATGTACTGGATCGCGTTCATGGAATCCGGGCCGTTCTTCTCCCCGAGTTTCTCCGGGTCGGATCCTTCGAATACGAACACCTCGGGCGGCCTGCCGGACAGGATCAAGAACGGGAATCTACCGGCTGGCGAGCGGACAATCGATAGGTGGTTCGACGCCTCGGCATTCGCGGTGCCCGCGGCCGGGCGCTACGGGAACAGCGGAGCCTTTGTTTTGGAAGGCCCGGGCATGCATACCCACAATGTGACCGTGACGAAGGAGTTCACCATTAGGGAGGGCTTGAAGCTGGCCTATATGGCCTCCATCCAGAACCTCTTCAATCGCCCGAACTTCGGGTTGCCGTCGTCGAATATCTCAGCTCCCGGCTCGGTGGGGAAGGTCAGCACAATTAACTCGGTGGCACCGGCACGCGACATGATCATGCGCCTGCGGCTCGATTTCTGACATGGGAAACCCAATGCATTCCACGAGACGTACCTTCTGCGGGGCGGCGGTTGCCGCCCCCTACGCCCTCACCGCCGCGGCCGCCGTGCCGTCGCTCATCCAAAGCGAGAACTCGAGGCCAGGTGCACTCGATTGGCAACTCGCCAGGGTTCGGATCCCAAAGAACGCTTACCGGTCCAAAGACCTGGAGGGCTACTGCTCGCACCAGAGCATCGAAGCAGGAGAGAAGCTCAAGGTCATGGTCAGCGCCAACCCGCCAGGCTCCTTCGGGTTGGAGATTTTCCGCATGGGCTATTACGGCGGCCGCGGCGCCCGGCTCATGGGGACGTACGGCCCCTTCAAGGCCCGAACCCAACCGGATCCGCCAATTGGCGAGCGACGCCTTCGGGAGTGCACCTGGGAAGCCACTACCGAGATCACGATCCCGCAGGATTGGCGCAGTGGTGTGTACCTTGGGCGCCTCACCCTCGTGCCGCCAAACCGAAACACTCACGCTTGGCAGAGCTTCATCGTGTTCATCGTGCGCGATCGGCGACGCGCGGATATTCTCTTTCAGTGCGCCGACAATACCTGGCAGGCCTACAATCGCTGGCCGGACGATTACTCGCTATATACCGATCCCCGCGGCAGTTCAGTTCCCGGTGTGGACGTCAGCTTCGACCGGCCCTATGGCAAGTACCCACAAGTAACCGAAAACCCTGCCGCGCAAGGATCCGGTTCTTTCCTGCTTTGGGATTTCCCCCTTTGCTACTGGCTTGAGCAACACGGCTACGATGTGACCTACTGCTCTAACGCGGATATCCTGCAACCCGAATCGGTTCTGCGCGCCAAGGTGTTTATCAGCAACGGTCACGATGAGTACTGGGATGAGCGGCAGTATCACAGCGCCATGGCGGGCGTGAAAGCCGGCGTTACCGAGCTGTTTCTGGCCGGCAACACGGTTCATTGGGTGACTCCCTTCCGCTCCAGCAGCGGCGGGCGGCCTAACCGCATCATCACCCGCAGGGGTCCTTTCGGGCCGTTTTCCCCCTCACGCCTGAAAGACCCTTACCCAGTACCTTTCGATTACATCGGACCGGACGAAGGATTCCTTATGGGAGCCCGGACGCCGCACCCTGCCAACGGCTGCGGCGACTGGATCGTCACCAAGCCCGACCACTGGGTCTTTCAGGGGACGGGGATGAAAAAAGGTGACTCCGTTGCCGGCCTTGTCGGGTGGGAGCACCACGGCGATCCCGCCGACCTGCCCGGCCTTGAGATCCTGGCCGAGGGCATCGCTTTGAAAGGCGGAGTGGACCCGGTACGGTGGACGGCGACGATCTACCCTGGTCCGAAGGGAAACTTCGTCTTCAACGCGGCGACAATCTGGTGGTCGCAGGGCCTTTCGTCGCCCCCGGGACACGTGCTGCCCTGGAGCCACTATGTCCACCCCCACGGTCCGGACGCCCGGGTCCAGCGGATCACGCAGAATCTCCTGCAGCGGGCGTTGAAGGGGAGGGTGTCATGAACCGAAGAAGCATTCTGAAAGCGGGTATGGTTTCGAGCCTGGCCGCCCTCCCCGGGGCGGCTCAAGTTCGCCGCGACAACCGCATCGTCGCGGAGAACAGTAAACCCGGCACGCCCGAATGGCAACTGCAATTCACGCGCTTCGATAACCCGCTCACGTTAGCGTCGTACCCCCTGAACCGGGATATACGTTCCTCGGCGATCGAAGGCTACGCCTCGAAAACCAGCGTGCTGCCTGGCGAGACCATCGACTTCATGGTCGGGATGCAGCCGGCCGGCGCGTTCCGGATCGATTTCTACCGGATGGGGTATTACGGCGGCACGGGCGGCCGTCACATGCTCACGCTGGGCCCCTTTAAGGCGGAACCGCAGCCAGTCCCCATGATGACAATAGAGAGGCTGCGCGAGTGCGCCTGGCCGAAATCGGCAAGCCTCACCGTACCGAAGGACTGGCCTAGCGGCGTCTACCTCGGCAAGCTCACCCGCGATCAGCCGTTCGGCGCCCAGAGCTATGTTGTCTTCGTGGTGAAAGAACACCGCCCCTGCGACCTGCTGTTCCAGGTGGCGGACCTGACCTGGCAAGCGTACAACAAGTGGCCCGGCAAGGACTCGATGTATGATGACGGTACACCTGAGGTCTGGTACACCGGGCCCAACGTCCGGGTCAGCTTCAATCGCCCCTATGGGAAGTACTGCCAAGTGATCGACGCGCCGCTTTCCGCGGGCTCGGGCAGTTTCCTCCTCTGGGAGCACCCGCTCGCGTTTTGGCTCGAGCAACACGGCTATGACGTCAGCTACTGTTCGAACCTCGACCTTCACCTCGACCCGGGAATCCTCAAGACCGCCAAAGTGTTCCTCTCCATCGGGCACGACGAGTACTGGTCGCGAAAGATGTTCGAAGAGGCGGTTAAGGCTCGTGACGAGGGTCTTAGCATCGCCTTCTTGTCCGGGAACGCAGTCGACGGAGAGATCATCTTATATGAGAGTTCGGTCACGGGTGCTCCCTGTCGCTCCTTCGCGCGCCGGGCTAAGTTCCCGGACGAAGAAACTCTTATGGGATCGAGCTCGTATGGGAGCGGCTACGGCGATTGGATCGTTACCAAGCCGGACCATTGGATCTACGAGGGGACGAACCTGAAAGCGGGCGACAAGATCCGGGGTGTCATTGGATGGGAGTATCACGGTCTGCCACTGGCCAAAATTCCGGGCCTTGAGGTGGTGGCCGCCGCTCCGCTGTATCCATCGGAATCTAAAACGGGGCGCCCGAAGGAACATGCGGCCGTCGTTTACAGGTGCCCGAAAGGCAACTGGGTGTTCAACGCCGGGACGATCTGGTGGTCGGAGCACCTCTCGTTCCCGCCCGGGCATATACCGGCGCGAACCTTCGCCGGGGGATTCGGCGTCAATCCCCTGATACAACGGATTACCACCAACGTTTTGAACCGCATGCTGAAGGACTCGCCGATCCGCTCGTAAAGGCGGGCCGCAGAAGAGATAGCAGGACCGAACGGGAGTGGACTCTGAATGTGCTGTCTGAACTGACAAAAGGCGGAGTGAAGACTCGTCGCGTCGATATCTCCGCATACCGGCCCGTTCGGTCGCTGATCGGCTGGCGGGGATTTCCATACGTGTTTCAGGCAGCGATGCTGGCGGCGGGGATCGCCCTTGCGGTAAATGGTTGGGGGCTGGTCGGCCCCGAGGGAACCGTTCGTTTTTTCGGTAAGACCAACGCGACGACCCTGCTGGTCTGGGGGCTCTGGTGGCCGTGCATGATCTGGTGTGCCGTGCTGCTGGGACGTGTGTGGTGCGTCGTCTGCCCGCTCGAACTGCTCAATAATCTGGCCGAGCGAACCGCGCGAAGGCTGGGCTTTGGGCAACTCCAACTCCCGCGCTGGATCGTCTCGGGAGCACTGATCATCGCGCTGTACGGGGCACTTCAGTTGGTCGTCGCCGGTGAGGTGATTATCCGGGTGCCCGCCTATACCTCGATCTTCCTTCTGCTGCTCGCTGCCATCGCTGTGATAACCGGCCTGCTGTACCGGGATCGGGCCCTCTGCCGCGGCTTCTGCCCAATAGGAGAGCTGCTCGGCACATACGGGCGCGGCGGAATGCTGGCCGTTCGAGCCGCGCAGGAGGAAACGTGCCGGACCTGCACCGAAAGGAACTGCGTCTCCAACGCAAACCGGTACAAGCTCGACTGCCGAAGCTGCCCGAGTTTGCTGAACCCCCCGAAGCTGGAGGCCGGGCGCGACTGCCTGGTCTGCATGCAGTGCTTCAAATCGTGCTCTAAAGAGAATGTGCAGGTCATTCTGCGCTGGCCATTCGACAAATCGGACACCCGTCCACCGATCACACGATGGCCCACCACCCTATTCGTGATGCTCGTCTCAGGCTTCGTGAGCTGGGAGCTTTCCACCGAATGGGGCGCCGCTGAGGCGATGTTCCTGGCGGTTCCCCAGCGACTGGCACATTTGGCGAGCCTGGCCCGATGGCAGGGATACTTCAACGGCATCTGGGCGCTGGTCGTAGTACCGCTGTTTCTATGGTCGGCGCTCGGCTGGATTCTGGTCCTGCGAAAAGGCGCTCCGAACCTGACCACGGCCTGGCGCCTCCTCGCCCTGCCCATGGCGGTGGTGGTCTCGGCCGGGCACATGGCACGCGGACTGGCGAAGTTCACATCCTGGGCCTCGTTCCTCCCCTACGCTGCACACGACCCATCGGGCATCGGGGCTGCGGTCGCCATGGCCAACAAGGAGATCGCCCGTCCAGCGGGCATTCTTCCTGTTCCGCTGGTGTCGGCCTTCGGTGCCATTGTGGTGCTCTCAGGGCTATGGTTCGCGCTTCGGGAAGCGAAACTGGTATATCCCGGCCGCTTCGCGCCGTACCGGATTCCCCTGCTTGGCATGACCGCCTTCCTTCTGTTCTTCATCTTGGGCTGGGGCCTTGCCGGCAAATGAGCCGGATTTCCTGGCTGGTGGCGCTCATTGCGCTGGCGGTAGCTGCGCAGGAACCTCGCTGCCAGATCGTAGGCCGCGTTCTCGACCGCTCGGGCGGCGTGGTCAGCGAAGTCGAAGTACACGTGGTGCACAGGGCAACGGCAGCCAAAACATCGAGTGTTACTAACAGGACCGGCGATTACATCCTGCCATTCCTCCAACCTGGTCTTTACGACCTGTACGCCGGGCGGGAGGGATTCAAGGCGTTCGCCCGCCAAGGGCTCGACATTCGGGTCGGCGACAGGATTACCGTTAACATCACGCTCGAGATCGGCGAGACGAGCGAAACTATCAAGGTTTCAGGCGATTCGCCCACCGTGGAAGCGTCGACAGCCTCCTCCGGACAGGTCATCGATCAGCGCCAAATCGCGGATCTTCCGTTGAAAGACGGAAACCCGATCATGCTTTCGAGTCTCGCCTCCGGCGTTCTAAACCTGACCACACGGGGGATGACACGCCCATTCAATCTCGGCTCTTCCTCACGTATGTCCGCCATCGGCGTGCGCAGCGGAGGAACCGAGTACACCCTGGACGGCGCCCCCAATAACACCATGTCCGGGACGGTCGCCTTCATTCCGCCGGCGGGCGTGGTCCAGGAATTTCGCATTCACACGGCGGCCTTCGATGCCAGCTTGGGGTACGCGGCGGCCGCCGTTGTGAACGTCAGCATCAAATCGGGGACAAACGATTGGCACGGATCGGCGTACGACTTCCTCCAAAACCCCGCGCTGAACGCCAACCGCTTCTTCGCCAACCGGGTTGGGGAGGCCAGAGCATCCATTTCGCTCAACCGCTGGGGCGCCGTTGGCAGCGGGCCGCTCAGCTTGGGCAGGTTCTACAACGGGCGTAACCGGACGTTCTGGATGTGGGGCTATGAGGGAATCCATGACGCCGATACCAGGAGCTTAAGCTACAGCACCCCAACTGACGGGCAGCGGCGGGGCGATTTCTCCGAACTGCTTGCAGTCGGTCCCCAATATCAAATCTACGATCCCTTCACCATCGCGCCGGCAGCCGCCGGCAGTTTCAGCCGGCGACCGTTTCCGGGCAATCATATTCCTTTCTCGCGTATTCACCCCACTGCGCGAACACTCACGGAGTTCTATCCGCAGCCCAACCGGCAGGGCAACCTGGACGGTACCGAAAACCTGTTCCTCCCGCCTCGCATCTGGGATCACTACTTCACACACGTCATTCGCATGGATCACCAGTTCACGGAGAAGCACCGTTCTTTTTTGAGAGGCAATTTCAATCGCCGCCAAGAGCACTTCGACCGGCGCTTCGCCAACGTTGAGGGCTTCGATGGTTACCTCGCAAACCGTGGCTTGGCGCTCGATCACGTTTACCTAGTCAACTCCGCGTTCCTCGTGAACCTGCGATACAGCTATACGAGGTACATCAGCGGTAACGTGCCGTTCACCAGCGATTCGGACCCGTCGGCTTATGGTTTTTCGACCTCCCTGACGGCTCAGGCCCGGCAGATCGACTCGCGCGCCCCGAAGATGCCACGAGTGGACGTCTCCGGAATGGCCACACTTTCGAGTGAGCGGCGATGGGCGATCAACGATGACACGCACGATTTCGCGCTGGGCATTACCAGGATCGCCGGCAGCCACGAACTGCGCTTCGGGGCAGGATACCGGGTATATCGCCAGAACAGCTTCGACCTGGGCCAGCCTTCAGGGGATCTGGTCTTCGGGACCGAATGGACCCGCGGACCGTACGACACCTCGGCTGGAGCGCCGGCCGGACAAAGCTTCGCGTCCTTTCTTCTAGGCCTCCCGACCGGCGGCGGCATCGACGTGAACGGTTCCTACGCCCAGCAGTCCACGATTATATCGGCCTACTTTCACGACAACTGGAAGATCACGCGGCGGCTGACCCTCAATCTCGGTTTGCGCTATGAGATGGAAGATCCTCTGCGGGAGCGATTCAATCGTTCGGTGCGCGGCTTCGATGCACGCACGACGAGCCCCCTCGAGGCCGAGGTGCTGGCCAATTACAGGCAACAACCGATGCCGGAGGTTCCGTCAGACCGCTTCCGGGTGCTGGGCGGTCTCGAGTTCGCCGGCGCCGGCGGCCTGCCCCCCACCCTCTGGACGCCGGACAGGAACAACCTCATGCCACGCGCTGGTGCCGCTTACGCTCTGGATCCCAAAACCGTTTTGCAAGCTAGCTACGGCCTCTTCTTCGACCAACTGGGCGCGTCGCGTCAGGCGGTGAACCAAGCCGGTTTCAGCCGACGAACTGATCTCGTGGCCTCACTCGATAACGGTCAGAGTTTCCTCGCCTACGACCTCCGCGACCCGTTCCCGAACGGATTTGAAACACCGCTCGGCGCCGCCGGCGGGCTTCTGACCTCGCTCGGGCAGGGGATCCGCTTCTTCCACACTGGCATGCGGACACCCTATATGCAGCGCTGGAAGGCCGGGATTCAGCGGCAGGCCTTCGGCGAGTCGGTTTTCGAAGTGGCGTATGTCGGCAACCGCGGAACGAAACTGCGAGCTACGCGGGCGCTTAATGCGGTTCCACGGGAGTACCTGAGCGTATCACCCGTCCGGGATCAGGCGGCCATCAACTATCTTGCGGGCGCCGTCCCCAATCCGTTCTTCCCGCTTCTGCCGAAGACGGCGTTGGCGGGAACAACGGTCTCGCGTTCCCAGCTCCTGCGCCCGTATCCGCACTTCACCCAGATCGCTTACGAATCGAACCAGGGCTACTCCTGGTATCACTCGCTCCAGACTCGCTTTGAGCGGCGCTTCCGGGCGGGGTATGCGATTCAGGCCTCCTGGACCTGGTCCAAATTCATGGAAGCGGTCATGTACCGGAACGAGACTGATCCCGTCCCGGAGAAGTTGATTTCCGAGCAGGATCGTACGCATCGCATAGTCGTCGCCACAATCTGGGAGCTCCCGTTCGGAGCCCGAAAGAGATTCGCGGCCGGCGCGCGCGGCCTTGCGGGCAAGCTCATCGGCCGCTGGCAGGTGCAGGCGGTTTACCAGGGTCAGAGCGGACAGCCCCTCGGCTTCGGAAACGCGATCTTCAACGGCTCCTTCAAAGATATCGCCATCCCCAACGGTCGGCGGACCGTGGACCGGTGGTTCAACATTGATGCCGGATTCGACCGCGACCCTCGCCGGCAGCTCGCCTGGAACGTGATCGGCTTAAGTTCCCGCTTCTCCGGCATCCGCGCGGACGGACTAAACCACTGGGACCTGTCGGCGATAAAGAACACGCAAGTGACGGAGCGGTTGATCGTCCAGTTTCGCACCGAAGCGTCCAACGCCTTCAACCACGCTCATTTCAACCCCCCGGAGACAAACCCGTCCCGCGCGGGTTTCGGCGCGGTTACGGCCGAATCGCAATTGCCGCGCGTGGTCCAGTTCGGCCTGAAACTGTCGTTCTAATATGGAGCGACCTGTCGCGTAACCCGCCCCGTTTTTGTAGACAGTCCGTAAGTTGAGACGCAGCCGTCGGAGGCAGCCTGTCAAGGGCGGGCGCCTTTTGCCCGGCGGCAGCGAACGCTCGACAGGCTGGCCCCGCTGACTTATCCACAATAGGGAGGGCGAAGGGCCGGACGCCCACTGCCCGGGCGAATTCTTCCGGCGTTCGATCCGCCAGCGAACTGTGCGGCCGTTGCTGGTTATAATCACGCCAGCGCTCGATCTCCTCGCGCGCGTCGAAGGGATTCAGGAACACTTCGGTGTTGAGGCATTCATTACGAAGCCGGCCGTTGAAGCTCTCGATGAAGCCGTTCTGCACCAGCCAGCCGGGCCGAATGAAGTCAAGCTTCACGCCGACGCGGTGAGCCCACGCGTCTATCGCCTGGCCTGCAAACTCGCCGCCATTATCCGTCGTGATCGATTCCGGCGCGCCGCGCAGCGCGATGGTGATGCGCATGTGAAACTACTCACGCTTTGAAGAAGATCTTCCTCCGGTAGCACCAGTAACACCCGTACCACATGACGAGGGCCACGGCGCAGCCTGGACGGCCGGTGCGAACGGCCCGATGAACGTTAATCCGCCCGTGAATACCGCCACCGTCCGATTCAGTCAACCGCGCAAGAGCTGGCTCAAGATGCCACGCCATGGATGACCTTGCGGTCCTGGCGACTGGCGCGGATCTGACGTTAGAGTCGCGGCGCGGCGACATCGCAACGCGCTGGAGGACACCTTCGACGAGGGTTGGATCCAAGTCTGCGACCGCTGCGACCGTATTTACGTCAGCAGCGCTGGGAGGGCACGCTTCTGCTCTCCACGATGCCGGCATGCGGTTCAGCGGCCCGAATGGCGCGCACGGAAGAAGTCGGAGTCGAATCTCAAGGGGTGAGCTTTGGAAACGAACGATCAGAACAGAATGGGGGTTAGCACGATGCCGGGCATGCAGGGCTTTCGAGACTCCGGGAAGTGACAGCAATGGACCCGCGCAATACGACGGTGGCGCAGATCATTCCTTTTCTGAACCATTCGTGGACAATCGCCCGGTGGAGGTGGAAATCCTGCTGGCTATCCCGCCGCGGAGCTAAGTTCCCACTCTGCGCAGAATCGCGAAGTCTCCGAAGCGGCCCACCTCTTTGCAGTGCGAGCGAATCCAGTCATCGAGCACAGTGGCTCCGGTCTCGGAGCTTTGGTTGGGCTCGTGGCCTTGCGGCGCGAGCCATAGCACGATATAGCGAACGCGGTAGCGCTGGATTTCGCTCACAATCTCGTGCTGCATCGCGGCGGTGGTTGCGACGCCCGGTAGCAATTCATGGCAGCGGGTGGCGGAGGTCCGGCCAGAGAGGAAGTAGAAGAGCGCGTGATTGATAAAAATACGGTCGTGCCGGGCATTGCCGACGAAGATGCGTTCACCGTCGGTGGTGTTCCGGCGTATGTACCGGACCGCTTCCTCCAGACCGTCGGGCTCGAAACCTACATAAATTCCGGCGGCCCGCTCCAGATGGACGGGCCGGGTTGGAAGGCTGCTTAGTATCACCTTCCCCAGCAGGCACTGCAGGAAAAGCAGAATGCACGGAAGGATGAGTAGAGCACCTGCAGCCGGGTGAAGACGGCCAATTACCCACGGCAGCACAATCAGGACGGCGATCATCGGGGCTGCCATGTGCTCGACGTCCGGACGGACGCGCGCGGTCAACAGGAGTGCGAGGCCGAACAGCGTGAGCCCCGCGGCGCCGGAGTAACCGGGGAGGGTGTGGCGGCGGCCGAGGCTGAAGAGCACAGCCAGGACCGCGGCGCCAACCAGGACGAATGGCAGCAGGCAGGCGAGGCTTTCGACGTCCAGGCCGGGAGGCGGAGCGGGCAGGGCACGGATTTTGGCGTAGTCGCGCAGGGGAAAGATGATGAAAATCTCGTGGAGTAGACCGAACGGTACTTTGCTGAAAATAGCCACGGTGGCGGGCAGTACGAAGAGGGACGCACCGGCTGCATAGGCGAGAAGTAACCGGAACACGCGTGCGAATGGCGGGTGGGTGTCCTTTTGGGCGTGGGGGTCGAGCCAGGCATAGGCGGCTATTGCGAGGAGTTGCGGAGGCAAGGCGTAGACTCCCAAGTCGTGCCGGAGTAGCAGCGCTCCACCCGCCATCATTCCGGCCAGGGCATGGAACGAAATGCTCGGACGTCCGATCAGGCAGAAGCCGGCGAGCGCCAGGGCCATGGCCGGGATGGCTGGATAGAGAGGCCGCCCCGCATAACCCAGCCAAATGGCCACCAACGCGCAGGCGACCAGCGATCCAGTGCGGGCGCTGAACCTGCGGGACAGCAAGAATGCGAAGACCACGATGGCGAATTCGGCCGCCAGCGTGTAGATGCGCCCTACCATCAGGCCGGGTCCGAATACCTTGTACAAACCCGCGAGTAAATAGAACTGGCCAGGGCTATAGGCCGACCAGAAGTCAAGGTAGGGAACCGCGCCGGCCAGGACGCGCTCGGCGCCGTGGGCGATGATGCCCTCATCATAGGGATACAGGCCCCGGCCCATCCCGACCGCAAGATAGGCGAGTGCCGCCAGGAGAGTGATTCCGGTGGTGAGCGGCTTGAGCGAGGGCTTGGTCATTAACTATCTCTCGAAGACCGCTACCTCGATTGCGCGGTAATGCGAACGGCGGCGCTCTACGAAACCGGCGGAGCGCAGCCGCACGGCAACCCAGTTCACCCATCCCGGGCCATCGAACCGGCGAATGGCCAGGACGGCTACGCGTCTGCTGCCCGCAAGCCGTCCGGAGACGAGGCGATCCGCGTAGCTGGTATCGGCCTCTGCCATTTGGAAGGGAAGCAGGTGGGTGGCACGAGGGTCGGCCGCGGGCCGGTAAGCGAGCAGCGGCGAAGCCAGGTACTTCCATCTAAAGGGATCTTGGAGCCAGTCGAGGCGGCGGCATTCGACCAGGCCGCTATAGACCAGCAGGTCGCCTGATTCGGGGAGCGCGTTGACGGCGGCGCGCCAGTCCTCACCGCGGTAGTCCGGGACCGGTTGAAGGCCGCCCAACTGGAGCGCGACCAGAACGGCAGCGGCGGCGAGGGCAACGCGAGGCACCCCAAGCGGCTCGATGCGCCGCAGCAAAAGTCCCCAGAAGAGGACGATACCGGGCATGGCGGGCAGCAGGTAACGGGTGCTGAAGAGCCGTGCGTCGGTGAGGGTAGACAGCAGGAAGAAACCCACGGCCGGGACCAGTCCCACGGCAACAGCTAGGATCAGGCCGCGCGAATCGCCGGCGGGTTTCGCGGAACGCGGCCGGTGTCCCGCGAGCAACGCCAGCACCGTCGTGAGGGCGAGGGGCAGCAGGACGTACCAGGGTGCCAGCGTGGCAATCAGGTTGCCGATGCCTGGACGGGACGTGAACGAGAGCAGCTTGCGGTGTTCGAAGAAGACCATCGCCTGCGGGAGCGCGGGGAGCAGCAGGAGAACCGCGGCGGTGATGCCGATGATGAGTTGCTTCAGGCGGGCGGCGCGCATATGCCGCTGCACGCACAGCAGCGCGACGGCGCACTCGAGTGCCAACGCGACTCCGAAGAGGTGGTGAAGATGCGTGGCGGCCACGGCGCACGCGAGCCACAGTGCGGCGTATTTGACGCGCGGTTCACGCATCCACCTGGCCAGCCAGAGCATCGCCGCGATGTGGCAGAGCAGGGCCAGGGCGTAGGGCCGGGCATTGGGCACCTGGATGGCGAGGTCCGGCCGCGTAACGAAAAGCAGGGCGCACAGCAGGCCGGCATTCGAATCGGCCACTTCCTTGCCGAGCCGGTATATCGCGAACACCGCCCCGATGGCCGCCAGCAAGGAGGGCAGCCTCAGCGCGATCTCGCTGGTGCCTGCGGCTTGAGCGACCAGCCACTCGACCACACAGAATGCCACCGATTGCAGCGCGATGAGTTGTGTGGTGAAGATGTGCCGGAGCCCCTCCCGGACGTTGTTAGCGATAATGGCCTCGTCCAGCCAGAAGCTGTTGGCCAGCGGCATGATCCACAGGCGGACCACCAGCAACGCAATCAGCAGACGCATTGCGCCCGCTGCGCCGAAGGTTCGCCGGATGGAGAGCAATCCTGGGCCTCCGCTGGTTTAGTTGACGACGGGCTTCAGGCCGCGCTTTTCGAGCAGTGGCTCGACCGAGGGCTCGCGGCCGCGGAAGTCGCGATACATTTCCATGGCGTCCGCCGAGCCGCCGCGCTCCAGGATCTTCTTGCGGAAGGCCGCGGCGGTTTGCGGGTCGAACAGGCCTTTCTGCTTGAAAGCCTGAAAGGCGTCGCTGTCGAGCACCTCGCTCCAGATATAGCTGTAGTAGCCGGCGGAGTAGCCGCCCGCGAAGATGTGCTGGAAGTAGGGGCTGCGGTAGCGCGCCACGATTTCCGGCATCATCCGGATCTTCTCAAGGGAGGCCCTTTCGAAGGCTCCCGCCTCGGGTTCCTGAACGGTGGGGAGGGTATGCCAGTCCATATCGAGGAAGGAGGCGGCCAGGTATTCGACAGTGGCGAAGCCCTGGTTGAATTTGGCGGATTTCTCGATTTTGGCTACCAGGGCGTCGGGTATGAGGGCCCCTGTCTTATAGTGCCGCGCGTAGGCCTTGAGTACTTCGGGTTCGAGCGCCCAGTTCTCCATGATTTGGGAGGGCAGTTCCACGAAGTCGCGTGGCACCCCCGAGAGGCTCTGGTAGCGCACGCGCGAGAGCAGAGAGTGCAGGCCGTGACCGAACTCGTGGAACAGGGTTTCGACTTCCTCCGGGCGGAGGAGCGCCGGATCGCCGCCGCCGGGGCGGGTAAAGTTGCAGACGTTGACCACCACGGGGCGGATGTCTTTGCCGTTCTTGATGCGCTGCCCGCGGTAGCGGCTCGACCAGGCGCCGCCGCGCTTGCCGGGCCGCGGATGATAGTCCACCAGGAAGATGCCGAGGTGGGAGCCATCGGCATCCTTGACTTCGAAGGCGCGGACTTCGGGATGGTAGCGTGGGATGTCGGCGCGTTCTTCAAACGTCAGGCCGTAGAGCTTGTTGGCCACGTGGAACGAGCCCTTCCGGACGTTCTCCAGGGTGAAGTACTGGCGCACCTCGTTTTCGTCGAGAGCGTAGCGCGCGGCTTTGACCTTCTCGGCGTAGTAGCGCCAATCCCAGGGCTCCAGCTTGAAATCCTGCCCCTGCTGCCGGACCATGGCCTGGAGGTCGGCGGCTTCCTTTTGCGCGACTTTCAGGGCCGGATCCCAAAGCTGGTTCAGCAGGCCGTAGACTTTGGAGGGCTCCTTGGCCATGCGCTCTTCAAGCACGAAGTGGGCATGGGTGGGGTAGCCGAGCAGCCTGGCCTTCTCGGCGCGCAGGGTTGCGGTCTTCGAGAGGATGTGGCGGGTGTCGTACTGGTTGTCGTTCTGGCCGCGCATGATGTAGGCGGTGAGGATGCGGCGGCGCAGTTCGCGGTTCTCGGCATAGGAAAGAAACGGCCATATGCTGGGAGCCTGTAGGGTGAAGACCCATTCGCCGGGCTGGCCTGCGGCCTTGGCGGCATCGGCGGCGGACGCGATGGCGGTCTGGGGGAGGCCGGCCAGATCCTGCTTGTTGTCTACCACCAGCCGGTAGGCGTTGGTCTCCTTCAGTAGATTGTTTCCGAAGCGGACTGAGAGCACCGAAAGCTCGCTGTTGATGGCGCGAAGGCGCTCTTTCTGCTGCGAGCCGAGGTTGGCGCCGCCGCGCACGAACTGCTTCCAGGTTTCCTCAAGAAGCCTGGCCTGGACGGGATCGAGTTTCAGGGCGGCGCGATTGTCCCAAACCTTTTTGACACGTGCGAAAAGCTGGGGGTCGAGCATAATGTCGTCGTGGAGCGCCGAGAGCAGGGGGGCGACTTCGCGGGAGATGGCTTCCAGGCGGTCGTTGGTTTCCGCGCTGGTGAGGTTGAAGAAAACGCTTTCCACGCGATCGAGTGGCTCGCCGGCGGCATCCAGTGCCTCGATAGTGTTGGGGAAGTCCGGGGGGGCAGGGTTTTGGGCGATGGCCCGCACCTCACGCCGCTGTTCGTCGATGGCTTTCCGGAAGGCGGGCAGGAAATGCTCGTCCCTGATGCGCTCGAAAGGGGGCACGCCGAAGGACGTCTTCCACTCCGTGAAGAACGGGTTGGCCGCATCGGGCTGGCCGGCATTGAGCAGGGGGGAGGCCAGGCACATAAAAAGGAGCGTAAAGGGACGCTTCATAGAACATGACAGCATACCAGTTGGCGAAGGCGCGGAGTGGGTTTCGTCCGCGAAGGTTGCCGCGCAAGCCGCCGCCTTGATATCCTTTGTGGTAACCCCACAAATAACTGAGGAGAGAAAATGGCAGTCAAAGTTGGCATCAACGGGTTTGGCCGCATCGGCCGTAATGTAGTCCGGGCGGGTCTGCACAGGGACGACATTCAATTCGTAGCGGTGAACGACCTCACCGACACTAAGACGCTGGCGCACTTGCTGAAGTACGATTCCGTGCTAGGCGTTCTGCCGGAGGAAGTGAAGGCGGAAGGCGACACGATCACGGTCGGCGGCAAGAAGATCAAGGTGTTCGCGACGAAGGACCCGTCGGAGATCGACTGGGCTTCGGTTGGCGCCGAGATCGTGATTGAGTCGACGGGCAGGTTCACCGACGCGAAGGATGCCTCGAAGCACATCCGCGGCCCGGTGAAGAAGGTCATCATCTCCGCTCCGGCGAAGAATGAGGATGTTACGCTGGTGCTGGGCGTCAACGACAACGTGTACGACGCCTCCAAGCACAACGTTATTTCGAACGCTTCCTGCACCACCAATTGCCTCGGCCCGGTGGTGAAGGTGCTGCAGGACCTGGTGGGTATAGAGAAGGGCTCGATGACCACCATCCATAGCTACACGAACGACCAGAACGTGCTGGATTTCCCGCACAAGGACCTCCGCCGGGCGCGTGCCGCGGCGTTGAACATGATCCCGACCTCGACCGGCGCCGCGAAGGCGATCGGCCTGGTGATGCCGGAACTGAAGGGCAAGCTGGACGGTTACGCGATGCGCGTTCCGACGCCCAACGTATCCGTAGTCGACCTGGTGGCAGTGACGAAGAAGCCGACCACGACGGAAGCCGTGAATGCTGCGCTGAAGGCGGCCGCCGAGGGCCCCATGAAGGGCATTCTGGCCTACACCGAAGATCCGGTGGTATCGACTGACATGTTGCGGAACCCCAACAGCTCGATCGTTGACGCCGGGTTGACGAAAGTGATGGACGGCAACCTGGTGAAGGTGGTCGCCTGGTACGACAACGAGTGGGGCTATTCGAGCCGCGTGGTCGACCTGGTCGCGTTCCTGGTAAAGAAAGGCCTGTAGTTCGTAGCTAAATCCGCCGCGGCCGCTTTAGGGCGGCCGCGGTGTTGTTCCTCTTTAATCCCCGCAGATATGGCGGATAACGGCATCGGTGAATTCACCTGTGGATGCGGAGCCGCCTACGTCCCCGGTAAGGTGCCTGCCTTCGGCGTACACAGCCTCAATAGCCTGCTGAAGTCTCGCCGCGGCCTGCCGTTCTCCGATGTGGGTCAGCATGAGCGACGCCGATTGCATCAGGGCGGTGGGGTTCGCCAGTCCCTTTCCTGCGATGTCCGGGGCGGTGCCGTGCACTGCCTCGAAAATGGCGTGATTGTCCCCGATATTAGCCCCCGGCACGATGCCGAGCCCGCCGACCAGGCCCGCCGCGAGATCCGACATGATATCCCCGTACAGGTTGGGGAGCAGCAGCAGGTCGAAGGTCTCCGGGCGGATCACCATCTGCATGCAGGCATTGTCGACGATCAGCTCGTTGTACTGAACCTCGGGGTAGAGGGCGGCCACTTCCCGGCAGCACTTCAGGAACAGGCCGTCGCTCAACTTCATAATGTTGGCCTTGTGGACTGCGGTGACTTTGCGGCGGTGCTCGCGGCGGGCGTATTCGAAGGTGGCGCGCGCGATCCGGATGGAGGCCACACGGGTGATGATCTTGAGGCTCTCGACGACGTCCGGAATCACCTCGTGTTCGATGCCGGAGTAGAGGTCCTCGGTGTTCTCCCGGAAGATGGCCATGTCGAGGGGGACGTCCGCGAAGCGTGTCTTAAGGCCGGGCAGGCGGCGCACGGGGCGGAAGTTCACGTAAAGGCTGAGTTTCTTGCGGAGCGCCACGTTGATGCTCTGGTGGCCGCCGCCAATGGGTGTAGTGGTGGGGCCCTTGAGCCCCACGCGTGTGATTTCAAGCGACGCCAGAACGTCGTCGGGCAATAGTTCGCCGGTGCGGGCGAGCGCTTCAAGGCCCGCGTCGGTGCGTTCCCATTCGATTTGCGCTCCGGTGGCGGCTACGGCGCGAACGGTGGCTTCGGCGACTTCCGGTCCGATTCCGTCCCCTGGAATGAGGGTGATTTGGTGGGCCATCTCAAGCTATTATAGCGGCGGGGTGCGCTGTGATACCGGATTGGACGTCCGAAAGAACCCGTATGGTGGAGGTGCAGCTCCGGCGGAGGGGAATTCGCGAGCGGCGCGTACTGGACGCCATGCGGCAGATCCCGCGCGAAGAATTCGTACCCCCCGAAGCGCGCGTCTCTAGCTACCAGGACGACCCGGTCTACATCGGCTACGGCCAGACGATCTCCCAGCCCTTCATGACGGCCTTTATGGCGGAGCTGTTGGAACTCGAGGGCAGCGAGACCGTGCTGGACGTAGGGGGCGGCTCCGGGTATCACGCGGCCGTGCTGGGGATGCTGGCGGCGCGGGTAGTGTCAATCGAGATCATCCCGGCGCTGGCGGCGGTAGCATCGGCGAACCTGACGCGCACGGGACGCGCGGGTAATGTGACGGTAGTGTGCGGGGACGGCTCGCGCGGCTGGCCGGAACAGGCGCCGTACCGCTGCATCTCGGTGGCGGCGGGCGCTCCGGAAGTGCCGCCCGCGCTGATCGAGCAGCTTGCCGACCCGGGGCGGCTGGTGATTCCGGTCGGTCCCATGGAAGACCAGGAGTTGCTGGTAATCGACAAGCGCAACGGGATGCTGGACCGGCACGTGGCGGGGTACTGCCGCTTCGTGCCCCTTCGTGGCGGCGGAGGGTGGCGCTAGACTGAAGCTATGCGCCTGCGCACAGCCCACGACAGGTTGAAGATAGAGCACAGCATCATCGACGGCCTGCGCGAGGTGCTGGTACGGCTGCTTGCCGATAATCCCGAGATTCGTTCCGTGATCCCCGGGGTGATCCGAAAGGTGCGGGACGCACGGGGGAAGATCAGGGTGCGGATCACGGTCCCTACACAGAACGGGTGGAAGGCCATTGCACTGAGCGCCGGGGCGCGGCAGGAGCTGTTCATCAGCACCGAGATGGCCCAGGACGCGCTCGAGCGCGCGATCGACAAAGCACTGACGGATGCCGCCTGATCACTCGTGGCGCCGGGCTTCGACGGGCTCGATGCGGGAATGCGCCATGCAGGCAGGCAGCCGGCACCGGCCGCGACCAAGGCGCTCCTCGACAGCGGCGCGATGATGAGCAGTGCATCCACGCCGAACAGTTGCGCGGCGACGGCGCGACCAGCGGCTACGGCACCGATTTTCCCCACGGCGCCCCCCGCCGCCGCCAGGACCAGCACACAGTGGAAGGAGAGAAACGCCACGGGGTTGCCGCCGCGAACCGACTCGTCCCGCAGCCGCAGGTACATGGGGCAGAGAAGACCGCAATATCGGCGGCGACCTCCAGGGCGAAGGTCGCCGCCGCCATGCAAAGGAACCCCGCGGCGCGAACCAGCGACCGCAGGGCGAACAGAACATCGCGCGTCAAGCTAGTCGAGATGGCTACGTGGACGCGGCGTTAACGCCGAACGTTTCCGAGTACGTGCGTTTCAGGAACTTGAGCCCCTCACTCGCTAGTTGTTCCGGAGAATCCGCCAGTTTGCGCCAGATGCAGCACAGCTTGGCGACGCTCTCGATATCGGGATCGAACGACTCGATGGTGATGCAGCCGTCGTATCCCACCCGGCGCAGGGCCTGGAAGAATTCCGTCCAGGGCATGAGGCCGGTTCCGGGGATGCCGCGCTGGTTCTCGCAGGCGTGGACATAGCCGAGCTGCGCGCCGGTATCGAGCACCGCCTGGGCGATGTTGGCCTCTTCCCGGATCATGTGGAAGGTGTCGAGGTGCACCTTGACGTTGGGCATCCCGACGGCTTGGATAAACTCCAAAGCGCGGGCTGCGGTGTTGATGAAGTGGGATTCGAAGCGGTTCACGGGTTCGATCCCGAGGATCAGGCCGGACTGCTCCCGCGCGTAGGCGGAGATCTCCTGATAGCCCTCAACACCCCACTTCCACTCATCCGCGGTGGGCATCTTCCCTGTGAGGTAGCCCCAGCCGCAGTAAATCATGCCGCCGAAGACAACCGCGCCGGCTTCGTTGCTGAGGTCGATCAGGCGCTTCGAAAAATCGATGCCGCGCCGGCGAACTGCGGGGTCGGGCGAGATGGTATTGTACTCGAGCGGCATCCCATAGCCGGTGTTGATGGTGAGGCCGAGATCGGCGGCGGCGGCGCGCACCTTTCTGGCCGGGAAGTTGTCGGGGTCGAAGGGAATGATCTCGACGGCATCAAAGCCCATCGCCTTGCACTTATCGAGGACGGGCAGGTCCTTCTCGACGAATGTCTCGTTAAAAAGCAGTGAGTGAATTCCGAATTGCATGAAACTCCTCCTAAACCCTTTAATTACACTCGGCCGCCAGGGGGCCGGCTAGTTCATTGAGGAAGAAGAGGCGTCCCGGCAGGGTGGGCATGTAGCTGCTTGGGACCCACCGGGTGGGGCCGTAACGCAGAGTGACCCAGAGGCTCATGCCTTGCCATTGCATGCCGCGCCCGAGGGCTCCGTCGGCGCCGCCGATGATGCGGTCGGCTTTGAGGAAGAGCCCAGGGCCGATGGTGTTGGCGCGGGCGGGCACCAGGGTGGTGCGGCTCTTGAAGCTGGTGACGGCGTTCTGCTCGATGGTGAGGGGGTGGAGCTTGGCCGCGAGACGGTAATTCTGCTGTTTCCACTCCTCGTCGGTTGCGAACTCGGCGGCGAAGTGGGGCTCCCAAAACGCAATGTGGAAGACGCGGCCGATGCCGAAGATAACCTGCAATTCGGCACCCTCGGCCTTAAGCGCGCCAATACGGTCGGGATACTCGGGTAGAGCTTCGCGGGTTGCGAATTGGCGCTGGGCCATGGGAACGGTCAGGTTCCCTAACGGCCCGTAGAAGGCACTTTCCATGGCGAACCGGAAGGCACCGGGATTGTCCGGCGGCAGGGTATTGCCGCACGAATCGCTCCACTCGTCCATGTTGAAGCCCCAGACGTGGTCACAGGGTACGCCCCATTCCTTCAGGAAGTAGACCGCCCAACGATACATCCCCATGGGGCCTACGGGGAGGATCAGTGCCAGCTTGCGGCCCTCCTCGCGCGTGCGGCGGATCTGGCGGGCGATTTCGTGGCCCAGCATAGTATCGAAATCCGCCAGAGTGCCGCAGGACACCGGCTCAAAGCCCGGGTGCCACCACGGCTGCCGCTCCAGGACGGACTCCGGCGGATGGGCGCAGCAGCCGTCCATCCGCTGGAGGTCCCAGCCGGAGGGGAAGAACCCCTCCAGCAGGGAGCCATTCAGGGTATTGATCAGGTCGATGCTCATGTTTCCTCAGACCACTATCTTATCCTCAGAAGACCATCTTGAGAGATAGCTGCCAGATTCGCGGCACATCCTGGCCGGTAATCATCCCGAAAGTGCTGCTGGTCGGGGAGGTGTTGGGGGTGAACAGGTTGGGATGGTTCCACGCGTTCAGGCATTCGGCGCGGAACTGCATCTTGGCCCTTTCGTGCAGGCTGAAGTTCTTGATGGCGGAAAAATCCCAGCGCGCCTGGCCATCGCCGCGCACGCCGCTGAACCGCAACGGCGACACCCGAATATTGGATGCCAACACCTGGGCGCTGTTCCGGTTGAAACCGGCCGCTGTGTTGAACCAACGGTCGACGTTGCGCTCGTTCTTCGGCAGCACGATGTCGTCAGGGTTCCCGGTGAAGAGCGTGAAGACGTCCCCAAAGCCCAGGGGAGGCCCGCTCTGGCGCTGCACGACGCTGTTAAGCTGCCAGCCGCCGGCCAGGAAGTCCAGAGCCTTTGGCATGCTCGTGCCGAAATGACGGCCGCGGCCGAAGGGCAGTTCCCAAATCCAGCTGACCACCACCCTGTGGGTCCGGTCGAGGGCGCCGATGGATTCATATGGGACCGGGTCGGTGGCGTTCAGGAACTCCAGCGCTTCCATAGCCTTCGACCAGGTGTAGGACAACTGCACCGTAAAGCCGCTCGAAAGACGCTTTTCGGCCCGGACCTGAAGGGAATGGTACCAGGAGTAGCCCACCGGATCGAGCATCGAAATATTCCCGAACTGCGGGTACGGGCGCAGCAGGGAGGCGCGCGACGTATTCCTGCCGAAGATGGGATCGGTACCGTCAAAGGGATTGGCGAACGAGGCGCTCAGGTAATTGATGGTCTGGGTGTCCCGGACAGGCGAACGGCTGAGGTACTGCGCCGGGGTGTTGTTGAGTTGCCGGGTGATGTTGAGGCGGCTGCCGCGGCTTCCGACGTAAGCGGCTTCTCCCAGGAATTGCCACGGCAATGCCTGCTGTACTCCGAAACTCCACCGCTGGGTGTAGGAATGGAGCCGTTTGGCTGGATAGGCGGAGATGGCCTGGCCGATGTTCGTCATGAGGCCTCCGGCGGCTCCGCTGGGCCGAAGCAGACCGGTCGGGAACGGGTCCGCGTTGGTCGCGACGAAGGAGAGGCCGCTATCGAAGGTCGGCTGGATGGGGGTGGACTGGCTGAACCCCGTCTGAATGGAGAGCGTATTCAGGGTGCCCAGGCTGTCGTAGAACATTCCATAACCGGCGCGCAGGACGGTTTTTGGGAAAAGCTGGTAGGCGAGGCCGATACGAGGCATGAAATTATTCTTTTCGCCTCTCCAGTAGTTCCGGGAGTTGCCGCCCACATTTGCGAAGGTGAGCCCGCCGAGGACGCGGAACTGGCTGAGGGGCAGCTCCGGAATTACGCTCCTGGCGTAGTTTGCCTGCGCCTGCGCCTCGATAGGACTGGCCTGGTCGAAGGCGAACTGCGCCACGGAGCGGTTGTAGCGTTCGGTAATGGGGGTCTCGATTTCGTAGCGCAGCCCGAGGTTCAGGGTCAACCGGGGGGTGAGCTTCCAATCGTCCTGAATGTAGAGTCCGAGATACTTGTCCCGCTCAGCGGCGCTAGCCGTGCGATCCATGCTGCCGCCGGGAATTCCCAGAAGGAAGGCGGCGATTTCACCCCCGATTGTGGGCGCCGCGGAGTTGTCGAGCGGTCCGCGCGTGTAGCTGGAGCTGTAGGTCAGGGTAGGGGAGATGTCGGCCGGGTTTTGGTTCCGGTTCTGGAGGTAGACCCGGAATTCGGCGCCGAAGCGAAGATTGTGGTCGGCGCGAAGCTTGGTGAAGTTGGCCGTTACGGAGTGGCTCATTGCGGTGCCTACGCCGTCACCCGCGGCCCAGTTCCCGAGCGCCTCAAAGGGCGACACCGTGACGCGAGGCAGCGCGGACTGCTTGAGGTCGGGGATCAGTGCCAGCAGGCGTTGTGAGAAGCCCAGGGAGGCGAGATCGAAGCCCGAACTGGCGCGGCGCTCGATCCACTCCTGGTGAGCCAGGCCGTAGCGCAGGTTCAGCAGGAACGAGGGGTTGATAATGTACACGTCGTCGAGGGCCAGACCGCGATTGATGCGCGTCTGAAAGTAACCGCGGGCGATGTTGTTCAAGACCTGGTTTTCGTGGGAATCCCAGGAATCGCGGTGAAGGCGCACGAAGGCGCGGTGGTTCTGGCTGAAGGCGTGATCGACGCGGCCCAGGTGGACCCACGATTTGGTCGCGGTCGGCTGGGAGTGATACCAGTTGTTGCGGCCTTCGACCGTCCCCGGCTGGTTCGCGGCGGGCCAATAGTTGAGGATACCCTTGGCGACGGGGTCGATGCGGCTTGCCGGGATGATATTGCCGGGAATCGGTTGGCGGCTGAAACGGCCGTTCGGCGCGACAGCGGTGGTGGCAGGGTCGTAAACCTGGTAGTTGGCGCCCAGGGCAAGTAGGCCGGAGAGATCGCCCCTGCGCATGGCGTCGGTCGGAACCGTGGCGATAAAGGTTTGGGGAATACCGTGCCGGTGCTCCTCCCAAGCGTAGAACCAGAAGGTTTTGTTCTTGCCGTCGTAGACCCGCGGCAGGGTCACCGGTCCACCGGCGGCGAGGCCGTAGCGGTTGTTCTGGTAGACGGGCACTTCCTGGCCGGAGCGGTTCTGGAAGATCTTGGGAGCGTCGAAAATGCGGTTACGCACCATCCAGTTCGCCTGGCCGTGGAGCTGGTTGGTGCCGCTCTTGATGCTGACATTGATCAGCGATCCGCTGGTGTGCCCGATGCTTGCGTCGAACGAGGCGGTCTGCACCTTGAATTCGCTGACCGCGGTTTGCGGAGGGATAAAGCCAACGCGCCCCGAATCGGTGTTGCCCTGCGTGTTGGCGAGGGTGTTCGAGACTCCATCGAGCGTGAACTCGTTGCTGTACTGCCCGGAGCCGTTTACGCTGAACTGCGAGTTGACATTGGTGGAGGCGCGGTCGGCCTGCCGCATGTCGGCTCCGTTCACAGTGCCGGGAGCCAACAGCACCAGGCTGACGGCGCTCCCGCCAAAAGTCGGCAACTCGACAATCCGGCGCTCGTCAATAACCTGCCCGAGCGTGGACTCGGCGGTGCTCAACAGCGGTGTTTCCGCTTTCACGTCGACGGTTTCGGCCGCGTCACCCACCTCCATCCTGAGGTTGACCTCCACAGTGTCGCCCACCCGGACCTGTACGTTTTCGCGAACGAATTTCTTGAACCCGCCCATTTCGGATTGCACGGTGTACGTGCCGGGCAACAAGTACGGCATGGTGAAGTTCCCGGATTCGTTGGTCTTCACCCCGGCAGCCACGCCGGTGGAGGTGTTTGTGGCGCGGACGTCGGCGCCGGGAATGACGGCGCCCGACGGGTCTAGCACCCGTCCAAGGATCGTGCCGCGGCCGTCTTGTGCACAAAGCGCCAGCGGGATGAGAACTGTCAGAAGTAGGCTCGTTGCGATTCGCTTCATTATCAACTCCAACCTGGTGTCACACTTTTAACAGAGTACAGCGGTGGGTAACATCCGTGGCAAAAGCGTGGGCGGTTACGCTTCTACCTTACGGGAACCTGCGTTCCACCTCAATCGCTTTCCGGTGCGCAGCGAATCCATTGCCATGCAGAGGACGATGTTTGTCGCCTGTCCCATCTCCACCGTGGCGTTGGGGTCCTTGCGCGAGCGGACACAATCGAGAAGGTTTCTGATGTGCTCAATGACGGCGTGGTTGAAACTGCCCGGCTTGCGAACATCGATGGTTGATTTCACCTCCAGCGCCTTGGGGTCTTCCGGGTATAGGGCGTAGGATTCGCGGCCGACGTCGAAACGCGCCTTGGAGCCATGGAACTGCTTCAACTGGTCGTTGAACGTGATGTACCGCATGGCCTTATAGCCCAAGGTGAAAACGGCCAGATATTCCGGATACTCGATGCAGAGCGAGGCGGTCTCCGGAACTTCGGCGCCCTCCATGGCCAGTTTGCCCGAACAACTGACTGCCAAGGGAGACGGCGAGTTCATAAACCACTGGATGGCATCCACCACGTGCGCCGCCTGGCCGACCAACAGGCCGCCCGAATAGTCCCAGAACCAGTACCAGTTTCGAAACCGAACTGGATCGAGCGGTCTCTTCGGAGCCGGCCCGAGCCATTGCTTCCAGTCCAGTGCGCCTTTCAGTGTTGGCTGGGAGAGGGCACGCGGTGTGCTGTTGAGCCACCAGGAGTTGACCAGCCGGATCTCGCCCGCCTGGCCGGAATCGATGATCCGCTTGGCTTCCTGAAATACCGGGAAACTGCGGCGTTGGGTTCCCACCTGTACCACTCGTTTCGTGCGGCGGGTTGCTTCGACGATGCGAAAGCCATCATCGATGGTGTGAGCCATCGGCTTCTCCAGATAGACATCCTTGCCGGCTTCCACGGCGTCGACTGTCATCTGGGCATGCCAGTGATCGGGGGTGGCGATGACCACGATGTCGAGCGACTTGTCGTCGAGCAGGCGCTTGTAATTGTCGTATTGCCTGGCGCCGGTGCTGGCCACCTGGAGGCCTGCCTGGACGTTGGGTTCATAGATGTCGCAGACTGCCGCCATCTCCACCCCCAGTTCCTTGAAGGCGGCGGTGAGCAGCCGTCCGCGCCCGCCACTGCCTATGATGCCGCCGCGAATCCTGTCGTTCGCGCCTAGGGTTGTGGCCGCGGCTCCGCCTAGAAAGAAACTCCTTCGGTTCATGGCAGTGAGTATACCCGTTTCTCAGCCTATACCCAAAATAGAGATCCCATATCGAATCTATCGAACTCTGATATAGGAGTTCTTGGCAGCTTCGGACGACTGGAATAGTGCGATCAGTTCCGAGAGCAGCCGCGGCTGATGCTCGGAGCGCTGAAACACGACGCCTATAGGGCGGGTGAGCTTATAATCCCGAATCCGGAGATATGCGAGCTCTCCCCTCCTGGCTTCCGCTTCCACGGCGCACAGCGGCAGGATGGACATACCGAGATTGATCTGGACGAGCGGCTTGATTGTGGCAACCGTTTCCGCCTCCATTACGATCTGCGGATTGATGCCGGCTTCCTGAAAAAAGCGGTCGACAAGGGAGCGGACGGATGTGCTGCGGTCGTGCAGAATGAGCCGGGAGTGAGCAAGTTCTGAGACGGTGATGAATCGCCGCCGGGACAGCCCGGGATGTTTCGGGCTGACCACTACCACCAGTTCTTCCGTCGTGACGGGCACGCTCTCCAGGCCGGGCGCGTTCACGGGCAAGGTGAGCAAACCGAGATCGATCCGGCCGTTGCGCAGTTCCTCCACCAGGACTTCCGTCGTGCTGGTAGTCACGAAGACGTCGATATCGGGATAACGCAGCTTGAATTTCTCAAGAACCGGCGGCAGCATGTACATGCAGGCCGTCATCCCGCTGCCTACGCGCAACAAGCCCCGCTTCAAGTCCCCCACCTCTGAGATTTCCAGCGAGGCCTCCCGAAGGACCTGAAACACCCTGCGGGCATGGCGCAGCATCCGATTACCGGCCTCGGTGAGGCAAATGCGTTTGCCCACGCGGTTGAAAAGGCCCTGCCCCAGTTCTTCTTCAAGAAGCCGGATCTTGCGGCTAATGGCTGACTGGGAGACATGCAGTTGCTGGCCGGCCAAAGTGAAGCTGGAGTTATCGGCGACGGCAACGAACATTTCCAACGCGCGAAAATCCATAAGATTGTCCGTTTACTCATATCACGATTAGATGGGAGCGGTCGAAGGAATCAATTCGACTTGGGGCTGCGCCGCTGATATTCTCATTCGGGCGGAGGAACGGCTGGCACATGAGGATCACGGATATTCGAACGCGGCTCGTGCATCTCGATTTCCGGAACTGCATTCTGCTCACGGTGGAAACCGACGAGGCAATCACCGGCATTTCGGAAACCGTGATGAAGCGCAATACCCTGACGGTCGAACAGTCGATCCTCCAGTTGAAAACGTACTTAATAGGCAAGGACCCTACGGAGATCGAGAACCACTGGGAGAGGATGTACCGGGATTCGTTCTGGGTGGGCGGGCCGATGCACTGCTCGGCCATCAGCGCGGTCGACTGCGCCCTGTGGGACATACTCGGCAAGCTCTGCCGGATGCCCGTTCATAAGTTGCTGGGCGGGCCGACCCGGCGCCTGGTCCCGGTCTACTGTCATTGCCCTGGCGGGCGCACTCCGGCGGAGTTCGCGGAGAACGTGAAGGCCTGCGTCCGGAGCGGCTACCAGGCAATCAAGACCACCCTGCCGCTCTTCTATAACGGCCGCGGCGTGGGCATAGCCTACTCCGGAAATGGCGGCAGCGTTGATTCCTGTTGGAAGGAGACCGAATACCTCAATCCGTCCACGTTTTCCCGTATTCGTGAGTTCATCGCCGTCGCGCGGGAGGCAGGAGGGCCGGACCTCGGGATCGCCGTCGATTGCCATGGAAGGCTTAACCTGAAGAACGCCATCAGGCTATGCAAGGAACTCGAAGACTTGAACCTGATGTTCCTCGAAGAGCCGGTACCGCCGGAAAACGTGGAGGTGTGGTCGCGGGTCGAACAATCCACCTCCATCCCGATCGCCGGAGGAGAACGTTGGGCGACGCTGCACGGGGTGCGGGAGTTTCTGGAACGGCACGCGGTGGATATTCTGCAGTGCGACGTTGTGAATTGCGGCGGCATCACGGGAATGAAAAAAATCGCGGCATTGGCGGAGGCCCAGTATATCGGGATGGCGCCGCATAACCCGAACGGACCGGTCGCGACGATGATCAATCTTCAGTTCGCCGCATCCATTCCCAACTTCTACCGGCTGGAGACGATCGGCTCGGAAGCGGACTGGCGGTTGTGTCGCGAGCTTCTGCGGGAGACTCCCCGGCTGCAGAACGGCTGCCTTCAACTGCCCTGCGCCCCGGGTTTCGGGGTGGACCTTGA
>DATMYF010000182.1:0-147719 GCA_035561075.1 Bryobacteraceae bacterium
TTCCACACCAAAATGGAACTCCTGCAACGCCAGGCATACGGCTTCCGCAATTTCCAGAACTACAGGTTGAGGGTTATAGTGATGTGTTCTTGAATTTGCTTCAGTGGTGGGGGTGCCCCCATTAATGGCGTAGAGCCTTTGGAGACGCGTGATTGATCTGATTAGGATGGCGGAGAGGGGGGGATTCGAACCCCCGGTAGAGCGTTAACCCTACGACGGTTTAGCAAACCGCTGCTTTCGACCACTCAGCCACCTCTCCGGCGGAATTGGGGTCGTTTTTTATCCTAGCACAAGCCGGCGAACGGCCGCTCTTGCCAGGGCGTGTACGTGCGGGCACAGCACGCGCGTGGGCCGGTTGCATCCCGCCCTGGGTCCCTGTAACTCTATTGGCGAATGCAGATCGTCGTGCTGGCACTGTTCCTGGGAGCCATCCTCACGCTCCTCTCGGATTCCCTGAAGCAGGCGCTGCGGGGCGCGCTGGCACGCCGCCCGGCCCTGGTGTTTGCGACGCCCGGGTTGCTGACAACGGTTTTCTGCCTCGCCGCCGCGACGGCCGGAGCCGCCAGCCTGCCCCTGGCGCTGGCGATGCTCGCCTATACCTTCGCGCCAACGCTGTGCGCCTGGGCCGCCGGTCCAGGTCCCGTGAAGGGCCGCCCGGGCTGGCTCGATTTCGCCGCCATCGCCCTGCTCTGGCTGCCGCTCGAGTTCGCCGCCGGCGCAAGCCTGGTACCCAAAGCGGCGCAGGGATATCTCCACAGTGTGGCTTACGGGGTCGCGATCCTACTGGCGCTGGTGCTCTTCGCAGGTTTCCGCGCGCTGCCGGGAATGAAGTACAACCTGCCGCGGCGCGCCCGGGACTACGCAATCCCGGCGGCCGGATTCCTGCTGCTCGCGCCGGTGCTCTACCTGCTGGCGGTCCCGCTCGGGTTCGTCAACCAACCGCACCTCCCGCCCCACCCGCACCCCGGTCCAATGGCGGCCCGTTACGCGCTCATCTTCGTCGCCACGGCACTGCCAGAGGAGATCCTGTTCCGTTCCCTCGTGCAGAACCTGCTCATGCTGCGCTTCGGGTTCACTAACGCCGTGCTGGCACTCTCGGCCGCGGTGTTCGGACTGGCACACCTGAACAACGGCTCCCTCCTGAACTGGCGCTACGCGATTCTAGCGGCTGTAGCCGGTTTCGGGTTTGGAAAGGTCTTCGAGATGGCAGGCAGCGTGCTTTCTTCGGCAGGCGTTCACGCGACCGTCAACGCGGTCAAGCACTTTTTTCTTTGAGGGAGCCCCATGGGAACCCAGACGTTGGGCATTGTGCCCCAGTTCGCCACACCCCGTTGGTTGCGGGCAGTGGAACCGCTGGCCGTCTTCGTCCTCATCATGTCTTACATCTGGTGGCTGCGGTATCAGGCTCCGTACTCATGGGTTCCTATGCTGGCACTCGTGCTAGCCTCGCACCGGCTGCACCAGGAGCGGGCCGAGACCCTGGGTTTCCAACGGGCCAACTTCCGCCAGTGCGCCCGTGATGTTCTGCCCGCCCTCGTCCTGATCGTGCTGACGCTTCTCGGGACGGGCATTCTCTGCCGGACGATCAAACCGATCAGTTTCGACCAGGGTTTGCTCTCCGTAATTGCGTACTGCCCATGGGGGCTCTTCCAACAATATCTACTGAACAGCTACTTTGTGAACCGCCTTGCCGCCTTTGCACCGGAACGCCAGGTTCCCGCGTTCTCGGCGGCGCTCTTTGCGGGCGCCCACCTGCCAAACCCGCCCCTCATGCTTGTGACGCTTCTGGCGGGCTATGCCTCTGCTTGCATTTACCTGAAATATCGGAACTTGTATTTCCTCGGCGTGGCCCATGGAGTGATCGGCTTTCTTCTATATTTCACGATCCCGGATTCCATAATCCGTAACCTAAACGTGGGTCCGGGCTGGTTTCGTTAAAAATGTGAAAAGTTTACGCGGAAACTGAAATTAGAGCTTGACACCGGCTCCGTGTCGCGGCAATATGCGACTCGGAGGTCCTATGTTTCGCTTTACGCGGGCCCGCGCGGCCCTGCTGCTCTTCGTGTTCTCAAGTCTCTGCCCACTCTACAGCCAGGATGTTCGCGCCACGATCACCGGACTGGTGACCGACCCCAGCGGAGCGCCCGTCGCCGGCGCCACCGTCCGGGTGCGCAATACCGCCACGAACGCGACGGCGTCCGTGACGAGCAACGACATAGGCAACTTTGTCAGCCCCTACCTTCAGCCCGGCTCTTACGTGCTCACCGTGGAACGCGACGGGTTCAAGAAGTTCGTGCGGGAAAGCATCGTACTCCAATCGCAGGACAAGCCACGGCTGGATATTACGCTGGAAATCGGCACCCTCGCCGAGAGCGTCACAGTATCCGACGTCGTCTCCACATTGCAGACAGAGACCGCCAGCCGCAGCCAGACCCTCTCGACCGAGATGATCGCCAACCTGCCCACCCAGGGACGCAATCCGTTCCAGATCGCCTGGTCGGCACCGGGCGTGGTGAAGACCGGCACCTGGCGTTACCTGCGCTCTTTCGATATCGGCGGCACCTCCGGGATGTCCATCAACGGCGGGCGCAGCCAGGAGAACGATGTACTGCTCGATGGCGTCAGCAACGTGCGCGCCGGCCGCAACGTGATTCACGTTCCCACCATGGAATCGGTGCAGGAGTTCAAGGTGTTGACCAACACCTATGATTCTCAATACGGTCGCACGGGCGGAGGCGTGGTCACCATCGTCACGAAAGGCGGCGGCAACGAGTTCCACGGCAACGCGTTTGAGTACTTCCAGAACGAGAAGCTCAACGCCAACCAAAGCGAGTTGAACAGCGCCGGCAAGGCGAAGCCCCCGATGCGGATTAACAACTTCGGGCTGCAGGCCAGCGGGCCGATTTACATCCCCAAGGTGATTGACGGCCGCAACCGCCTGTTCTGGCTGATCTCTTACGAGGGTCTGCGGCAGCGCTCGGCAGATCCCGGTGTGAGCACCATGCCCCTGATGGAATGGCGCAACGGCGACTTCTCCACCCTGCGCAACGCCCAGAACCAGCAAGTGGTGATCTACGATCCGCTGACCACAGTGGCGGACGGCAGCCGCCAGCCATTCACCGGCAACGTCATCCCCTCGGCGCGCATCAGCCCGGTAGCCAAAGCGATTCTGCAGTATTATCCGGCGCCCACCTCGGCTGGCTCGGGATTCGCTCACGTGAACAACTACATCTACCCGTCGCGCTGGGTCGCCGACATGGACCAATGGATCGGCCGCGCGGATTACATCATCAACTCCCGCAACACCTTCTTCTTCCGCTACGGGCAGAACCCGTTCCAGGAGTTCCGGGGGCTGGTGTGGGACGGGTCGAACGTCGCCGAGCCCACCGGCAACGCGCCGCTTATCCGAAACGGCCGTAACTGGACGGTGAACTGGACCTCCACCCTCTCCGCGCGCATGACCTTCGATCTTCGGGCGGGCCTCAGCCGCTGGGAGGAAACCACCGGCAACAGCTTTGGAGCCGGCTTCAATCCCGCCAACCTCGGCTTCGCCTCCAGCCTCGTTTCGCAGTTCACCAAACTGCAGTTCCCGCGCATCAACCTGGACTCCTACCAGGCTATCGGCAGCGACCGGCTGCTGAACTACGGGACCGATGACACCTACAGCATCCAGCCGAACTTCGGCCAGGTAGTGGGGTCGCACTTCCTCAAGTACGGGGTGGAGTTGCGGCGGTATAACGATAACGTCCAGAATCCCGGGATGGCCAGTGGCGTCTACAGCTTCACGAAGTCCTGGACACAGGCCCTGGCTTCCAAAGCCGATGCCACCTCGGGTAACGAACTGGCCGGCATGCTGCTGGGTTACCCGACCTCGGCATCGGTGGATCGGAACATTGACCCCGCCTGGCGGCACCACTATTACGCTCTCTATCTCAACGACGATTGGAAGCTCACCCCGAATCTGACCCTCAATCTCGGGCTGCGGTGGGATTATGAGAGCCCCAACGTGGAGCGCTACGACCGCATGGTGCGGGGGTTGGATTTGAACGCCGCGAGCCCCATCGCCGCGCAGGCGGCGGGCCTGGGTCTTAAGGGCGCCATGCTGTTCGCCAACAAGGACGGCCAGCCTCGCACCTCGTTCGTTTCCGACAAAAACAACCTTCAGCCGCGTATCGGCGTGGCATGGCGGGTGCGGCCCAAGTGGGTGCTGCGCGGAGGCTACGGACTCTACTACCTGGGCCAGAACGAGACTGGCTCGAACCAGGGGTTCAGCCAGACCACCAACGCGATCACCACAACGGATAATCTCACCCCGGCTGTCACTTTCGCGAATGCTTTCGCTCTGCTCCCGAATGGACAATTGCTGGCGGCCACAGGCAGCAGTGCGGGCGCGGCCAGTTTCCTGGGGCAGGGCATCACCGTGAACTGGCTGGACCGGCCGCTGCCGTACTCCCACCAGTACTCCTTCGACATCCAGCGCGAACTACCCGGCAACATCCTGGTGGAAGTGGGGTACGTGGGGAATCAGACCCGCAAGCTGCCAATTGACGGCAACCCAAACGCCATATTCGCATCGGCGCTCAACCGCCGCACCGCTTCAGGGACCATCGACACGGCCTGGTACAACGAAAAAGTCGCCAACCCGATGGCCGGGTTGATCCCCAACAACGCCGCACTGAACGGCGCCACAATAGCTCGCTCTACCCTGCTGACCACTTTCCCGCAGTTCAGCAGCGTGAGCCTGAAGAACCTTCCGATCGGGAAGCAGCGTTACGATGCGCTCCAGGCTAAGGTCACCCGGCGATTCGCGAACGGGCTCACCTTCCTGGCCAGCTACACGGTGTCGAAAACCCTGGAGCAGGTCAGCATGTTGAATGCCCAGGACCTGGTCCTCTCGGACCCCTCGGCCACACCGCTCGAAAAGCGGCCGGCGAGCCAGATCGATACCCCGCAAAAGTTCAGCCTCGCGGGTGTCTGGGAACTGCCGTTCGGCTCCGGCAAGGCAATCGGGTCAAATATCCCCAAACTGGCCAACCACATTATCGGGGGCTGGGAATTGAACTGGAACATCAGCTACATGGTGGGCTGGGCGTTGGACTACCCGAATGCCGCGCAGGTGCGGTCCGGCAGCGCTAAGCTCTCCTCGAGCGAGCAGAGCCTGGCCCAGTGGTTCGACGCCTCGCTCTGGAACGATGCGAGCGGCAAGCGCGTAGCCAAGCAGGACTCTTTCACGCTGCGCGATTTCCCCACTCGCTTCAGCGACGTGCGCGTACCGGCATCCAACAACTGGGATGCCTCGCTCACGAAGATGTTCCACATCCACGAGCGGCTTCGGTTGCAGTTCCGCTTCGAGATGGTCAACGCGATGAACCATCCGTGGTACGCGGACATCGCTTCGGTGGATGTCACGAATGCGCAGTTCGGGCGGCTCAACCCGACGCAGCGCAACCTGCCGCGTTTCCTGAAGCTGGCGCTCAACCTGAAGTGGTAATACCGCTGGAAGGGGCGGCGCTGGGATAGAATTGCAGTGATGCCACTGCCTCTTGAAGCCCGCACCGCCCTCGTCACCGGCGCCAGTAAGGGCGTCGGTAAAGGTATCGCGCTGGAGTTGGCCCGTTGCGGCTGCGACGTGGCCGTGAACTACCATTCCGACGGTCCGGGCGCCGAAGCCACGGTGGAGGAGATTCGCTCACTGGGACGCCAGGCGTTCGCGGTGCAGGCCAATGTCGGCCGGTCAGCCGACGTGGACCGCATGTTCACGGAGGTGCTGGCCCGCTTCCCGCGACTCGATATCCTGGTGAACAACGCCGGGGTGCAGACCTGGAAACCGCTGCTGGAACTCGAGGAGGCGGAGTGGGACCGCACCCTCGATACCAACCTCAAGGGCAGTTTCATGTGTACCCAGCGCGCCGCGCGCCATATGAAAGACAACGCCGGCGGCCGCATTGTCAACATCGGGTCGGGGTCGAACAAGGTACCATTTCCCAATCTGGTGGACTACACAGCCAGCAAGGGCGGCCTGGAAATGTTGACCCGGGTGGCGGCCGTGGAGTTGGGGAAATACCGGATCACCGTCAACTGCGTGGCGCCCGGCGCGGTCGAAATCGAGCGCACCAAGCAGGAAACCGGCGACTACAATGCAACGTGGGCGGGGGTAACACCTCTGGGCCGCGTCGGGATGCCTGTCGATATCGGCCGCGCGGTGGCATTCCTCGCCGGTCCCCAGGCAGACTTCATCACCGGCCAGACCATCTGGGTCGATGGCGGACTCTTCACTCAGCCCATGTGGCCGTATTAGGCGGTCGAGGCGGCGATCACATGGTAAAATGCTCGCGTGCACGATAACGTACCGAATCAGGAATACTCTCGTGCAGACGTCCGGCGCATGCTGGGCGTCACCGAACAGCAGCTTCGCGGCTGGGAGCGGCAGGGCCTGATTCCCCAGGTCGATACCTACACCTTTTCCGACCTGATCGCGATGCGCACCGTGCAGAAGCTGCGGGAAAACGGTGTCCCGATGGGGCGCATCGGACGCGCTGTGGCATCCCTCAAGCAGAAACTGTCGGGCATTCAACACCCATTGGCGGAGCTAAAGGTCGTCTCAAACGGCCGCGTTGTGGCGGTACAGATCGCGGGCGAGAAGATGGAGGCGGTCACCGGTCAACTTCTGTTCAACTTCGATACCGCAGAGATCGGGAATCTGGCGACGCTCCGGCCGCGGCCGGAAAGCGATCCCCGCGCCAAGCTGGCGGAAGCGGAGGCCTGGTTCCAGAAGGGGCTGGCGTTTGAGGAGACCGGAGCGCCCATCCAGCAGGCTATCGAAGCCTACACCAAGGCCGCGGAACTAAATCCCGGCGCCGCCGGAGCCCTGCTCAACCTGGGCACTATCCATTACAGGCTCAAGCGGCTCAAAGAGGCCGAGCAGCTCTACACCCGCGCCGTGACGGTGGACCCGCGCTACGCTCTGGCGCACTTCAACCTGGGAAATCTTCACGACGAGATGGGCAACGCGGAGAAGGCCGAGGAGCATTATTTACGCGCGCTGGAGTTGAACCCGCATTATGCCGACGCGCATTTCAACGTCGCCCTGCTGTGCGAAAAACGCGGCGACCCGCTGCGCGCCCTGCGCCACTGGAAGGCGTATCTGAAGCTGGACGGCACCACCGCCTGGGCCGACGTGGCGCGGCGGCAGCTTGCCCGGCTGCGCGACGCGGCCATCGTGCGGCGGTAGCCTACCGCAGGCGGCCCATCTTTTCGAGCGGCCAGTAGACGAAAACGGCCTTTCCGTAGATAAACTTGCGGTCCACAAAGCCCCACGCGCGGCTGTCGTTAGACGAGGTGCGGTGGTCACCCAGGACAAAATAGCTATGGGGCGGCACAAGCCGCGGAGGGTAGGATTGGCGGTCCCGGTACTCCTCGGGCACGTAGTCTTCTTCCAGGCGCTTGCCGTTCAGCAGCACATCGCCCCTGTCGATCTCGATGGTGTCTCCCGGGATCCCAATCACCCGCTTGATGTACGACTTGGACGGGTCCTCCGGGTACCAGAAGACCACCATGTCGCCGCGGTCGATGCTGCCGATTCCAAACCGGTAGGTGAACTTGTTGATGAAAATGCGTTCCTGGTCGGTGAGGGCGGGCATCATGCTGGTGCCTTCCACTTTCACCGGCTGGTAGATGAAGACGATCAGGATGATCGCCAGCACCACGGAGAATGCCAGATCGCGAACCCACGCGAATGCGCTCTTCATCAAGCCGCTGTGCTGTTCATGTTCCAGATTGGGCTGCATCCCTGACTAAGTTATTATAATCCGGCGTACTCCCGCGGCCGGCGCCGACGGTACGTTACCAACCTATACGGACGTCCGCTGGCCACCTCCGGTTCCTGGCGCCACCGTAACGTACACTGGAAACCATGACCACCCGCATCAGCCAAGTGGACGCATTCACCACGCGCTGCTTCTCGGGGAACCCCGCCGCGGTCTGCGTGCTCGACAAACCGGCCGAAGAGGCCTGGATGCAAAACGTCGCGGCGGAAATGAATCTCTCCGAGACGGCGTTTCTGGTCCCGTGCCCCGGCGGTTACAGCCTGCGCTGGTTCACCCCGGCGGTTGAGGTCGACCTGTGCGGACACGCCACCCTGGCGGCCGCCCACGTCCTCTGGGAGGAGCACCGCCTGGCCGCCGGCGAGCAAGCCCGTTTTCATACTCGCAGCGGCCTTCTGTTAGCCGAAAAAGAGGGTGCCTGGATTGAACTGGATTTCCCCGCCACTCCCGCTGAACCCGTGCCGGCGCCGGATGGGCTGGAGCGAGCGCTAGGGACCGGGGTTGTCTACACGGGCCGCAGTGCTTTCGATCTTCTGGTGGAGTTGGAATCGCCGGAGATCCTCCGTAATTTGAAGCCGGACATGGCCGCCCTGGCACAACTTCCGGTACGGGGAGTGATTGTAACCAGCCGGTCGGACGAGCCGGAACACGACTTCCTCTCCCGCTTTTTCGCACCGGCCTCGGGAATCGATGAAGACCCGGTAACCGGCTCCGCCCACTGCGCTCTGGCGCCATACTGGGGTGCAAAGCTCGGCAAGACCGCCATGACCGCCTACCAGGCCTCTAAGCGCGGAGGAATCGTCCGAGCGCGTCTTCAAAACCATCGCGTGATCCTCGCCGGCCAGGCGGTAACGGTCCTTCGGGCCGACCTCCTGGCCTGAAGGGGGCGCGGCCGCCGCCCATGCTACACTCGCAGCTATGAACGCTGACCGGGGCGAGCTTCCGGACGAGCCGCCGCCCTTTCTGGGCACGTGGCCGCGTGTCTACCTCACGGTAATCGTCTACCTGGCAGTGGTCATAGCCCTGTTCTACTGGTTCACGCGCTGGTTCTCATGAGACCCCTCGATTGGGCCGTTCTGGCCGCCTCCCTCCTGGTGATTGTGCTCTACGGTCTGTGGCGCGGCCGTGGCAGCAACACCATGGAGAGCTATCTCCTGGCCGGCAAGACCATGCCGTGGTACGCCATGGCACTCTCCATCATGGCCACCCAGGCCTCCGCCATCACGTTCATCTCTACCACAGGGCAGGCATACGTGGACGGCATGCGCTTCGTACAGTTCTACTTCGGCCTGCCGATCGCCATGGTGATCCTCTCCGCCACGGCCGTCCCCATCTTCCATCGCGCCAGGGTCTACACCGCCTACGAGTACCTGGAGAACCGCTTCGACCCCAAGACCCGCGCGCTAGCAAGCGTGGTCTTTCTGCTCCAGCGGGGCCTCTCCGTGGGGCTCACTATTTACGCCCCGGCGCTGGTTCTTTCCGTGATCCTGGGCTGGAGCGACCGGGTCACCACCATGATCATGGGCTTCAGCGTCATCATCTACACCGTGTTGGGCGGCATCAAGAGCGTTACCTGGACCGACGTGCAGCAGATGCTTATCATCTTCTTCGGTTTGGTGGTATCGCTGGTGACGGTGATTGCGCTGCTACCCCAGGGCGTGAGCCTGCTGGATGCCATGTACCTGGCCGGCTCTGCGGGACGGCTCAATGCCGTGGACCTCACCTTCGACCTCGGCAACTATAACCTCTGGAGCGGCTTGATCGGCGGTGGCTTCCTGGCGCTCTCCTACTTCGGCTGCGACCAGTCGCAGGTGCAGCGCTACCTGACGGGACGGTCCATCGCCCAGAGCAAGCTGGGGCTGCTGTTCAACGCCATGGCCAAGGTCCCGATGCAGTTCTTCATTCTCTTCATCGGGGCCATGGTGTTCGTCTTCTATCTGTTCACCCAGCCGCCGCTGCTGTTCCACCAAGCCGGCCTGCGAAGCATCCAGGGACCCGAGTACCGGGTGCAGTACGAACCGCTCGAAGCCCGTTACCAGGCGGCCTTCGAGCGGCGGCGCGAGGCCGCGCTGGGGCTGGTGGAGGCGCGCCACCGCGGCGACGCCGCCCGCTATACCGCCAGCGAAGCCGCGTATCGCGCTGCCCAAAAGGACCTGGATAGTGCGCGTCGCCAGGGCGCCCTGATGGTGGAGCGCGCCACCGGCGAGAAAAATTTCCACGACACCAACTACATCTTCCTGTCGTTCGTCACGCGCTATGTTCCGGCGGGTATCGTGGGATTAGTGATCGCGGTGATCTTCGCCGCGGCGATGTCTTCCATTTCGGGAGAGGTCAATTCCCTGGCCACGGTCTCCGTGATCGACATTTATCGCCGGCACGTGCGCCGGGACGCTACGGACCGCCATTACCTTACGGCCTCGCGTCTGCTGACCGCGTTTTGGGGACTTTATGCCGTGGCCTTCGCGGGTTGGGCTAAAGGACTGGGCTCGCTCATCGAGGCCGTGAACATCGTCGGATCGCTGTTCTACGGTACGTTGCTGGGGGTCTTCGTGCTTGCCTTCTTCTTCAAGCGCGTGGGCGGGAATGCGGCATTCGCGGGGATGCTGGCGGGCGAAGCGGCCATTCTCGCGGCCTTTTCCCTGACCGGCATCTCTTTCCTCTGGTACAACGTGATCGGCTGCCTGGTGGCGATTGGGGCGGCGCTGGCGCTCAGCGCGGCGGCACCGGCGGCCTTCCCGCCGCCCAAACCAGGCGCTTAGACGACCAGCGATCCTACCTGCACGCTCGAACGGTCGCCCTCCACCACCACGATGCCGCTCTCGGTGACGTGGTAGAGCTTGCGGTCCTGCTCCAGGTCGTAGCCGATCTGAGTGCCTTCCGGCAAGCGCACGTTCTTGTCGAGAATCGCACGGCGGACCTTGGAGCGCCTGCCGATGTCGCAGTTGTCGAGGATCACGGAATCCTCCACCAGCGCGCCGGCATGCACCCGCACCCCGCGGAAGAGCACTGTTTTCCGGACCACTCCACCCGAGACGATGCACCCGCCGGAGACGATGGAATCGATCGCCTGCCCGCGCCGGTTCTCGTCGTCGAAGGTGAACTTGGCCGGCGGGTCCGGGTAACTGGCGCTGCGCAGCGGCCACTCCCGGTTATACAGATTCAATGCCGGGATGACCGCGCGCAGGTCCATGTTGGCTTCGTAGAAGGCGTCGATGGTCCCCACGTCGCGCCAGTAGGGCTCGTAATCGTAGGGCTCGCCCGGAATCACATTGGTCTTGAAATCGTAGGCGTACATTTCCGCGCGGCCTACCAGCCGCGGCAGGATGTCGCGCCCGAAATCGTGCGAGCTGGCCTCTTCCTCGGCGTCACGGTGCAACTCGCGTACCAGCGTTCGGGTGGAGAACACATAATTCCCCATGGACGCGTACACTCGGTTGGGATCCCCCGGGATGGTGGGGGCGTCGGCACGCTTCTCGTGGAAGGCGATCACGCGGCCGTCCGGCGCCGTTTCGATGACCCCGAACTCCCGCGCGTAGCGCTTGTCCACCGGGATAGCCGCCACCGTTACCTCGGCGCTCTGAAGCTGGTGGTACTCGATCATGCTGGTGATGTTCATGCGGTAGATGTGGTCGCCTCCGAAGATGGCCACCACATGCGGGTCCGCCTGTTCCACCAGGTTGATGTTCTGGAAAATGGCGTCGGCTGTGCCCTGGTACCAGGTCTCCCCAACGGACCGCATCTGCGCCGGAACGGGGATGACAAATTGCGTTTTAAGCAGTGGGCCGAACTGCCACGCTTCGCTCAGGTGCTGCAGCAGAGACTGGCTCTTAAACTGCGTGAGCACATACACCGAGTAGATCCCGGAGTTGATGAAATTGCTGAGCACGAAGTCGATGATGCGATACTTGCCGCCAAAGGGCACGGCGGGTTTGGCGCGTTCTTTCGTCAACGGATAGAGCCGGGTCCCTTTCCCCCCGGCCAGCACGATTCCGAGCACGCGTAGACGCATAGGAGTAAAGCAATATTGTTCCACAGAAACGGGAATGCGGCGACTCTAACCCTCAGCGGACCGTGGTTGAAAAAGGGCGCAGACCGCGCCGGCGGGATCCTCGATCACGGCGTACAGCCCTTGCGCGCCGGCCCCGCGGGATTCCGAGAGCACCTTGCCGCCGAACTGACGGCAGCTTTCGAGCGCCATATCGAGGTCCGGCACCGTGATATAGACCAGCCACGCGGAAGGTAGCCCGGCGTTCGGGCCACGTTTGTGACAGATGCCCGCCACCGGCTCGCCCCCGGCCGGGCCCATGGCGTAATCGTTGTAGCCACCCATTTCCACGGATTCGGCCTGCCAGCCTGCGACGGCGTGATAGAAATCGCGGATGGCCTCAGCCTCCGGAACGGTCAGGTCGAGCCACGCGATGTTACCAGGCTGGGGTGAGTGCGACATTCCTCCATGATAACTTTTACGCCGGCGGATCATCCAGATTCAGCGGGCAGGAGCGGCGAGCATGTCTTTCCAGGATTCCTCGTCGTGACCGATGCTGAGCCGGTTGGCGGCACGAATCAGCGGCAGCCGGAGCAATTGCGGGTCGCGCTCGATGCGGCCGAGAATTTCCGAATCCGAGAGTTTCAGGTACTTCATGCCGGCATCGATGTACGCGTTGCTTTCGGTGTCGAGCAGCCCCGATAAGCCGAAGCGCTGGACGAATCTACGGATTTCGCCGGGGGACATGGGCTTCTTCTTCAGGTCCACCGACTGAATAGGCACGCGGCGTTCTTTGAAGAACCGCTCGGCGGCGCGGGTGGCGTGCGAATTCCTGACACCGAAGATCTGGATAGTCAGCATATCCCGATTTTGGCAGAAGAAGGCCGCGGAACTAAATCGCCACCGCGGGTGTCAAATTCGCCATGGCGGCCGACCACGCGCTCTGCCTGCTCGAGGAGTCGGAGCCCTGGCCGCTGGCCGAATGGTGGCCGGTATCGGCCGGGTTTGCAGTCGGGATCTTCTCGACGGCGCTGTTGTGCCCTGTGCCCGTAAGAGCACTCACGTTCCTGGAAATCTGGAAGCTGGCGAGCCTGGCGACCATCCCGGTGTTCCTCATCACAGCCGCGGCAGTCTACATGGCTTGCAGGGTGATCGACAGCCCTCTGGGAGGCGGGCGAAATGCGGCGGACATCGCGGTGGGTACGGGCTGCGCGGCGAGTTGGTTTCCGGCAGTGGTGCTCTTCTACCGCTACAATTCCCCCTGGGCCGCCGCGCTCACTATGGCGCTGGCCGCTGTGGGAACGAGGTCGCTGCTGCTGCGCCGCGCCCCCGGCGACGCGGCGGACCAGGGGAGGCTCCCGCCCACGGCCACCGCAGCCGCTCTCGAATTCGGGGCCGCCGTCATCCTGGCCGGAGACTGGCGCGGCGCCGCCATCGCACTCCCGGTTGCGGCTGTCCTGACCACGTGGCTGCTCACCAGCCGGAACGTGTGGCCGCTCAACCGTGCCCGCCCAATAAAGCTGCGCGTAGTGCCCGCGTTCATGCTCGGGTTGGTGTTTTCCGCCGGCGGGCTGACGCCTTACCTGGCTCCGGGCGAAGGAGCCGGCGGCCTGGCGGCCATGCTCAGATCGCTTTTTAGTGGAGGGGTCCCCGGTTATGCCAACCAAGGGGAGACGCCGGAGGCGGCCGAACTCCACGCCCCCTTCGGACAGCAGGTGCAGCCCGTGGAGATCGGCGAATCGTATCCGGCCGTAATGCTATGGCCCGAAGTGGAACGCTACACGCTGCTGGTGGCGCCGCCGCCGGCGCCGCGTAGTGCCCTGCTCACCGCCGGACCACCGCTCTCCACTGGCATCCCATTTTCCGGCTTCTACTCATTCCAGAGGGCCACCGTCCGGCCCCCGCGACAATGGCACGTAACCCGCGGCGACACGGCTGTCAGTACCTTCCGCACTACGGACCGCAGCCCCCTGGTAATGGAGGCTCACCAGGATTTCGGGCGGCCCATCGACATGCGCTGCTGCCGCGAGATCCGTCTGGCGTTCCGCGTGGAGGAGCCCAGGCCTGACACCGTGAAAGTCGAACTGGTACTCAGCGACAGGCGGGCGCCCGACGGGCCTTCCGCCTCTCTGGGAAGGGAGCCCCTCGCGGCCACCGTCGTCTTCCGCATACCCTCGGCATCGGCGTTGCGGGAGTTCGATCATGCCACTGTGCGGTTCCACTTGGCGGTGCCGCGTTGGGACCGGAGCCCCAAAATGGCGCTCCGGCGCTTTCACTTCACCCCGTGAGCGCTCGGCCTGAGGTCCAGCCCGACCGGCTTCGGTGCGCCGGGCAGGGAAAGCGCCCGCCGGGACACCGTGGTCAGGGTTGCGTGCCACACAAGTCCCGCCAAGGCCACTCCCAGGATTGGAAACAGGGGGCGGGGGCGCGCCCGCACCGCGGGATCCATCGGTGTCACCGGCGGCGCCGGGCCCCGGAACCTCAACCAGCAGAACAAATGTACCAACCCGATCGCGGCCGGAAGCAGGAACGGGATGTTCCAGGGTCCCCTCCGAGCGGTGAGGGCTAGAAAGCGCCAGCCTGCCACTGAAACTGCCCCACCCCACCCTTCACGGAACCAGGCGACAACGAGGCCGACGAGCATCGTAACCACGCCTAAGCCGAACAGACGTTCCTGGGCGGTCATTCGAGAAACGGACGGAGGCCCTTCTCCGATGGCGAATGCGAAGAAGAAGAGAACCACCAGGGTACCCACGATGCGAGCGGTCCAACGGCCGATCACTGCGGCCCGCCAGGTAGCGATTGCGATCGAGATCATGTCACGCTATCGAGTCAGCGGGACATAGTCAGCCGCGCGCCTTCTTGATTTCCTCGACAAGCGCGGGCACCACCTGGAAGAGGTCGCCCACAATGCCGTAATCGGCCACTTCGAAGATGGGCGCCTCGGGGTCCTTATTAATGGCCACGATGGTTTTCGACCCCTTCATCCCCACAAGGTGCTGGATGGCCCCGGAGATCCCCACCGCGACGTACATCTTCGGCGCCACTGTCTGGCCGGAGCTGCCCACCTGCCGCTCCATCGGCAACCAGCCGGCGTCGCAGATCGGCCTGGAGGCTGCCAGTTCCGCGCCCAGAGCTTCGGCGAGTTCCCGCACGATGGGGAGGTTGTCTGCCTCTTTGATGCCGCGCCCTACCGAGACGATGGTTTCGGCGGCGCTCAGGTCCACCGCCCGCTGGGCCTCCCGAAACAGCTCGAGCGGCCTGGTGCGAATGTCGAGGGCACTGAGCTGCGGAGCGAAGATCTCGACCGGCGCGGACCCCGCCTCGACCGCATCGGCCCGGTACGCGCCGGCTTGGATGGAGGCGAACCAGGGAGGCTCGCCCGCAAAGCGGATATCGGCGTTCATTTTGCCCTGGAAAAGCTGGCGAACCAGCACCAGGGCGCCTTGATCCACCCGGTGCCCTACGACATCGCTCACCGCCACCCGCTCCATTACGGTGGCGAGTTTGGGGAGGAAATCGCGGACCTGATAACTGTGGGGAAAGACGGCCAGCCGCGCCGAGGTGCGCACCACCAACTGCTGCGCCACCCGGCTGTAGCCGTCCGGGGTGTAGTCCTTCAGGAGCTCGTGCTCCACCGCCCACACGCGCTCCAGGTTGCGGGATGCCAGTTCCCCGGCCAGCGCGCCGATGCCGTCGCCGAGCACCGCCGCGCTCACCGGCAGGTTCAGCTCCCGGCCGAACTGTTGGGCGGCGGCCAGGGTCTCCCATGAGAGGCGGTTCCATTCGCCGCCCCGCTGCTCCATGAAGACCAGGATGCTCATAGCACTCGCGCCTCGAATTTCAGCTTCTCCACCAGACGGGCGGCGGCCTCCCTGGGGCTGCCGTCGAATAACTGCGTGTGCTTGGTGCGCTCCGGAATATAAAGCCGTTCGATTTCGATGGAACGTGAGGCGGGCACCCGCAAGTCGGCGGCCGGGACGCGCCGAAGCTCCTTCGTCTTCGCCTTCTTGATACCCATCAGGGTGGCGTAGCGCAGCTTTTTGATGCCGGATTGAATGGTGAGCAGGGCGGGTAGCGGCATCTCGATGTGCTGGAACCAGCCGTTCTCGAGCTCCCGCTTCACCCGGATCGTGCCGTCCTGCTTCTCCACTTCCATAATGATGGTGGCATGGGGGAGGGACATCAACTCGGCCAGGATCACGCCGGTCTGGCCGTAGCCGAGATCGTCGGATTGGAGGCCGGTGAGCACCAGGTCGGGCCGCTCGGGTTCGAGCGCCTTGGCCATCAGGCGTGCGGTCGCCAGCGGATCGAGCGTGGCGGTTTCCTCAAGCTCGATGTGAATGGCGCGGTCCGCCCCTTTGGCGAGGGCTTCCCGGATGGTCTGCGCGGCGCGGGCCGGACCCGCACACAGCACCACCACTTCGCCACCGTGTTTTTCCTTGAGTTGGAGACCCTCTTCGAGCGCGTAGGCATCCGGTTCGTTGATCTCCCAGGTGAGATCTGCGTCCTGGATCCAGTTGCCGGAGGGGCCTGCCCGCAGCAGTGAGTCGCGGGCGGGAACCTGCTTGATCGAGACGACGATCTTCATGAGCACCCCGCGAACCGCGCGGCGGGCAGGCACCCGCCGCTACGGTTGAAAGCGTTTGAAAACCAGCGCGCCGTTGGTGCCGCCGAACCCGAAAGAGTTCGAAAGCGCGTACTCGATCTTCATGGGACGGGCTTGGTTCGGCACGTAATCCAGGTCGCACTCCGGGTCGGGAGTTTCGTAATTGATGGTGGGGGGAGCCACCTGGTCGCGAATGGCCAGCACGGTAAGGCCCGCTTCCAGTCCGCCGGCGCCGCCCAGCAGGTGGCCGGTCATGGATTTTGTGGAACTGACAGCCAGCTTGTAGGCATGGTCGCCGAAGCAGCGCTTAATGGCTTTGGTCTCAATGCGATCACCGACTTCAGTGGATGTCCCGTGAGCGTTGATATAGTCCACTTGAGAAGGTTCGATCCCGGCATCCCGGATGGCGTTGCGCATCACCCGCAGGGCGCCGTCGCCGTCTTCAGACGGAGCGGTCACGTGGAACGCGTCGCCGCTCATCCCGTAGCCCACAATCTCGGCCAGGATCGTCGCGCCGCGCCGCTGCGCCGTTTCCAATTCTTCGAGGATCAGGAGCGCCGCACCTTCCCCGACCACGAATCCGTCGCGATCCTTGTCCCACGGGCGAGAGGCGCGTCCCGGCTCGTCATTGCGCGTCGAAAGCGCGCGCAAAGCCGCGAAACCACCGATCCCCATGGGGGTAATGCAGGCTTCCGTCCCGCCGCAGATCATGGCGTCGGCGTCTCCGCGCTCGATGATCCTGAAGGAGTCCCCAACGCAGTGCGCGCTGGTGGTGCAGGCCGTGGCGGTGGCGGAGTTGGGTCCCTTCGCGCCGGTCCGGATGGATACGTACCCGGATGCCAGGTTGACTATGGTGGCAGGGATGAAAAACGGCGAGATGCGGCGCGGCCCGAATTCCATCAGGTTCTTGTGCTCGCGCTCGATTACCTCGAAACCGCCGATTCCGCTCCCGATATAGACGCCGGTCCGTTCGGCATCCTCCGGCGCCACTTTGAACCCCGAGGTGCACAGGGCGCAATCCGCCGCCGCGATGGCGAACTGGATGAAGCGCCCCATCTTCTTGACTTCTTTCTTCTCGATGTAATTCTGGGGATCAAACCCCTTCACTTCTCCTGCGATCCGGCAGGAAAAAGCCGCGGCGTCGAACGCGGTAATCGGACCAATGCCGCTTTTGCCCGCCTGGACCGCTGCCCAGGTCTCATCCGTGCCGATACCGATCGGGGTCAGCAACCCGACGCCTGTAACCACAACTCTACGGGACAATCGATTCTCCTGGTGGGGAAACCGCCGGGAAAGCTATTTCTTGGCTGCTTTGCCGTCGATGTATTCCACGGCGTCTTTCACGGTGATGATCTTCTCGGCATCCTCGTCTGGGATTTCGAGTTCAAACGCTTCCTCAAAAGCCATGACCAGCTCGACGATATCCAGCGAATCGGCGCCCAGATCGTCGACAAAGGACGCGTTGCTGTCAACCTGGCTCTCGTCAACGCCGAGTTGCTCGACGATGATCTGCTTCACCTTCTGCTCAACTGCCATGAGTCCTCCTGGTATTTTGCAAACGCATTGATTCTAGCTGTCTTTGCGCTTGTTCCGCAACTCCGCCGCGTGGCCTGCCTACAGAATAGCGCGTCCGGCGCCGCCCCCGCCGGGGGATCCAGGCGGCTCAAGGTTCCGAGCGCGTCACCCCGGCCTCCAGCCGTCCCCTGGCCAGCCTCACTTTGATGCCGGAACCGGGCGGCGCCTCGGCGCTGTCCTTCACGATGGCGCCCCCGGCGGTGGTGACGATGGCATAACCGCGATCCAGAATCCGCAACGGGCTGAGTTGGGAGAGTTTGCCCGAGAGCTGATCGAGCCGCCCGCGCCGCCGCGCCAGGCGCAGCCGCATTATCTCGACGGCCGCCGCCCGGGCAGCATCCCGCCGCCGCCGGTCCAGGGCGAAGCGCGGCCGCGGATCGAAGCGGCGCACTCGCTCCTCGAAGTCCCGTCTCCGCCGGAAACTCTCGGCCAGGTGCGCACGCAAGCGCTCCCGCATGCGATAATCCAGCTCGTCCACGCGCTGCAGGTTCCGCCCGATAGCCCTGTGAAGCAGCCCCAGCGGTTTCTGAATGCCCTGCTGCTCGATCCGCCGCCACAACATACTGAACCGGTAACGCGCGGATTGCAGCAACTTTTGCCGCAGCCCGTCGATGCGGCTGTCGAGATCCTCCCGAGTGCAGACGACCATCTCCGCCGCAGCGGAGGGCGTGGGGGCACGCAGATCCGCCACGAAATCCGCGATGGTCACGTCGGTCTCATGCCCCACCGCCGAAACCACCGGCACCGAGCACCCGGCAATGGCCCGCGCCACAGCTTCCTCGTTGAAAGTCCAGAGGTCTTCGAGCGACCCGCCGCCACGCGCCACGATGACCACCTCGGCCCACTTGGAAGCGCTGAACCACTCGATCCCCCGGCACACCTCCTCCACCGCGCCATCCCCCTGGACCAGGGCCGGGAACAGGCGGATATGCAGCCCAGGGAAGCGGCGCTCCAGGATGTTGAGCATGTCCCGCACTACCGACCCGCGGGGTGAGGTAACCAGGCCGATGCGGCGCGGGAAACGCGGCAGCGGCCGCTTGCGGGCGGCGTCGAACAGGCCCTCGGCAGCCAGCGTCTTCTTGAGCTGCTCGAAGGCGAACATCAGGGCACCGCGGCCCTGCGGCTCGATCTTCTCCACCAGCAACTGATATTCGCCGCGCGCCTCGTAGACATCGATGCGGCCGCGCGCCAGCACCGCCATGCCGTCCTGGGGTTTAAACTTCCAGTAGCGGTGCGAGGAGCGGAACGCCACGCAGCGCATCTGCGAATCCCGTTCCTTGAGGGTGAAGTAGTAATGGCCGCTGGCCGCCAGTTTCACGCCCGAAAGCTCGCCCGATACCCAGACGTCGTCAAACTCGCGGCCGAGCACCCCCCGGATGGCGGCGTTCAGCTCCGTGACGGTAAACGTGCGGCGGGCGGGCGCCAGGTCCAGCGCGTATTGCTCCACTCCCGCCATTGAAACACAGGCCGGCTCAGCGCTGCACGGTCAGGAAGAGATTTGAGGGCGAAGCTGCGCCCGGAAACTCCGCCACCACCGCCAGATCGCCCTCAGGGACCGCTTCCGGCACCCGAACGACGATCTGGTACAGCCCGGCCGACCCGGGCGTCAGGGCGCCCCCCAGGTACTCCGCCGGAAGACCGCCGATCCGCACCGCGGGAGGCGTCACCAGGTTGTGGAGGCCGGTCACGGCACGACCGGCGGGCGCCGCGGGATCCGTGGCGCCGAAACCGGTGCCCCAAAGCACGATGACATCCCCCGGACGCGCCGGCGTAGTGGTAAGGCCCGGGAACAGCCCCACCGGCCCCACCAGGCTGAAGTCCGGCCGGGTTGCCACGGCGTACCGGTTATTCCAGACAAAGAAGGCCGGGGCGACCGCCTGCATCTGGACGGTGAACGCGGTGCTGGTGCCCGAAGCCGTGGTTACCACCACCGGCACCGGCCCCGCCGCGGTGTCGGGCGGCGACAGCACATTGAGCTGCGTGGGGCTGATGAATGCCACCGCCGCCGGCTTGCCGTTAATCGTGACACTCACGCCGTCGAGCGCGGTGGGCAGCACGTTGTCTATGATTTCGTCGGCCCGCCAGGAACGGGTGCCCGCGGCGAGGTTGGTACCCCCAATGCTCACCCAGGCCCCCGGGCTGATCACGGGCTGGAAGCTGGCGCCGTTCACCGCGCTCGCGATGGTAGGGGCTGTGCCGCCCGCCTGCGCCGGATTCAACGTGAAGCTGCGGGTATAGATGTGGTCGCCGCTGATGTTCCCGTTCCCGTTGGCGGCGTTGCCGGCAACGTAAATGGTAACCGGCCCCACGTCTGTCGCGGGAGGAGTCCAGTCGAATTCGAAGGACGAGCGGCCCTCGCGATACGCGGCGGAGGTATGGTCGACATACTGCAACGGTGCGGTGGCGGGGCAGGGCGGCAGGACTTCCACGATGAACGGGTTAGTGGAGCACAGCACCTGGGTATTGCTGTCGATCGAGGCGAAGCTGCCGGCCTGCCGGGTAGCGTCGCCCGCCAGGCGTGCGGTGAGTTGGAAACCGAAGCGGCGCTGTGCGGGGTCGCTCACCGTGACGGTCAGGCGCTGTGTCACTCCCGGGGTGTACTGCATCGCGCCTGGAAAGGCCACCGTGACGCTCCCGGAACCGCCGTTGAGCGCGGTACCCAGATGGCATCCCGTGCAATTGCCCTCACCGGGCACGCCGGCGCGGCCGGGCTCCGCGCCTCCCGAACGCGCCCAAACCAGTATCGGAACCGCCGCTCCGATGACCACCATCTGGGCCCAGAACACCTTCCGGCTACGCTCCATCAGACCCCTCCGTGGAAGGGTAGATGGCGCCCGCCGTGTTCGGGATTCATCCCGCAACGGCCAAGGCTTTGCGGGCAGTGGTGCTGAGCGGGATGGAAACGAGATCCTCCGTACCGAACCAGCGCATTTCGAGTGGCGCTCGCGCTATGGAGGCGGCGATCACGGTAAACAAGTAGTGGTGATGGGTGATGGTATGGCGGAACGCGCCTGCCACCGCCAGGCGGCGCATGCCTGGAAGCTGTTCCGGGGAGGGAAGTTCCCAGAAGCCGCCCATCCGACGGGCGCTCGCGAGCCGCTGCCACAGCAGCACCCGTCCGCTCCGGCGAACCAGAGCCAGTTCCGCTTCAATGCGCTGCGGCTCTGTCTTCCGTAGCTTCACCGGGAGCTGGGAAGCCGTGCCGCGGCTGTACGCGCGGCACTGGCTGCGCACCGGACAGGCGCCGCAGTCGGGTACCCGGGGCACGCACACCGTGGCCCCCAATTCCATCATGGCCTGGTTGAACTCCCCTGGACGCCGTGGATCCAGCAGTTCCTGCGCGATTCCCCGGAGCCGCTCCCGGGTGCGTGATGACGATAGATCGGCGGCATCGTCCTCCAGCCGCGCGATCACCCGCATCACGTTGCCGTCGAGCGCAGCGTGTGCGAGCCCAAACGCGATGCTGGCGATCGCCGCGGCGGTGTACGGCCCCACGCCCGGAAGCGCCCGGATGCTTTCGTAATCCCGGGGAAAGCCTCCCGCCGCGGCCTGCTTGGCGGCGAGGTGCAGGTTGCGTGCGCGCGAATAGTAGCCCAGACCGCTCCAGGCGGCCAGCACTCCCTCTTCCGATGCCGCAGCCAGGGACTCGACAGTCGGAAAGCGTTCCAGAAAGCGTTGGTAGTAGGGGATGGCTGTCTGCGCGCGGGTCTGCTGGAGCATGATTTCGGAGACCCAGATGCGGTAGGGGTCGAGCGTCGTGCGCCAGGGCAGATCCCGGCGGCGCCTCCCGTACCACGCCAGCAGGCGCGTACGGAAAGGCCTCATTCGAGGGTCCGGATCCACTCCGCGATGACCCTGTCCCCGGGTTCCAGGTCGAAGGCCTGGAATTCGGGGTTAAGCGGCTCGAGGCGCACGGCTGTGTGCTCCCACTCGTCCTCGCCGGTATAACGCTTGCGGCTGGTGTACTTCTTCACCGTGCAGGGTGCGCCGTCCTCGAAGCGGCTGGGCCGCTCGACGAGCACGATCTTGTTCTGCCGCGACCCCACCAACGGGGCGCGGAAAACATTCAGGCTGCCGTCCGGAATGCGCGGTTCCATAGAGCGCCCCACCACGTGCGCCACGAACATGCCTTCCTCCAGGCGTGCGCCGTCCACAGGCACCCATTCCTCGGGCTCCGCATCCACCAGGCGGTCCTCCCCGAATTTCGTAGCCGCCACCCGCAGCCCGTAAAGCGGCAGGTGCGTTTCATAGGGCCGCACCGCCACACGCTCGACATGCTCCGCGAAGAGTTGCTCGAGCACCCTGGAGAACGAATCCACTTCCACGGCCTGGCTATCCGTGATCAGCAGGACGCCAGAGAGCGTCTCGTCGCACCATTGCCGGAACGCCGCGGCACCCATGTCGCGCGCCGCTTCCCGAATGCCCGCTTCGAGCGTGGCAAAATACTCCAGATCCGCGTCTTCTTCGAAGGTTTCGGTGAGCCGGAGATGGAGGCGGTCCGCCCCGGTATCGAGCAGCAGTACCCCTATGTTGCGCAGAACGCGCCCCGGCCACGCCAGTTGCAGCACGGAGAACTCCCCGCGCCGCCGCGCGCCCATCGTAACCACGTTCGGGTTTGCCGCCGCCCTCATCCGTCTTTCTTATCGGCCATCCGCTCCCGGACCGCTATGGCGCATAGGGGTAATACCCCTTTCGGAACCGGATTTTCACGTTCGGCAGGTTCACCGCTACCCTGATATTGCGGAACTGCCGGCCGTCCGTACCGCTGCCGATATCGGGCACATACCGCAGGATGTACTGCGTGGTGACCTCCCCGACGATGCCGCCGACGGACTGCACAATCCCCTTGGCGATCTCCGCGGCATACCCGCCGGTTCCCACCTTGAGCGCGTAATTGCCCTCGTCGGATGGCGTCGAAAGAAAGCCGGACACGTCCTTGTAGAGGTTTTGCAGCGGGTACTCGATGCGCCCGCCAGTCTCGTCGGCCAGCCTCTGCAGGTTCGAGTCGCCCGTAGCGTTGAAGCCGAACGCCATAGTGCTCAGGCCGTAGATGGTCACCAGGTTGCGCTGCGCCAACTCGATCACCTGGTCGAGAGTTTTCTTGCTGGCGTTGTCATTGCCGTCCCCAATGACGATGATCACGCGGCGCGGCTCGTACGGTTCGCCCTTGACGAGCGCCCGGTTGGTGCAGGCCATGTAGATGGCGTCGAACAGGGCGGCGCCCCCGCCGGGCTTCAGCTTTTCGATCTTCTCCGCAATCTTGTCGGATTCCGTAGTGGTGTTCACCGCCAGCTCAGCCTCATTCCCGTAGGTAATGAGATACCCACTGAACTTTTTGTCCCCGGGCAGCAGCGCCCACACCAACTCCCTGGAGGCTTCCTGGAAAGTCTTCCAGTGCAGCCGGCTGGTATTGCTGAGGTCCAGCAGGAAGCCGACGACCACCGGTTGATTGCGGTCGCGGCTAAAAAACTCGATGCGCTGTTGCTTGCCCTGGTCGAAGACCTGGAAATCCGACGCTTCCAGGTTCGACACGAAGCGGTTCCGGTCGTCCGTGACCGTTACCGGGACGATCACTTCAGTCGCGGACGTCCGGAAAGAGGGCGAAGGCTGCGCGGGCTGTTGCTGGGACATAGCGGCCGGCGTCATCAGGAGGGCCGCCAGGAACAGCGCGACACCAGGCCGCGGCGACACCTCGACGCGGCGGCCCAGATCAGTTCGAATCGGCTGAGACATGGGGACCCTTGGCTCCGGCTGCATTGTAACCCTCATTTTACCGTAAACACCCGAGTCCCCGTGCCGTGTCGCCGTTTTTCCCCGGCTCCTATCGCTGGACGCGCCCCGAGCCCCCGCCCTTCAACAGGCCCTTCACCTCGTCCACCGTGAAGCGGTTGAAATCGCCGGGGATGGAGTGTTTCAGGCAACTTGCCGCCACGGCGAACTCCAGTGCTTCCTGGTCGTTGCCGATAGCCTGGATGCCGTAGATCAGGCCACCGGCGAAGGCGTCCCCGCCACCCACGCGGTCCACGATGTGGGTGATGTCGTACCGCCGGCTGAGCATGAACTCCTTGCGATTGTTCATGCAAGCCGACCAGCCGTTGTGGGAGGCACTGAACGACTCCCGCAGGGTGATCGCAATGGCTTTCATCTGGGGATAAGCGTCGAGCACCTTTTGGGTAAGCTGGGCGTACTTCTCACGGTCGAGCTTGCCGGAATGGACGTCTACCTCGGCCTGGATGCCCAGCGCCATCTGGCAATCTTCTTCATTGGCGATGGCGTAATCGACCGACTGCACCAGTTCCCTCATCACTTCCGTAGCCGGTTTGCCCCACTTCCACAGGTTCTTCCGGTAGTTCAGGTCGCAGGACACCGTGACGCCCTTCTCCCGCGCTTTCTTCACGCTTTCAAGCGCCAGGGCCGCGGCCGAAGCGCTGATCGCCGGGGTGATGCCGGTCACGTGGTACCAGCCGGCATTCTCGAAGACCGCGTCCCAATCGATATCGCCGGGCTTGGCGAGCGCGATGGCGGCGTTTTCACGGTCGTAGACCACCTTGGAAGGCCGCTGGTTGGCACCCGCCTCCACGAAATAGATGCCCATGCGGCCCTTGCCGCGCACGATCTTGCTGGTGTCCACGCCGAAACGGCGCAACTCCCCCACAACGGCATCGCCGATCGGGTTGGACGGCAGCACGGTGACATACGTGGCGGGCCAGCCGAATACCGATAGCGCGACGGCTACGTTGGCCTCCCCTCCCCCGAGAGTGGCGACGAACTGGGGACTCTGCAGAAAGCGCTCGTATCCCGGAGGCGCGAGCCGCAGCATGATCTCCCCGAACGTCACGGTTGTCTTAAGCATAAACGGATATTCTCTCCTGGAACTCTTACTGTTTTACCGCGATGACATCTACGGCGAAGCCTGCGTCCATGGCGGGCAGGCTTTCAAAAGGCAGCATGGTGGCCGCGGGCGGGTGTTGCGGGTCGATGAAATCCGCCCGGATCTTCCGAACCTGTTGGGCGATACCCGCAGAAAGCGGATAGAAACCCGCGAAGGCGGCGTGCTTGAGGGAACTGCCGGACTGCGCCAGCACCTTGTCCAGACGCTCAAAGGCCAGCCGCGCATCGGCATCCTGGAAGCCGAAGGCCGCCTGCATCCCGGTGAGCACCACCTGCGGAGCCGCCACCATGGCGATCTGGGAATAGTGGGGCGACGGCGGCGCGCTGCCGGCGTGGCGCATTTCAAGCGGCGAGGCGGGCGGAGAGGAAAGCCGCGCCACGGCCTCACACTCCGCGATGCCGCGCGACGGCACGCGCTGCGCCTGCACGTAGTTCCGGACGGCCCCGGGGTACGCCCGCTCAAACATGGTGCGCACCTTGGTGATGTCCTCGAGCGAGCTAAGGAAACAGGTCACCCGCAGCACGTCCCCGGAGGTTACCCCGGCGGTGCTCACGGCAGTGCGTAAGCCGTCGAGCGCCTTCGAGGCCAGCGGCTCGACGGGACCGAGCGGGTCATCCGACGTGGCCACCTGCCCGGAGATGAACGCCAAGCCGTGGGGGTTCACGTCCTTCTTCGCCACCGCGGTGGATTCGAAAACCACCTGCGCGCCTTCAAGCGGCAACGCCCCCACCAGCACCACGGTGAGGACCGGCAACGGCAGCCGTCGCGCAGTGTACGCCTCGCTCACCATGTCGCGCACGCGACGCACGTCCCCGGTGCCGGCCACGAACGCGCGCAGCCGCACGGCGGTTCCGCCAGCGGAGCGCTGCAGCGCGCGCAAGCCGTCGCGCACCTGCTGGGAGAGAAGGCCCTTGGAGGAAAGGGGGGAGACCTCGAAGACCAGCTTGCGGGTTTCCACCGCAAGGGCCGTGGGCAGTTCCCTCGGCAACTGCAGGGTCTGGGTCTCTTGTTCTTTTTTCTGCTTCTTATCCCACGGCCAGGCGGTTACCGCGAGGACGCAGGCCAGCGCGATGGCCCCGCACGTCTTCATGGCTCGACAGCAATTGTAGCAATAACGTGAAGTTCGGTCGGGGCGGACCGGCACCAAGGTCGTCCGCCATCATACGACTGGCTTGCGACCAACAGGCCAATATGGTACGGTACGGGTGAATGCACATCACCCCGGAACTGGACCTTCAATCGGCCGTTCCTATCTACCGGCAATTGCACGAACATATCGCCGGACTAGTGCGTTCCGGGAAGCTCGGCCGGGGTGAGCGGCTTCCAGCCACGCGGGAATTGGCTGGTCTGCTTGGCCTGAACCGGGCCACCGTGGCCGCCGCTTATGAACTGCTTGAAACCGAGGGTCTCATCAGCAGCCACGTGGGGCGCGGCAGCTTCGTGACCGGAGCACCTGCCGGGCCGCGGAAGGGCCTCGACTGGGGCGCCCTGCTCGAACGCCCGGCCGATCCCACACCCGCCTTCTCGCTTGAAGAGGACGGCATCAGCTTCGCCGCCTCCCGGCCTTCCGAAGAACTGTTTCCCCTCGACGACGTCCGCGCCGCTTCGGCCGAGGTAATGGCTCAACCGGACCTGCCGGCCATCCTGCAACTGGGGTCGCCGAGCGGATATGAACCGCTCCGCCGCCGCCTGCTCGACCACGCTCTCGCGAACGGCACCGCACGTTCCGGCGACGAGCTCATCATCACCAACGGGTGCCAGCAGGCGCTCGACCTGATCGGCCGCGTGCTGGTGGAGCCGGGGGACACCGTGGCCGTGGAAGACCCCGTCTACCCGGGCCTGAAGAACCTGTTCGCGCGAATGGGAGCGCGCCTGGCCGGGGTGCCAGCGGATGCCGCCGGGATGAACATGGAGGCCCTGGGCCGCACCCTGGAAGGCGGCGCCGTGAAGCTGGTAGTGGTCACCTCGAGCTTCCAGAACCCCACCGGCGGGACACTCTCGCGGGCAGCGCGCGCGGAACTGCTCCGGCTGACGGCCGCCTCGGGCGCCGTGCTGGTAGAAAACGACATTTACGGCGAACTGCGCTACGCCGGCGACCCGCTGCCGTCCCTCAAGGAACTCGACGAATCCGGCAATGCAGTGCTGCTGCGCAGCTTTTCGAAAGTCGCCTTCCCGGGGCTCCGTGTGGGCTGGATCATCGCGCCCCGGCCGCTGATCGAACGGCTAGTGGAGGCCAAGCAACTGGCGGACCTTCACACCGACCAGCTTTCCCAGGCGCTGCTGCTGCGTTTTCTCGAATCCGGGCGCCTGGAGGCGCATCTGCGGTGCATGCTCACCGCGGGCGCCGCGCGCCTAGCCGCTACGTTGGCCGCCTGCCAGCGGCACCTGCCGCCCGGGACGCGCTACACCAAGCCGCTCGGCGGCATGAACGTGTGGGTGGAGCTGCCCGCCCCGCTCGATGCCGGGGAACTGCTGCCCCGGGCCGAGCGCGCCGGTGTGGCGTATCTGCCCGGAAAGTACTTCGCGGTGTCCCGCCCGGCCGCTTCCGCCCTGCGTTTGTGCTTCGCGGGGCTGGAGCCCGACCGCATCCGCAAGGGTATCGCGATTTTGGGAGAGATTTTCTCTTCCGAGATGGAAAGGACCAGGGGGGCGCGCAATCATCCGGCGCCCGCCATTGTTTGACTAGACCCAGGAGAGTTCTGACATGCTTTTGATGGACGATAAGTTTCGCAAGAACGTCGGCTTGGCCGAGATGCTCAAGGGCGGCGTCATCATGGACGTTACCAATGCCGAGCAGGCGAAGATCGCCGAGGCCGCCGGCGCCGCGGCCGTAATGGCGCTGGAGCGCGTCCCGGCCGATATCCGCAAAGAAGGCGGCGTGGCCCGCATGGCGCCCATCCGCAAGATCCGCGAAATCCAGGCAGCCGTGACCATCCCGGTGATGGCGAAGGCCCGCATCGGCCACTTCACGGAGGCCCGGGTGCTCGAAGCGCTCAAGGTCGATTACATTGACGAGAGCGAAGTTCTGACCCCCGCCGACGAAGAGCACCACATCGACAAGCGCGCGTTCGAGGTGCCGTTCGTTTGCGGCGCGCGCAATCTGGGCGAAGCCCTGCGCCGGATCGCCGAAGGCGCCTGCATGATCCGCACCAAAGGCGAAGCAGGCAGCGGCAACATCGTCGAAGCCGTGCGCCACATCCGCACCATCGTCAAGGAGATGAAGCAGCTCACGGTCCTCGGCAAGGAAGAACTGGTGCACGCCGCCAAGAACCTGCAGGCTCCCCTGGAACTGGTGGAGTGGGTGGCGGAGCACGGGAAGCTCCCCGTGCCCAATTTCTCGGCGGGCGGCATCGCTACCCCGGCCGACGCCGCGCTGGTGCTGCAACTGGGCGCCGAGGCCGTATTCGTGGGTTCCGGCATTTTCAAGTCTGACGATCCGGAGAACCGCGCCAAGGCTATTGTCAAAGCCACGACCTACTACAGGGATCCGCTGAAGCTGCTCGAAGCCTCCGAGGAATTGGGGATGGGGATGCCGGGCCTGGACATCAGCAAGCTAGCCGAATCCGAGCTGATGCAGACGCGAGGCTGGTAAAAGAGATGAAGAGAGTCGGGGTACTCGCGCTTCAGGGCGACTTCGAGGCCCACGGCAAAGCGGTTGAGCGCGCGGGGGCGGAGCCGGTATTCGTCCGCACCCGCGCGGAACTGGACTCCGTGGACGGCCTCATCATCCCCGGCGGCGAGAGCACGACCATGCTCAAGCTGCTCCACGCTGAAAACCTGCTGGAGCCGCTCAGGGAGTTCGGGCAGCGGAAGCCCGTCTTCGGCACCTGCGCGGGCGCCATCCTGGCCGCCCGCCAGGTCTCCAATCCCATGCAGGAATCCCTCGGGCTGATGGACATCTCGGTCGAGCGCAACGGTTACGGCCGGCAGGTGGACAGCCGGGTTGCTCGCATCGAGCCGGCCGCGGAGTTCCAGGAACGTACGGAGCCCGGGGAACTTGAAGCCGTTTTCATCCGCGCACCGATCATACGGAGCGTAGGTTCGGCAACTCACGTGCTAGCCTATTACGGTCAAGATCCGGTATTGGTTGCGCAGGGACGCCACTTGGCGGCCACTTTTCATCCCGAACTGACGACCGACCCCCGGGTCCACCGGTATTTCGTCGATTCATTGTGAGCGCGTCTACAGAACCCATTTTTGAATTGTCCAGGGACGGCGAACCGCCGCGCTGGCGCGTGCTGTTCCTGTGCATGGGGAATGCCTGCCGCAGTCAGATGGCCGAAGGCTTCGCGCGGGTTTATGGCAGCGATGTGATGATCCCCGCCAGCGCGGGCTTTACGCCGGCGTCCGCCGTACCGGCGGATACCATTCGCGCCATGGATGAAAAGAACATAGACATCCGCGCCCACTTCCCCAAGAGCTGGCTGCACGTTCGCATGGCGGAATTCGACCTGGTGGTAAATATGAGCGGCTGCGCACTGCCCCCGCAGATCGTGTCCACCGTTCGCGAGTGGAACGTGCCTGATCCCGTGCTGGTCAGTTACAAAGAGCACTGCCGCATTCGTGACCGCATCGAGAGCCTGGTGATGGAGTTAATCCTGGAACTCCGCCGGGTGCAGAAAAAGCAGCACGCCTGAGTCTTTCCGGGAGTACATTTTTCCGGACTCTTCCCCACCCATCTCGGGCGCATCCCTTTCCTCATCAGCGCCCTTCCGCTCTGGCCACGCGATTGCATTTCTTTCATAACGAGGCGAACGCCGGGGATGCCGGCAGTTCCGCCCCGGGTGCGCGGGAGTAACGCACCTTTCTAAGGAGGTTACCGTGTTCGGAATTCTCGGCTGGATTCTCTTCGGCTTGATTGTGGGGGTGATTGCCAAACTGCTCACGCCGGGTCGCGACCCAGGCGGGTTTATTATCACGATCCTGCTCGGAATTGCCGGTTCGCTGCTGGGTGGGTTCATTGGAAGGGCGATGGGGCTGTATCCGGAGGGGCACCCGGCGGGCTGGATCATGTCCATTTTGGGGGCTATTTTGCTCTTGGTTTTGTATCGCGTGGTCGCCAGAAGGCCACGCGCAGTCTGACACGCGGGTCGCGGCAGCGGTCCGCAAAGAGGAGGAGCTATGGCTGAAATCAGAAATCGCAAGGAGACGGGCATCGGTTCCACAGAGAAAACCCTTGCGGAGAAGACCGGAATTTCCGCTAGGGGCAAACGCACCCGGCGCGTACTTTCCGCGGGGTCGCTAACCGGCGACCGGGTACGCAACGCGGCCGGCGATGATCTCGGCAAAATCGAGGAGATCATGATCGACATCCGCTCCGGACGCGTGGCTTACGCAGTGCTGTCGTTCGGCGGCTTCCTTGGTATGGGCAACAAGCTGTTCGCCGTGCCCTGGGACGCATTTACACTGGACGAGGGCGAGAAGGAGTTCATCCTGAACGTCGATAAGAACGTGCTCGAGAGCGCTCCCGGTTTCGATAAGGACAACTGGCCCGATATGGCCGATCCGGACTTCGGTTCCCAGATCTACACCCATTATGGGTACAAGGGTTACTGGGACGAGGACGTGGAGACAACGGACCGCGAATTCGACCGAGATCGCAACCGTACGCTTTCCGGCGGCGGAACGGGCATGTAGCCTTTTCTCCCCGGCGGGGGCGGATCACCGCTCCCGCAAAGTCTTCTTCCCTAAACAATCATCTCTTCATAACATCGCAGCCCGGCATACTTGAGTCGTACTGCCGGGCTGCATTTTTTGGCCTTTGTAGAGCAGCTCACCCCGCGACCCTCTGTTTTGTATTGGACAAAACTACATACGTTTGATTTTCTTCCCGTTTTTCAATCAGATAGAAACAAGTAAGTACGTTAGAGGGCCGGTTCAATACCGGGTAGTAAGCACGGGGGATCAAACGGATGAGCCAACATATCTTGATCACGGGCGGCGCGGGTTTCATTGGTTCGCACCTGACGAACGAGTTGCTGCGCCACGGTTATCGCGTGAGGGTTCTGGACAATCTTTCCGTCCAAGTTCATGGTCCCGGTAGAAAACGGCCCGCATACCTAAACCCCGCCGCGGAACTCGTGGTTGGAGACGTTCGCGATGCGGACGCACTACGACGTGCACTCGAAGGGGTGGACGCCGTTTACCACTTCGTGGCCGCCGTCGGGGTTGGGCAGAGCATGTACCAAATCGCGGAGTATACCGAGGTGAATAACGTCGGGACCGCGGTGCTGCTCGAGGCGCTGATTGAGCGGCCTGTGGGCCGCCTGATCGTGGCATCCAGTATGAGCATCTACGGGGAAGGCCTCTACCGCACTTCCGACGGCTCGACCCGTGGCGGCATCGAACGCCCCATCAGCGCCCTTCGCGCCGGGGATTGGGAGGTGCGGGACGGCGGCGGCGAGGCGCTCACCCCTATCCCCACGCCGGAAACCAAGGAGCCCTTTCTGGCCTCCGTCTACGCGCTCTCGAAGTACGATCAGGAACGCATGTGCCTGCTGATCGGCCGCGCTTACGACATCCCTACCGTGGCCTTGCGCTTCTTCAATGCTTACGGCCCTAACCAAGCGCTTTCGAACCCGTACACCGGCGTACTGGCCATCTTCGCCTCGCGCCTGCTCAACGGCAAGCCTCCGGTGATCTACGAGGACGGGCTGCAGCAGCGCGATTTCGTTAGCGTCTACGACGTGGCGCGCGCCTGCCGTCTGGCGCTCGAAGCACCCCAGGCGCCGGGACGCGTCCTCAATGTCGGCAGCGGCCGCCGCTTCACTATCCGGACGGTGGCGCAGCGCATGGCACGAGTTCTTGGCAAGGAACACCTGCGTCCCGAGATCACCGGTAAGTACCGGGTGGGGGACATCCGCCACTGCTTCGCCGACATGACCCTCGCTCGCGATGTGCTCGGCTTCAGGGCGCGCATCAGCCTTGAAGAGGGCTTGGCGGATTTCGCCCGTTGGCTCCAAAAGCAGACCGCGTCGGACCGCGTGGCCCAGGCCAGTGCGGAACTGGCCGCCCGCGGCCTGGTCGTGTGACATACCGGGGGCCTCATGAAATACGCACTGGTAAATCCTGCCTGGAGCTTTGAGGGCAGCATCTACTTCGGCTGCCGGGAGCCGCACCTGCCGCTCGAATACGGCTACTCGAAAGCGCTGCTGGAGCGCGCGGGCCACGACGTTCTGATAGTGGACGCCCAGCTCGGGGCCTTCACCCGCGAAGAGGTTCGGGCGCGCGTGGCAGCCTTCCACCCTGACATCACCGTGGTGACCACCGCCCCGAGCTATCTTTTCTGGCGCTGCGCACCGCCCGAGCTGCGGGTTCCGCGCGAGACCGTCGATGACCTAAGGGGCGTTGCCGGGAAGCTCGTGGCCGTAGGCCCCCACGCCTCCACCACGCCCCGCACCACCCTGCGCAAGCTGAATGTCGAGGCTGTGGTACTCGGTGAATGCGAGGACATTCTGCCGCTGCTCGCAGGCGACTGGAGCGTCGTACCTTCGCTCTGTTACCAGTCCGATGACGGCGAGAGAATGTCCGGCGGGCCGCACGCGGGTAACCTGGAGACCTTGCCGGCGCTCCACTGGCCCGCCGAAACCATCGCCCGCCACCGCCACCATCACCATCGTTTCGAGGCTGCTCCGGCGGGCCCAGGCGCGGAAGTAGAGGCATCCCGCGGCTGCCCCTACCATTGCACCTTCTGCGCCAAGGACAATTTTCGCGACGACTACCGCCGCCGCCCGCTCGAGGTGGTGCTGGAGGAAATCGACGGCCTTGTGGCGCAGGGCGTCGAGTACATCTACTTCATTGACGAGATCTTCCTACCCAATCAGGCGCTGCTCGAAGCCATGGTGGACCGCAGCGTAAAGTTCGGGGTGCAGACCCGTATCGACCTGTGGACCCGCCCGATGCTGGAGTTGCTGGGGCGCGCCGGCTGCGTGTCGATCGAGGCGGGGGTCGAGAGCATCACGGAAGAGGGCCGCGCCCTGCTGGACAAGAAATGCCGGCTCTCCACCGACGAAATGTCCGACCGCCTGGTGTTCGCCAAGCGGCACGTGCCCTTTGTGCAGGCCAACCTGCTCGGGATGAAGCAGGACGACACCGCGGCTGTGGAGGCCTGGCGCGAACACCTGCAAGCCCACGGCGTATGGGCCAACAAACCCGTGCCGCTGTTCGCGTATCCTGGCTCCCCGGAATACACCCGGCGCTGGGGCGACCCCGACGACCAAGCCTGGGAACGGGCCCACCACGACTACCTGCGCGCCTACCAGGAATTCAGCGATATCCAGGAACAGGCGCCCCAACCGCTGGTGCAGTTGGAAATCAAGCCGTGAGAGCGCTGATCACCGCCGATACGGTCGGGGGCGTATGGACGTACGCTCTGGAGCTGGCGCATGCACTCGTGCCGCTGGGCGTGGAACCCGTGCTCGCCACCATGGGGGCACCGCTGAGCGCCGCGCAGCGCACCGAGGCTGCGGGTATCGAACTCTACGAGAGCACCTTCAAGCTGGAGTGGATGGACGACCCGTGGGAAGACGTGGCGCGCGCGGGCGCCTGGCTGCTGGAGCTCGAAGCAGGGCTGCACCCGGATGTCGTGCACTTGAACGGATTCGCTCACGGTGCGCTCCCCTGGCGTGCGCCGGTGCTGACGGTGGGGCACTCCTGCGTGCTCTCCTGGTGGCGGGCGGTGAGGGGCGGGGAAGCGCCGGCATCGTGGAATCGCTATCGCGCGGAGATCGGCCGCGGCCTGCGCAATGCTGCCATCGTCGCGGCTCCCACCTGCGCCATGCTGGAATCGCTGCGTCGCGATTACGGCCCGCTGCCGCGCCCATGCGTCATTCCTAACGGCCGCGCGGCCGCAAGCTTCCCGCCAGGCCCCAAGGAGCCCCTGCTCTTCACCGCCGGCCGCGTCTGGGATGAGGGTAAAAACCTGGCGGCGCTCGAAGCCGTGGCACCCCGGCTTCCCTGGCCCATCTGGGTGGCGGGAGACAACCGGCGCCCCGGCGGCGGCTTACGGGCAAGCCCGCTACGCATACTGGGCAAGCTCCCTGGCGCCGAGATCGCGGGATGGCTCGCGCGGGCTTCCATTTACGTACTGCCGGCGCGCTACGAACCCTTCGGCCTCTCGGCGCTGGAAGCGGCGCTGGCGGGCTGCGCGTTGGTGCTGGGCGACATCCCCAGCCTGCGGGAGGTGTGGGGCGATGCCGCCTGCTATGTCCCTCCCGATAACGCGGCCGCGCTCGAGGACGCGCTGCTGCGCATGATCGAGGATGAGCCTCATCGGGCCGAAATGGCCGCTCTGGCGCGCAGCCGGGCGCACCTGTACACACCCGAACGCATGGGGCGCGCTTACGCGTCTGCCTACCGGGCGCTGGGCACTCGTTTGTAAACCAGCACCGCCGCGCCGGGTATGTCCCTTCCGCCGCCAGCCCGCGCAGGTTGAAGCGGACGTCGTTCGAGGGCTTAGGACGAACTCCCCGGGTGCGGTGCGCGCGAATGTTGCGTCAAGCGCCTGGATGTCCGCCAGGATCGCGGTCTCGGCCGCGCCTCGGTTGCGGGTAGACATTAGACCCACTCCCAGATTGCACCACTAAACTGTGGTGTTTCGATTGAAGAGGCAGGTGCTGCCGAGCCGCCGCAATGGATTCGGTGCGGGCGCGTATAATCGGGAGAGCATGCGTGAAATCCCTCTTTGGGACGAATACTATTTGAGCATCTGCCAGGTGGTAGCCACTCGCAGCAAGGACCCGAACACGCAGATCGGTTGCGTGATCGTGGGCCCGGCGCACGAGATTCGCTCCACGGGCTACAACTCGTTTCCGCGGGGGATTCGCGACGACGTCCCGGAGCGCCTGGCGCGCCCGGAGAAGTACCTCTGGATCGAGCACGCCGAGCGTAACGCCATATGCAACGCGGCGCGGGCCGGCACCGCTACCGAGCGCTGCACTCTCTACGTGGAAATCATGCCTTGCATGGACTGCGCGCGCGCCATCGTGCAGGCCGGCATCACCGAGGTGGCGATCTCGGCCGAGCGCATGACTCAGTATTCTAGCGAATACTACAACCAGCATTTCGGCCGGGTGGAAGTGCTCTTCGGCGAAGCCGGAGTGAAGGTCAAGCGCGTCCAGATGTCCCGCGCAGCAGCTGCGCCGGAGCGAGGCACTCTGTAGGACAATAGGAAGAGTATTGGGCCCTTAGCTCAGCGGTTAGAGCAGCGGACTCATAATCCGTTGGTCGTAGGTTCAAATCCTACAGGGCCCACCACATTCCAGACGGTTTGCGCTTCAGTTCACCTCCGTGGCCTTCACCAGGGCCGCCACCTTCTCCACGATCGTTTCCTCCGACGCCGCGCCGAACTGGCCGCCCACGCCACCCTGCGTCTCGTATCCGCCTTCCTTCAACACCCGCAACGACGGGATGTACCCGAAAACATCGTTCGAGTAACCTGCCACCCACGTGTCTTCCCAGCCGTGTTGCGCCTTGAGCCGCAACGCGTAGTCCACTACCACTTCTCCCGCGAGCGCGATCAGCTTCAGCCCGCGCCCGAACTGCAGCACCTGCACCGCATACGGGTACGTCGGCGGCAGCTTTCCCTCGCGCTCGATCAACTGCAGCATTCTCTGCGCTCTGGCCCGGTCTAGAGTATCGGTTCCTTTTGCCCTTGCATCCAGAGCCTCGCGCGATGGGTTCTGGAACGGGATGTCCACCGGTTCGAGTGCCGCGTTAAGCGGCCCCGTCACTGGCCGCATCTTCTCATGCAGGGTGAGGTCCACCGCCGCCGCCAGAATCTTGCCGTACATCTGCGCCAGTTCCACCGAGTAGCGCGTCAGTGCCGGGTTCGTTCCGTGATACCGCGGCAGCGGGTTCGAATCCGCCCCGCACCCCTCGATGAACACCGCGGTTGCCCCGGGATATACGCTCTCGATGGCCGCCTGCGCGTAACCGGCGTAATCCCCATTGATCTGGTAATCGCCGAGCGTCGTATTGTGGCACGCATAGCCGAACATCACGGCCCGCAGCTCGCCGCTCGCTCCGCGCACCGCCAGTACCGGCACATCGTGATCCACCGGCGCCGGCAGTGCCCGCATGCCCTGACGGTCCCGCCGCCGGTTCACCGCGAAACCCGCCAGCCCGTAACGGAACTCCAGCGTGGCTGGTTCGAGCTTACCGAGCGACTGCCCGACCACCGCCACAACCTTTTCCACGAGCCCGTCCGTGTACCGCCGGACTACCTCAGCCTGCGCCGGTTCGAGCGCTATGTAGTACGACGGCGCTCCGAACACCGGCCCGCTGTGCGTGTGCGACGAGTTCAGCAGTAAGCGCGCGCGCGCCACTCCGAACTGTTTTTGACAGCGCTGGGCGATGCGATCCGCCAAGTCGCGCCGGAACCCGATCAGGTCCGACCCGACAATCACGGTCTTCGCTCCGGTCTCGTCTTCGAGCGCCAGGGCCTTCACCCACAGCTTTGTCCGCACGCCTTCGGACGGCTTCTTGCGCGCGGCGAACCCGGCCATCCAGATCGATTCGGTGGGTGTTACGTCTACCCGCGCCACACCCGCTTTCCAAGCCGCCTCGACCGGGCCCCCGGCCGCCACTGCACCCAGCAGCAGAGGCAACCACCAACGCCGTTTGCTCATCATATTGGCACCAACCTTTCAGAATTCGCGAGCGTTTCTGCAACCTGATACTATACCCCGGCCAAAGCGTTGGCTGCATTTCCGAGAACCGGCAATTCGCAGTTTTTGAGAACCCGCTCCGGAACTCCCTCACCGCCCTCAGGTGACTGCCTCGAGTCACGTGCCACCCTCGGTGCTTGTTGACGTTTACGTTCACTATCGCTGACGGTAAATCCAGTTTCGTATCGCGGCAAGACTGACTCTGAGCCGGCGGTTTGTCACCATCCCGGTGTCATTAGGCAGAATACGTATTCGGATGTAACCTGGACCACTTTGCGCGATTTAAACAACACTAGAATCGAGAGAACAGGGCTAACATATGTCCCATGCCCAAACCTGCAGCAGAGGAGGTAAGTTGTCTCGCCAGTGGCCCGATTTCTTCCGGTGCGGCGAGAGCGCGTGATGCTGCCGATAATCTCTCATCACCGGACGCGGTCCGGGCGCAGCTCCGGCGCATCCTGGCCAGCAAAATGTTTGCCCAATCGGCGCGGTTGAGCAGCTTTCTAGAGGTTGTAGTCGAGACGGCTCTGGACGGGCGCGCGGAACTGAATGAATACGCCATCGGCGTGGATGTGTTCGGACGTGGTAGAAATTTCGATCAGAGAATTGATCCGATCGTACGCGTGTACGCTGGCCGGTTGCGGTCCAAGCTCCGTGACTACTATGAAAATGAGGGTGCCGCCGATCCCCTGGAGATCTACCTGCCTGCGCGAACGTACACGCCGGCTTTCCGGCCTCGCCCGCGGCCAGTTCCCGCGGAAGCAGCAAATCCGAGTTGGAGCACGTCGGCACAGGCCTCTAATTCCGTGATGGTCGTACCGTTCACGAACCTCAGCACGACCAAAGAGCATGAGTTTTTCGCCACTGGGCTGACTCAGGAACTGATTCATGCGTTGACCAGGATGAAGGGGTTGCGAGTGGCAGTTGCGCTCGGTACCGGAGAGCGCGAGCCGAATATCCGCGAGTTGGGAAATCAATTCAACGTACAAGCGGCGCTACAGGGGACGGTCCGGACAACCCGGAAGCAGCTTCGCGTTTCCGCCGAACTCGTCGCCGTAGCCGACGGGACCGTGCTCTGGTCGCAAATATATCAGAGCGATCTTTATGAAATCATACCGACTCAGGAGAAGATAGCGACTGCAATCTGTCTAGCCCTGCGCCTGCAAATTGGGATCGGCGCAGCACCCGATATGAGGCGTGCGCCGGCAAATCACGAAGCGCAGCAGCTATACCTCAAAGGTCTTTACCAGTGCAGCAAAAAGACGGCCGATGACTTGAAGCAAAGCCTGGAGTACCTTTCCAGGGCGACGGTCGCCGACCCGACTTTCGGTTCCGCGCACGCGGCACTCGCGGAAGCGCTGGTGCTGCTGGCGACGCATGGCGAACACCCTCCTAGAGACGTCATGCCGCAGGCGCGCTCCGAAGCCCGCCGCGCACTGGAGTGCGACCCGATGTTGGCCGGCAGTCACGTCTCGCTGGGCCTGGTCGCGGCCCTGTACGATTACAACCCGACCGCGGCCGAGACGGAGTTTGCACGCGCATTCGAGATCAACCCAAGCTCCGCGAGCGCTCTCCACTGGTACGGAGCGGTATGTCTGGCGCCGGCGGGGCGGTTGGACGAAGCAGTCACGTTTTACGAGCGCGCGCGTGAACTCGATCCCCTCTTGCGCCGTGTCGTGCACTCCCTCGCCTTCGCGCTCTGCGCGACCGGACGAACCGACGCCGCCCTCGAACAACTGCGAGACGCCCTCGATGTCGAACCGGATGACCCAATCACGCATTGGCTGCTCGGCCTGGTATACGAGACAGCGCTGCAGTTCGATAAGGCCATCGAAGAGTTCGAGCGAGCATGGAGCCTGTCATCCGGGATGGCTTATACACGGGGAGCCCTTGCGCATGCATATGGAATGGCCGGCCAGACCGGAAGGGCGGCGGAGATCATGCGCGAGCTGCGGCCGCGAGCTGGCAGGTATGTGCCTCCAATAGATATTGCAATTGCACAATTGGGCCTCCGCCAGTACGACGACGCGCTAAGTACGATGGAGCAGGCATACGAGGAACGGTGCCCGTGGCTGGTGCTTCTTAACATCGACTCCAGATTGCAGCCGATACGTTTGGCTCCCCGCTATAAGACATTGTTACGTAACCTGGGACTACCGGCATAACTCAGAGCGACTGACTCTACGTTGGGTCCGAACGTCCCGTAAAGAATCCCAAGACGCTCTTCCTCCCCTGGAATGAGGCAATCAAATGCCCCACCGAAACGTATGCATGCGCCCAGGATCGCGGCGAGGCGCGGCGGAGTTGGACGACCGAGCCTTTGTTTTACGTTACAACACCACAGGATACTTCCTTCGTAGCTGACGCCCGCATATCCTAATCCAATCAGGGTCGGGGTTGCCGTGAGGAGCGGAGCCGCGACCTTGGCAGAAGCTTTCGACTGCCATCGCATTGTGAACGCAGGGTTCCTCACAAGAGGGCGGTAGCATGCCCCGGCGGGCATCCTAACCGCCTTCCAGGCGGATCTGTTCCCATCGGAAAAACATGACCGAGTTAATTTCAGCGCAAGTTCGCCAACCGTGGTTTGCACTATACGTGAAACCGCGGCACGAGAAACATGTCTCGTGCGTTCTGCGCGGCAAAGGCTACGAAGAGTTCGTGCCTCTATACAGCCGGCGCACGCGATCGCGAAGTTGCGATCTGCCACTCTTTCCGGGCTACGTGTTTTGCAGATTCCCGCCCCACAACCGGCTGCCAATCCTCAGTGTGCCAGGGGTGTTTTACATCGTCGCTGCGGGCGGTCAGCCCGCGCCGCTCGAGGACGAGGAAATCGAGGCCTTAAGGAAACTCGTTTGCTCCGGACTGCCTCGCGGACCTTGGCCCTACATTGCCGAAGGCGAGAAAGTTGTCCTACAGGATGGACCTTTGCGCGGCGTATCCGGCCACGTGCTAAGGCTGAAGAATGCCGGCCGCCTGATCGTCTCGGTGAGCGTATTGCAGCGGTCGGTGGCGATTGAGATCGACAACTCCTGGGTGGCGCCGAACCGGTATCGGCCCTGGCATGTTACCTAATCGAACCGAAACCCAGTGGAGAAATAGCTGTATGCTGCACAACTTATTCGCCAGCTTACTATTCTCCGCCTGCTTGTGTCTGGCGGAAGCACCATCTTCGACGGGGTACGTCCTTGGTTCCGGGGATGAGCTTGTCGTCCGTGTTCTGGATACACCGGAGATCGACGACAGGCCGATCCGGGTGGATTCCAATGGGAACATCAGTCTGCCTCTGGCCGGCGACATACACGTGACGGGACTGACGGCCGAGGGCGTACGGGCACAACTTACCGGCCGTCTGAGGGCTTTTCTGAACTCTCCCTCGGTGACGGTGCGTGTTGTCGGCTTCCGGAACCAACCGGTATCGGTGCTCGGAGCGGTCAACCAGCCCGGTGTGCACCAGATAAACGGCCCGAAGACGCTGATCGAGGTCCTCTCGCAGGCCGGCGGGCTGCGGAACGACGCAGGCAACGCGGTGAAGGTTACACGTCGAAAAGAGATGGGCAGTTTGCCTCTTCCCAACGCTGTCTTGGACTCCAGCGGTCAGTTCTATGTCGCAGAACTCAGAAGCCACTCCTTGATCGAGGCAAAGAATCCCCAAGAGAACATCATCATCCTTCCCCACGACGTTGTTTCCGTGCCCCGCGCGGAATGCATTTACGTAATCGGCGCGGTACGCCGGTCCGGCGGCTTTGTTCTCAACGAGCGCGAAGAACTTACCGTGCTTCAGGCCCTGGCCCTCGCGGAAGGCCTGGACAGGCTTGCGGCTCCGAAACTCGCCAGAATTCTGCGTCCGACTGCCGGGGGGCATCGCAACGAGATACCCGTCAATATCAATCGCATATTGGCCAACAAAATGGATGACGTTTCTCTGCGTGCGAACGACACCCTATTCATCCCCAACAGCGCAGCCAGGGGCGCCACGATGCGTGCCCTCGAAGCGGCCCTGCAGATGGGGACAGGTCTGGTAATCTGGCGCCGGTGAACGGCAAATGGAACTAAGCTGATGTCCAATAGAAAGAACTCTTCGCAGAAGCGCTCATCCCGGATTCCGCAAACCGGAGCGGTGGTCCGTTATCGTCGACCGGCGCCCGGCCCTGAAGCGGTGTTTGGCTCCGACAGACAGGCTTATGAGGCCGGTGGCTTCGGCGGCGGCGAGGCCGGCGAGTTCGGCTCCCGGCAGCAGGCCATCGCACCACCCCAGATCCTCCAAACCATGTGGCACGGCAAGAGAACCATCGTGTTGGCAGCTCTGCTCGTCACTCTGTGTGCGGTAATCGTCACGTTTCGACAGACGCCCATTTATCAGGCGCATGCCTCTTTGGAGGTCCAGGACCTGAATCAGGATTTTCTCAACCTGAGGGAGACGATGCCTGTTGCGCAGAGTGCGAACCAGAGCGCGCTTACGGACCTCCAGACCCAAATTCAGATTCTGCAAAGCGATAGCTTGTTGGTGCGCGTGCTGGACAAACTGACAAAAGCGCCGCCTTCCCGAACAAACCCGCAGGTCGGCACTCCCGGCGGTGCCGCTCCTTGGGCCAATGACGCGCGCGTGAAGGAGGCGAAAAATAATCTTACTGTAAAAACAGCCGGACAGACCCGGATCATAGACATCCTGTTCAATTCCCCCGACCCCGCCTATGCCGCCGCTTTCGTCGATACGCTGGCGCGCGAGTTCATCGAACAGAACCTTGAGGCACGCTTTCAGATGAGCGAACGCACCGGCGAGTGGCTGCAACACCAGTTGCGGGAGGTGCGCGCAAATCTCGAGCGTTCCGAGGACGCCCTGCAACAGTACGCGCAGGGCGCCGGCCTGGTCTTCACCAGTGAGAGCGACTCCGTGGCAAACCACACGCTCCGGCAACTGCAGGATGAACTCTTGAGGGCCTCGGCGGACCGTGTGCAGCGGCAATCTCGACTGGAGATGGCCCGAGCCAGCCAGCCAGACGCGCTTCCCGAGGTCGCCAATAGTAGCGCGATGCGTCAATACCAGGCAAACCTGACGGACCTCAAGCGGCAGTACGCTGAAGCGGCGACGGTCTTCACTCCGCAGCATACCAGCGTCAAGAGGCTGCAGGCACAGATCTCGACGATAGAGTCCGCCCTGGCCGCGGAACAAAGGACGATTGTCGATCGCATCAACAACGAATACCAGGAGGCAGTGCGGCGGGAGAAACTTCTCGGGGAGGATTACTGGACGCAGTCCCGGAAAGTGACGGCCGAAGCCGAGAAGTCAATCCAATACAACATCCTGAAGCGCGAGGTGGATACTAACCGGCAGCTTTACCAGGGCATGTTACAGAAAATCAGGGAGGCCGGGATTGCGAGCGCGGTCCGAGCATCCAACGTGCGCGTCCTGGACGCCGGCCGCATCCCTGCCAAGCCCTATAAGCCGAAGCTTCTTGTGAACGCTGCTATTGGTTTCCTCACAGGCGCTTTTCTGGGGGCGGGCCTAGTGATGGTCCGCGAGGGCGCGGGCAAGAAGCTGCAAGCGCCCGGTGATGCGACGCGTTATCTAAACACGCGCGAACTCGGCTCGATTCCGTCCATAGAAACGGCAGTCTACGGCAGGATCTACTCCGCTGTCAAAGGCGCATTCGGCGGAAGTGCGCGTGTCCTTGCCGGTGCCGAAAGCGGGGGGCGGGGACGCGTAGAACTCGTGGCATGGCAGCAGAAGAAGGGCATGGTTACGGACTCGTTTCGAATTGCGCGCACATCCATACTGTTCTCGTCGCACCGCCGAAATCCACGGGTCCTGGTGTTCACAAGCGCAATGCCGGCGGAAGGGAAGACAACTGTCGCCAGCAATATGGCTGTGGTAATGGCAGAACTCGGATGGAAAGTGCTGCTGATCGACGCCGACCTGCGCAAGCCGTCGCTCCACAAAGTTTTCAGCCTGCCAGTTAACGAAGGGCTGGCCGAAGCACTGGCGGACCACCAATGGCCGGCCACCGCACTCCCGCAAGCGACCGCGGTTCCAAATCTGTTTGTGCTGCCGGCCGGATCGTGCGGGGCCGCGGATCCATCGACCCTTCTCTCATCTCAGCGACTTACCGAGACGATCGCCAACTACAGGCGAGCGTTCGACATGATCCTTTTCGATACACCTCCGACACTCGCGCTCGCGGACGCACGGATCGTTGCGCGTCACGCGGATGGCGTTGTACTGGTTCTTCATGCAGGCGAGACGACGTCCGATGCCGCAGCCGCCGCCATGGAACTCCTCGCCGGAGACGACACTGCGGTACTGGGAACGATTCTGAACGCCTGGAATCCGGGCACCGGCCTCACGACCTACTCCGAAGCATACAAGCAGCAGCGGCGCGCGTCCTGATTCCGGCGAATTCATGCCCACACTCATCTTCTGTCTAGCTGCGATTGCGCACGTAGGCCTGCGGTCACCATACGCGCGGCGCAGGTCCGCTGCCTTATGACGAGCGGCGAGGCGAGGCCGCGACTTTCGCACGCGTGGGCGTCCACGTTCACCGCGAACGTGGCGATCATGTTGTGTGGTGTTGCCACAGGTGTAGTGACTGCAAGAGTGCTTCTGCCGGAGGGCAGAGGCGCCATTGCCGCGATCATGCTATGGCCCCAGTTGCTGGCCGAAGTGGGGTTGTTCGGCATACATGAAGCTCTCACCCAACGCATCAGCTCCGGCAAGCAGGCACAAGAGCAGACATTGTCCACCGCCCTGGTGCTCAGCGCCGGGCTAAGCGCCGCTGCGGCACTGCTGGGGTACTTCCTGGCTCCGGCCCTTCTGGGCCACGACCGCGCGCAACTGGTCGGACTTGCCCGGCTTTACACGGCGATCGTGGTGCCCGTGAGCGGATTGACGCTGGCGCTCTACGGCTTTGACCACGGGCGGCTCCAGTTCGGGCGGTACAATCTCTCGCGCGTGCTGATGCCGTCGGCGTATGCGATGGCGTTGGTGATTCTGTGGGCCTCGGGCGCGGCGCGGCTCGGCACGATTCTGGCGGCGAGCGTCGGTGCGAGCATTGTGGGACTGTGCGCGGCTGTTTACTTCGTCCGCCGGTCCCTCCGATTCGCGTGCGCGTGGCGCGAAGTGCCGGCACTCCTCACACTTGCGTGGCGCTTCAACGTAACTGCGGGGCTTCTGATGGTCAGCACCCAGGCGGAACGGATCATTGTCGTACGGTTCTGGGATAACCGGGCTGTAGGGTTGTATTTCGTGGCGTTGACTGTCAGTGCCACGGCGGCCAAAGCGCTGGCCCACAGCATACATACGGTAATGTTCCCGAACATGGCCCGCCAGCCGGGCGCAGCCGCGCAACGTGCGTATCTGGCACGGGGTCTCAGGTACACCGTGCTGCTGGCGGGTAGTTGCACACTTGCACTTATCCTCTGCTGCTCCTGGATGGTCCCCGCCGTTTTCGGCCGCGAGTTCAGCGCGGCGGTAAACATCACCGCCGTATTGGTTCTGGCACAATTTCCAAACACGTTGCGCCAAGTGGCGATACGGGCGCTCCGTGGTCTGGGAGAAGGCCGTCCCGGCAGTATCGCCGAGGCATTGGCGGGCGGCGTTTTCCTGCTGCTCGCGGGGCCGCTATCCATGGCCGCGGGGTTGTCGGGCATCGCCTGGGCGGTGTTCGCCGGAAATGTTTGCTCCTTGATGTACGTCGCTGTCTATCTCCGAAAGCGCCTCGGGCTGGATCCGCGAGACTGGTGGGGATTGGACCGGCGAACAGTCGTAGATATAGCGAGCTATGGCCGCGCACTCCTGAAGAGCCGGAGTCCGGTCAACAGCGGTAAAACTCATGCGAATCGTTCACCTCTTCAGAGGTTTCCACGATTACGTTCGCGAGTTGGTTAACAGTCAGGCCGACGCCGCCGAGGTGCATGTTGTTCTGCCCCGGAAGGACGAAACGGTCGCGGCGGGCTTCAATCCCAAGGTTCACGTCCACATGACACCAATGGGCAGGGTTCGCAGCCCTCTCAACCTGCTGCGCGTTCCAGAGCTCAACCGGTTGGTCAGGCGGCTAAATCCCGACATTGTGCATTTCCAGAGCGGGCTTGTGTGGGAGTACGGCGTTCTTTACGGGCCTCATTGTTCCGTAATCCTTACCATCCACGACGTTATCGAACACCCAAGTTGGGGCGGGTGGCTCGGGGCGCCCGCTTATCTTGCACGGCGAGCCATGCGGGCCGTGGATGCGCTCATTGTGCATGGCAATGCGAATCGCGACCTCCTGTTGAATACGCACCGGAAGGAAATAGGCTCCGCCACGGTGTACAGCGTGGATCATGGGGTGATTTCGCGATATGGCCAGGGAGCCGCCCGCACGACCGTTCCGGCGGGCGGCGGCAATGTCCTGTTCTTCGGCCGCATAGACAAGTACAAGGGCATTGAGTACCTGCTTGACGCGGAAAGGCTGCTGCGTGCCGCGATTCCGGGCGTATCTGTTATTGTCGCCGGCTCCCCGGTGCGTAAATCATATTGCCGGCCTTTGATGGAGCGCAACTCGACCGTCCGCTTCCGCTGGGGATATCACGACGCCGCAACCGTCGAGCAACTCTTTCAGTGGGCCGATGTGTTGGTACTCCCGTACGTGGAAGCGTCCCAAAGCGGCGTGCTGCAAATAGGGGTGTCGTTCGGGGTCCCCACAGTGGCCACTTCCGTGGGCGGACTGCCGGAGGCAGTACGGCACCGCGCGACAGGACTTCTCGTGCCACCGCGCGACCCGGCCGGGCTCGCGGCGGCGATTCTCGAAGCCTTAACGGACGCGAGATTACGAAGTACGATGATCGGCAATATTGTCGCGGAGAGGGAAGGGCGTTTCTCGTGGTGTCGCATCGGGGCGCAAACCCTCGCCATCTATCGCGAGGTGATTGGTCATCACGTGTACACGGCGGCGCATGCCGAAGTGCCGCTCGGCCGGCGGCTAGGAGGCGGGGAAATTGATGGATGCGAGCAGCAATCCGACGGTCACGCATATAGTGCACTCGATCGGCCGTAGCTCGTTCGGACTAGGCGCGGTTGCGGCGTATCTTGCCGCGCACCAGAGGTGCGCCGGGCTGCGCGCCCGGATCTGGTGCCTGGACGACGAGCGGGAGCTTTCGTGGGCGTGCAACTGGTATGGCCTTCCGCCAAAAGTGATCCAGTGCTTCCCGCGGGTTGGGCCGCCGTGGCTCTACTACACGCCGCGAATGGAGCACTTGGCAAGCGTCACGATGCTAGACGAAGCATCAGTTATCCATCAACACGGCATCTGGACGGGTCTATCGCGTGTAACGCGGAAATGGGCCAATCGAACGAAACTGCCGGCCGTGGTCGCGGCACATGGCGCGCTGGCTCCCTTGATGCGGCAGATTTCGTCGTGGAAGAAATGGCTGGCCTTGCTGGCTTACGAGCGGGAGAACCTGGAAAGCGCAGCCTGTCTTCACGCGCTGTCGGCCACGGAGGCGGAGCAGTACCGGGCCTTCGGACTGCGAAACCCGATCGCTGTGATCCCGAACGGCATGCCCCAGGCATGGCTGGATTCTTGCCCGCCACGACATGCGTTCCGGGAGAAGTTGGCAGTGCCGGCGGATACCAGGGTGATGCTGTATCTGGGCCGGCTTGTTCGGAACAAAGGCCTGTCGCTACTGGTCGAAGCACTGTCTGAAAGCCGGAGATTGCTGGACGGCTGGAAGATCGTGATCGCAGGCGTGGATGAACGCGATTACCGGAGCGAACTGGAAGCGCAGATAGCCCGCCTCAATCTGGCGCCTTACTTCGTTTTTCCGGGGCCTTTGTTCGGCAACGATAAACGCGAGGCTTATGCCGCGGCCGACCTTTTTGTTCTCCCGAGCTACAGCGAAGGTTGTCCGGTAGGGGTGATGGAAGCTCTGGGCGCCGGGGTCGCGGTTCTGACGACGACGGGGGTTCCCGTACAGGAACTCCGCTCCGGCCGCTACGGCTGGTACGTCGAGCCTTCGACCGATGCACTATCCGCGGCCCTCAAAGACGCCCTGCCGCGGAGCCGACGGCAACTCGGCGAGTTCGGACAGCGCGGGCGCCAGTTGATCCAGCGGCAATATACCTGGGCTCGCCTGGCAGATCGCACGGCGGAGTTGTACCGGTGGTTGCTGGGTCAGAACCCCCGGCCGGATTTCGTACTTACGTAGCCTCTTTTTCCCGATTATGCGACAAGTGATTCAGAATGTTCGCAGCGGCGCCACCACCGTGATGACAGCTCCGGCTCCCGTCTGCCTTCCCGGCCACGTGCTGGTGGCCAATGCGGCTTCGCTTATCTCTGCCGGGACGGAGCGATACGTCGTGGAACTGGCCCGCAAGAGTCTGCTGGGCAAACTGCGCGACCGCCCGGACCATGCAAAACGCCTGATGGAGAAGGTCAGGCAGGAAGGCTTGCGGACCACGATTGCCCAAGCGCGGGCGAAACTGGACGAGCCGATGCCGCTCGGTTACTCAACCGCGGGTATCGTCCTGGAGTGCGGGTTCGGCGTGCAGGAGTTCAAGCCGGGGGACATGGTGGCAACCGCCGGGCCGCACGCAGGCGTGGCCTGCGTGGGACGCAATCTGTGCGCCCGGCTCCCCGGGTCGGTGCCCTTCGATCAGGCGGCGTACGCTTCGGTGGGGGCCATCGCCCTGCAGGGCCTTCGACTGGCGAATCTCAGCCTTGGTTCGCGAATCCTGATCATCGGTCTCGGGCTGGTCGGGCAATTGGCCGTTGCCCTCGCAAAGGCGCAGGGATGCGCGGTATTCGGCACGGATCTCGATCAGGGCAGGTTGGCGCTTGCCCGGAGAATGGGCGCCGATGCCACCGGCCTCGGATCACCGTTAGACGCGGTCCGGTCGTTCAGCGAGGGGAGAGGCGTAGATGCCGTGATCATCACCGCGGCTACGGACAGCAACCAACCTATCGAGTTCGCCGCTGAAGCGTGCCGTGTGAAAGCGCGAATCGTGCTCGTCGGCGTCGCCGGTCTAAACATACCTCGGGCGCCCTTCTTTAAGAAGGAATTGGAGTTTACCGTTTCTTCGTCCCTGGGACCGGGCCGCGGCGATCCGCTGTACGAGGAGAGAGGCATCGATTACCCGGTCGGCTACGCACGCTGGACGGCACAACGGAATATGCAAACGGTGCTGCAGGTAATGGCGGACGGCAAACTGCCGACCGGCGGACTTACCACGCACCGCTACCCGATCGACCGGGCGCCGGAAGCGTACGACCTCATCACTGGGAGGAAAGAAGCCTATCTCGGGATCATCCTGGAATACCCCCTGGAAGCGTCGCCACCCTCGCGCCGTGTGCTGCTGCCCTCACACCGCCCGGCGACAGGTGAGCCAGGGGTGAGCATGATAGGCGCGGGTAATTTCGTCCGTTTGATCATGACGCCGGCGTTGCGCCGGCTTCGCGGAATCAGTTGGCGCGGCTTATGCACCGCCAGAGGAATGAATGCGGTGGATAGCGGGCGGAAGATGGACTTCAAGTTCGCCACCAGCGATGTCTCCGATATCTGGAGCGATGAAGGGACCAGCGCCGTATTCATAGCAACCAGGCACGATCTGCATGCCGGTCTCGTGGTGAGCGCACTGGAGGCCGGCAAGCACGTATTCGTCGAGAAGCCTCTCTGCATTGACGAGCAGCAACTGGAACGCATCCGAGGTTGCATAGAAAATCTCGGTGAGCGGTGCCCGATTCTGATGGTGGGCTTCAATCGTCGTTTCGCTCCGGCAACCCGGCGCATAAAGAACTTCTTTGAAGGCATCGCGCCGCGCATGATTTCGTACCGTTTCGCGCCAGGATATGTTCCCCGCTCACACTGGACGCAGGACGAGGAGGTCGGGGGGGGAAGGCTCGTCGGCGAGGCATGCCATGCCATCGATACGTGCGTGACGCTCGCGGAAAGCCTTCCGGTGAAGATCTACGCGGAATCGATGGGCATGGCGGCAGACGCCGAGACAACCGACGATAAGGCGTTTATTGTTCTACGCCACGGGAACGGGAGCGTTTCCAGCATCTCTTATCAGTCCGGCGGCGATCGCGCCTGTCCCCCCGAGCGCATTGAGGTATTCGGAGGCGGACGTACCGCCATTAACGACTCCTGGAACTCGATCGAGCTATGGAATCTCGGCCGCCGGGAAAACATTAGCGGCGGAAGGGACAAAGGGCACGAGGCGGAGTTCCGAGCATTCCTACAGGCATGCCGTGATGGCGGCTCCTGGCCCACACCCTGGGCAGAGATCGATGCGGTCACGTGGGCATCTCTTATGGCGGTGCGGAGCATTCGCGAGGGCGTGCCGATTTGTTCCGGCGATCTCTCTTTCGAGCCTGCCTGCGAGTTTGAACCGGAGAACGCCTGATCTGTTATGTGCGGCATAGCTGGAATCTTTCATTACGCCGAAACAGACCGTGAGGTCGATTCTAATCTCCTCCTGAGAATGGTGAGGGCACTCGCGCATCGAGGACCCGATGACGAGCGGATCTACCGCAAGGGGCCTATCGGACTGGGACACCGCCGCCTCGCCATCGTCGACCCTTCGCCGACAGGCGCCCAGCCGATGTCTAATCCGGCCGGCACCTGCTGCCTCGTCTACAACGGGGAATTCTATAACCACAATTCATACCGGCAGCGGCTGAGTTCGCGAGGCTACACGTTCCGAGGCGGATCGGACACCGAAACGCTCCTTTATTTGCTGGAGGAGGAGGGCCCCGAGTGCCTGGCGGAAGTTGCGGGCATCTTCGCTTTCGCGTTTTGGGATGAGAGAAAGCATCAGCTCACGCTTGCCCGGGATCCGTTGGGGGTGAAACAGCTCTACTTCCACGACGACGGACGGCGCATTCTATTTGCGAGCGAGATCAAAGCCCTATTCGCGGATCGAGATGTTCCTTGCGAGGCCGATCCCGAGGCCGTGAACCAGTACATTCACTTCCATACGCCGCTGTTTGAACGCACGTTCTTCAAAGATGTGCGCCAATTGCGCGCAGGCGAGTATTTGCGGATTTCGCCTCACGGAGCGCGTTCCAGAACCTACTGGGCGGTGACGAACTTCGGCGCGGCCAACGCCGGGGCAGGCATTCGGGTGCATGACCTCCGCGATCGGCTCACGACCATTGTGAACGAGCAACTGATGGCGGACGTACCCGTCGGATGCTTCTTTAGCGGCGGGATCGATTCGAGTGCCGTGGCCGCTTTCGCGGCGCGAGACGGAAAGCCGCCGGAGTGTTTTGGCGTTCACTTCTCCGGACAGGGCGTATTGGATGAACGCCCGTTCCAGGAGGCGGCGGCAAAGAGCCTGGGCATCTCCCTAAACCTCATCACATCTGACGGGTCCTCCTTCGCCGACGATCTATTCCGCCTCATGTACTACCAGGACCAGCCCGTTATCGGCCCCGCGATGTTTCCGATGTACTACGTCAGCAAACTTGCCGCTGCCAAGGTGAAGGTCTGTCTTGGGGGCCAGGGCGCGGACGAAATCTTCGGCGGGTATGCCCGATACGCTCTCACCCGGCCGGCGCACGTCCTGCGCTCCTGGTTCGCCGGCCGGCGGCCCCAGTCGCAGGGCGCCCAGCGATCGGCGGTGGTGGGCGGAAATCTCGGCCGGCAACTCTGGGATCGCCGGAACCTCTATCGTCTGGCAAGCAACATGGCTGGATTTCGCAATTGGGAAGAACGCTATTTCCGCCACATGGCAAAAGTGCCCGAGGCCGCATGGCTAAGCCTGATCGGGGCTCCAGAGTTTTTTGATCGGGACCAGTGCCGTGAAATCTTCCACGACACGCTTCACCGTTCCCGCGCTGTAGATCCCGCCGACAAGGTGATGCACTGGGACGTTCAGACCTATCTGACCGGATTGTTCCAGCAGGATGACCGGATGGCGATGGCCGTCAGCCTCGAGTCGCGTGTCCCTCTGGCCGATCCGCGACTGGTCCGGTTCGCGTTTGAAACGGGCTTCGATCTCAAGTTTCGCGGCGGAGCCACAAAGTGGCTGTTGCGGCAGGCGGTCTCGGATATTCTGCCCGCGGTGGTCCTGAATCGGAGAAAAGTCGGGTTTGATACCCCTGTCGAACTCTGGATCAACGGCAATCTCGATTTCGTTCGGGATGTTCTACTTTCGAGCCGTTGCCGGACGCGGGGCATCTTCGCACCGGCAGCCATGCGTGCTCTCGTGGACGCGCCCGGCCGGCCATACTGGATCGACCTCATCTGGAAAGCCCTGGCCATTGAGACATGGGCGACCGTCTTTCTGGATAGCGCGCACGGCCTGGCCCCATGCGCTCAGCCCGAAGCCGTGGCGCTCCGGTCTTCGTACGATCCGAAAGCCCTCGAATCCGGCAGCGCGAAGCGTGCTCTTAGCGTCGGCGATTCCGTCCAGGAGTTCAGTGAAATGGGGGTGCGGGGGGCGGTTGCCCGGGCAACCTGGGAACTGAAGTCACGTCTGGGCTTGCCGCGGTTCAGAACCGCGATCGACCAAACCGCAGTCGCGCACAATACCCGCACAACTGGGCGCCGGACAGAAGGGCTGCTCTTTGCGAATGCGGCGCGGGTTGCCGAGAGTGCCGGATCCTTCCTTCCGGTGGGAACCGTCCCGATGATCGCGTCAATGGCAAGAGAAGCCACAAAGGGCAGGATTATCTCGTTCGGGCGCTGGGAGGCCGAGTACGGCAGTCTCATCGACTGGCATCGAAATCCGCACAGCGGTCGAAGGTGGCGCGCGGACCGGCACTGGTCTAAGTGCTTTGCTGGCGAACAAAGAGCCGGTGACGTCAAGCTTACCTGGGAGGTCGCGCGCTTCCCGCATGCTTTTCTGTTGGGGCGCGCGGCTGTGTTCCAACCCGAAGCCGCGGAGGAACTTTGCGAGTCGTTTGCCGCCAACGTCAAGAGCTTTCTCGACCGGAATCCGCCGGATTACGGCATTCACTGGAACTCCGGACAGGAGATTGCAATCCGGCTCGCAGCCTGGTTGTTCGGCTTGAATGCGTTCTCCGGCGCGCATTGCGAATCGCTGGAATTGGAGCGGCTCGTCATGCGCCACCTCGCCGACGGCGCACGGCACATTGCGGCGAACATAGAATTTGCGCGGGACTCGGTGGGCAACAACCACCTGATATCCGAGGCGTTCGGCTTGTATATGGCGGGAATGATCTCCTCGGACGACGAGGCGGCCGACTGGATGCGTACCGGACGAGACCTGCTTTCAAAGGCCGCCGAGTTGCAGTTCTTCGCGGATGGCGGGTACCTGCAGGAATCGCATAACTATCACCGTTCCGTGCTGCAACTATACCTGTGCGCCACGGCGCTGGCTAAACGGGCCGGGGCCGCGCAGGAGAAGAGCTGGCTCATTGCGATCGAAAAGTCGCTCGATTTCCTGATTGCCCACCAGAACCCCAGCGATGGCCGGCTCCCGAACTATGGGGCTAACGACGGAGCGATGCCATTGGTACTGACATCCTGCGACTTCTCCGATTTCCGCCCCGTGCTCCAGAGCGCCAGTATCGCCTGCCGCGGGGAGCGGATTTACCAGGCGGGCCCCTGGGATGAGGAGGCCGCGTGGCTCTTCGAACCGGAATCTCTGCGGCTCCCATTGCGCAGGCTCAAGCGCGTGTCTGTGTCGTTCCCGCAGAGTGGGTTTCACGTCCTTCGGGGCAATCACGAAGGCAACTTCGGCACGTTCCGTTGCGGCAGCGTCCTCGGTCGTTTCTCGCAGATAGACATGCTGCACGTTGACGTGTGGTGGCGAGGCCACAATGTGCTGGTAGACCCCGGCAGTTATCTGTACAACGGTCCAGCGCGTTGGCACGAGCACTTCCTGGGAACTGCCAGCCATAACACGGTGGTAATCGATGATCGCGACCAGATGGTCCATGTGCGGAAGTTCAAGAACGTCCACTTGACCTATGCGGAGTTGCGTGACTTCGAAGATGCCGGGGAATGGGCGTTTTGCGAAGGCGAGCATTACGGTTATCGGCGCTATCGCGGGAACTGCACGCATAGGCGGTGTGTTTTGTTTGTGAAGGACGATACCTGGGTCGTCGCAGACCACATTGCCGGCTCAGGTCTCCACACGGCCAGGCTGCACTGGCTCGCCGGTCCCTTCCCCCATAAGGCGAATGATGAGTTGGGAGAACTCACGATGGAGACGCCCTCCGGTCCGTTCTCGATCAGCGTGTTGGATCGGTACGGCGGCCCGGTGCGAACCGGTGTCGTCAGCGGGCAGGAAGCTCCGCCTCGGGGGTGGCTGTCGCGTTACTACGGCGAGAAGGTTCCGGCTCCTTCGCTGGTCTGCGAAGTGAGCGCGCCGGTCCCGATCACTCTGGTAAGCATTTTGTCCGGCGGAAGGCGGCCGAATGTGGAGGTAAGAGAAGCTGTTTGGCGCATCACGACGGACAGCAACGAGGCCACATTCCGAATGGACCGCGGCTCGATCGACCTCCTGATCGCCGAAGATCGGGTGCATCAGCAATGAAGATCCTGGTCATTCATCAGTATTATCTGATGCCGGGCAGATCCGGCGGATCGCGCTTCAACGAAATGGCGCGCTTGTGGGCCAAAGCAGGTCACGAGGTAACCGTGATCGCCGGGACGGTTGACTATCTGACGGGTGAGAAGCCCGATTGCTATCGGGGTCGCTGGATTACCAAGGAGCGCGATGGTGACGTGACCGTGTGGCGTTGTCATGTATCGGATGCCTATAACCGGAGTTACCGCGGCCGGATGTGGGCCTATTTATCGTTTACTTTGTCGGCTGCGACCGCGGGCTGTATGGCGGCACGGCCCGATGTCATCATCGCGACTTCGCCGCCGCTGGTGGTTGCCGTCGCCGGATGGCTCGCAGCCCGCTGTGCGTGGAAGCCGGTGCCGTGGGTTTTCGAGGTGCGTGATCTTTGGCCTGAGAGTGCGGTCACCACGGGCGTGCTCTCGGCGAACTCGCCGCTCACGCGCGCCCTGTACACCTTGGAGCGCCTTGCCTATCGCACGGCCCGCCGAATTACCGTGCTGACACCGGCTTTTAAGGACGATATCGTCCGGCGCGGACTGGCCAAACCCGAAAAGATCACGCTGATTCCCAACGGGGCCGATCTTGAGAACTTCCGGCCCGCGACCCGCGACAACGCCGTCAGGCGGGAATATAACTGGGACCAGCGGATCGTCTTTCTATACGCCGGAGCACACGGGCGAGCCAATGCCCTCTCGCAACTCATTCACGCCGCCGACCACCTGCGAGATCGTCCGGATATCCTGATCGCCTGTATCGGAGATGGACCGGAGCGCACATCCCTGGAAGCCGAAGCGCGGCGCCGGTCTTTATGTAATATCGCATTCTATGGAGCACAACCGAAATCGCGGATGTGCGACTTTATCAACGCGGCAGATTGTGGCGCGGCCGTGCTGCAGGATAACCCTAGCTTTCGCACCGTGTATCCGAACAAAGTTTTCGATTATATGGCCTGCGCGCGCCCGGCCGTTTTGGCAATCGACGGCGTCGCTCGCAAACTCGTTTGCGAAGAGGCCCGCGCCGGTGTATTTGCCGCCCCTGAGAACCCGCCCGCCCTTGCTGCCGCGATGCGGTTCCTGGCCGACCATCCGGAGGAGCGGTCTGAAATGGGTCAAAGAGGCTGCCACTGGGTACATGCAAACGCCAGCCGTAGCGTGCTGGCCGCCCGATATCTCGACATGCTGTCGGAAATGACGGGAGCACCCTTGGCGGCTATATCGCAATGCGGGACGGACATGCCGCCCGTCGAATTGCCCCGCTCCTGATGCGCACCTGGGGTTGCTGATGTGTCTGAAGCGAGCTCTGGACTTTGGTATTGCCGCAATCGTGCTTCTATGCCTGAGCCCGGTTTTGGTCCTGGTTGCGTGTGCCATTCGCTGGTCGATAGGGCGTCCGATTTTGTTCCGCCAGGAACGGATCGGTTTACACGAGCGGTCGTTCACCATGTATAAGTTCCGGACAATGTCGTTAGCGACGGATGGGTGCGGTGTGCTTCTGCCCGACGAGGTGCGTCTGACGAAAGCCGGCCGCTTCGTGAGGTCGGCCAGTCTTGACGAACTGCCGCAGTTGTGGCACGTGCTCACAGGCGAGATGAGCCTTGTGGGGCCTCGCCCGCTTCTCCCCGAATATCTGCCTCTCTATAGCCCGACGCAACGCCGCCGTCACGAGGTGCTCCCCGGCATTACCGGTTGGGCACAGGTGAACGGTCGCAACGCCCTGACGTGGGATCGGAGATTCGAGATGGACGTGTGGTATGCCGATCACCACAGCATCGGATTGGATTTGAAGATTCTTGTCCTGACGGCATGGAAGGTGATCCGGCGCCAGGGGATCTGCCGCGAGGGACACGTTTCGATGCCTGCTTTCACCGGCACCGCTCAGGAGGAGGCATGACGGGGTTGTTGGTATGGGGCGCCGGCGGCCACGGCAAGGTGGTTCTGGATTGCGCCACCGAGATGAACACTTTTCAGCCAATCGCTTTCATCGATGACAATTACCGGGATGTTGCGCGGTTCTGCAACCGCGATGTGCTGGGCGACAGTTGCACGGCGCTGACGCAAGCCGCCGATCTCGGATTCTCGGACTTTGTCGTCGCCATCGGCAACAACACCACGCGCAGTCGCTGCTTCGAACAGGCGCTCGCAGCCGGCTTTCATCCGGCCACCATCGTTCACCCGAGGGCGATAGTGTCCTCATCGTCGCGTATTCAGGCCGGTACCGTGGTGATGGTAGGCGCGATTGTAAATGCCGGAGCGAGTATAGGACACAACTGCATTATTAACAGTGCGGCGGTGGTGGAGCACGATTGCCGGATTGAAGATCACGTCCATCTATCGCCGGGGGTGCTCCTGGGCGGGGCTGTTACGGTGCGCCGCTTCGCGCACGTGGGCCTCGGCGCAATCGTGCTTCCGGGGGTCGAGATCGGAGAGCACGCAACGGTTGGCGCCGGCGCCGTGGTGGTCGATGACGCGCCGGCCGGCGTCACCGTCGTCGGCATCCCAGCCAGAGCGGTTGAGGAATCCAAGAACCTATAGCCCACTTTGCCGCCGCGCCGGCGGGCCTACTCCAGGTGTTGACATGACCAGAATTCCTCTTTCGGTCCCGCACATGGGAGGACGAGAAATCGGGTATGTGCTGGATGCCTTCCAAACCAATTGGCTCTCCACCGTTGGCCCGAACATCACCGCGTTCGAGCAGGAATTCGAGGCATATATCGGGCTGCCCTCCGTTGCGGTGTCCAGCGGCACCGCCGCGATCCACTTGGGATTGCAGCTTCTGGGGGTAGGTCCCGATGATGAAGTATTTTGTCCGACCCTCACCTTTGTGGCCACCGCCAACCCGATCCGGTATCTCGGCGCACAACCGGTATTCATCGACAGCGAAAGAAAGACCTGGAATATCGACCCGCAGCTTGTGGCTGATGCGCTCACCCGCCGTGCCCGGAAAAATCGGCTGCCGCGCGCCGTAATTGTGGTACATCTGTTCGGCCAGTGTGCCGATATGGCGCCTATCGCGGAAACCTGCAGCCGCTTTGAGGTCCCGATCCTTGAGGACGCTGCGGAAGCGCTGGGGGCCTATTACAGGGGAAAACGCGCCGGCACTATTGGCGAAGTCTCCGCTTTCTCGTTCAACGGTAACAAGATCATCACCACCACGGGAGGAGGAATGCTGGCCTGCCAAAGCCGCGATCGGGCAGACCAGGCTCGTTTTTGGGCGACCCAAGCTCGCGATGCAGGCCTCGAGTATAGCCATTCGGAGCTGGGCTACAACTACCGCATGAGCAACGTAGTGGCGGGCATCGGGCGTGGTCAGCTTGAAGTGCTTGAATTGCGCGTGCGGCAGCGTCGCGCCGTTGCGTTCCGCTACCGCAAGGCCTTCTCCGATCTCCCGGGTCTCTCGTTTATGCCTCAGCCCCGTGGCGGCCTGCATACGAACTGGCTGAGCTGTTTTCTGGTCACAGAGCGCGAGTTCGGCTGCCCGCGAGACGATCTCGTGGCCCGGTTGCATACAGCCGGCATCGAAAGCCGGCCGCTCTGGAAGCCTATGCATCTTCAGCCCTTGTATGCCTCGGCCGAGTGTTACGGGGGCGATGTCGCGGCCGATCTGTTCCGCCGTGGTATCTGCCTCCCGAGTTCGAGCAGCCTCACCCTCGAAGATCAGATGCTCGTCATCGAGGAAGTGCGGCGCGCTGCGCACGCACCTGGATTACGGAACCGCGAGGCGTCCGCCGCCACCGCTCCAATCACCTGACGTATACAGCATTCGGAAGGTCAACGATGAACACACTTTCGACGCACATGTCGGGGGCGCATATACGCGCCTGGCGCCGTCCGTCCTTGATGATCGCGACCGCGCACGCTCTCCTCTTCGCTCTCTCGGGGCTGTTCGCATTCCTGCTGCGCTTCGATTTTCAGGTTCGCCCGCCGTACGTTCAGTATATGTTGTACGCCCTGCCGATCTGGGTAGTAGTGAAATCCATCGTGTTTGCGATCTCCCGCCTGAATTGCGGTTCGTGGAGGTACGTATCTCTTCCGGACATCGTCACGATAGCGGTAGGAAATGCCTGCGGATCCGCCGCGTCGGCAGCGCTGATTTATCTCGTAATCGGATCGGGCTTTCCGCGTTCCATATGCCTGCTGGACTTTCTGGTCTGCCTGCACGGCAGTGCCGGTCTGCGCCTTGTGGCCCGTATGGCCGCTGAAGCGGGCAGCCGCGCGGCACGCGGCGAGCGGCGTCCCACGCTCATTTATGGGGCCGGCTCCGCGGGCGTCATGCTCCTGCGCGAACTGCGCGGAAATGCTTCTTTGGGTTACGAGGTCCGCGGTTTCATCGATGACGACCACAACAAGCGCGGCACGTACATTCAGCGCGTAGCGGTCCTGGGCAGCGGCGCTGAACTGGCCGGTATCGTCCGGCGCCACGGCATCACCCAGGTCCTTATCGCCATCCCTTCGGCAGATAGCGAGGAGATGACCCGCATCCTGCGGACCTGCCGCGAAAGCAACGTCTCGTGCAAGACGGTCCCCGGCTTCAGCGATATTATCGAAGGCCGCTGCCTGACCGCTCAGATCCGCGACGTGGCCGTGGAAGACTTGCTCGGCCGAAAGCCGGTGTCGCTGGACGAATCCCTTATTCGCGAACAGCTACAGGACCGCGTCGTGATGGTGACCGGCGCCGCCGGGTCGATCGGCTCGGAACTGTGCAGGCAGATCGCGCGTTTCCAGCCGCGTTGCATTGTCGGTTTTGAGATAGCTGAGACAGCGCTGTTCCACATGGAGCGGGAAATGCGGGAGTTGTTTCCCGGCGTTCGGTTCGCACCGGAAATCGGGAATATCCAGAATTCGCGCCGGATCGAGCAGGTCCTGGACACTCATGGGCCTTCGGTGATCTACCACGCGGCGGCGTACAAGCACGTACCCATGATGGAGGCGCACATTTTCGAGGCGGCGGAGAACAATATATTCGGCACCTACAACGTGGCGAGATTAGCCGCCGGCTTCGACGTCGAGCGGTTTGTCATGATCTCCTCCGATAAAGCGGTGCACCCGGCAAATGTGATGGGTACTACCAAGAGGGTCGCCGAACTGCTCATCGGCGCCATGCACGGCAACGGCACGAAGTACTTCTCCGTTCGTTTCGGCAACGTGCTGGGCAGCAGCGGCAGCGTGATCCCAATCTTCAAACAGCAGATCGCGGCGGGAGGCCCCGTCACCGTCACTCATCCCGAGATGCGGCGCTACTTCATGACCATCCCCGAAGCCGCTCAGCTTGTATTGCAGGCATCGGCCATAGGCCAGGCAGGAGAGATTTTTGTGCTGGACATGGGACAGCCGGTGAAAATCGTCGACCTTGCACACAAACTGATTCTTTTGTCGGGGCTCCCTCCTTCGCAGCAGATCAGGATCGAGTTCACTGGCATCCGGCCTGGTGAAAAACTATTTGAAGAGCTCAGCACTGAAGGCGAGGACACAGTGCCTACTGACCACGAAAAGATAAAAATCTTTATCGACCGGGAGGGCGCATTCGACATCCGGCTTCGCTTGGGCAACCTGCGCCGCGCTATCGACAGCCGCGATGAGAGAGGGCTGATTCTCGAACTGAAAGAAATCGTACCCGAGTACAACCTTGGCACTCACATACTCCGCCGCCTCCTGGAGCGGCCACCGGAGAGCCGAACAGCGGGATTGCGTGCCGCAGCCACCTTAGTGCGGTAAAGCCGCGCGCCCGGGTTCGCCGCTACGCCAATTTCAAAGAAGGAGGCTTCGCGCCAATCCCTATGGGCCCACTTTCTGAGTGCAACAGGTCGCACTACGCCGTCTATTCGACTGAGGCTGTATCGCGGCCCGCCGACATAAAACAGAAGATCCGATCCTTGGTCCGGCACGCTTTCTTATCGAGTTTGGCGCATGTTCGGCGGCTGCCATCGAGGCCGCTTGTTTGCTGTCTCTACTGCCACTACGTGTTCGACGATCAGGTACAGCAGTTCCGTAATGTAATTTCGGCGCTCTCAGAACTCGGAACTTTCGTCGATACGGATAAGTGCGTCGCTCTGCTCTGCGGCGACGACACGCCGGACCGAATCTACTTTCATCTGTCGTTCGACGATGGGTTCAAGAACATCCTAAGTAACGCCGCTCCTGTACTGACCGCGCTGAATGTTCCCGCGGCAATCTTCGTGCCCACGGCCATCGTAAGCGCCGGCTTTGACGTGGTTTCACAATACTGCCTCGTAACCACGCGGTATGCCGCTCCCGTGGAGATGCTTTCATGGGCCGATATCGCGCAACTTCAGGCCGCGGGTTTTACCATCGGCTCACATACCAGGCGCCACGCGCGTTTCGCCGACCTGACGAACGAGCTCCGATTGCGGGAAGAGATCCTCTACTCCAAGCAGGATCTCGAGGACAAACTGGGCCTCGAATGCAAGTACATTTCATGGCCGTATGGCACCCGGGCAGACGTCACGGAGCAATCCATCGCGTACGTCAGAGACTGCGGTTACGAGGCGTGCTTTGGGGCATTCCGCGGGAACCTGACACCCGGCAAAACAAATCGCTATTTTATTCCAAGGCAACACTTCGAGGCTGGCTGGCCCGTTTCACATGTCAAATTCTTCATCGGGCGAAACTTCTGGCTGGAATTCATTCCGGACGCTTGTACCGGCTTTCCGGACGAGCAAAGAGCGGGCTGCGGCGATGGCCTGGCTTTCGCTAAGAAGCTGTAGCCTCGCGATCCGGAACGCGAGGCACGGGCGGAAGACCGCCCTCCAGTAACACGCGGAGAGGTATATGGATATCGAAAAGCAACTCCACAACTACATAGATGAGAATCTGATATACACCGACGGTGAAGGCGTGTACACTGACGACAGTTCGTTCATAAGAGAGGGACTGATCGACTCCATGGGCGTGATGGAGCTCGTGGCGCACGTCCAGACCGCCTTCGGAATCGCGGTCGATCAGCACGAGCTTACGCCCGAGAATTTCGACTCGGTCGGCCGTCTCGCGTCGTTCATTCGCCGAAAGCTCGGCCAAACGGCTTTCCACGAGAGTTCACAGGTGGCCGCCCGATGAAGCTAGGCCCGGTGGCTGTGCCTTCCGTGCGCTTGGCGCCGGAGGGCCAGGAAACCGCAAGCAGGAAGCGCGGTGAACCACGGCCGAAAATTCGTGAGGCGTCGCTTGCCGACTACCCACAGATCGCGGCGCTCCACATTCGTAACGGCCTACCCATTGAACCACGTGACGACTGGAACTCGCTATGGTCCGCTAATCCTGCCTTCAGGAAAGGATGGCCGATCGGGTGGGTCGCGGAAACAGAACGGCACGGCATCGTCGGCTCACTCGGCAATGTTCCCCAGGATTATCGCTTCGAGGGGCGAGAGTTGCACGCGGCTGCAAGCCGCGGGTGGGTCACCGATGCTTCGTACCGTGGATACTCGATGGCGCTCCGCGCAAACTTCCTGGCGCAGAGGGAGGTGGACCTCTTTATATCAACCTCCGTTGGACGCATGGCGGAGGCGTGTTATCGGTTTTTCGGCTGCTCGCGCGTGCCGGTGGGGGAGTGGGACCGGTCGGAATTCTGGATCGCCAATCATCGGCAGTTTGCATCGTGGGCCCTGAAGATGGGATCTGTCCCGCTGCCGGCTCCCCTGGGATATCCCCTTTCCCTGACTCTTCGCTGCCGCGAATGGTGGGTGAACCCGCGGCGCAGGACTGCTCCGGAGTTCCATTTGGAACTGCATACCGGCTTCGACGCCGCCTTTGACGACTTTTGGCGGGAGCTTACAACTCAGAACAAAAGCGTTCTGACGGCGGTGCGCACGCGTGAGGCTCTGGGCTGGCATTTTCGTCGCTCGCTGGCGCGCAAGGAGGCCTGGATTTTCACTGCGTCTGTCCGGGATCGCATGGTCGCGTATGCCGTTTTCGACCGCCGTGACAGCGTTGACGGAGGACTGAGACGTGTGCGACTAGTCGATTTCCAAGCGCTGAACGGCTATCAGAATGCGCTGGCCGCCGCGCTCGACTTCGCACTGAGCGAGTGCCGCCGTGATGAGGTCCATCTCCTGGAGAGCACCGGCTGTTTGGCGAGTCGCGTGGATCCGGCTATTCACGCGCCCTATCGGCGGAAGCTGCCGTCCTGGACATACTACTACAAAGCGGGCACCGCCCGGCTCAGCAATGAGTTGGCGAACCCCGCTGTCTGGGCGCCGTCCCAGTTCGATGGCGATGTGGCCCTCTAGTTACCAACGTCACGTCCAGAGTTAGGTCCGGCAAGGCGAGCCCACCTCTCTTGAGCAACCGCAATGTCGATTTGGCTGGTTCCGATCATCAACGCAGGCTTGAGCCTCTGGTTGACAATTCATACCCTCAGAGCCAAGCGCCTGATCGGTGTTTTCTGGGCTCTGGCGACCTACTTCGGACTTTTGCTGCTTCGCGATATGTGGGTCGCGCCAATCTATTACGGAAAAGCCTCTGGCCAGGGCCTTGTAGACGCTGTGGTCGACGCCAATCACATCTCCCAGATCGCATTGTCAGTACTTCTGTGTAATCTTTCGTTCCTCATCGGACAACAGATCACCTTCCGGCTGGTCGCCAGACCCGGACCGACTCTGCCCGACATGGACCCGACCAGCACAGCAGCGAAATTCTACTTCTATTTTTATTTGGTGCTGTTCGTGGTCGGCTCTGTCGTGTACCTGCCTGGCGCACTTACGTCTTCGTACTACGAAAATGTCAACAATCTCATCACCCCGTGGCCGAGTCTCATATTTCAACTCTCCACACCCGTCCTAACAATAGCCGCGCTACAGCGCCGATACATCATTTGCCTTGTCGGTGCGGTCGCCGGCGTGAGCGTCGTAGTGGCAACCCACGTCAGGGAGCTTGTTTTGCTTGCGGTCCTTCCCACCATTCTGGTTTTGCTGTTCAGGCGTTCCGGTACTCGTAAGGCGGTTGTGGTTCCGTTTGCTGTTCTTTTTGTCGGATTGGGAACGTACGTGGAGTACATCCGATCGGACGTGATTGAGCTTCCGGACGAGTTTCTGCCCCGCGGGATGTACCTGATCTCTAAGCAGGTGGATGGCGGTATCTCCGGAACCGGAAACACCTCATTAGAGATTACAGCTAAGGCTTTGGTATTCCCGTTCTACAATCGTCTGCTCATCCCGGATTACAATATGCCGGCGGATTCCGCCACTTACACGGCCAAAATCATGGTAGCTCAACCAGCCGTGGAGAGCGGATTCCAACATTACCCGTTTCTCTGGTACACCGATGTGTATCTGGCTGCGGGCCGGCTCGGTTTTTGGCAGGGCCTGGTCTGGGGAGGCATCTTTGGACTCTGGGAGGGCGCAATGGCCGGGCGAGTGATTGTATCCGCGGTATACCTTCCGTGCTTTGCCCGCTCCCTCTACTTGTTCTATCGCGGCGCGGGTGCGCATGTATTTCACATCGTATCGCGACAATTGTATTTTCATCTGGTGGTACTGCTGCTCGGCGGCTTGTACTTGCACCGGGCATTTCAACGCAGAAAACGCACCCACACCGTTCGTCGTGCTCCGCTACCCAGTGTCCTGAGCGGTAAATACGTTTACAAAGGCGTTCGACCTTCCCGAGAATGAGGTCGGCGCTCGCGGTCCAGATGAATGGCTTCGGATCGCGATTGCGCTGATCCAGGTAGGCGAGCATGGATTTCTCGAGCGAGCGCACCGCTGTGTGGCTTCCACGCCGGACGCATCGTTCGGTCACTTCGGCAAACAGCCGTTCTACCAAGTTCAGCCAACTCCCACTGGTTGGAGTGAAGTGGACGTGGTATCGCGGATGGCGAGCTAACCAAGCTCGTACCCTGGCAACTTTGTGGGTGCCATAGTTGTCCATCACCAGGTGGACTTCAAAACCGGCCGGCAAATTAGCATCGATGTCGTTAAGGAACCGCAGGAACTCTTGGTGCCGATGCCGCCGGTAGCAATTGCTTATCGTCACGCCGCTGGCTACATCCATAGCCGCGAACAGCGACGTGACGCCGTGGCGCTCGTAATCGTGTGATTGCCGCGCGGGCACACCGGGCGCAAGCGGCAGGATCGGCTGCGTGCGATTCAGAGCCTGTACCTGGCTCTTCTCGTCCACACACAACACAATGGCACGGTCTGGCGGATTCATGTAAAGCCCCACAATGTCCCGTACCTTTTCGATGAACTGGGGATCCTTGGAGAACTTGAAGTTCTCTACGCGGTGCGGCTGCAATCCGAAGGCATGCCAGATGCGCACGATCGCATTCTGCGTGAGTCCAGTCTCCGCCGCCATCAATCGAGTGCTCCAATGCGTGCTGTTGGCCGGCATCGTCTCCAAGGTTTTCGTAATCACTTCTTCAACCTGTGCGTCGGTGATGGTCCGTGGTGCACCACGGCGGGGCTCATCCAATAATCCCTCCAATCGTTGCCGCCGAAACCGCTCGCGCCATTTGCAAACCGTGGCAGCCGTAATCCCGAGTTGTCTGGCAACTACGCCATTGGGAGTGCCATCCCCACACCCGAGCACAATGCGAGCACGAATCGCCATAGCTTGAGAGGTCTTGCGGCGGCGAGCCAATGTGGTGAGTTTCTCGACTTCTTCCGCGGTCAAATCGAGCGGCTTGGTTGGACGGCCAATAGGCATACCCAAGTATGCGCCCGCCCAGATCATTATTTAACTTATTTATCGCTCAGGACACTAGAACACTGCCCTCCTCGTCTTCGCCACGTCACATCGCAAAGACCGCAAGCGTCCGCGTCCGGCGGTGATAGTAGCCATTATGAATACAGCGGTTCGCGCAACGCGGTAGCCGATTGGCTCAGCCGATGCCTCACTCAGAAATTTTTCTGCCGGGGCTTATCTCAACAGCCCTCGCCTGGACGCAGATATTCGCCTGGATCGCGCTTGGATCTCTGTTTCGCAATAAGTGCGACCCACACTCGGCACCAGCAGTGTTCCTTCTGATTGGGAGTGCGATTACCAGTTTCGTCTACGCAGTGTGCGCCGCCTTCGGCGCACTGCCGCTTGCCATCCTCTTTGTAGGAGTCCTGCTGGGAATAGGCCTGATTTTCGGAGGCAGGAACGCCTGGCGTACGTTGGCGTGGACCTTTGGTCCGCTCAGGAAAGCTCCCCGATGGATTTTCGCACTCGGTACCGCAGCATTCGGATTGTACTGGGCACTCGCAATTTGTCCGCCTCGTGATGCCGATGTAATGCGCTACCACTTGGCACACATTCGGCAAATCGTCTTAGAGGCCGATTGGCGTCCCATCCCCGACTATCATTACGCACTGCCTTTCGGGTGGACGTTCAATTATCTCCCGTTCGAACAACTCGGCCTCCCTCAAGGCGCGCATCTCCTAAACCTCGGCTTGTGGGCGATCGCACTCGCCCTGATCTTTCATACTCTAAGCCGATATTTGCCCCGTCCCGTACCCCTGCTCATCACGGGTGTTCTCGTATGCTTTCCGCACTTACTAAAGATGGGTACCACTGCGCATGCCGACGTGTACCTGATTCTCGTCGTGCTCACCGTGGTACTGCTGGTCACGCGGCCAGTGAACAGTCAACTGCTGGGTTTCGCCGCGTGGATTGGCATGCAGAGCCGTTATCAGGCGATTGGCATCGGATTGGCGGTTACCGTAGTTGTGCTCCTGCGCCGCCGACACCTGATGCGAGGCTACTTACTTGGGGCAGTTTACGCGGCCGCCCTGAGCTCGCCTTTCTACATCAGCAATCTGGTCTCTTTCAGTAATCCAGTGTGGCCCCTCATGGTCACCGAGGTCCACACCTATCGGGACTTGATGGCCACAGTCGCAAACGCTGCGCAGACGGGCTCGTATCGCGTTTTGCCCACAGCCGTGTGGAATCTCCTGACCGAATTCCATACCTTCCCGGTCCCCCTGATGGCGCTGACTCTGTTAGTCATTTCTGCTTTCAGACGTACGAGGCCAGTTTCGAGGGTGGTATTGCTGCTTGCGGTGATGCTAGCCATATGGGCGGTCACCCAACCCCGCCTGTATGCCCGGTTCAGCTTGATGCTCGTGCCCATTGTCGCCATAGGCTGGGCCCCTGTGCTCTGTCGATACATTCGCCGACATAAGACACGCCACGTGATCGTCGCGAGCCTCGTTCTGCTGATGTGCGCGTTTATCGCGACCGATGCAGTCTATTCAGCCGACACGATGCACTACCTCATCACCGGGGACCTGAAAGAGTTTCACGAAGCAACTTGGTTTTATCAGGTATTTGAGTGGGCTAACCGATCCACGCCCGCAAATGCCCGTTTTCTGGTCGTGGTTGAAAGCGCCCAGAGCTATTACCTCGAGCGTCCTTACCGCCGGGGGGATCCTTGCTTGAGCGCGGTTGTGAACTGGCCAGCGTTGAGAACGCCGCAGCGGCTGGCAGAGCTTCTTGATGCGGGAGGTTACGAATATCTCATATACCACGACACCGACTGGAGTTCGTGCCCCGGAGGCCGGCAAATGGCCTATCTATTGAAAGGCGCCGTAGACTCAGGAGTGCTGGCGCTGGCGAAGCAGTTTAAGATCCGGCTAGTTACCCTTCGAATCCGGAATCGCTTCCTGCCTGCTACGGTCCTGGTGTTAAAGAGGAATCACCTGAGCGCCCCCTTTGTAAACGTTGGCCACTCTGGAAAGGTCTTCACGGGCAACGTCGCTAGCAATATTAGGCTAGCCCCATGACACTCTCGATCCTGATGGCCGTTTATGACGAACGCACTGTCGTTGAGCGGTGTATCTCGATGGTCCTCGCCGCCCCGCTTCCCGAGAATATGGATCGCGAACTAGTTATCGTGGACGACTGCTCAACCGATGGAACTTTCGAACTTCTCGAGCGCCTTGCCCGCTGGCACTCCGAAATCATCCTCCTTCGCCACGACGTGAACCGCGGTAAGGGCGCCGCCGTGCGCACCGCCATTCAGAAGGCCAACGGCGACTTCTGCCTCGTCCAGGACGCCGACCTAGAATACGACCCCCCCGAGTACCCGCGCCTCCTGCGGCCCTCCTCGTCGGCCGCGCTGATGCCGTTTTCGGCTCTCGCTATCTCGCGGGCGAGCAGACCCGCGCCCTTCTGTTCTGGCATTCCGTCATGAACAAGACCCTCACCCTGGTCTCCAATATGTTCTGCAACCTCTACCTTACCGACATGGAGACCTGCTACAAGGTCTTCCGCACGGACCTGCTCAAGAGTATTCCCATCCGCTCCGACCGCTTCGGCTTCGAACCCGAAATCACCATGAAGTGCGCGAAGCGCAAGCTGCGCATCTACGAGGTGCCCATCAGCTACCACGGCCGCACCTATGAGGAGGGAAAGAAGATCGGCTGGAAGGACGGCCTCAAAGCGCTCGGCGTCATCCTGAAGTTCTGGCTCATCGACGATCTTTACACCGTCACGTACGGCCGCGGCCTCCTCAACAACCTAACCGGCACCCCCCAGTACCTTAACTGGCTGGCGCGCACCGTGCGGCCGTACCTGGGTGACACGTCCTCGAACTTGCCGCCGGCATCGGCAACCTGTCCGGAGGCCTCATGGCCCGCCGCTGCTCTATGTCGCCGCCGAAAGCAGCCCCCTGCACCTCCACGCCCTGCGCAACCGCTTCCTCCGCACCCCCAACGTCAGGGTGCAGTCCGTGGACCCGGATTCGCCCTCCGACCTCAATACCCTGCGCGACTTCGACACGATTCTCTGCTTCAATGTCCTCGAATACCTGGACGACCCCGCTTACACGCTACGCGCCCTGCATGGAACCCTGAAGCCGGGAGGGCTGCTCGTCACCCTGGTCCCGCATAATCCGTCGGTCTATGGCTCCATCGACTGCAAGATGGGCCACAAGCCCCGCTTCCTCGCCTCTGGCATGGCCGCCCTGCTCGAGGCGAGCGGCTATCAGGTCGACAAGGTCCTCAAATTCAACCGCTCCGGAGGACCCACGTGGTGACTCTACAGCAAGGTGCTTGGGCGCAGCCGCATCGATAAAATGACCCTCAAGATCTTCGACAAGACGGTCTGGTTGTGGAAGCGCATCAACCCAATCCTGCCCACAGGGGGCGCCCTGTCGTTGATCGTCGTCGCGCGAAAAGGCGCCTCGCCCACCCTGGCCAACACGTCAAGGACCCGCTGCGACGTATCGACAGCTTGCGAGGCGAGGGAAACAGCATGCACCTGAGTAAACGGGCAGCCAATAACGAACATGCAGGCAGCAGTTTCCGATTGTTGCCGCAGTCCGTAGTACGGATACTCTTATTGGTTACAACGGCGACGGCGGCATTACCCGCAGTGCCCGAATTTGCAGTGTTCACCGGCAGCGGCGCATTCCACGCTTATCCGGCCTACACGCCCGTAGGGGCGAGTCAGTACGCCGTAAGCGATGATGTCTTGCGTGCAGTTATTACCGATCTGGGGCACGGTCAGTGGAGACTTCAACTTACTCCTTTGAAGGAGAACTTGGTGACGGTTTTCTTCCCATGGCAATCGCAGCGTGCGCCGCTGGACAACGACATCGCCAACGATATCTTCTACTACCCGAATCTACTGGGAAGAACGGAACGAGCCGTCAATCGGAATTCTGATTGGACCTGGTACGGGTCCACATACCCTGGTCCGGCCGCGGCGCCCCTGGTTGTCATGGCCGATCCTCTTAGCGCCAAAATCATCGCCGCCACAAACTGGCCTCCGAAGACCGTTGCGCCACTCTACGCGGCACAGCGCATGGTGTTGCGTTATGAGGACGTGGTGCCGGTGACCGACTCCGCCACGTACCAGGCACTGATTGCCGCCGTCACGGGTAACGCCACGGTCGGGAACGTGCCATGGCAGAAGGCGCTCGATCTCTATAGGTCCTGGCTTGACGCCAGCATGGGCAAGATCACCTATCCCTCCTGGATGTGGGAGGGCCAAGGCATGCTCAATATTCAACTTCAGAGCTACCAGACAATTGCCGCGGTTGATAAGGTTTGGCAACCGCTTAAGGATATGTATCCCTGGGTACTGATGTGGGGGCAGATGAGCCCGTACCCTGGCGGCAGCTGTTGCGGCATCGATCCGGCTACAAATCGGTATTACCCGACGCTACCTCGCATGGATAGCCGCTTCCTGCCATGTCTGCCGCAATGGGTGCAAAGAATCGTGCGCCAGGGATATCACGCGGGCTTCTATTCCGCACCCTATTCGCACCTGTATGGCAGTAAGCCAAGCGCCCGGTTGGATATGCCAGCAGATCTATCCCAATTCGTAGAAGACATCAAGGCCAATCGCAGCTACGGGGTGAACTCCTATTACCTCGATACATTTGCCAGAGAGTATTGGGGTCAGCCGGCTTCGATCGTAACTGCTTTCAGTGCGGGTGCGCTTCCTAAAGACGCGATGACAGAAGGCATCGTGGACGTCTATCCAGTTCCCGGATTGGTAAGCGGAGCTCTCGCCGGAGGAGCAAGCTGCGGTGCCCCCTCCAAACTGCCCGAAGCATGCGCAGTAACAACCTTTCCACCGTTTGTGCGGTATCTGCTCAACGACCGCCTGATCTATTGGGGGGAATCTAACGATGATGGCCAGTTTTGGGGCCTAAGTGCGCCGACGGGATGCGACTACGCGACGTCATGCGCCAACGGAACCTGCCATTACGGCGTGGAGCGCCAGATCCTTCTAACGGGAGCGAGGATCGAGTTTCGGCCTGGAAGAGGAAACCCGGTTCTCGATGCGATCATTTCCGAACGCCAGCGTGTGGGCTGGTGGCGGCGGGAGCCGCGCTACCTTGCCACCTGGGGTCTGACCCTTACCGGGATTCCGAATTCATCGAGGGTCGAAATCAGCCGCTTTGAGGACATCACCGGAGCAAACCTGCTCGCAATTTCCAACCCTAACATGATCTCTGGATTATCCTTCGAGTTAGACGGGATTCCATATGCGGTACCCGCGCGCGCGGTTGCGATTGTCGAGGCGGCCGATGTCCTGAAGCAGTAACGTTCCATTCTGAACGTGATCGCGAGCGAGTCAGCGCCATCGCGACAAGGAGCTGTCAACGGGACGGTACGGTCCAGGTCCCCACCGCTGCGTAGCCCGCTGTCGCCCCCCCCTTGTCTCTCACAAAAACGTACACGTTCTTGACACCGCGCCACGTCGAAGAGAACGTAACAGGCAGCGTGACTGCAAGCTGATCGCCTGAACCCTTAGCCGTAGCCGCCGCAACATCGATACTGCACTGGCTATTGCGTTGCGCGGAACGGCTTCCCAGTATCAGCGCCGGTTGCCAGGCGAGCGTGGAAGGCGTGTTGTCGTACGATAGCCGGATGCTGTTGTCCGCCCGATTGTAATGCAGCCAGCACGTGTTTGCGCCGTTGGTGTAACCACTGTTGATCATCACGTACGCATCGGTAATGTCCGCATATCCATCGGGGTCGGAGTATCGGAATGTAAAGGTCTGGCGCAGGCCGGCGCCTTTGGCGGGAAGCAGTTTGCCGAGTCGCGGTGGGTGATTCCCGACCGGCACTGTAGTCGCCGTCGGCGCCGGCCGGCCGGAGGTTTTCCCAGGCCCCTGACCGGCAGTTTCCGACGCGGCGGTGTAGCGGGCCACATAAACCGTGGAATCCGAGGGTTGGCCTGCACTCTGCGGACGGGCGGGATAAGGGACAGCCGCGAGCGCAGAGGCCAGGAGAACGCGCCCCGTCGCGCGCGTTAGCGGTAAATTGGACATACACCGTGAAGCTGCCGCTTTCATCCTCATGTAACGAATATAGCGGTGTTGTGCAGAACTAATACACAGTTTTAGCGAACTTCTCGGTGCGATCACGAACCTTTATGGCCGCGAATCCAGCAACGCCGCGCCGCGGTTGCCCGCGGCGCGCCGTGCGTGGGGAACGCCCCCGGAGGCCGGAAAACATGTGTGTCAGCGTGACGGCACGGTCCATGTCCCCATGGCTGTGTAGCCAGCCGTGGCACCGGCCTTGTCGCTCACGTAAGAATACACGTCTTTCGCACCGCTCCACGCCGGAAGGAATGTGGTCGGCACCGTCAAGGTCAGCTTCTTACCTGAAGCCTTGGCCGTAGCTCCGGCCGCGGTGATACTGCACTGGCTGTTTTGCTGAGTGGAATTGGTTCCCAATCTCATCGCCGGCTGCCAAGCGAGCGTGGAAGGCGTGTCGTCATACGAGAGCCGGATGCTGTTGGTCGCCCGATTGTAATGTACCCAGCACGTGTTTGCGCCATTTGTATAACTGCTGTTGATCATGAAGTAGGCGTCCGTTATATCCGCATACCCATTGCCATCGGTGTACGTGAATGCAAATGCCTGGCGCAGACCGGTGCCTTGCGCGGGAGACACTGTGCCGACTCGCGGCGGCTGATTCACCACGGTGACCGGCTCTGATTGCGTCGTCGCAGACGCATTGGCCGACTGGCCGGAAGTGTTCCCGGACGCATCGTAGGCTGCGACCGAATACGAGTAAGACGTGGAGGGCGCCAAACCGGTATCAGTGTAGTTCGTTCCGGACGTGACCTCCGCGACCCGTACTCCGCCCCGATATACCGTGTACCCAGCGACTCCTACGTTATCGATTGATGCATTCCACGACAGGTTGATCTGTGTCGAGGATGCGGCAGTCGCCGCAAGCCCCGTTGGAACCGAAGGCGCGGTAGTGTCGAGCTGCGCTGGCTCCGCCACGGTCCAGGAGGCTGCGACCGTGTAACCCGCCGAGACGCCGGCTTTGTCCCTTGCGTAGACGTAGATATTCTTCAAGCCGCTCCACGCCGGCATAAACGTCACAGGCACCGATACCGTCAGGGTGTCGCCGGACCCGGCGATTCTGGCGCCGGCCGGATCGATCCCGCACTGGCTGTTTTGCTGTGCGGCGCCGCTTCCGAGCGGTACCGGCGGCTGCCATGTCAGGGTAGTGGGGGTATCGTCGTACGAGAGCTGAAGCGTATTGTTCGCCAGATTATAGTGGAACCAGCATGTGTTCGTGCCGTTCGTATAACTCGCATTGATCATCGCATAGGTATCTGTGATATCTGCACGCCCGTTCGGATCGGTGAACGAGAACGTAAAGACTTGGCTGGCGCCCGAGCCGGAAGCAGGAGAAACCGGACCGAGTTGCGGCCCCTGGTTGGTGCTGTCGGCTTGCGTGGTTGCCGACACGCTGGCGGACGGTCCGGACGTGTTGGCCGCCGCGTCGTAAGCGGCCACGGAGTATGAGTAGGAGGTAGCTGGCTGCAAGCCGCTGTCCGGGTACGAGGTACCGGAGCTGACTGTGGCGATCTGCGTGCCATCGCGATACACCCGGTAGCCGCTCACCCCCACGTTATCGACAGATGCGGCCCAGGAAACCGTGATCTGCGTGGCACTCGTCGCGGTGGCGCTAAGGCCGGTTGGTATCGAAGGCGGGGTCACATCGGGAAGGGCGCCGCCGGCATTGTCGAGGATAGCTACCCTTTGCGCCGGAACCGTGAACGTATTGCTATTGAGGGTGAAGAAGGCTCCCGAAACCAGGTTGGGATTCGAGACTGCCAACATATCTACGCCGTTGATATCGCGAAAACGGCTTACTTCGATGCGGGAGGCCGCCGGGATGCCGCTCAGATTCAGCCCTTTGTTCGCCAGGTATACCGGCCGCCGTTGCCACCAGTTAACCCGCTGGCGCTCTGAGACGATCGCATCGAGTACTATATTGCTGGAACGGGGCCTGAACTCTATCCGTGCCCCGGTCAAAAGAATCTGGCGTTCTATGCCATAGTTACAGGCGCCATTGGCGCACCATGTCGAATAGTCGCACCCGGAAGGCGTGGCCGTTCCCCAGAACTGGCCATCGTCGTTGGATGCTCCCCAATAGATCATGCGGTCATTGAGCATATACCGGACAAAAGGCGGAAACGTCGTAGTGACGGTATTCTCCGGTGTCTTGTGGGGCGCCCCGCAGTAGTTTGCGCCTGCCAACGACCCGCTCACCAGCGCTGGAATCGGGTATACGTCGACGATGCCTTCGCCGAGGGCATCCTTGGATATCACGCCGTTATTGAACAGAGTCACGATTTGCGCCGGATCTCCCCAGTACTCGCGAGCCAGTGTGTCGAAGTAATAGGAGTTCGCGCCGTAACTCTGATTGGCGCTGTTGTAGGCTGTAAACCAGTTCACGCCCTCCGCGGTATCGAGGTAGCGTCGAGGGCCGTCGCTGTAATACTCGGAGTACGGTGCGGAGTAGTAACCGCCATGATAACCGTTGGACACGACGGTGTTGCGCAGCCAAGTCGGGAGAGTGGGCAGGAACCGGCCATCCATGTCCGGCAAGGTCGAATAGTACCGATAGGTAATTAAATCGATACCACAGCAACTGCCACCATACGGGCTCATTTGACCCCACATCAGCAACCACGGGTAAAGTGCCTTATTCGGCTCCCACGCGTTCGCGATCGTGGTCGTGTCCGGATAACCCTGGAGTTGAAGGTTCAGCATTCCCTGGCCGTCCCACATCCAGGACGGATAAGTAAGTTTTCCCATACTGGAATCCAGCCAGGCCTTATAAAGATCGAGCGCTTTCTGCCAGGGGACGTCGCCGACGGCGGCGTTCCCGGTCACCGTTGCGATCAGCGCCTGATAAGATATCGAGCCCCCGACCGGAACGACCTTGTCATATCGCAGCACCATGCGTTGAGCGGCGTACTGCGGAGCGACGGTTTTCGGAGGCCAGTTGATTGCGGCGACGATCTTTGCGCTGGCCGGATCGGCCATCACAGTTAACGGAGCGGCGATTGGTCCAGGATACAGCGACCCGTACCAGCCCCAGTCCTGGTTGCGATTGGTCGCTTTCTCGGTCCTGCCCATAAGATTGGGATAGTAATAGATGTCGTTACTGATATCACTGTCCAGCGGAGAACGTTGCGATTGCCACGGGAAGTATTGAGTGGCGAGCGCTTGCTTAACTCCGGTGATATCCAGTTTCCACCGGCCGCCTCCGAGGTCCGTGATTGTGGCATTCAATAAGGGATCGCTGACGCTGTATTGGGTCGGGCTTACCTGAGTATAGCTGGAAAATACACGGAAGCCCCCGTCACTTGTGGTGACCGCAAACTCTGGAGGGGCCGCAAAAGCTGTGGCCGTTAAGAGGCCGAAGAGAGCTACAACAAACAATGAGAACTGGAGTGCGCGCACAAAGACCGTGAACTTCATACGATCAGGGCTCCTTATCGAAAAGTTGGATGAATCCTGAGGGGACCGCGCACACCTTGCGCTACACAAACAGGTGGTGCGTCCCGAGTACCAGTGCGCGATAGACAGTCGCGCCGGGCGCCCGCCGCGTTGACAGACGGCAGAGCCGGACAGACACATGGACGACGTTAGCTAGGGAGTATCGGGCGCAAGATCAATACGAAGCGGAGCGAGAGGGCAACGTGAACGCGATCTACAGCATGGTGTCTTGCCGAAGCAAGCTCACAAGATGACGATAACGAATGAAACAGACGGTGTCAAGTGCGATGTGCTAATTGTAACAAATCGGTCGCGAACATGCCATAATTGCGCGTTTACGAGTTGGTTACGTTAAGACACATCGCGATACTTCCTTACGCTACATCGAACCGAATATGCTGTATGGACCGTAGCGAAGACTTGGGTCGCGGCGCATTCGGCTACTACCACGCGCCCAGGCAATTTCCGTCGCACTCGGAACGGACTAGGGCCCCACGCACGCCGGAGACGCACATGTTTGTACAGGACGGGTTGGAACGGCACGCTTCGGAGCGGCCGGACAAAGTTGCGCTGGTTTGTTGCGGACGGCGCCTGACCTATTCTGAAATCAACCGGATGGCAGACCGGCTTGCGTCCGCGCTCAAATCCCGCGGCCTGAAGCGGGGCGATCGAGTAGTCATCTTCCTCCCAAACAGCATCGAAGCCGTGGTCGGCATATACGCCATCCTCAAAGCCGGGGGAGTGTTCGTCCCCATCAACTATTCGACAAAATTCGACAAGCTGTCTTATATCGTCGAGAACTGCCAGGCGGCTGGATTACTTACGGACGCTAGGGCAGCGGCCCAGGGGACCGTATCGAAGTTGGCTGCGGCGCATCCGCAACTGAGGATCGCCGTCATCGCAGGCGGGTCTTCTGCAAACGCGGATGGAATCGGCATCTCGTTCGACGCAATCCAGGAGACCTTCGCCCCCACCCGCCCGGCGAGGCACTGTATCGACCTGGACCTCGCGTGTCTTGTCTACACATCAGGCAGCACGGGGGAGCCTAAGGGCGTGATGTGCGACCACGGGAACGTGGTGTTCGCAGCAGCGTCGATCATCAGCTACCTCGAGAACACGGAGAAGGACGTGGTCATCGGCGTCCTGCCGTTGTCATTTGACTACGGTCTATATCAGCTTTTGATGACGTTCTTTTTCGGGGGCACACTGGTCCTGGAGAGCACCTTCGCGTTTCCCGCTGCAATTCTGCGCCTCGTTGGGGAGGAGCGCGTCACGGGCTTACCGGGCGTCCCAACAATCTTCGCGGCGCTGCTGCAGATGCGACTGAGCGAGTTCAACCTTTCCAGCCTGAGATACATAACGAATACGGCCGCGGCTCTTCCCGCCAGCCACATCGCACAACTTCGCGCGGCGTTCCCTGGCGTAAAGGTCTATTCCATGTACGGTCTTACGGAAACGAAAAGGACCCTGTATCTTCCGCCGGAGCAGTTGGACGCACGGCCCGGGTCGGTAGGGATCGCCATACCGGGCACGGAGGTCTGGCTGGAAGACGCCGAAGGTGGGAAACTGGGGCCCAACAGTGTGGGTGAACTCGTGGTTCGCGGGCGGCACGTAATGCGTGGCTACTGGGGAGCCACGGCGGCCACTGAAGAGCGCTTCCCCCCCGGTCCACTGCCCGGCGAGAGGGTGTGCCGCACCGGTGACCTGTTCCGCATGGATAGCGAAGGTTATATGTACTTCGTCGGACGCAAGGACGACATTATCAAAACCCGAGGTGAGAAGGTTTCGCCGAAGGAGGTCGAGAACGTTCTGCATGATATGGATGGCGTGTTCGAAGCGGCTGTCGTCGGCATGCCGGATTCCATACTGGGCCAAGCCATAAAAGCCGTGCTGGTAGCAGACACTTCGCGTGTTACGAAAGCCGCTGTAATGGCGCATTGCCGCGCCCGCCTCGAGGATTTCATGGTCCCGAAAGCGATAGAGTTTCGCGATGAGCTGCCTAAGACCAGTTCAGGGAAAGTGCTGAAGAGGGGGCTCGCCTGATGTGTGGCATTGCGGGAATCGTCCATGCGGTGGAGTCCGGCGGCGTACTGGATCACTCCCATATGCGCCGGATGCTCGGAATGCTCCGGCACCGGGGTCCCGATCAGTTCGGGATCTACGAGGACACGAGCGCCACCCTCGGCAGCGCCCGTTTGAAAATCATCGATCTCGACGCCGGCCAGCAGCCGATCTCGAATGAAGACGGCAGCCTCTGGGTGGTCTTCAACGGAGAGATCTTCAATTATGTCGAACTTAGAAACGATTTGACGTTGCGCGGACACGCATTCAGCACCCATACCGACACCGAAGTGCTGATTCACCTCTTTGAGGAGTACGGGGTCGAGTGTGTGAAGCGGCTCAACGGTCAGTTCGCTTTTGCGATCTGGGACAATGCGGCGCGTTCCCTCTTCCTCGCACGCGACCGCCTCGGCGTTCGGCCGTTGTTTTACACCCGGCTGAATCGCTCTTTGTTGTTCGCATCCGAGGCCAAAGCGCTGTTTACGCATCCGGATCTGGACGCGCGGCTGGACCCGGTCGCGCTGGAACAGGTGTTCGTTTACTGGAGCACCCTTCCCGGGCGTACAATCTTCGATGGAATACATGAACTCCCTCCGGGGCACTTCCTGACGTACGCGGATGGACAGGTTGAACTCCGCTCTTATTGGGAGATTTCATTTCCGCCCGCCGCCGAAACCGTGACCGCCGGCCGCCTGTCCGAGAGCGAATACCTGGAAGAATTTTCGGAACTGCTGACGGACGCAACCCGCGTCAGGTTGCGCGCGGACGTGCCTGTCGGCGCCTATCTGAGTGGGGGTTTGGACTCCTCGATCATCGCGAGCATCGTCGCGAACGGCAGCGCTTCGGAACTGGCGACCTTCTCCGTATCATTCGAGGATGAAGACTTCGACGAGAGCGGCTTTCAGCAACGAATGGCCCGGCTGCTAGGCACCCGGCACGAGGTGGTGCACGCGAGGCACGCCGACATCGCGCGCGTCTTCCCGGAGGTCGTCTGGCACACCGAGATTCCCATCACACGCACCGCGCCGGCTCCCATGTTCCTCTTGTCGCGGCTTGTCCGCGACTCGGGTTTTAAGGTTGTGCTCACGGGGGAAGGCGCCGACGAATTTCTAGCCGGGTACGATGTCTTCAAGGAGGCCGCCGTGAGGCGGTTTTGGGCGCGGCGTCCGCAATCGAAACTGCGGCCCATGCTGCTCAGGCGTCTTTACGCGGATATCGCAGGGCTCGCCGCTACGAGCACGCCGTTTATCACTGAATTCTTTCGCCCCGGTCTGGCCGAGGTCCGCTCGCCTTACTACTCCCACCTGGTGCGATGGCGTAATAATGCCCGCACGCGACGCTTTTTGTCCGAGCATATCATTCAGTCGGCTGCTCGCAGCGGCGGTGGTGGTCTCCCAGGCTTGCCGCCCGCGTTCCACACGTGGGGCGCCCTCCAGCAGAGCCAGTTTCTGGAAGCCGGCATATTTCTTCCGCAGTACCTGTTATCGTCGCAGGGCGATCGCATGGCGATGGCGAACTCGGTGGAAACACGCCATCCGTTCCTGGACTACCGGCTCGTTGAATTCTGCAACCGGCTGCCCTCGATCCTGAAGCTGAGGGGTCTCAGGGACAAGCGCGTCTTGCGGCAGATGGGAGCGAAGCTTCTGCCGAGTGACATATGGCAGAGGCCGAAGCGTCCTTATCGTGCTCCGATCCACCGCAGTTTCTTCGGGCCATCCACTCCCGAGTACGTTCATGAAATGCTCTCACCGCGCCGGCTCGACTCCGCGGGGCTGTTCAGATCAGCGGCCGTGCAGTCACTCGTCAAAAAGGTGCAAAGCGGAATGGCGCTGGGCGAAACGGATGACATGGCGCTCGCAGGTATTCTATCTGCGCAGTTGCTCCACTACCAGTTTGTTTCAGACTTCCACCCGGCTCCGCCGCTCTCGGACCGGGATGATATCAAAATACGCGGCGGCCGGCTTGCCGGCTCTGGGGTGTCATGACTTTCAGCCGACAATCACTTGAAATCAACGCGCCCGCCGAAGCGGAACGGCTATCTTCGTTGCTCGTCCGAACCGTGCGACAGGAGTGGCACCGTAACGGGGCGGTCATCGGTCTCAGCGGGGGGGTGGATTCGTCCGTCGTCCTGGCTCTGTGTGTGCGCGCCTTTGGGCCGGAACGGGTGAGGGCGATCGTAATGCCGGAGCGCGATTCCGACCCGGAGAGCGAGACGCTGGCTCGCGAGGTTGCCTCGAACTACGGAGTGGAGCCTCTCGTCGAGAACATTACAACCGCCCTGGACGGATTCGGCTGCCATCGCCGACGGGACGAGGCCGTTCGCTGGTTCTTCCCGGACTATGACCCGGCGAGTGGATGGAAAGTGAAGATTGCGTTGTCTACGGACGTGCTCGCCGGTGAGATGTTGAACGTTTTCCTCCTGACCGTCATTCGGCCGGATGGTGTCGCGCTCAGTAAGCCACTGGGGCCGAAGGAATTTCGCCAGGTTGTCGCGGCCTCGAATTTCAAGCAGCGGACCCGGAGCGCTTTCCTCTACTACCACGCGGAACTGTCCAACTACGCTGTCGTCGGAACGGCAAACAAGAACGAATACGATCTGGGCTTTTTTGTGAAGCACGGCGACGGGGGCGTTGACGTGCAACCGATCGCCCACCTCTTTAAGACGCAGGTCTATCAACTTGCGGAGTTCCTCGGTGTTCCAGAGGAAGTGCGAGTACGCCCGCCCACAACCGATACTTACAGCGCACCGATCACACAGGAAGAGTTCTTCTTCAGGCTCCCTTTCAGCACCATGGACTTACTTTGGTACGCGATGGATAAAGGCGTCGCGGTTGCTGATGTCGCACGCCTTACGGATCTCTCTGAGGCGCAAGTCATCAGGGCCCAAAACGACATCATACGCAAGCGGCGCGCCACCGAGTATCTCCGGCTTGAGCCGATCGCTTTCGGATCCTCCGCCGTAGCAACGACGGTATGACTGCCGGTATTGACTGCTCAATAGGCTAGTGTCCAGTACGGCAGGCCTGGGACCGAACCGAGGTAACCCCGCCTACTAGACAGGTGCTCTGTCCCGATGCCGGCCTGCGCCTAAACGTAGGGAGTCGACTCGTTGCTTTGCTGACGGTCCGAGAAACGCCTGATTCGCATTAGCTCGTTGCCATCGAACGGAGCGATCCGGCCGGGCCGAAGGCGGTGGCTGGCCACCGCCAGTATGAGCAGGGAAAGACATAGCATCAACACGGCTCTACCCCTCGGATTATCGCCTGGGCGCGCCGGCAAGCAACAAAGACAGGCCGTCCGCTGCCGTCGGCGAGTCCTTCGGAACGCAGACGGACGCCGCGTCCGAAATCCGTCGCGCCTCCTGGTCTTTCTTCGTCCGCCATGCGCGGAACAAATCCTGCTGCCGGGCCACCTGGTCGAGGTTGCCTTGAATGCGGCTTATGTGCTGAGCGGTGATCCGATCGAGCTCCGCCTGAATCCTGCGATTCTCATCGATTTTGATCGCCTCGAAGGCCTTAAGCTTTGCCTCGTGCGCCTCTTCGTGGTCGTTCAGCGCCCGCTGACGCACTATGGCATCCTGCAGAAGATCATCCACTTCCACGCCCGCCGCATCGAGCGCCATCATCAGGGAGCAGCGCCTTACTTCCGGTGACATGCCGTCCAGATGCGGGCTGTTTGCCATCTCGGCGACCTTCAGGATACTGTAGGCCGTGCTGGATGGGCGCGTCGGTGCCCCACGGTAAATCTCCTCAAAAGAAGCGAGCTCCAGGTCGGTTTGCGGCCGCGCCTCTACCAGGGCCGGCGCGGAGCGCTCCACCGGAGCCTTCTCTACGGCGGTCTCCTCGGAAGCCCCTTCATAACCCATTGCGAACAGTTTTTTCAACATGCGACACTCCATATCAACGATTTCTGGACCTGAGCTGGAACCGCCCAGCGGCAGCATGACGCTCCCGCGGGTGTCTTCCATTTCCGGCAGATCACTTCGTTGGTAGGATCGGCAGAGTCGCCCAATTGCTATAGGGCTCACAAGGCGCTTTTTGAAGAACGGGGGCCCCCTCCCCGCTGGGGGAAGGGGGCAAATTGGCTACAATTTGGACGCTACAGGACTTCCTCGGACCAATTCTCGAGCACCGACTTCACCTTGCCCGTGTATTGGTCGGCTAACGCGCCGTCGATCAGGCGGTGATCGAACGTCAGGGCCAGGAAGCAGACCGACCGGATGGCGATGGCGTCGTCGATGACCACCGGCTCCTTCTGCACCGTCCCCACCCCCAGGATGGCCACCTGCGGCTGATTGATCACCGGCGTCGCAAAGACGCTCCCGAAGCTGCCGAAGTTAGTGATCGAGAACGTCCCGCCCTGTACCTCCTCGGGTTTCAATTGGCGGGATCGGGCGCGCGTCGAGAGGTCCACGATGGCGCGCTGCAGCCCGAGCACGTTCCGCTCGTCGGAATTGCGGATCACCGGCACGATCAGCCCGTTTTCGAGCGCCACCGCGATCCCGATGTTGATCTCGTTGTGGTAAATGATATTGCTTCCCTCAATGGACGCATTGAGCAGCGGGAACTCTCGCAGCCCTTCCACCGCCGCGCGGGCCACAAACGGCAGGTAGGTCAGGGAAATCCCGTAGCGCTGCTGGAAATCGGCCTTATGGCGGTCCCGCATCTTCGCCACTTTGGTCATGTCCACCTTGTGGACCGTGGTGACATGCGCAGATGTCCGCTTACTAAGGATCATGTGCTCCGCGATCTTGGACCGCATGGTGCTCATGGGCTCCACGCGGGTGCGGGCCTGGGCAGCCGGAGCGGGCATCGTGGGAGCGGGCGCCGGGGTGGCCGGAGCGGCCTCGGCCGGGCGCTTTGGCGGAGCAACCGGGGCGGCAGCAGGCGCCTGCGGCTGGGGCGCCGCGGCGGCGGGCTTCTGTCGCGCCAGGTAATTCTCCACGTCCTGCTTGGTAATGCGGCCGCCCGCACCGGTGCCCCTCACCTTCGACAAATCGAGGTCGTTCTCGCGCGCCATGCGACGCACCAGCGGGGAGATTGGGCCGACGGCTTCGGCGGCGCTTTCTTCGTCCATGGCCTCGACGGCCGCGGGAGTAGGAGCGATGGTCTCCTGCGCGGGACCTTCCTTCTCGGCCGGCTCCTCGGGCGGCGGAGCGGGTGCCTCAGACGGCGTAGCGGGCGCAGCCTCAGCGGCAGGAGCAGCTGCCGCGGCACCGGCCCCGTCGCCTTCATTGATCCGCGCCACCACCGTGTTAATCCCGACCGTCTTGCCCTCCTCCACCAGCGTCTCCGCCAGTACCCCGGCGGCCGGCGACGGAATCTCCGTATCCACCTTGTCCGTGGAGATCTCGAAGAGCGGTTCGTCCCGTTCAACCCGGTCACCCGGCTTCTTCAGCCATTTGGTTAGGGTCCCTTCCACAATGCTCTCGCCCATCTGGGGCATCACTACGTCGGTCATCTCGTCTCCTCCGCCACGGGCACCGGCCCGTCGACCATTTCACAATTGAACACGCGGCCGAAATGCTCGGCCAGACTCCCACATACTTCGGCGAATGTCGCCGCAGAACCCAATTCGGCCATCGAACCCACCGGTTTGGTCAGCCCGCACGGCACGATGTACCGGAAGTAGCTCAAGTCCGTGGATACGTTCAGGGCGAAGCCGTGGGAGGTGACCCAGCGGCTGATGTGCACCCCGATGGCGGCCACCTTCCGGCCGTCCACCCACACACCCGTGAGCCCGCTGATGCGCCCTGCGCTGATCCCGAAATCCCCCAGGGTATCGATGATAACCTGCTCGACGGCCCGCACATACGCGCCCACATCGCGCTTCCATTCCCGCAGGTCGAGAATCGGGTAGCCCACGATCTGCCCGGGGCCGTGATACGTAACGTCCCCGCCTCGGTCAGTGGGGTGGAACTCGATACCCGCGCGCCGCAGCACCTCTTCCCCGGCCAGCACGTTATCCATGTGTCCGTTGCGGCCGAGCGTGATGGTGTGGGGATGTTCCAGCAGCAGCAGCTGGTCCGGGATGGTCCCCGCCTTGCGCTCCCGTACCAGTTCGGCCTGCAACTCCAACGCTTGGCCGTAGCCGATGCGACCCGGTTTTCGTAACCAGCAGCTACGCATTGATGGCCAAACCGTCCACAGCTTGGAACGCCTCGCCGACCGCCTCATACAGCGTGGGGTGCGCATGAATGGTGGCCTGCAGGGTTTCCACGGTGGCCTCCGCCTCCATGGCGGCGACAGCTTCGGCAATCAGCTCGAAACCCGAGGGCCCGATAATGTGTACCCCCAGGATCTCGCCGTATTGCTCATCCGAAACCACCTTCACGAACCCGCCGTGGCTCCCCAGGATGGTGGCGCGGCTGTTGCCGGCGAAGGGAAACTTCCCCACCTTCACCTTGTAGCCCTGGGCGCGCGCCTGCGCTTCCGTCATCCCCACGCTGCCGATGCCCGGCTCCGTGTAAGTGGCGCCCGGAATGCGGTTCCTGTTGACCGGCCGCACGAACTTGCCCGCAATGTGCCCCACCGCCACCATGCCCTGCATGCTGGCTACGTGGGCCAGTTGCGGAGTGCCCGCCACGATGTCCCCGATCGCATAGAGCCCCGGCTCGCCGGTGAGCTGGTAGGGATCGGTCTTGACGAAGCCGCGGTCGAGCTCCGCGCCCGTATTCTCCAGTCCCACACCCTCGGTGTTGGGCTTGCGCCCCACCGCCACCAGCAGTTTCTCGGCCTCGATCTCCTCCTGCTTACCCGCGGAGTTGGTCAGGGTGAGGGCCACCCCGTGGTCCGTCGTCCGGATATTCTCGGCGCGCGCACCAGTCTCGACCCGGATTTTGGCCTTCCGGAAAGAGCGCTCCAGTTCCTTCGAAATCTCCTCGTCCTCAACCGGCACGGCCCTCGGCAGCATCTCAATAACCGTCACCTCCGAGCCGAAGCGCCGGAAAATCGACGCAAATTCCACTCCAACCGCGCCAGCCCCGATGATAGCAAGCGACTTCGGCACGGCCTGCAGGTCCAGAATTTCGATATTCGTAAGGATGCGTTCGGGGTCCGGTTTCAGGCCCGGCAGCATGCGCGCTTCCGACCCCGATGCCAGAATGATGTTCTTCGCCTCGAGCGTGCGGCTCTCGCCGTTTGCACCCCGCACCGCCACGCGCCCGCGTCCTTCGAGTGTCGCGGTGCCCTTGATCCACTCGACCTTATTCTTCTTAAACAGCATTTCCACGCCCTTGGCATGGCGGTTCACGATGCCGTTCTTCCGGTCCACTACTTTGGGAAAATCAAGCGTAGGGTTCCCGTTGGAAATGCCGTACTCCTGCGGATTCAGGAAATGCTCCCACACGTCTGCAATGTGGAGCATCGTTTTGGTGGGGATGCAGCCCACCAGCAGGCAGGTGCCCCCCAGGCGCGCCTGCCTTTCGATCACCGCGGTCTTCAGGCCGAGTTGGCCCGCACGAATACCGGCGGAGTAGCCCCCGGGGCCACCCCCGATCACAATCACGTCGTAGGACACTTTTTTCATTCTACTGCACCCCCACGAATCGGCTGTACGTCTTTACCATATAGATATGACTCGGGTTGTCCTTATTGTGCTGATGCTGACGGTGGCCGGTTCGTCACAGGAAAAAGCGGAACGATGGCCCGTCCAAACGCTCTCCGTCGAGGGCAACCGCCATTTCCCGGACGGCCGGATACTCGCCGTTGCGGGTCTGAAAGTCGGCCAAATTGCCGGAAAACAGGAGTTCGAGGCCGCCCGCGACCGACTGATCGCCACGGGCCTGTTCGAGACCGTGGGGTACCGTTTTGCTCCGGCGCCGGGCGGCAAGGGTTATGCCGCCTCTTTTCAGGTGGTGGAAGTCGAACCGGTCTATCCCGTGCGCTTCGAAGACCTGGGGGTGCCGGATAGCGAGGTTGCCGCGTACCTCCAGGAGAGGGATCCCCTCTTCGGCCCCCAAATGCCCGGCACTACGGCTGTGCTGCAGCGCTACGCTTCGCGTATCCAGGAGTTCCTGGCGTCGCGCAAGCGGGAGGAAAAGGTCGTCGGAAAGGTCGCCACCACGGGACCCGACCAGTTTGCGGTGCTGTTCCGTCCGGCGCGCCGGGTCCCCGTAGTGGCGCGGGTGATTTTCAAGGGAAACGAGGCGGTTCCGCTAAAAGCTTTGCAGGAGGGCATATCCGGGGTTGCCATAGGCGTTCCCTACAAGGAGGAGACCTTCCGGCAGTTGCTGAACACGTCAGTCCGGCCGCTCTATGATGCCCGCGGGCGCATCCGCGTGACCTTCCCCACGGTGAGCGCGGTGCCCGCCAAGGACGTCGAAGGCCTGGACGTCACGGTGGAGGTGTCCGAAGGCGCCAGCTACGAACTCAATGGCGTCCGCATCGAAGGCGCCGAGGGTTTCCCGCCTCCCGAACTGCTCAAGACCGCCAAGATCAAAACCGGCGATGTCGCCAACTTCGACGATGTGAACGAGGGCGCCGCTCGCGTCCGCAAGCTCATGCAGCGGAACGGCTACATGCGCGCGCAAACTACCGTGGAGCGTGCCGTCAATGACGCCAAGAAGACGGTCGATGTGGTCATCAAGGTCGAGCAGGGACCGCGCTTCACGTTCGGGAAGCTCGAGGTCAACGGCCTCGACCTGCACGGCGAAGCGGCCATCCGGAAACTGTGGGCACCCCAGCCCGGGCGGCCGTTCAACATCGATTACCCGGAGTACTTCCTCAACCGCATCCGCGAGGACATGGTCTTCGATAACCTCAAGCGGACCCGCGCCGTCACCCAGGTGAACGAAGAACAGCGCACCGTGGACGTGACACTGTTTTTCAATGAGAAGGAGCGCGTTCCCATCGGCGGCGCGGAGCCGGCGCCCAAGGCGCCATGAAACGTTCCGGCATCGCCGATCTGCCGCTGCATGGCGGCCGCGTCCCGGCATGGCTGGCCACCCGGATGACCACCCTGGGGACCGCCATCGCGGAAACCATCCTGGACCGCTACGGCGCTCCCGAACTGCTCACGCGCCTCAGCGACCCCTTCTGGTTCCAGGCGCTCGGTTCTGTTATGGGCATGGACTGGCACTCTTCCGGGATCACCACCTCCGTGCTCGGGGCACTCAAACGCGGCCTGAATCCACGGGCTCATGAGCTTGGTATCTATATTTGCGGCGGCCGCGGCAGGCACTCCCGCAATACGCCAGGCGAGTTGCGGGAGGTGGCTGGCCGCACCAGCCTCGATGGCGAAGCGCTGGTCAGGGCCAGCCGCCTCACCGCGCGCGTCGATAACAACGCCATAGCCGACGGCTTCCAAATCTATCTCCACACCTTCATCGTCACCGCCGCGGGCGACTGGGCCGTGGTGCAGCAGGGTATGAACGAGCAAAGCGGCATGGCGCGCCGCTATCACTGGCATTCGGCCGCCGTGCGGGATTTCGTCTGCCAGCCCCACACAGGTATCGTGGGGGAACATCAGGGCACCATCGTGAATCTGGTGGACAGCCAAGCCCGGCCCGCCCAGGATGCCATGCTGGCGCTAGTCCGGCAGCATCCGGAGGCGACACTCCGGGACGTGCGCAACTTCCAGGCCCCGCGCCATCACGATGTGCGCGCCGAAGACGTGGGTCTCGAGCGCCTCGGTGCCGTGCTGGCCGTGGCCTACGAGCGCGAGTTCCGCGACTTCGCCTCTTTGCTGCTGCTCGAAAAACTGGGCCCTCGCACGCTGCAGTCCCTGGCGCTGGTGGCCGAGGTAATCCACGGCGCGCCCAGCCGATTCTCCGACCCGGCCCGCTTCTCCTTCGCCCTGGGCGGCAAGGACCGGCATCCCTTCCCCGTTCCGCTCAAAACCTACGACGAATCGATCCACGTGCTGCGCGACGCCCTTGATGCGGCGAAACTCGGGGATACCGACAAGCTCGATGGCTTCGCGCGCCTCGACCGCTTCGTCCGCGGCATCGGGCAGCGCTATTCTCCCAAGGCCGATTTCGACGCCGTCGTCGCGCACGAGCGCGCTATTTCCCCGCAACTCGGCGGGCGCAGCGTCTTCGACAAACCGAAACACCCACGCCAGTTGCCTCTGTTCGACAACGACCCATTCTGAACGCGCCGGCCGTTTACAGTGGCTCGCCGATTGCATCTCCCCCATCCGGCGACGGTGCGCGAGCACCGCGGCAAAAGGAGAGGGGTATGACAAAACGTTTCCTGTCTGTACTTTGCATTCTCGGGTTGGCCCTGATGTGGGGCTGCAGTAAGGACCGCAGGGGCGAGGCCGAGAGAACCGCGGATCGAGCGGCGGAGCGAACCGACCGCGCGATGGGGCGAACGGGGCAAGCCGTCGACGACGCCACCGTTACGACCAAGGTGAAAGCGCAGCTCACCGCCGACGAGGGTCTTCGTACCCTTACCGGGATTAGTGTGGATACGGACCACGGTGTAGTCCGGCTCACGGGCGAAGTTCCCACGGAGGCCATGCGGGAGCGTGTCGAAACGGTAGCCCGCAGCGTCGACGGCGTCACGCGCGTGCAGAACGACTTGAAGGTGAAGCCGGCGCGCTAATCCGCATTACCCGTTCTGGTCGAGCCGCCACAGCACTTGACGCAGCATCCCCAGCACCACCGGGGCGTCGTGCCCGCTGAGGCCCAGGCGCCGCACCAGCCGCCGTACCTTTTCTTCCGTGGAGCTTTCGGTCAGCGGGTTCACGTAGCCGCTACGGCGGAGGACATCGAGCAGCCGAAGCGTGATTTGTTCGTTCTCCGCCGCGGTGGCCGGCTTGGCAGCCTCTGGACGCATACGCCCGGCAGCAGGCTTGCGCACTAGCTCCCAAAGGCAGACCGCCACCGCCTGTCCCAGGTTCATGGAGTGTTCCTGATGCACGGTCGCGATGCGGGTCAGCCAGTGGCAGTGGCTCAGGTCGTCGTTCGACAGCCCGAACTTTTCGGATCCGAACAGCAGCGCCACGTTGCCGCCCGAGGCCGCCGAGCGCCGGATCAGCCGTGCACCGTACTCCAGTCGCCACATGGGGTGCTCGAGCGCGCGATGCCCCAGGGATGTGGTCCCCACCACCAGGGAGCAATCTGCGACCGCCTCGGCCACGCTGCCGAAGACCTCAGCCGCTTGCATCACTGGCGCCGCGTCCACCGCCGAACGCGCCTCGCGGAAGGCCACATCGTACGGGTTTACCACCCGCAGCACGGGGAACCCCAGGTTCGCCATGGCCCGCCCGGCGGCCCCGATATTCAACGGGTTGCGGGTGTCTACCAGCACAACCCGCACGGATTGGGTGATCTCCGGCATTCCCTTGATCGTAACCCGGAGATAGTCCGGTACACTGGAGAACACCATGGCAGATGAGAGTATCGGGCTCCTGGTCCACGCCGACGCGGGCCCGGGGGTGCTCCACCAGCTTTCCGGCGTAATCGCGCGGCACGGGGGCGACATCACTACCGTAGCTATCATCGAATACCGTCCCGACGACGCCCGCATTTACTTCGAGATCCGCATGGGCCGGCCGCCGGCCGCCATGGCGGACGAACTGCGCGCACTCCCAGTGGTCCGGCAAGCCGAGCTGGTCCAAAGCATGGAGAAGATTTACGGGAAGCGCGTAATCATTATGGGAGGCGGGGCGCAAGTCGGGCAGGTGGCGATCGGCGCCATCTCGGAAGCCGACCGCCACAACATCCGGGGCGAGCACATCTCGGTCGATACCATCCCGCTCGTGGGCGAGCAGGCACTGGCCGATGCCGTACGCGCCGTGCCGCGGCTGCCGCGCGTCCGTGCCTTGGTGCTGGCCGGGTCGCTCATGGGCGGCCAGATCGAGCAGGCCGTCCGCGAAGTACGGCAGGAGGGCCTGCTGGTGATCTCGCTCAACATGGCCGGCAGTGTCCCGGATGCCGCGGACCTGGTGGTCACGGATCCCGTACAGGCCGGCGTAATGGCGGTGATGGCCGTTGCGGATACGGCCAAATTCACTATCGCGCGGCTGAAGCAGCGCGTATTTTGAGCGCTACTTGATGCCGTTGAACCGCTCTTCGATGGCAGGCCAGTTCACCACGTTCCACCACGCCCCGATGTAATCCGCGCGGCGGTTCTGGTATTTCAGGTAGTAGGCGTGCTCCCACACGTCGAGCCCCATCACCGGGAACTTGCCTTCCATCAGCGGGCTATCCTGGTTGGCCGTCGAGATAATATCGAGCTTGTCGCCCTGCCTCACCAGCCATGCCCATCCTGAGCCGAAGCGCCCCGCTGCCGCGGTATTAAACTTTTCCCTGAACTGGTCGAAGCCGCCGAAGGTGCCGGTGATCGCTTTTGCCACGTTGCCCACCGGTTGCCCGCCGCCCTTCGGCCCCATGATCTCCCAGAACATGGTGTGGTTCACATGGCCGCCACCGTTATTGCGCACGGCCGTCCGGATGTTCTCCGGCACCAGCGCCAGGTTGTTGGCCAGTAGCTCCTCGAGCGGCCGCTTCTGCAGATCCGGTGCGGACTCCAGCGCCTTGTTCAGGTTGTTCACATACGCGGCATGGTGACCGCCATGGTGAATCTGCATGGTCTTGGCGTCAATATGAGGCTCCAGCGCGTCGAATGCGTACGGAAGCGCCGGAAGCGAGTATGGTGCTGCTTTTTGCGGATGCATCCTCTGTTGTCCCTCGAATGGTTTGTAGTAGTCACGAGCCGGCCCCTCGCCGGCCCCTGCATTATGCCTGGCCGGTTACCCCGCCGGCCTTCTCGAACGCGTCGGCAAGGCGGAACATGGTCGCCTCGTCGAAGTGCCGCGTCAAAATCTGCATGCCTACCGGCAGCCCCGCGGCCGTGTTCCCGCACGGCACGCTCATGCACGGGATGCCTGCCAGGCTGCCTGTGATCGTGTAGATGTCCGAAAGGTACATCTCCAACGGATCGTCGATCTTCTCCCCCAGCTTGAAAGCCGGGAACGGCGAAACCGGCGCGATCACGGCGTCCACTTCGGCAAATGCGCGCGTGAAGTCCTGTGCCACCAGCGCCCGAACCTTCTGGGCCTTCAGGTAGTACGCGTCGTAGTAGCCCGCGCTCAGCACGTAGGTCCCCAGCATGATGCGGCGCTTGCACTCGGCTCCGAAGCCCTCCCCGCGGGTGTTCCGGTACATCTCGCTCAAGGTGCCGGACTCAGACGATCGGCTGGTATACCGCACCCCGTCGTACCTCGCCAGGTTGGAACTCGCCTCTGCTGTGCAGATGATGTAATAACAGGCAATGGCATAGTCCGACGACGGCAGCCCGATCTCCCTGACTTCACAACCGAGCCCCTTGAGTACCTCCACCCCGCGCGCGATCAGGTCGCCCGTCTCGCTGCTCAAATCCTTTAGATACTCGCGGGGCAGCCCAAGCTTCAGGCCTTTTACGTTGCCGTCGAGCAGGCTGGTGTAATCGGGCACCGGAGCGAAGGCGCTGGTGGCATCCATCTCGTCACGCCCCGCGATAACGCCCAGCAGGGTGGCGGCGTCCCGTACGCTGCGGGCAAACGGGCCGATGTGATCGAGGGAACTGGCGAACGCGGTCAGGCCGTAGCGCGAGACGCGCCCGTACGTAGGGGTAACCCCCACTACGCCACAAAAGGACGCGGGTTGCCTTACCGAGCCGCCCGTGTCCGACCCCAATGCCACCACCGCCGTGCCCTGCGCCGTCACCGCCGCCGAGCCGCCGCTCGATCCCCCCGGTACGCGGTCCGGCGCCACCGGGTTACGCACCGGCCCGAATGCCGAGTTCTCGTTCGACGAGCCCATAGCGAACTCGTCGCAATTCGTCTTCCCCAGGATGATGCCGCCGGCCGCCTCCAGGCGCGCGATCGCCGTAGCATCGTAGGGAGGCACATACCCGGCCAGCAGCTTCGACGCGCAGGTGGTCCGGACGCCCTCCGTCAGGATCACGTCCTTAACCGCTACCGGCACGCCCGCCAGCGGCCCCGGATCTTCACCGCGCGCCAGTTGCTCATCCACGCGCTTCGCCGTCGCCATGGCCCGCTCGGGGCAGAAGTGCAGGTATGCGTTGGTCTTGGGATTCTCGGCTTCGGCGAACCGCAGAGTCTCCGTGGCCAGCTCCGCGGCGCTGAATGCGCGCTCCCGCAGCCCGCGGCGGACCGCGTCAATTGTAAGGGTAGGGATGTCCATGGATCAGCGCTCGATGACTTTGGGAACCTTGAAATACCCGGCGCCCGGCTGCGGCGCATTCGCCAGGGCGGCCTCCTGCCCGAGGGGTGCGCGCTCCACGTCCTCCCGCAGGGTAGCGGTCTCGCCGGCGTCGTAGAGCACCTGCGCCATGGGTTTCACGCCGCTGGTGTCCAGCTCGTTTAACTTGTCTATGTGGACCAGGATTTCGTCCAGGTCGGCTCGCAGGCGCGCGACCTCGTCGCCCGTGAGCTTCAGGTTCGCCAGGTCGGCGACGTACCGGACCTCTTCTTCGGTGATTTTCACGCCAGTGCTTTCTTTCTCGCTGCCTTGTAGATGACGCGGAGCACCGGATCGGCAATTCCATCGGCCTCGTCGGGCGCAAACAACGTGCCCGCCGGAGTGCTCCGGACGGCCCTTTGCGGCTCACGCCGCGGCGGCACCACGCGGAATTCGATGTCTTCCACCAAGCCGCGCCCCAGCGCCTTCTCCAGGTTGCCCACCACCTGCCTGGTGAGGGCGAACAGTTGCCGCTGCCATACCACGTCCTCCACCTCCACTACGAGGCGCGTCCGCACCATACGGGTGGGGCGCGCGTGGGCGGCAATCTTCTTGCCTACCGCGAGCGGCCACGCCGCACGGACGAGTTCGTCGGAGGAGACGGAGTCACGGGGTAGCGAGAGCTTCCGGATCAGCCTGCTGGCACGTTCCATGATGCTTGAATCAGAACATTCTAACATGCCGGAGAAAACCGGCTACCTTTCGCCCAGGTATAGCTCATTTGGATCATGACGCGGCCCACCGGGCGGGGTATGATGCCGAAATCAGCGGCCCGAGCGGTAGCGCGTTGTCGCCCGCCGGCTGGCCGGGGCCGGTGCTGCCACAGGTGGAGCTCCTATGGCGGCGCCGGCCGAATCAGGCTCGTCCACCCGCACTTGCGCCACCCCAGCCAGCAGTAAACTTACGAGTTCGGGCTGCCGCCCCGTCCCGGTCTTCGCGAATACGTTCTTCAATTGATTCCGTACCGTATGGGCGCTCAACCTGAGCCGTCCGGCGGCGCTCTCCAGTGTATCCCCTTGCACCAGCGCCGCCGCTACCCTGGATTCAGCCGCAGTGAGCCCGAACAGGCCCTCCAGCACTTCGGGCTCGGGCGCGGGGCGCAGCTCGGGATCTGTAGCAAAAACGATAGCCGCCGGCCGCGCTCCGGGCCCGGGCTCGCTGCTACCCCGAAACGGTAACACCAGCAGGTTCAAGGCGCGCCGTCCGGACGGCCGTGCCACCGCCAGAGGCCCCCCGGAGTGCAGGCCGCGCCCGATAGTCGTAAGCCCCGCCGCATGCGTAAGGGCTCGCAGCCGGCCGGTGTCCTCGCGGTCCGCGGCGCACAAACAGCCATCCACGAGCGACAGACCATCGCCTTCGCCCACCATCTCCAGCGCCGCCCGGTTCGAGAACAGTACGCGGCCGCACCGGTCCAGCACCAGGCAGGCAAACACCAACTGATCAAGCGCCGCCCCTTCCGCACGCGCCTGCGGCCCGGCTCCCTCCAGGCGCGTCCGGATCTGGAGGGCGCGCCGCATATGCGGCACCAGCGCCGAGAGGCCCCGCACATCGTCCTCGTCAAAGGGTCCTTCCCGGCGAGAACGCAGCACGCAGCAAAACGGCACCGTATCCCCGTCCCGGGCGATGCACGCCCCAATGGCGTGGAACAGGTTTAGGGGCCGCAACAAACCCTGGTTGAACTCGCTGCGTTCGATCTCCGCGGGGCTGCAGACCATCTCCCCGGTTTGCACGCTGCCGGCGAAGGTGGACGGCCCGCAGCGCCGTACCCACGGATTCAGCCTCCCGAACGTCTCTTCGTAACTCCGGCTGGATGCCGCATCAAGGTTCGCCGACGCCAGCACCCGCGACTCCCCGGTCTGCACATTGTGTGGGATGATCGCCGCCGAACCCGCACCGCTGGCGCGCAGCAGCGCTTCCAGGAATCGCGGCCATGCCTCCGGATCCAATGCGGCATCGTATACCCGCTCCACCATATCCAGGATGGTTTGCGCGGACCACTTTTCACCCGTCATGCCAGCGTCCTCAACTCCGGATAACAGCGTCCGCTTATGATAGGATAAGAAATCAAAATGATACTCTGGACCAGCGTTCGATGGGCGCTGGCCCTGCTTCCCACGTTCGCCATTCTACCTTGTGCACCGGCCGAAAACGAGGCCGAAGCCGTGACCCTCGGGGAGGCGGTAGAACTGGCACTCAAACGCCATCCGGACGTGGAAAAAGCCAGGGTCGCCGCCGACATTCTAAAGGGCAAAATCCGCGAAGTGCGCGCGCAGGCACTGCCCGACGTGTCCGTCAATTCGGGCTTCACCCGCTGGCGCGACCCGAGCCTCCTGAACGCCTCCGGCCTGGACAAATTCCCGGCCGAGCTGCGCGACGCCCTAGTCCCCTCCCCGGTAAACCTGTTCGACTACCATATCGCGCTCAAACAGCCGATCTACACGGCCGGGAAGGTCGGGACCGCTCTGCGACTGGCGTCCGTAGAGGCCGAAGGCGCGCTCTCCGATATCGATCGCGCCCGGCAGGACCTCGCGCTCGAAGTGACCCGCGCCTTCTACGGGCTGTTGTGGGCCGAGCGCTTCGCGGAACTCACGGCCGAGACGCAGCGCCAGAAGCAACTTCACGCCGAGATGGCGCGTACGCGCTTCCGCAACGGTGTGGCCACTGAAGTGGACGTGCTCCGGTCCGAAGTCGCTGTTGCCAACGGTGCCCCCGAACTGGTGCGTGCGCGCAACGCTGTGCGGCAGTCCCGTGCCCAACTAAACTATTACCTGGCCCGGCCGCTCGATTTCCCTACCCGGCCCGCCGGTGACTTCCAGGAGAAGCCGCTCGAACAGAACACTTTGGAAGCACTGGTCTTTGAAGCCGTGCGCCGCCGGCCGGAGCTTAGCCGCCTGCGCATCGCCGAGCGTAGCGCCGGCGTGCAGGTCGACCTGGCCCGCGCGGAGAGCCGCGCGAAAGTGGATTTCGCCGCCACCTACGGCATCATGTCCCGGCTGCCCTCGAACCTCGCCAACTCGCAGTTCACCCGATGGACGGCCGGCTTCACTTTCAACTTTCCGGTCTTTGACGGCTTCCGCCGCAGCGCCCTCATCTCGCAGGCCCTGGGTGTTCAGCGCACCGCGCGCCTCGAACGCCAGCGCGTCGAGGAGCAGGTGCGTCTGGCGCTGCAGCAGGGTCTCGATGACACTGCCGCCGCCGAAGAAACCATCCGGGCCGCCCGTGCCAATGTCAGCCAGGCCGAAAAGGTATTGGCTATGATGCAGAACAATTACAAGTACGGCGCCGCCACTACTCTGGACATCGTGGATGCCCAGACCGCCGTCTCCGTGGCCCGTACCAACCTGTTGCGCGGCTTGCACGATTACACCGTGGCACGCGCCGGCCTGCGTTGGACCGCGGGCATGACCCCCTGGGAGTAATTATGCGCCTACTGATCCCCGCCCTCATCCTGCTTGCCGCCGCGCCCGGCTGCCGCCGCCAGGAGGTCTATTCCGCCGCGCCCTCCGAAGCACCGCCGGTCAAGGCCGCGCTGGTCAAACTGGAGCCGCGGCCATTTACGCTGACCATTGCGATTACCGGGACCCTGGTTTCGAGCACGCGCGTGGATGTGAAGGCCGAGACTACCGGCCGCGTGGTACGGTTCGATAAGAAAGAGGGCGATCGCGTCGCCGCCGGCGAAACCATCGTGTGGGTGAACCAGGAGAAATATCAGCTTGCCGTACGGCAGGCCGAGTCCGCCGTGCAGGTGGCCGAGGCATCGCTCGAAAAGGCGCGCGTTCTCGACGCCCACAGCCGCGCCGAGCTGGAGCGCGCCCAGAACCTGCTGGCATCAGGGGGCATCACCGACCGCGATCTCAAGACCGCCCGCGTGACCGAACAGGATGCCCGCGCTCAGGTGGCGCTGGCGTCGGCGCAACTCGACCAGGCCCGCGCGTCCCTTGAGGTCACCCGCAAAGCGCTGCGAGACACCGCCGTTCGCGCCCCGGTGGCGGGCGAGATCCAGCGCAAGTACATCAACCCGGGCGCGTATGTCGAGCCGCCCACGGCGCTCTTCACGCTGGTCGACAACACCCGGCTGGAGCTCGAAAGTCCGGTGGCAACCGCTGACCTCGGCACTGTGCGGCGCGGCCAGAAGGTGACCTTCACGGTGAACAGCTATCCCGGCGAGGTGTTTGAAGGCAGCGTCGAGGAGGTGAACCCCGCCATCGAGACCGAATCGCGTTCCGCCCGGGTACGTATCCGCGTGGGCAACTCCGGGGGCCGTCTCAAAGGAGGGATGTTCGCCCAGGGCGAGATCCTCACCGGCGTGCAGGCCAATGCCCTGATCATTCCGGGCAGCGCCATCTACCGCGACGACCGCGCCTCCCGGGACGCCCACGTCTTTCTGGCGGAGAACGGCCGCGCCGTGCGCCGCCAAGTTAAGGTCGGCCGCGAGCGCGACCTCCAGGTGGAGATTGTGCAGGGCCTCAAACCCGGCGACCTGCTGGTGGCCGAGCAGAGCATTGAAATCGCCGAAGGCGTGCGCGTGGCGGCGCGGTAAACCATGTTCCTCAGCGACCTTTCCATCAAGCAGCCCGTTTTCGCCACCATGCTGGCGGTCACTCTGGTGACCCTGGGGATCTACTCCTATAAAGAGCTCTCGATCGACCAGTTCCCGGATGTCGAAATCCCCGTCCTCACCGTCCAGACGATCTATCCCGGGGCTTCGCCCGAGACCGTCGAGCGCGAAGTCACCAAGCGCATCGAGGAGACCCTCAATACCATCCCCGGCATCCGCCATCTGACCTCCACCACCACCGAGGGCCTCTCCGCCGTAGTGGCGGAATTCCGGTTGGGCACCAACATCTACACCGCCCAGCAGGATGCGCAGGCGAAGATCAACGCAGTCCGCGCCGACTTCCCGCGCGACATGCACGAGCCCATCATCCAGCGCATCGACTTCAACGCCATGCCGGTGGTCTCCGTTGCGGTAGAGAGCCGCACGGCGGACGTGAAGACACTCTCCACCCTGGCCGAAAAGATTATCCAGAAACGCCTTGAAACCGTGCCGGGCGTCGGGGAGGTGCGCCTGGTGGGCCTCGCCCGCCGCGAAATCCAGATCCTCACAGATCCCAACAAGCTGAAGGCTTACGGGCTGACCTACGCACAGGTGGCCGGCGCCCTTCAGCGCGAAAACCAGGACGTTCCCGCCGGCAAGCTCGAACAGGGAGGACACGAGCCGCTGGTGCGCGTCTCCGGCAAGTTCCGCTCGGTGGACGCCTTCGACCGCCTCATCGTAGCGGTGCGCGACGGCCGCCCCATCTACCTGCCCGAAATCGCACGCGTGGTGGACGGCATCGAGGAGCGCCGCAGCGCTTCCCTGGTGGACGACAACTCCGGCCTCTCGCTCGATATTGTCAAACAGTCCGGCTCCAATACCGTGGAGGTTGCCGACGGCGTCCTCGCGGCCATCGAGACCATTAATAAGGAACTGCCCCCGCACATCCGGCTGCGCAGCGTGGTGGACAATTCCATCTTCATCCGGGACTCCGTAGAGGACGTACAGGTCACCTTGGTCCTAGGCGGCCTGCTCACGGTCCTGATCGTCTTTCTATTCCTGAATAGCTGGCGCAGCACCGTGATCACCGGGCTGGCCCTGCCCGTTTCGGTCATCAGCACGTTCGTCGTGATGAATGCCCTGGGGTTCACCCTGAACATCCTCACCCTGATGGGACTCTCGCTTGCCATCGGGCTGCTGATCGACGACGCCATTGTGGTTCGGGAGAACATCGTCCGGCACATGCACGCCGGCGCGGACCACTACACCGCCGCGCGCGAAGCTACCGCGGAGATCGGGCTCGCCGTAATGGCCACCACCTTCACGATCATCGCGGTGTTCGTGCCGGTGGCGTTCATGGGCGGGATCATCGGGCGCTTCTTCTATGAATTCGGTATCACCGTCGGGTTCGCCGTACTGGTGTCGCTCTACGTGAGTTTCACAATCGACCCCATGCTCTCCTCCCGGTGGTACGATCCGGCAGCGGATCCGACCATCCCGCGCTCCATCGTCGGCCGCGCGCTCGGCCGGCTGAATGACGCCGTGGATCACCTGCAGGGCGTGGTCGGGGCATCGCTCGGCTGGTCGCTCCGCCACCGCTGGAAGCTGGTCGGCATCGCCACCCTGGCGATTGCATCGAGCTTCGTGCTGTTCGGCAAACTCGGCAGCGCCTTCATGCCGGATGCCGACCCCGGCCAGTTCCAGGTGACCTACAAGGCCCAGCCCGGTATCAGCCTTGACCGCTCCATCGAGATCGCGCGCCAGTTGGGAGCCGAGATTCGATCCAACACGGGCGTGGCCTACACCTACACCACCATCGGCGGCAACGGCGCCCAGCCCACGAACGAAGGCCAGATCTATATCCGGCTAAAGAAGCGGGAGGAACGCCCGCACTTCCTTCAGATTCAGGCCCAGGTTCGTCAGCGGCTGGCTCGCTTCCACGGCTTAAGCACCGCGATCAGCGAAGCGGGTCACGTAGAGGCCGATTCGAAACCCATTCAGATCAGCTTCCGCGGCACGGAAAACGAGCGTCTGGCGCCCCTAAGCCAGAAACTCCTGGCCCTGGTCCGCCAGGTGCCCGGCGCTACCGACGTGGAGACTAGCGAGGAGGAACCGCGCCCGGAGGTCCGCATTGGCGTAGATCGCAGGGCCGCCGGCGACCTCGGCCTGGACCTCGGCACCGTGGCCGCCACAATCAGCGGACTAGTCGCCGGCGAAGTCGTCTCCCAGTTTGAAGACCGCGATGGCGACAGCTACGACGTGCGCCTGCGCGTGGACCCTGCCTGGCGCCGCGAGAACGCCGGACTGCTCACGCTCGATCTTCCCGCACAGGGCGGCCGCGCCCTGGTGCCGCTTTCGCAGGTAGCTTCCATCGACTCTTCCACCGCGCCCTCCAAAATCAGGCGCCGGGACCTGAACCGCGAGATCCGCATCAGTGCCACCACCCAAGGCCGTTCTTTGGGCGAGATAGTCAACGACATCAAGGCGCGTTCCGCCGGCCTGAACCTGCCGCCCGGCTACACCATCACGTTCACCGGAGAATCCGAGGACATGGTGGAAAGCTTCGGTTACGCTCTCCAGTCTCTCGTGCTGGCCATCATCCTGATCTATGCCATCCTGGCCTCACAGTTCCGCAGCTTCCTGCAGCCGCTGGCCATCATGCTCTCCCTGCCGCTTTCACTTGTGGGGGTCGCGGGAATGCTGTACCTCGTGAACGATACCCTCAATATGATGTCCATGATCGGGGTAATTCTGCTGATGGGGCTGGTGACCAAGAACGCTATTCTGCTGGTGGATTTCGCCAACGTGCAGCGCCGTGACGGAATGGAACGAGGAAAAGCCCTGATCACCGCCGCGCGGGTCCGGCTACGACCCATCTTGATGACCACCCTGGCGATGATCTTCGGGATGCTGCCTTTGGCCTTCGAATGGGGCGCCGGCGCGGAGTTCCGAGCCCCTATGGCGCGGGCGGTAATCGGCGGCCTGATCACCTCCACCCTGCTCACCTTACTGGTGGTGCCGGTGGTTTACACGTTCCTGGACGACGTTGCGACGGGTGCCGCGCGCTGGTGGCACCCCGGTGAGAAGAAAAAGAAGAAGATCGAGCGCGTAAACGCCTGATTACTTCGAATTCTCCCGGGCGAGCCTTACCTTGGCGCTCTCCAGTTTCTTGCTGACTTTAGCGATCTCGGCTGGATCTGCATCGGCCTGGGAGCCGGTCTCATATGCCTGGATCGACGTCTGCCACTGTTGCACGGCCTCCCGGGTCTTGCCGCGCTTGAAATAGACATCGCCGAGGTGGTCATGCACCGTCGGATCGTTGCCGATGCGTTCCAGTGCGCGCACCAGAAGATCTTCGGCCTCCGCCAGCTTGCCCTGATGATAGTAGACCCACGCGAGGCTGTCCATGTAGGCGCCGTTGCCGGGCTCCAGTTCGAGCGCCCGACTGATCAGCTTGTCGGCTTCCTCCAGGCGCACGCCCCGATCGGCGAACATGTACCCCAGGTAATTCAGCGCGCTGGCATTATCCGGGTCGGCCTCCAACACCTTGCGGAACTCGGCTTCGGCGCGGTCCCAGTCCTTCATCTTCTCGAACAAAGCCCCGCGCATGAAGTGAACCGTGGCGACGTCTTCCTTCCCGGTGGAAAGCTTCTGGGCCTCCTCGAGCGCCTTGGCGCCCTCGGTCCAGCGCTTGCCCTTCTCATATATCTGGGCCAGCGCCATCCAGGTCTCGCGGTCCCGCTCGCCATTGAGCAGCGAGCGAACCTCGGCGGCTGCTTCGTCGATCTTCCCGGCATCCGCCAGCACGGAGGCGTGCACCATCTTCACCATGCGGTCCCCGGGATACTTCTTGATGGCGGCGTCGGCTTCCTGCTGTGCCTTCTTAAAATCGCGCGCCATTCGCCAGGTATCGATCACGTGTACAGTAGCGCGGGCGCCGTTTTCCGGATCGAGCGCAATGAGCTGCCCGAACGTGTCCACCGCCTCCTGGTTGCGCTTGCCGGATCGATAGAGCAGTCCCAGCCGCTCCAGCAGCATGGCCCGGTTGCCCTTCTCTGCCGTCGAATAGCTTTTCTTGGCGGTCTCGTCAAGAATCCCCTTCAACAGCGCGAGCGCTTCTTCCGGCTTGCCTTCGGCCTCCAGCAGATTCACCTCGTCGTAGCGCACCTCGAGACTCGTGCCGTCGATCTGCCGCGCTTTTTCAAGGGCCGCCCGCGCTTTGACGAAATCGCGTTTGATCCGGTAGATTTCCGACAATCGCAACTGCGCCTGCACGTCGCGCGGATCCTCCGCCGCCACCTCGGTGAACAGCTTGAGCGCCTCATCGGGGCTGTCGGAATAGAGCAGGCTGGTGGCCAGCGCGCGCTTCACCCGGGTGTTATCGGGCTGTATTTCCAGTGCCCGCCGGTAGACCTGTGCGGCACTGCGGAAATCGCGCAACTGCTCGTACGAGGTGGCCAGCGCGATTAGCGTACGGGGGTTGGGATTTCGGTCCGTGAGCTGCTTCAGCTTCTCGACCGCTCTGGTGGTGTCGCCGGTGTCGGAGTAGACGATCGCCAGGCCTGTGAGGGCGTCTTCACTGGTGGGGTCGATCGCAAGCGCTGCATTATAGGCCTTCTCCGAATCGACGGAATTATTGGCCGCCTTTTGCAGCCGCCCCAGTGCCAGCCAAGCATCCAGGTCCTTGGGCGCCCTGGTGGTGATCTCGCTGTACTGGGCGATGGCCTTGCGCAGCATGTCTTCGTTGACCTTGCCCTGCTGCACGTCCCCTATCATCCGGGTGTAAATGCGCCCCAGGATCCGCCGCGCCTCAATATTGCCGGGGTTTTGCTTCAGCAACTCCTCGGCTTCGAGCACGGCATCCTTCAGACGCCCGGCCTGGATGTACAGGTCCGTCAGTTCCTCGGCCAGAAAACCCGCGGAGGGGTCTTTCTTGAGTGCGGTCCGGTAGAATTCAATGGCCTTGGTCAGGTAGTCGCCGCGATTTCCATAGGCCCCCGCCAGTTCCGCATAGAGGTGACCCATCGCGAAATTGTAATAGGCGTCGGCCTTCTCCGATGCGGGGGTCGCATTTGCCGGCTTCGAATTCTGAGCAAGGGAAACAATCGCCAGCGCGGTGGCCAGCAGGAACACTTTGGCGGAGCGGGTCATTGCGGTTTGCTTTCTTCGACCTTAGTTTGGATGCCCAGGGGGGTCGAACCGTTCCATTTCATTGTATAACGGAGGTTTGGCCACCGGAACCGGCATTCCTCACGCAACCGAATCCCCCCTGGTCGTAGTCCTCGGCCCCACCGGCTCCGGCAAGAGCGATCTGGCCCTTGAGATCGCACAAGCCTTTGCGGGTGAGGTAGTCAACTGCGATTCTCTGCAGATCTATCGCTATTTCGATATCGGGACCGCCAAGCTTTCCGCCGCGGAAATGCGTGGGATTACACACCATCTGATTGATATTGCGGATCCACACGAAACGTTTGCGGCCGGCGATTACGCCCGGCGGGCGCGTAGCGTCCTGGCCGAAATCACCACCCGCGGCCGCCTCCCCGTAGTCGCCGGAGGCACCGGGTTCTACGTCCGCGCGCTTCTCGACGGGCTCTTCGAAGGGCCCTCCCGCGACACCGCTCTGCGAGACCGGCTGGCCGCGCGCGAGCGCCGCCGCCCCGGCTCGCTGCATCGCCTGCTGGCCCGCTTCGACCGCGCCGCCGCTGCGCGCATCCATTCCCACGACGTGCCTAAAACGATGCGCGCCCTCGAAGTCTGCCTGCTCACCCGCCGCCCCATTACCGAACTCTTCCGCCAGGGGCGCGATGCCCTGCGCGGCTACCGCATCCTCAGGATCGGGCTGGACCCCGACCGCCAGGCACTCTACGCGCGTCTCAATGCCCGTTGCGCCGCCATGTTCGAGGCCGGCCTCGCCGACGAGGTCCGGCGCATTCTGGACATGGGCTTCCCCCCGGAATCGAAGCCGTTCGAATCCCACGGCTACAAGCAGGCCCTGCAGTTGCTCCGCGGCGAGATGACGCCCGGCGAGGCACTTGAAGAAGCCCAACGCAATACGCGGCGCTACGCCAAGCGCCAGATGACGTGGTTCCGCCGCGAGCCCGGCGTCCAGTGGTTCCGCGGCTTCGGCCCCGACCCTTCCATACGCGACGCGGTCCTCGACGCGGTGCGCTGTTTCATCCAAACCGCCTAGCCGCCCGCCCGCTTTTTTTCACCTCTTTTGAGCGAACGTTTTGACGCTTCGCGCGTACTTATGAGAGGTAAGCAAGCATTCTTGGAGGAAAGACGATAATGAAGCGGTTGTTACTGGTATTTGTGACCCTGGCACTGGCCGTGGCGAGCGCGAAAACCTATCGCGTGACCCTGTTTGAGCATTCCGTTCTCGCCGGCACCCAGTTGAAACCCGGCGACTACAAACTTGAAGTGAAGGACAGCAAAGTGGTCATCACGAACGGACGCCAATCCGCCGAGGCCCCGGTCACCGTGGAAAACGCAAACGAGAAATTCGCTTCCACGTCCGTGCGCTACAACAATGGCGATGGTCAATATAAGATTAAGGAAATCCGCCTGGGCGGCACGACAATGAAGCTGGTGGTCAACTGACCCGTTCCCGGCACTGATCGCACATTCCCCAGGTTCCAAGTTTCCGCACGCACCCTTCATGCTGACGCTTGGGGTGCGTGCGGACGGAATCACGGAGCCGTCGCCGGCGCTGCATCCATGGTGCCTTTAATCTTTTCGGCTAGTTGCCGGGAGGTGTAAGGCTTCTGCAGAAATCCACTGATGCGGCTGCCAAACCGCCGGGCGGCTTCCTGCTCGTCGTAGCCGCTGGTCGCGATCACGCGCATCCCCGGGTACATTCTGACGATGTGCTCCATGGCTTCCTCGCCCGCCATCACCGGCATCATCATATCGAGCAGGACCACCCCGATCTCCCTACCGCTCTCCCGAATGATGTCCACGGCTTCCTGCCCGTTCACCGCCAGCAGCACCTTATAGCCGCGGATTTCAAGCGTCGCTTTAGCCATCCGCCGCACCATATCCTCGTCATCGGCCACCAGGACGGTACCGCTACCGACATGCGCACGCACCACGGCCGGCCGGGGTGCCGTCACGACAGCAGGCATCAGCACCCGGAATGTGGTGCCCTTGGCAGGCTCACTCGAGATTTCGATCATGCCGCGGTGTCCCCGCACAATTCCGGAAACCGCCGAAAGCCCCAGCCCGCGTCCGGTGAACTTCGTCGTGAAGAACGGGTCGAAAAGACGGGTGCGCACGTGCTCGTCCATCCCGCACCCCGTGTCCCGTACCTCCAGCCAGACGTAATCACCGGCCGTTGCGTCGCCGGTGGGCTCGGAGACATGCTTTATCCCGGTGGCCACCCGGATGGTCCCGGGTGCCTCCCCAATGGCTTCGGCCGCATTGATGACAAGATTGAAAAGCGCCTGCTGAATCTGCGCCGGATCCGCCTCCACCAGCGGCAACCCCTTCGCGAGCGCAATCTCCAGCAGCACTTTCTTCGGTACGGACGAACGCAGCAATCCTTCCATCTCTGAGATGATGGCCGAAACGTCGAGCCGCCGCAGAATAAAGCGGCCCTTCCCGGAGTAGGCCAGCAACTGGCGCGTAAGGTCCGCGGCGCGGTTGCTCGCCCGCATCACTTCTTCGATCTTTTCGCGAAACGGATGGTCTGGGGCCAGATCGCTCAGGACGAGGCTCGCATTCCCCATGATGCTGGTGAGCAGGTTGTTGAAATCGTGTGCCACCCCGCCGGCAAGCTGCCCGATGCTCTCAAACTTCTGCGCCTCGCGGAACTGTTCCTCCAGTTGCTTGCGTTCGGTGACGTCCGCAACCACGTAGACTGCGCCGTTCAATTCGCGGCTGGGGCCCGTAAGCACCGGGTCCACAGTGACGTGGAACCACCGGCCGCGGTGTTGTACGTCCAGCTCTTCGCGGCGAAGGCTGTCCGCCATTCGGATGAACGCGAATCGGTCCGGCGGTTCGCTGGCGGGCTCCCACAGGTGATAGCAGATCTCGCCTGAAAGTCGTTCCGCGACCCGGCCGGTCAGGCGCTCCAGCGCGCGGTTCCACCTCACAATTCGCCCTTCGCGGTCGAGCAGCGCCACACCATCGGACATGGCGTCGAAAGTCGTCTGCCATTGCTCCGCGAGCAGCCGCATGGCATCCTCGGCCTCCCTGATTCTCAGGGTGGCCCGGATGGTAGCCAACAGCACTTCCGGCTCCACGGGTTCGGTCAGGTAGTTGTCCGCACCGCTATTGAGGCCATGCGCCTGGTGGGATGCTTCGATCGACGAGGCGCTAATGTGCAGCACCGGGATGTGAGCCGTTTGGGGATCCGACTTGATCCGGTGGCACACCTCGAAACCGCTGATATCCGGCAGATTGACGTCCAGCAGCACCAGGTCCGGCGGTTTCGTTGCCACCTGCGTCAGCGCTTCGGTGCCGCTGCTCGCTTCCGTCACGCCAAAGCCTGCCCCGCGCAGTACACGACTGATGGCGTAGCGCCCGGCCTCGTGATCGTCCACATTTAAAATCAGGGGCTTATCGCGGCGCTGGTTAGGAACCATCGGAAGCGTCCTTCCCTTTCGAGGCTATCATGGAATTCGCCGGACCGATTCTCTCAACCTGTACCCCGGCGGCGGTCAGTGCCGCATGGATCTCGTGGGTGGCCTGCTCGCTGATGAGCACCTCTTTCGAGAGTACCGCCGCCGCCCCCCGCTCCAGTTCGGCACGTTCACTCGCCTCCAGGCTCTTGGACGTAATTACGATCACCGGGATGCCACGCGTGGCCGGATCCGCTTTGAGACGCCTGAGTACCTCGAAGCCGTCCATCTCCGGCATCCGCAGGTCGAGGAAGATTACATCCGGCAGCTCTTTGCGCGCCTTGGCCAGACCCTCCACGCCATTCACAGCCTCCACGAAAACTACATCCCGCGCGTCCAGTGACTGCCGGATCAGGTACCGGGAGATCTCTTCGTCGTCTACGATCAGCAGCTTCCGGGCCGCCACCCGCCTCTCCGCCTCCCGCCCACCCACCGGGAGCGTTACGGAAAACGTGGAACCCTCGCCCGGCCGGCTCTCGACGTCGATACTGCCGCCCAGCAATTCCGCCAGCTTCGCGGTAAGGGAAAGTCCCAGCCCCGTTCCCTTCACTTTGCCCTGCAACGGGTTTTCAATCTGTACGAATTCCTGGAAGATGCGCTCGCGGTCCTCCGGCCGAATGCCGATGCCTGTGTCTGAAACAGAAAACGTCACCCTATCGTCGGGCTGCCTCTCGGCCTTCACCCGCACCTCGCCGCGCTCGGTGTACTTCAGCGCATTCGAGATGAAGTTTCTCAGAATCTGCGCCAGCTTGGATTCATCGGTGATCAGCGATGGCACTTCCGGTTCTTCGAACAGCAGGCTAACACCTTCGTTCGTCAATAGCGGCCTCATCATCCCGCGAAGCGTTCCGAACAGCGTGGCGACGTGCACCTCGGTGGGCCTGACCTCGGACTTCCCCGCCTCTACCCGCGAGAGGTCAAGCAGGTCGTTCACGATCTCCAGCAGGCTCGCCGCGGACTGCCGCATGAAGGTCACCTGCTTCTGCTGCTCGGGCAAGAGCGGGCCGTCAACCTGGTTGAGCAGCAGCCTGCTTAGCGCCATGATCGAGTTGAGCGGGGTCCGGAACTCATGGCTGACGTGTGAAAGAAAGCGCAATTTCGTCTGGTTGGCACGCTTGAGATGCTCGGCACGCTCGTCCAGTTCCGCATACAACGCCACCACGCCGCGATTGGTCTCCTCCAGTTCGCTGTTGAGCCGGTTCAGTTCGTCCTGCCGCCGCCGCAACTCTTCCATGGCATGCAGCAGTTCCTGGTTCTCGTGCCGGAGTTCATCGAGAAGGCTGCGCGGAGCCTGTTTGTCGATCTCTCCGCCCAGCGCGGCCAGCCGCTCCCGAGTGGGATGCGGCGTCTTCCGGGGAAGCTTCTTCCGCAGCATCACCCGGGTCCCCTCGGTCGACGTCTCAGCCTCGAAGCCGTCCATCAGCCGCCGCGCCCCGATCATCCCCTGGCCCAGCCCTGTCTTCGATTTGTAGCGCCCCTCGAGCACCGCCTTCAGGTTCCGCATGCCCGGGCCGGTATCCGTAATCCGCACTACTAGAGCCTCATCACCCGGGGCATCCTCCACCAGAAACTCCACCTTGCCGTTGCGGGCGTAGCTCACCGCGTTGCGGGCAATCTCCGAGACGGCTGTGGCGATGCGTGTCTGGTCCTGTCGGTCGAACCCCAGCAGCGCCGCGATGTCCCGGGCCCGCTGCCGCGCCGTGACCACATCGTGTTCGCTCCTCAGCAGGACCGACAAAATCGGGGGAGGAGTCGCGCGCGCTTCGCCGCTCATGCCCGCCTCCGCTCTTTGACCACTACCACCGTGGCATCGTCCCGGCCGCGATTGAAATCCCGGTACAGCACCGCCGCGATCATGGCCGCGCTGTGTTCCCGGAGACCGGGATACGCATCCAGCGACCAGTGCGTGGTAATCCCGTCGGAATGCAGCACCACCACCGCGCCTTCCGGGTATGCGTACCGGAATTCCTGCACTCTGCGGTATTCGTGGCCGATCGTACCGGCGTGGGAGACCATCTGCTTGACCGTGCCGCCCTCCGCCACCACGGCGCCGGAGATATTGCCCACCCCCGCGAACGCCACGCCCCGCTCGCCGGTGCACACTCTCGCCAGGGCGACAGCCGCCCCCCTGGTGCTGCGTAGCGCGCCGTGCATCCGCTCGATCAACTCAGGGAACTCGTTGTCCGGATATTCACGGAACACCTGCACCGCCCTCGCAGAAGCTTCGGCCGCTGCGGGACCATGCCCCAACCCGTCCGCCACCAGAATGAGGCAGCCGCAAGGGTCCGGTCTCGACGCCCACGCATCGCCGCATAGCTCTTCCCCATGCATCGGAACCGCAACGCCTCCGATTTCCAAGTCACTTTCACCGCACAGGTCCCGGCGTCCGGAGCCTTCCGGGAACACGCGCGCCAGAACAGCGGTCCCTTTTCCCGGCGTCGAATAGATCTCGCATTCGGAGGAGAGCCGCTCGATGGCCCCCAGTCCCGTACCGGAACTGCCGCCGGTCGAATACCCGTCCTCCATGCTCCGCCTGACGTCCCGCATGCCGGGCCCATTATCGAGCGCCAGGATCTCCACGCCCCTCTTTCCGCCCCGCTCCGCCGGGCTGACGAGCAATTCTCCCCCACCTCCGTGCCGCAGGATATTGGTCGCCGTCTCCGTGGCCACCAGCGCCACCCGGCCCGCCTGTTCCGGAGTGAAACCGACCCGCCCGGCCAACGCCGATGCTACACGGCGCCCCTCCGCCGCCTCGGTCGCCTCGGTCACCCGAACTACCGTCGTCCCCCGTAGCACCGTGGTCCCCATACTCTGTTCTATGCTCGCCATCGCGTGATGGTTACCCTTGTGCCCTGCCCAGGTCCCGACCGCAGTTCGAATTCATTGGACAGCCGCTTGGCTCCGCCCAGCCCCAGCCCCAATCCTCCCCCGGTTGTGAACCCATCCCGCAAAGCGGATTGAATGTCCGGAATGCCCGGCCCTTCATCGACGAACGTCAACCGCAGACCCCTCTTACCACCCTCGTTCAGTGCTTCGAGGGTGACCGCACCGCCTCCCCCATGAATCACCGTATTGCGCGCCAGTTCGCTCGCGGCAGTCACGATCTTGGTCTGGTCCACGAGGCCGAAACCCAGTTCCACGGCCCACCTCCTCACCGCCTGCCGTGCTGGCACGATCTCCTCCGATGCCCGCAAAGGCAGCGTCTCGGACTTCAGGATTGCCATGCCGTTAAACCCGGCGCCCCAGGCTGTTCCGCAGCAGACCCATCCCTTTCTCGACGTTCAGGGCCGTACGCACTCCTTGCAGCGAGAGTCCCAGTTCCACCAATGTGATCGCCACCGAAGGCTGCATCCCCACCACTACCGTCTCGGCATCCAGAATGCGCGACATGGAGGCGATGTTCGCCAGCATACGGCCGATGAACGAATCCACCATCTCGAGCGACGAAATATCGATCAGCACACCCTTCGCCCGCGCCGTAACAATGCGGTCCGTCAAATCCTCCTGGAGCGCCATCGCCAGGCGGTCGTGCATGTCCACTTGAATCGTGACGAGCAGGTACTCGCCCATCTTCAGAATCGGAATTCGGTCCATTGCGGTTCCCTAGATGCGCGCTTCCCGCTTCACGATCGTGCTACCCGTTCTCTCCAGCGCCAGGGTGAACGCGTCAGCCAGCGTGGCCTTCGTGGTCACGTCAGTCAGCACCACCCCGAGATGCACGATCGTCTGAGCAATTTGCGGCCGTATGCCGCTGATCAGGCAATCGGCGCCCATCAGTCGCGCCGCCGCCACGGTCTTCAGCAGGTGCTGCGCAACCAGGGTATCCACAGTCGGAACGCCTGTGATGTCGATAATTGCGATGCTCGCGCCGGTCGTCACGATCTGCTGCAGCAGGCTCTCCATCACAACCTGGGTGCGGGCGCTATCGAGCGTCCCGATCAGCGGCAGGGCAAGAATTCCCTCCCAAAGCTTCACCACCGGCGTCGAGAGTTCCAGCATCTCCTGCTGCTGCCGCGCGATCAGCTCATCTCGTGATTTCTGATACGCTTCCATCGTCGAGATGCCCATTCGATCGAGTGCCAAGGTGGCCGTCCAGATGTCCGAGGCCAAGCCAGCGGCGTCGGCGTCGTACTCCTGGCGGAGACGCGCGAACAGCGGCAGCTTCAGGGAAAACACGAACATGGCAGTGTCGGCGGGGCTGAAACCCATGCGGGCGCGCTCCCGCGAAAGATCCGCCAGGATGTCGCGCGCGCGGGACCATCGTTCCCCACTCCCGTCTGCCAGGCCCCCCTCCTGCGCCGCTTCGCGCAACGCGCCCAGGAACTCGCGGCATTGCTCCCGCAACTCCGTTTCCCTGATCAGCGCCCGGTTGTGAGTGGAGGCAAGCTGCTGCCGGACCCAATCCGAGAGGATTTCCGTTTCATACCTGCTCAGGACGTCGGCAATTCGTGTGTTTCCTGTTGGCTGCATGCGCTCATTGCTCCGTATGCGTCGATTCGCACATTGGGGATTATACACTTGGGCCTGACGGCGTCGGGCCAGGGGCGTCTGCTATTTGGTGATCGGGGGCACTAGAACGTGACGCGTTTGACGCGCGCGTTTGTGAGGAACCGCTCCACCTCGGCTCGCGCGGGGGCGGAGGCTTGGGCGCCGGCCCGGGTTACCGAAATGGCCGCCGCCGCGGAGGCGAACCGGATCGCTTCTGGAATCGACCGGTCGGCCAGCGCCACGGCCAACCCGGCGTTGAAAGTATCACCCGCGGCGGTAGTATCCCGCGGCTCCACTTCGTACGCGGGGAAGTGGCATCCACCGTCCTCGCCGTCCCAGTAGCAGCCCTGGTCACCCAGCTTGACGATGACCGACGCGGGACCCGCCTGGCGCAATGCCGCAGCCAGCGCCGGAGCGTCCCCAGGCGCTACCCGCGCGGCCGGCCTGCCCAGCAGCATCAGGGCTTCGCTCTCGTTGGGTGTGAGAATATCGACCTGCGACAGAAGCTCCCGCGGAAGCGCTTGCGCGGGAGCCGGGTCGAGCACCGTTCGGAGGCCCTCTTCGCGCGCCAGAGCCAGCGCCGCTGCTACCGTGTCGAGCGGCGTCTCCAGTTGGAACAGCGCCAGCGCCGCACCCCGGAAGACCTTCCGCATGGCTTCCACATCCGCCGCCGCTAGCGAGTGGTTGGCGCCCGAGGCGACCACGATGGAGTTCTGCCCCCCGCCGTCCACCCAGATCAGCGCTACCCCTGTGGGCTCGGACCGCGCCGCGTGCACCGCGCTCACGTCCACTCCCGCCGCCGAGAGGCTGGCCTTCAGGTGGTCGGCAAATACGTCGTATCCCACCCGCCCGACCATCCGGACCGCGACCGCGTCGCCTCCAAGTTTGCCCGCCGCACATGCCTGGTTGGCGCCCTTGCCTCCGGGAATCATCTGGAAATCGCGGCCCAGCACGGTCTCGCCCGGCGCCGGCAGGTGGTCCACCCGCACCACGAAGTCCATGTTGAGGCTGCCCACCACGACAACCGCGGGTTTCATCGCCCCAGGTCGATTCCCAGTTTTTTGAGTTCTTCGGAGTAGTAGCGCCGGTGGAGCAGGTCCCACTCTTCGGTGCCTTCCGGGATCTCGCGCTTTTGCGTGCGGATCTTCTGGCGCGCCGCACGATCCACCTTGTCCTCTACCGTGAGCAGTTCCGTCATCTCCCGGACGATTTCGAGGCGCAGGTCGTTTGCCGGTTTCTTCACCCGAAGTTCGCGGGATTTCCGGAGCATTGCCACCAGCTTGTGCGACATGTCCGTCACCTTGTCGCGCGACAGCTTCATCGGATCCCCGCTGTCGCGCCCCGAGGCGCGGATCACCTTGCGCTGCGCAATCAGGGTGTTCTTGATGCGCCGGAACATCTCCTGGTAGCTCACGCCTTCCCGGCGCATATAGTCGCTGTACTCGCTCAGAATCTCCCGGACCTCATCGTTGAGGCGGTCTTCCACAGCGAGTTCGTCGTTGATCACACGGGTGATCAGCTCCGTGACCCCGTCCGGGTTCACGGTCTCGATGAAGATGGGGCTCAGCCTTTTCACAAGCTGTCGCGAAAGGTAGGCGACGAATTCCCTGGCAAGCAACATTGATTGTTTCGCATTGTAGTGTATCACGCGACATGGTTTATGATCGTGCGTGATGGCCTTCCCCCTACCCGCGGATGCCCCGCCGCGCGCCACGTTCACCGGCCGCTGGGCACCCGTCGCGAGCATGTGGCTCGTCTCCCTGATCAGCTACATCGATCGCAACACCCTCGCCCTGCTGGCCCCGACCATCCTTAAAGAGACCGGCCTTTCGGGCGAGCAGTACGGCTTCATCATCGCCGGCTTCTCCGTGGCCTACACAATCGGGAACCCGCTGTGGGGCCGCATTCTGGACCGCGTCGGGCTGCGCCGCGGCATGGCCGTATCGGTTTCTGTGTGGACCCTCGCCTCGGCCGCACACGCCCTGGCCACCGGCTTCGGCAGTTTTGCCGCCGCCCGCGCCGCGCTCGGCTTCGGGGAGGGCGCCACGTTCCCGGGAGGTCTCCGCACCGTTACCCAGACCCTGCCTCCCGATGCCCGCGGCCGCGGAATCGCGGTCGCCTACAGCGGCGGTTCTCTCGGGGCCATCGTCACCCCCCTAATCGTCACTCCGGTCTTCCTCGCCTGGGGATGGCGAGGCGCCTTCCTTTTCACCGGCATGATCGGAGCCGCCTGGGTGCTGCTATGGTGTTTCCTTTCGCGGCGGCCCGACTTGCGCGTGATCCCGCGGCCTCTCAAATTCTCCCCGTCCGGCCGGCCCGCGCCGCGCCTCCGCGACGCCCGCCTGTGGAGCTTCATGTGCGCCTACGCCTTCGGCGCGCTCCCCATCGGGTTCGTGCTCTACGGCGCATCTATCTATCTCGCACAGGGCCTCCACCAGAGCCAGGCCACCATCGGCAAGTTGCTGTGGATCCCGCCCATCGGCTGGGAGATCGGCTATTTCGCCTGGGGATGGCTGGCCGACCGCGGCACACCCCTCCGCATCCTGATGGCCGCGGCGGCTATTCTTTGCATGCCCCTGGCCGCCCTCCCCTGGGCGGCATCCCTCACCCCCTTCATGATGGGCCTCTTCATAACGATGTTCGGCGCCTCGGGCTTCATCGTCCTCTCGATGGCCTATGCCACCCGAGTCTTCTCCTCCGCCCACTCAGGCTTGATAGCGGGAATCGGTGCAGGGGCCTGGAGCGCTGCCGTGGCGGGCTTCATGCCCATCCTCGGCCGTCTCTTCGACCTCCACCGCTACCCCGAGGCATTCCTGATAGCCGCCGCTGCACCGGCCCTTGGCTTCCTGACCTGGCGCCAGCTCGACCGAGCAGGAGATAGGCTATAGGAGATGGGAGATAGGGAATGTGCTGCTGCCCCGCTTTGCGCAACGGCCGCATCTCCCATCTCCCATCCCCCGTCTCCCATCTTGTTATGATGTTGTTTCACCTCACCACTGGAGAACACACATGGCGGACAGCATCGAGCGCCGGGATTTCCTGAAAACCACCGCGGCGGCAGCGGTTACGGCGGGTCCCGCCGTCCTTTCCGCACGCGGCCAGAACGATAAGATTACCCTCGGCTGGATCGGCGTCGGAACCCGCGGCAATGCGGGTATCGAATGGCTCAAAAAGGCCGCGCCGGACAGCATCCACTTCAAGGCCGTCTGCGATACCTACCAGGGCTACATCGCGCGCGCCAAAGACCGCGTCAACACCGTCTGGGGTAATACACCCCAGGCATATAACGACTACCGCGAACTCCTCGCCGACAAGTCCATCGACGCGGTTTTCATCATGACGCCCGAGCATCTCCACCATGAGATGACCATCGCGGCGCTCAACGCGGGAAAACACGTCTACATCGAGAAGCCCCTCGCCCACACCATCGAAGAGGGCTGGGACATCATCAAGGCGTGGAAGAAGTCCGGCAAGGTCTGCCAGGTGGGTACTCAGAACCGCAGCTCCAGCCTCTATAAAAGGGCTAAGGAACTGGTCGGCCAAGGGCTCATCGGTGACGTCCATTACGTGCGCGCCTTCTGGTACCGCAACAGCAACCCGAAAGAGCCGGCCTGGCGTTATGTCATCCCCGCCGACACCAACGAATCCAATACCGACTGGAAGCGCTTTCTCGGCCCTGCCCCCAAACGGCCCTTCGATAAGCGGCGCTACTTCCAGTGGCGGCTTTATTGGGACTACTCAGGCGGCATCTCGACCGATCTGCTCGTGCACCAGACCGACATCGTCAACTTCATGCTGAACAAGGCGACGCCGGCCTCCTGCATGGCTTCGGGCGCCATCTACCGCTGGACCGACCAGGATGACGACCGCGACACGCCCGATACCTTTAGCGCCATCTACGAATACCCCGGGAAGCTGCAGATCAACTATTCCTGCTACTTCGGCAACGTGCACTACGGCTACGGCGAGCAGTTGATGGGCACCGAGGGCACCATCGAGGTGCTCAATCGCCAGGACCTCTACTTCCACCCGGAGAACTATAAAAATGTGCCTCCCGCAGTGAAGAACAAGGCGCCCATCCACCTCAACAGCCTGAAGGACTTCCAGGAAGCCGACGGCGCCATCAACCACTTCGCCAACTTCGTGAAGGCCATCCAGGGCAAAGAGAAGGTGATCGCCCCGCCGGACGTCGGCCAGCAGGCTGCCATCTCCGGCCATATGGCCACCCTTTCCTACAAGCAGGGCAAGAAGATCATCTGGGACGACGGCTCCAGTAAGTACCGCTTCGTCTAAGGCCGGCACCAATACCAGGGCCGCGAGTGCGCACTGCGCTCGCGGCCTTTTTTTCTGTTAGGATAGGCACTCTATGTCCGCCCAATACTCGAAGACACGGCTCATTCCGGCCGCGATTCTGGCAATTCTCGTGTACGGCATGATCGCCCCGATGCTGGGTACGCTGCTGCCCCAGCTTGCGCAGAGGTTCAATCTCAGCAAAGGCGACCAGGGCATGGTTGCCCTGGCCCAGGCGATTGGCTTGATCATCGCGTCCGTTTCGGCGGGCCCGCTGGTCGATAATAAAGGCAAGAAGACGGGTCTGGTCCTCGGCCTTGGCACCGTCGTGGTGGCTCTGTTCGCCATCCCGAACTCCACCGGGTTCGCGATGCTCGCGGCGTTGATGCTGCTGCTGGGTCTGGGCGGCGGCATTATCGTAACCGCGGCCAACGCACTGGTCAGCGACATTAGTGAAGACCGCCGCGCCTCCGTGCTCAACCTGCTGAACCTGTTCTTCGGACTCGGCGGGCTGCTCACTCCCGCTGTGGCGGGCTTCTTCTTCGCGGAAAACACCATAGGCCTCGCCTACATGGTGGCCACCCTCACGGCGGTAACGTTCCTGGTCCACGCCACCACCCCCATGCCGCCCCCCAGCGGCGATCGCGGGTTCAACGCCAGCGAGGCCGGCAACGTGCTGGGCCGCCCGGCGCTCTGGCTGCTCTCTCTCTTCATGTTCCTGTACGTCTCGTGCGAAGTGGGGGTCTGGAACTGGCTCACCAGCTACCTGACCGCGCGCGGCATCCCCGAGGCCAGCGCCCTGAAAATCCTTTCCCTGGGCTTCGCCTTCGGCATGCTCGTCGGCCGCGTGGTCGTCTCCCCTATTCTCATGAAGGTGCCGGCCGCGACCGTTACCCTGGCCGCCGCCGTCTTGATGGCCGTCACGACGTTCGCCATGCTGCAGACCAGCGATCCATTCATGGCGGGCGTGCTGGTCTTCCTGGCTGGTCTCGCCATGGCGCCGGTCTTCCCCACCACCCTCGCGATCGTCGGGGACGTTTTCCCGCGCATGACCGCTACTGCGATGGGAATCGTCATCACCTGCGGCTGGCTCGGGCTGGCCGTCAGTTCCCCCATCATCGGAGCCGTTTCGGAGACCGCCGGCCTGGGCACCGCCCTGCTGCTCCTGCCCGGCTTCTCCATCCTGATGGTGATTGTGAACTTCGTAATGCGGCCGATGCTGTACAAAAAAGCGTAGCCCCTGTTCCCGTCCCGGCAGGTCGAAATGGCCTGCCGGACCGTATCCTTCCGCACCACACTCTGCTACTATCGTAGTTTCCCCAGCTTTATGCGTACCTCCCTCGAGGCCATTCTCGACTCGGGCGACCTGTCTTTGTACGACGTGCGCTCCAGCGCGCCCGGTCCCCCCGGCACTCTGCCTGTCACCCCGGAGATGCTGCTAACCCGGCCATCCGGAGACCTCTTCGGCTGGACCCAGAACGCCGGCATGGGATGGGACCCCGCCGCTCTGGGCGGCCCCGAGATCCTGATCCTCAGCACCCACGGCGGCATCCGCGCCGCGGACGGCACACCCGTGGCGCTCGGCTACCATACCGGCCACTGGGAAGTGGGGCTCCTCATGGACGCCGCAGCCAAGGAACTCAAGAGCCTCGGCGCGGTTCCCTTTGCCGGCTACTGCACGGACCCGTGCGACGGCCGGAGCCAGGGCACCACCGCCATGTTCGACAGCTTGCCCTATCGTAACGACGCCGCAGCCGTTTTCCGCCGGCTGATCCGGTCCTTGCCCACCCGTCGCGGGGTCCTGGGCGTGGCGACCTGCGATAAGGGCTTACCGGCCATGATGATGGCGCTGGCGGCCATGCGCGACTTGCCCTCCGTTCTGTTGCCCGGCGGCGTCACCCTGCTGCCCGAAAAGGGCGAAGATGCCGGCAAGGTGCAATCCGTGGGGGTGCGTTACACCCATGGCGAGATCACTCTCGAAGAAGCCGCGGACGTCATGTGCCATGCCTGTGGCACCCCCGGCGGCGGCTGTCAGTTCCTGGGTACCGCGGCCACCTCCCAGGTTGTGGCCGAGGCGCTGGGGATGTGCCTCACCCACGCCGCGCTCTCGCCCTCCGGCCATCCCATCTGGACCGATATGGGGCGCCGCTCCGCCCGCGCCCTCCTGGCCCTTGAATCGCGCGGCATCAAAATGCGCGACATCCTCACCGATGCCGCCCTGCGCAACGCCATGGCGGTGCACGCGGCTTTCGGAGGGTCCACCAACCTGATCCTGCACCTACCCGCCGTAGCCCACGCCGCCGGCCTGCGCCGTCCCACCGCGGACGATTGGGCCGCCGTGAACCGCCGCGTCCCGCGACTTGTGGATGCGCTACCGAACGGCCCACGCTCGCACGCCACCGTGCAAGTCTTCCTGGCCGGCGGCGTCCCGGAGGTCATGCTGCACCTCCGCCGCGCCGGGCTACTCGAAACCGAGGTCCTCACCGCCAGCGGAGAGACCCTCGGCCGCATGCTCGACTGGTGGGAGGCTTCCCCGCGCCGCGCCGCTCTCCGCCGCGTCCTGGTGGAGCGCGACGGCATCGACCCGGACGACGTGATCATGGACCCCGACGGCGCCCGCGCCCGCGGCCTCACCTCCACCGTCACCTTTCCAAAGGGCAACCTCGCGCCCGAAGGCTCCGTCGTCAAGAGCACCGCCATCGATCCTTCGGTGGTGGACCCCGACGGCGTCTATCGCAAGACCGGCCCCGCCCGCGTCTTCACCACCGAAGCCGCCGCCATGGCGGCCATTAAGGATACCGGCCGCGGCGGTATCAAACCCGGCGACGTCCTGGTCCTGATCTGCCGCGGCCCCATGGGTGCCGGGATGGAGGAGACCTACCAGATCACCTCGTCCCTCAAATACCTGCCCTTCGGCAAGCAGGTGGCCGTCCTCACCGACGCGCGCTTCAGCGGCGTCTCCACCGGTGCCTGCATCGGCCACGTCTCCCCGGAGGCCCTGGCCGGCGGCCCGATCGGAAAGCTGCTTGACGGCGACCTGGTGGAAATCGTCATCGACCGCCTCAACCTTACTGGCACGGTGAATCTGGTGGGCGCCGGCGGCCGTACGTTCGATGCCCGGGAAGGCGCCCGCGTGCTGGCCTCGCGCCCGCCGCGTCCGGACCTTGCCCCGGACCCCGCTCTACCCGACGACACGCGCCTCTGGGCGGCGCTCCAAAACGTCAGCGGCGGTTCCTGGGGCGGCGCGGTTTTCGATACGGAAGCAATTTTGAAGGCTTTGGGAGGAATCTCCACCCCATGATGCGACGAACCAGAGCAGTATTGTTGTGTGCCCTGCTAACAACGTTGGCCACCATCTCGTTCGGCATGACTTCGCTTGAAGCACGCCTCGATCGCCAGATGCGCTTCTGGCAGAAAAGGCTGGGCCTCGAAGAGTGGAGCCTGGCCGTGCAGGTCGTCCGGCAGTCCGCGCTCGATAAGCATACCTGGGGCAACGCCGAATGGGACCCCGAGACCAGGACCGGCCTGATCAAGGTTCTGGATCCCCGAGATTACAACCTCAAGGGCAGGGAACTCAATCACGACATGGAGTGCACCATCGTGCACGAGCTCGTGCACATCCAGGTGGCTCCGCTCGCGTCGCCCGACGATGAGACCCGCGAGGAGGTGGTCAACCGCATCATGACCGCTCTGATCAACCGCCCCTGCCCGAATTAGCGAACCGCGGGCGCGCCCGTTCTGGTACTCTGATTCTCTGCGGAGGCGCCTGCATGGAACTCAGAAACTACGTCTTGTCGATCTTCATCTCGCTCAGCATCGGGCTGGCAGGCTTCGTGCTGGCTTATAAAATTTTCGACTGGCTCACCCCCGGGATCACCTTTGCCCAGCAGTTGCGCGAGGACAACCGATCGGTAGCCATCTTCCTGGCGGGCCTGTTTGTCGGCCTCGGCCTGCTGCTCGGTAACGCGATCAAGTGACGCTTGCGATAATGCTGCTCCTGGCCGCGGCGCCACCCGAGAATAACGCGTGGCAGCGGCTGCAAACCGCGGTCGAGAATCATCTCGGGCGCCCGTACTCCTGGGGCGCCACCGGCCTGAAGAGCTTCGATTGCTCGGGCTTCGTCTGGCGCGTCATGTACGACAACGGCATTCTGGTCAAACGCACCACGGCGCGCAAGCTCTGGTTCTCCCTGCCATCCGTCCCACCCGAAGAGCACTGGAAGGCGGGCAACCTCGTCTTCTTCGACAACCTCAAGCATGTGGGAATCGTCAATGGACCGACCAGCTTTTACCATGCCGAATCCCGTGTCGGCACGAATCTCTCGAAGTTCGATCCCTATTGGCGGAAGAAAGTTTCCGGAATGCGCCGCATACCCCGGCCGGGTGACTAGATGGCCGCGCTGCCGGCTTCCACGCGCCGGAGGGTAGAATGAGGGGAGCCGATGTTTACCTGGGTAAACTCCCTCCTTCGCGTCGTGGTCTTGGCATTGCTCGCCGCCGTTACGGCCCCCGCGCAAGTCTGGATCTCCGGCAGAGTGTTGGATGAAAACGGCGTAGTGGTGCCCGGCGCGCGCGTGGAAGTGCGCAGCGAAGACGGCCGAAAGGCGCCTCCCGCCACCTCCGATAAAAGTGGGGAGTTCACGGTATCGCTAGCGGAGCCCGGGACGTACCGCATCGATGCCTGGCGCGAGGGCTTTTTCCGGCTCACCGGCAGCCGCGCCGTCCTGCGGGAAGGCGCCAACCAGCTCACCGTCACCCTCAACCACCTGCAGGAATTTGCAGAATCCGTCGACGTCGTCTACTCGCCTCCCGCCATCGACCTCGCCGAACCCGCCGAACACAAGGAACTGAACACCGTCGAGATCCTCACCGTCCCCTACCCCGCGCCTCACGACCTCCGCAACGCGCTCCCTCTCTTCCAGGGCGTGGTAAAAGATAATGCCGGCGAGCTGCACGTCAACGGCGCCGAGAGCGACCAGACCAACTACACCCTTGACGGCTTCGACATCTCCGACCCCGTCACCGGCCGCTTCGAAGCGCGCCTCAACATTGACAGCGTCCGCGCCCTGGATCTCCAGTCGAGCCGCTTCGGCGCCGACAAAGGTCGCGGCTCGGCAGGCTCCCTCAACGTGGAAACCAAGATGGGCGATGATCGCTGGCGCTTTGGCGGCACCAACTTCGTCCCCGGTGTCTCCATGCAGGACGGCTTTCACGTCAACAAGTGGACGCCGCGCCTGGAAATCTCCGGGCCTCTCAAACGCGGCCGTGCCTGGCTGCATAACGGTTTCGACGCCTTCTACGATAAGGACACCATCGACGGCCTGCCCAGCGGTGAGAACCGCACCCGCTCCCTAACCACCAACAATCTCACCCGCTTTCAGGTGAACCTGACCCCGTCCAACATCCTCACCGCCGGTTTCATGGTGAACTACTTCGACGCCCGCCGCGCCGGCCTCTCCTTCCTGGACCCGCTCGAAACGACCACCAACCGTCACCAGAAGTTCCTCATGACGACCATCCGGGACCAGATGTACTTCGCCCGCGGCATGCTTCTCGACGTCGGCTTTGCCGACAGCCGCCTCACCACCCTGCAGGTGCCCCGTGGCGAACGTATCTACGAAATCACCCCCTACGGCAACACCGGTAACTTCTACGTCAACATGGACCGACACTCCTATCGGCAGCAGTGGACGGCCAACGTCCTCCTTCCTACGGTCGAGGCGGGCGGTTCCCACCAGATCCGCTTCGGCGTGGATTTCGAACGCGATTCCTTTCGCCAGGAGACCACCCGGCACGAATACCGCGTCCTCCGCACAGACCTCACCATCGCCCGCCAGGTTACCTTTACTGGTAATCCCTACCAGCAGCGCCGCAATTTTGAGGGCTCCCATTACGTAGTCGACCAGTGGTCGCCGCGCAAAGGGTTGGTGATTGAAACCGGCCTCCGGACCGATTGGGACCAGGTGGTGCGCAGCGTCCTGTGGTCGCCGCGAATTTCCGCCGCTTGGGCGCCCTCCGTGGCCGGCGATCTCAAGCTCTCGGCCGGCTACGGAATCTTCCACGACTCCCTCAGCCTCGGCATCCTCACCCGCCACCAGGGTCAGATCAGCTATTCCACCTTCTTCGACCCGAATGGTACCGAGCCCCGCGGCCCCGTGCCCACCGCCTTCTTCCTCAACGAGAACGAATTGCGCGTCCCACGCTACCGCACCCTCAGTTTCAGCGTCGAACGCAAGCTTCCCTTCGACTTCTACGGCCGCGCCGGCTTCACCGAGCGTAAGGGCAGCGGCGGCTTTACTTTTGTCAATGAGACGGATCCCAACGGCTCGGCAGGCTATTACTACCTGCGTAACTGGAGAAAGGACCGCTATCGCGGCCTGGAATTCAGTCTCCGCCGTACCTTCGGCCGCTTCGAATGGTCCGCCGGCTACACCCGCTCAAGTGCCCGCACCGACGCGGTGGTGGATTACAGCCTCGAAAACCCCATCTTTGGCCCGCAAGGCCCCGGCCCCTTCCCCTGGGACACTCCCAACCGCCTGCTTATGTGGGGCTGGGCACCCGTACCGAAGAGAATCCTGCCTCGCTGGCTGGCGTTCGTGGTGCGAGAGACGGACATTGCTTACCTCGTCGAGCACCGCTCTGGCTTCCCGTTCAGCGTGGTAAATGAGGAGGGCTTCATGGAGGGTCCGCCCAACAGCGTGCGACTGCCGGCATACTTCAGCATTAACTTACACTTCGAACGTAAGTTTCGCGCCCTTCACTATCTCTGGGCCTGGCGCTTCGGCTTCAACAACCTCACCAACAACGGCAATCCCAATACGGTCAACAATAACATCGACTCCCCGACCTACCTTACTTATGGCAGGGGACAGTCCCGTGCCTTCACCGTACGGCTGCGCTTTCTCGGGAAGAAGTGACCGCCCGCCATTCCCTCCACTCTGCTGGTACCATCTCAATTCGGACATCAAGATGCGCTACCTGATTGGTTTGCTGGCGCTATGTTGCGCTGTTATGGCGGAGACCCGTACGGCCGTCGCCCTGCGCGACGCGCGCGTGGTTACGGTTGGCGGCCCCACCTTGGAACGAGGCACCGTCCTGCTGCGCGACGGGATCATCGAGGCCGTCGGAGAGGGGGTCGCCATCCCCCCGGATGCCTGGGTGATCGAAGCCCGCGGGCTCACGGTCTACCCCGGCCTGATGGATGCCTTGACCCTGCTGGAGCAGCCGCCTTCCGGGGCGGCACGCCCGGTGGGGCCTGCGCCCGACGCCCCCTCCCAGTCCCCGCCTCGGCCGGCGCGAGGCCCCCAGGACCGGCCCTCCGCCAACAGCTGGCTGCGCGCGGCCGACCTCCTCAACGCCTCCGACCGTCGCCTCGCGGAGGCCCGCAACGCCGGCTTCACAAATGCCGTCATCTACCCCGCCGCGGGCATCTTTGCCGGACAGGGAGCCGTCCTGAGCCTGGCGGGCGAAAAGCGCCGCATGATCGTCGCATCGCCGGCGGGACAGTTCCTCACCCTCATCGGCGATCGAGGCTATACCGGATTTCCGGTCTCGCTGATGGGAGCCCTCGCCTATATCAAGCAGGTTTACATCGACGCGGCACATTACCAGGCTCACCGGCTGGCGTATGAGCGGCGCCGGCCCGGCGTCTCGCGGCCGGATTACGACCGCGCGCTCGAGGGCGTCCTGGAATCTCCCCGGGCGCTCTTGCCGGCCCGCAGCAAAGTGGAACTCGAGCGCATGGCACGCTTCGCAGCCGACCTGAAGACACCCGCCGTGCTTTACGGCGGCGACGCCGGCTACGACGCCGCCGACGCACTCGCTAAGGCCCGCCTACCCGTCCTGGTAAGCCTCAAATGGCCCGAACGCCCGCGCGACGCCGACCCAGACTACCGCGAAAGCCTGCGCCTCCTCGAATTGCGCGAGCGCGCCCCTTCTACTCCAGCGGTTCTGGCCAAGGCCGGCGTGCCGTTTGCGTTCTATACCGACGGCACCGCTCCCCGCGATGTGGCCAAAGCCGTCAAACGCGCCATCGATGCCGGCCTCCCCGAAACCGATGCCCTCCGCGCCCTCACCCTCGCGCCGGCCAGGATCTACGGCCTCGCCGATCGCATGGGCAGCATCGAGAAAGGTAAACTCGCCAATCTGGTGGTCACCGACGGACCGCTGTTCGCGGAAACCACCAAGGTGAAGTACATCTTTGTCGAAGGCCTCAAGTTCGAACCGCCACCTGACGCGCCGCCGTCCGCACCCGCTGCACCGCCTACCGGAGGTGACCTTTGATCCGCACCGCCTGCCTGTTTCTCGCCGTATCCCTGCTGCCCGCGGCCCCGCCCCTGGTTATCCGGAACGCCAACCTCATCACCATCACCAAGGGTAACTTCCGCGGCGCCGTGCTAATTGACGGCGGCAAAATCGCAGCTTTTGGTGACAAGGTTGTGGTCCCGCCCAATGCCCGCGTGATCGACGCCGGGGGCCAGTACGTGACCCCCGGAATCATCGACCCCCACTCCCACGTCGGCACCGACAGCGTGAACGAGAGCGCCCTCGCAGTGGCCTCCATGACCGGCATCGGCGACGTCCTCAACCCCGAAAACATCGGCATCTACCGCGCCCTCGCCGGCGGCGTCACCACCATCGCGGTGCTGCACGGCAGCGCCGACCCCATCGGGGGTAAATGCGAAATCATCAAGACGCGCTGGGGAAAGGACGCCGAGGGCATCCGTTTTGAGGGCGCCCCACCCTACATCAAATTCGCCCTGGGAGAAAACGTGAAGCGCTCGGGCGGCGTCTGGGCGGCACTGATCGCCCCCGGAAACCTGCGCTACCCCGCTACTCGCATGGGCGTGGAGGACGTCTTCCGCCAGGCGTTCACCGATGCGCGTGCCTACCAGAAGGCATGGCGCGAGTATGACGAAAACCGCAAGCGCGGCGTCGAGGCTCTCCCGCCACGCCGCGACCTCACCCTGGAGCCGCTCGTCGAGGTCCTCGAACGAAAGCGCCTGGTCCACACCCACGCGTACCGCGCCGACGAGATTCTCATGATCATGCGGGTCGCCGAAGAGTTCGGCTTCAAGATTAACGTCCTGGTGCACGTGCTCGAGGGATACAAGGTGGCCAGGGAGATCGCCGCGCACGGCGCCTCCGCCAGTACCTTCAGCGATTGGTGGGCCTACAAAATGGAGGCCTACGACGCCATCCCCTACAATGCCGCCATCATGGCGAAAAAGGGCGTGCTCGTGTCCCTCAACTCCGATAATGCCGAACTCATGCGGCGTATGAACACCGAGGCCGCCAAAGTCATGAAGTATGGCGGAGTGAGCGAGAACGACGCCTTGGCCATGATCACCCTCAACCCGGCCAAACAGCTCGGCATCGAGGACCGCGTGGGTTCCATCGAGACCGGCAAGGATGCCGACCTCGTCATCTGGGACCGCCACCCGCTCTCTAACTACGCCAAAGTTCAGAAGGTGCTGGTGGACGGCGAACTCTACTTCGACCGCGACACCGACATCGGTTCGCGTCCGGCGCGCAACAAACAACGTCAGGAGCTGCTCGAAAAGGCCAAGGCCAGGCAGAATAAAGCCGCACCCGAGAACAAGGCGTCCGCCGCCGGGAGGCCGCAGTGAAAACCGTGCCGTTTTGTTATTTGTTGTTAAGCGCCATGCTGCCGCTGGCTGCCCAGACCGGCGGCAGTTTTCTGCTGCGCGGCGGCACCGTCCATACCGTCTCCGGACCCGACATACCCGGCGGCTCCGTGTTGGTCAGGGATGGACGCATCACCGACGTGGGGCCGAAACTCGCCGCTCCCAAAGGTGTACGGGTCATCGACGTCAAGGGCCTGCACGTCTATCCCGGGCTGATTGACTCCGCCACACAGTTGGGCGCCACCGAAATCGGCTCCGTTCGGGAGACCAGCGACGTAATGGACTTAGGCGTGTTCAAACCGCAGTTGCGCATCGCGGCCGCCTTGAATCCCGCCAGTGAGCACCTACCCGTCACTCGCGCCAACGGCGTTACCACAGCCGTCGTCCAGCCGTCGGGCGGAATCATACCCGGGCAGGCGGCGCTCATCCACCTGGACGGCTGGACCACTGAAGAAATGCTGATCATGCCGGCCGTCGCCATGCGCCTCGATTACCCGCACAAACAGCCCGGCGGGGGAGGTGTGCCGTTCGCCGAGTTGAAGAAGCAATACGAGGCACAGGTGCGCGAGCTGAACGAGTACTTCGAATCCGCCCGGCGCTACCAGAAGGCCAAAGCCGTCGCCGCCCCGGACTTCAAGACCGATTTGGCGCTCGAAGCCATGCTCCCTGTGCTCGAAGGCAGGCTGCCGCTGCTGGTGCGCGCCGAGAGGGAGAAGACCATCCGGGAAGCCATCGCTTTCGCTGAAAAGCAGAAGGTCCGGATGATTCTGCAGCAGGCCGTCGAATGCTGGAAAGTCGCGGCCGAGTTGAAGGCCAAAGGGATTATGGTGACGCTGGCGCGAACCCTCTCGCTGCCCTCGGATGAGGACGAACCGTACGACCGCCCGTTCACCACACCGGCGGAACTATTCAAGGCCGGGGTGAAATTCTCATTCGCCACTTACGGTCCCGGGGCGGGGAATAATCCCTCCAACCTGCCGTATGAGGCCGCCGCTGCGGTACCGTTCGGCCTCTCCCCTGAAGAGGCGCTCAAGGCGGTCACTCTGAATGCCGCCGCGATATGGGGTGTGGAGGACCAGATCGGCTCCATCGACAGGAACAAACTGGCGGACCTGATCGTCACCGACGGAGATCCGCTCGAGACCCGCACCCATGTGCTGCAGATGTTCATCAACGGCCGGCCCGTGGACTTGAATAACAAGCACAAGCGGCTCTATGAGAAGTTCGTGAACCGGCCTTAGAGGCCGCGCGGGCCGTCAGTCTTTGGCGGCGCTCCTGACCTGCTGGGTGGCGGCAATCCTGGGCTTCAAAACCGCCACCCCGATCTTCTGCATCGCCTCTACGAGCGCGCTGTACATCGCCTCGCCCTTGTAGGTGCCTACGATGGCGCCTCCCGAGCCGGCGAACTTGGAGGTGGCCCCCACGGCCCGCGCGGCCTCGATCATTTCCATGTTCCCGGAACTGATCTGGTAAATGGTGGCACGGAGGTCGAAATTCGCATTGACCAGCTTGTCGAACGTCTCGTGGTCGCGTTCGAGCAGCGCCTGACGGCCGCTCTCCGCGTAACTGGCCCACTTCCGCATAGCTTCCACCACATCCGGGTCGCCGCGCCGCCAGCGTTCCCGCACGCTGCTATGGAAGACCTCTGTCCCTTCCCCAAGGCTGGTCCGGTACGCCACATAAAGACTGGGCAGCAGCGCCGGGTCCAGCCGGTCGTAACTCCCGTATCCCTGCTCCTGCATCAAGTCCCTGGAAAAATCCATGTAGACCAATCCCTCATAGGCCTGTATGACACGGTCCTGCAGGCCGGCCGGCACCCCCAACTCGCGTGTTTCAGTTTCCAGCGCCAGGTTGGCTTGGACCGGCAGTGAGATCTCTACCTCGAAGTACTCGCACAAGGCCCGCAGTGCTGCGATGATAATCGCGCTTGAACCGCCCATCCCCAGCCGCTGCGGAATGCTGGACTCATACTCGATGGTGAAGTTGCGGTCGGGCAGCTCGATTCCCTGTTCGCGGCAGTAGTCCATGAACCGCACGATGAGCGCCTGAATGATCCGGATGCCGCCGTAGTAGCCTCGCCAGCGCGTGGTGGCGTAAAGGTCATCCAGATTTTCGAAGATGGGCAGGTCCGCCTTTGATGGCCTGATCTCAAGCCGCGCACTGGGATAAAGCAATACGCGGGCGCGGAAATTCGAGAATGAAAACGAGATCGTTTTCCCAAAATAGCCGTCGCTCGGATTCCCGAGCAAACCGGCGCGAGCGTAAGCGAATGTCTCGATGATGGTTCTCATTTTTCTGCCGAATCTACGATTATAGTTACTGGCCCATCGTTCACAAGGTGAACCTGCATGGAGGCCTGGAAGACACCGGTCGAAACCGGCAGGCCGCTCGCCCGCGCGGCCGCCACAAAGTAGTCGTAAAGGGCTTCCGCCTGACCCGGCGGAGCTGCTGCATCGAAACTCGGCCGCCGCCCGCGTCGGCAGTCCGCATACAGCGTGAACTGCGGCACAAGCAGCAGGGCCCCTTCAGCCTCCCGGATATTCCGGTTCATTTTTCGACAAGTATCGGGAAATATCCTGATGCCCGCAATCCTATCTAATAAATAGTCCGCCTCACATTTCGTATCTGATTTGGCGATTCCGACAAGCACGACCAGCCCCGTTCCAATACTGCCGGTAACTTCGCCTTCGACCTCTACGCGGGCTTCTTTAACACGCTGAATAAGCGCTCTCATCGCTTCCCGGGTTTCCCTATGTCTGAGCTTACACCAGCGGCTCCCACCCGCGTCACCGGTCCACGCTGTTCCTCCGGGGTGGTATCGCACAGTTAGAATACCTCAAGATTTCTAACTCGGATTCTCACCGGATAACAAACGTGTGTGATATAGTGACCGTGGGAGAAATCATGGCCAGAGGCAGATCATCTACACAGGACGACCTCGCCACCCTCCAGATGGCCTTGGTGGGGTACGAGCTTGAGCGTCAAAAGATAGACGACAAGATCAAAGAGATACGCGCGCGGCTCGGAGGCCGGAGGGCTCCGGCTACGCCCGCGGCGGCAGCGGCCAGCCCCGCTCCCGCGCAGCCTCGAAAGAGAAATTTGAGCGCGGCGGCTCGCAAACGCATCGCAGATGCGCAGAAGCGCCGGTGGGCGGAGCATCGCAGAAAGGCTGCTCAGCCTAAATCCGCAGGCAGAAAGGGCACGGCCTCCAAGGCGGAGAAGCCCGCCGCTAAAGCAGCGGATAAGGCCTAAGGCAGCGTTCGAAGTCCCGTTAACGGCCCGCTCCAGCCGAAGCGCTGGAGCACGTCCGGAACGGTTCCCTCTCCCACTACGGCTCCCTTTTCGAAGAAGACGGCTCTCGGTGCCACCGCCCCGGCAAAGAGTACGTCGTGTGTGACCACGATTTTGGCCTGTGGCAGCTCACGCAGCAATTGAAGCAGCGCGGCTGCCGCGGGCGGGTCCAGGAACGTAGTGGGTTCATCCAGTATCAGAATCTCAGGACGCATCGCCAGGATTCCCGCGATCGCCACGCGTTTCTTCTCGCCGGCGCTCAGGTGCCACGGCGCGCGGTTCTCCGCGGCCGCCATGCCCACCTGCGCGAGTGCCTCCCGCGCCCTCTCCATCGCTTCGTCCCCAGTGAGTCCCAGGTTGAGCGGACCGAACGCCGCGTCCTCGATTACCGTGGGCATGAATAACTGGCTGTCCGAATCCTGAAAGACCAGCCCGATCTTCCGGCGCGCGTGGGACAGAGTCTCCTTTGTAAGTGGCACGCCACAGATTTCGATCGTGCCTTCGCCGCTCAACAGACCGTTCAGGTGCAGCACAAATGTGGTCTTACCGGAGCCATTTGGCCCCAGAAGCGCCACAGTCTCCCTGGCATCCAGCCAAAAATCCACCCCGTTGAGCGCCGGGGTGCCATCATGATAGCGAAAGCGAAGGTCCCGCACCTCAATAAGCCGACGGCTCATACGCCGCCGCCCAACGCCAGCCGCAACGCTAACGGGAAGCCCGCGGCGGGCACCAGGAACAACGCGTCCGCCAAGCCGAAGCGAAGGTTTCGCACCAGCCGGAAATGGCCCTCAAAGCCGCGCGCCAGCATGGCCCGGTGGATATCGGAAGCGCGGACGTGCGAACGCGCGAACAGCACTGCCAGGGCGCCTGCGGCTGCCCGGAAGCGGGTCCGGCCGGCGCGGATTCCTCCGCCGCGGGAAAGCGCTGCTGCCCGCATGTGTTGCGCCTCCTCCGAGATCACAAATAGGTACCGGTACAGGAACTGTGCCACCATCAGCAGGAAGCGCGGCGCCCCCAATCCCTCGAAGCCACGCAGCAACGCAGGCAGGGGCGTAGTAGCCACCAGCAGCAGCACCGCGGCGGCCGAAACATAGCTCTTGGCCGCCAGCAGGACCGCGCGCTGGGGATCGCCCGCCAGCGCCACCGCCCCGGCAAACACCAGCGAGAACGGCAGCACCACCGCCGCCCGCGCCAATGCTCCGGCGGGCGGAATCCGCGCCCACGCCATGCCCGCGACAAGCATTCCCAGGTATGCCGGACCCAGCACCACAAAATTATGGGTGGAAGTTGTTACCACGATGAGGAATACAACCAGGGCGGCCGTCTTAGCCCGGGGATCGCGGCGATGCAGCGCGCTCTCCCGCCGGCTCCACTCATCGAGCACCGCGTGGTGCACTTACACGCTCCGTTTCTTTCCAAAGCGTCCCAACAGCACGCTCGCCCCGAACATGAGCACCAAACCCGCCATCCCGGCCCCGGCCTTGCGGGCCCACGGGGACTCGAAAAAACCCGCCTCATAGTCCGCCAGCGGCGTGGCAAACAGGGTTTTAGCGCGCGAGGCGATTCCGACGTCCGCGGCCAGCTTCTCCAGGCCATCCGGATTCGCGGAAGCGAACAGCACCCCCACCACGCTCAGCAGAATCGCCGCCGAGGCCAACGCACCCAGCACATAGGACCGCCGCCCTGAAGGCTGGTGGACGAAATCCGGCTGCATCCCTTCGAGCGCCCCCACAACCGCAACCGTGATTGCGCCCTCCAGCACCGCCGAAACCATGAACAGTCCCAGCGACACCCCCAGCACGGCACCGGGCATGGGGATTCCCGACAAGAGTAGTTCCGAGATGGCCAGTAATGCCCCGACCAGCACCGAGAGCGCGCCGCCCAGGAAGATAGCCGCCCTGCGCCATCGCCCGCGACCCCAGAAATGGTAAGGCAGGTAAGCCGCCAGGGTTCCGCAGACAGCCATGTTCATGACGTTGGCCCCCAGCGCCAGTACCCCGCCGTCCTGGAAGATGAGCGCCTGAATAGCAAGAATAGCGGTCATGGTGACGGCCGCCGCAGCGGGCCCCAGGGTGCACGCCAGCAGCGCACCGCCGATCAGGTGCCCGCTGGTCCCTACCCCCACCGGGAAATTGATCATTTGGGCTGCAAAGACGAACGCACCCATTACACCCAGCAGGGGAGTCCGGGAATGGTCGAAGCCCTTCTGCGCCTTGCGCGCCAAGACTCCCACGGCCGGCAGGGCCGCGACGTTCAACCCCACCCAGACTGGGGTATCAAGGAAGCCGTCCGGGATATGCATGGGCATTTTCACCGTAGCACAAGCCGCAAATTCGTGCCACCGCCCGCTATGCGCCCTATCTCCCGGTAAGATAGCGATGTGGGGATTCTCAGCCGCATCGGCGTAGCCATCGACTCGGAACTGCTGGAGCGCTTCGACCGGCTCATCGCGCAACGCGGTTACACCAACCGCTCGGAGGCCTTCCGCGACCTGATTCGCGACGAACTGGTGGAGCGCGCCTGGGAGTCGCCCGAGAGCCACGTCGTGGGCACCGTGACCCTGGTTTACGACCACCATGTCCGGCTGCTCAATGAGAAGCTTACCAGCCTCCAGCACGACCACCACCGCGCGATCCTCTCCACCCTGCACGTGCATCTCGATCACGACCACTGCCTTGAGGTTCTGGTGGTGAAGGGCCGCGCCGCCGAGGTGCAGCAGATCGCCGACGCCCTCATCAGCACCAAGGGCGTGAAGCACGGGCGCCTAACCATCACGACCTCCGGGTCGGAGCTGAAATGATTGTCGGGACGGGAGTGGACCTGGCCGAGGTGGACCGCATCCGCGCCGCCATCGAGCGCTACGGCCCGCGTTTTGTCGAACGCATCTACACCGCCGCGGAAATCGCGTACGTAGAGCGCAAGGCCAACCGCTACGAGCGCTACGCGGCGCGTTTCGCGGCCAAGGAAGCCGGAATGAAAGCCATCGGGACGGGCTGGAAGCGGGGCGTCCGGTGGCGTGATTTCGAAGTGGCCAACCTGCCGTCCGGAAAACCCACCCTGCGGCTCCACGGGCGCGCGGCGGAGTTTGCCGGGCGGCTGGGCGTGACCTCCATCGCGCTCTCCCTCACCCACACGGCCGAGATGGCGATGGCGCACGTAATCCTTGAAGGATCCCCTACTTCCGAAGCTGCTTAAGGACGTCCGGGTGCCGTTCGAAGTACTCCAGCGCAAACGCAGCGGCATCGCGGTAGTAGCGCGCCGCGCGCGGGTCGTGCCGCGCCAGCGCCTCCATCTGACGGCAAATTTCGGCTTGGTCGCCCTCGGGCAGCGGACCCGCCCAGCTTTTCTTGCCAGCGTGCAGCCAGCCTCGCAGGCTTCTCTCGAACAGGGCCTCGGCGATGTGGGCGGCGGCTGTGGAATTGCATCCGGCCTTGCGCAGCGCGTCCACGGAGGCCGCCACCAGGGGGGTAAACAGGCTGGTGGCTAAGGATAGTCCCGCGCCGTAGAGCGCGGTGCCCCCGCGATTGAGTTCGGCGGTACGGCCGCGCAGATCGTGGACAAGGTGGCGCGCCTCCCGCAGCGCGGCGGCATCGCCCTCCGCCACGTAACGGCCCGGAGAGCCGTCCACGGGGCTGAGAGACCCTGTAGCCACCCCGCGTTCCCGAAGCGGGTCCAGCGCCCTGCTGCCCGGTCCCGGATTGCATAGCAGCACCACCTTCCCGGCCCACCCGATCTCAGACTCGTCGAGCCGTGCCACCGTTTCAGCCAGAGCAGCCCCCGGGACCGACACCAGCAGCAGGCGGCAGCCATCGAACTCCGTGCAGTCCTTCACCGGGTGCCCCGCCCGTAAGCTGTTCACGATCCGGCTGGCCACCCTGTAAGATGATGCGGCCACCGGACCCAGCCGGGTAGCCAGGCCCGGCAGCCGTGTAATCCACGACGCGCTCACCGCGCCGCCGCCGTACAAACCGAAGTCCATGTCCGCTTATACCGCCGCCACGCCGGCCACGCCGCTCGCCCGCAGTCCCTTCACCCGGTCGCGAAGTTGCGCGGCCTTCTCGAATTCGAACTTCCGGGCAGCCTCCCGCATGCGTTCCTCGAGTTCCGCGATCAGGCGGTTGCGCTGCTCCGGCGTGAGGTCTTCCACCTCTTCGTCCGCCTCGAGAGGCACGGTCACGTAATCGGCTTCGGCGATGGCCACCAGACTCATATCGATCGGTTTGACGATAGATTGCGGCGTTATGTCATGCTCTTCGTTGTAATTCATCTGGGTGCGGCGCCGGCGCGTGGTCTCGTCGATGGCGCGGCGCATACTGTCGGTCATTACATCGGCGTACAGGATGGCCCGGCCTTCCACGTGCCTCGCGGCGCGCCCCATGGTCTGGATCAGGGCGCCGGAGGAGCGCAGGAATCCTTCCTTATCCGCATCCAGCACGGCTACCAGGGAGACCTCCGGCAGATCCAATCCCTCGCGCAGCAGGTTGATCCCGATCAGTACGTCGAATTCACCGCGCCGCAGGTCCCGCAGAATCTTCATCCTGTCGAGCGTGCTCACCTCGGAGTGCAGATATCGGCAGCGCACTCCCACTTCCGAGTAATACTCGGCCAGATCCTCGGACATGCGCTTGGTCAGTGTGGTCACCAGCACCCGCTGGTTGTTCGCCACGCGCTTCCGGATCTCTCCCAGCAGGTTATCCACCTGCCCCTTCACGGGGCGCACCTCCACCTCGGGATCCAGCAATCCTGTGGGCCGAATGATCTGCTCCACCACCACCCCCGCGGCTTTCGTCAGCTCGTAGGGCCCCGGCGTGGCCGACACATGCACCACCTGGTTTATCCGGTGTTCGAATTCCTCGAAGGTAAGAGGGCGGTTATCGAGCGCCGAAGGCAGCCGAAACCCGTGCGCTACCAGGGTTTCCTTCCGAGACCGGTCGCCATGATACATACCGTGTAGTTGCGGAATGGTCTGATGGCTCTCATCGATAAACAGCGCGGCATCGTGGGGCAGGTAATCGAGCAGCGTAGGCGGCGCCTCCCCGGGCAGCCTTCCCGAAAAATGACGCGAGTAGTTTTCCACCCCGTGACAGTAGCCAATCTCCTTCATCATCTCGAGATCGAACATGGTGCGCTGCCATAAACGTTGCGCTTCGATGGATTTCCCCTGCTTCACCAGTTCCCCGCGCCACCACTCCAGCTCGTTCCGGATGCTCGTCATGGCGGAGATTTTGGTCTCCTCCGACATGACGTAGTGGGTCTTGGGATAAATAGGCAGCCGCACGTACGTCTGGCGCACCTGGCCGAGCAGCGGATCGACCTGCGACAGGCTCTCGATCTCGTCACCCCACATCTCGATACGATAAGCGTAGTCGTCGTAAGTGGGGTAGACCTCGATCACATCGCCGCGCACCCGGAAGGTGCCGCGCCGAAAGTCGATATCGTTCCGCTCGTATAGGATCTCTACCAGTTTGGATGTGATCTCCCGGCGTGTGATCTTCTGCCCTTTCTCCAGCATCAACAACATGCCGTAGTAGGCTTCCGGCGACCCCAACCCGTAAATGCAGCTCACGCTCGCCACGATGATGCAGTCCCGGCGCTCGAACAGCGACTTGGTGGCTGAGAGCCGCAGTTTATCCAGCTCGTCGTTGATGGTGGCTTCCTTCTCGATGTAAACATCACTCGAAGGAATGTAAGCTTCCGGCTGGTAATAGTCGTAGTAGCTGACGAAGTACTCGACGGCGTTGTCCGGAAAGAAACTCTTGAACTCGTGGTAGAGCTGGGCGGCCAGCGTTTTGTTGTGGGCCAGGATGAGGGCCGGGCGGCCGATGTTCTCGATCACCTTGGCCATCGTGAAAGTCTTGCCCGAGCCCGTTACCCCGAGCAGCACCTGATGCTGTTCGCCGTCCCGCATGCCGCGCACAAGTTCGGCGATGGCGGCCTCCTGATCGCCGCGCGGCTGGTAATTTACGGTCAGGCGGAAACCCATACTCCCAGTATAGGGGTGGGGCTCAATGGGCGCGGGCGGCGGGCTTGTGGTCGAGCGCCAGGCTGAGCGCATCGACCAAAGTTTTCAAGCACTTGACGCGGGCGAACCACTTGTAGTTGGCTTCCACCACAGTCCATGGGGCGGAGGTGGTACTGGTCTTGAGCAGCATGTCTTCAACGGCCGCTTCGTAGAAGTCCCACTTCTCGCGATTGCGCCAGTCTTCGGCCGTCAGCTTCCAGCGCTTGTACTCGATCTGGTCGCGCTGCTCGAAGCGCCGGAGCTGCTCCTCAGGCGAGATTTGCAGCCAGAACTTCGCCACCACCGTCCCCGCATCGGTGAGCTGGCTCTCGAATTCATTGATCTCGCGATAGGCGCGCTTCCAGGCGGCCTCCGGGCAGAACCCTTCCACACGCTCTACCAGGACACGCCCGTACCAGCTCCGGTCGAATATGAGAACCTGCTTTTCGTCCGGCGGTTCCAGGCGACGCCAAAAGCGCCACAGGTAATGGTGGGCCTTGTCCTCCCCCTCGGGGGCGGCGATGGGGAAGACCTCGTAGCCGCGAGGGTCCAGCTTCTCCGTCACACGCCGGATATTGCCGCCCTTGCCTGCGGCATCCCAGCCTTCATACACCACCACCAAAGACCGCTTGCGCTTGTAAAGCTCATACGCCAGCTCGCGCAATTGCATTTGGTAGCCGAGTAGGTCGCGCTCGTACTGTTTCTTCGGGAGCTTCTTCTCAAGGTTCAGACCGCGCAGCATGTCAGTCCACCCCCCGCGCCCGCAGGGCCGCTTCGAGCGAAGCCGCAATCTTTTCGAACACCTTGATGCGTGCCCAGCGGCGATCCGTGGCCTCCACCAGCGTCCACGGTGCCCATTCGCTGTCGGTGCGGGCGAGCATCTCCTCGGCCGCGGCCAGGTACTCCTCGTATTTGCGGTGCCGGTCGCGCAAGTCGGGCTGCAGGTTCCAGGCCCCGAGCGGGTCTTCCCCGTCCTTTTCAATGCGCTTCTTCTGCTCCTTCTTGCTGATGTGGAAGAAGAACTTTCGAATGACGTAACCGTCATCCGCCAGGGCGCGCTCGAAGTCCGCGATGTCCTGATACGCCTTTTCCCACGTGCGCCGGCCGATCTCTTTATCAACACGCTCGTCCAGCACGCGCCGGTACCAGCTTCTGTCGAAGATGCCCATCTGCCCGTATTCCGGCAGCCGGCGCCAGAAGCGCCAGAGCCAGGGCATGTGGGTTTCATAGGTCCGGGAGGCCTGGATCGCATGGAGACGAAAACCGCGCGGCTCCAGGCGCTCGGTCAACAGGTTCACGCATCCGCTGGCGCCGTCCGCGTCCCAGCCCTCGAATACCAGCACGGAGCCCACCGCGTGCTGCCAGCAGGCGGTCTGCAAATCCAGAAGACGCCGCTGCACGCTAGCCAACCGCTCCTGATACTCCGGCTTCGGCAGTGAGAGGCTCAGGTCGAGCGTTTCCAGCATGGGAATGAGGTAACTGTACAGTTTACGCCAGGCGGAGCTCGGCAGCTCGCCCGTTTTCGAAAACCTTTCGCAGCGCCGCCGCGGTGTAGCTCTTCTTCGACCGGCAGACCTGCTCGGGAGGCCCCGCCGCCACGATGCGTCCCCCGTACTCGCCGCCGTCCGGACCCAGGTCGATGATCCAGTCCGCCGTCTTGATAACGTCCAGGTTGTGCTCGATCACCACCACGGTATTGCCCAGGCTCACCAGGCGCTGCAATACCTCCAGCAGCTTCCGCACATCATCGAAGTGCAGCCCGGTGGTGGGCTCGTCGAGCACGTACATGGTGCGGCCGGTCTGGCGACGGCTCAATTCCCTGGCAAGCTTGATGCGCTGCGCCTCGCCGCCCGAAAGCGTGGTCGAGGACTGCCCCAGCCGTATATACCCGAGGCCCACATCGCACAACGTCTGGAGCTTGGGCTCGATCTGCGGAATGTTCTCCAGCACCCCCAGCGACTCCTCCACCGTGGCGTCCAGGAGGTCCGCGATGGAGCGCCCCTTGTACTTCACCTGCAGGGTCTCGTGGTTGTAGCGACGTCCGCGGCAGACGTCGCAAGTGACATAGACGTCCGGCAGGAAGTTCATTTCGATGCGCTTCAGCCCGTCTCCCTGGCAGGCCTCGCAACGCCCGCCCTTTACGTTGAAGCTGAACCGTCCCGGCCGGTAGCCCCGCTCGCGCGACTCCGGCAGCCGCGCAAACAAGTCACGGATGGCCGTGAACAGCGTGGTGTACGTGGCGGGGTTCGACCGTGGGGTGCGCCCGATGGGTGACTGGTCGATGCGGATCACCTTGTCCAGCAACTCCAGCCCTTCAATCGCCTGATGCTGTCCGGGCTCCTCGCGGGAGCCGTAGATTTCCCGCGCCAGGGCGCGGTAAACGATCTCATTGATCAGCGTGGATTTCCCGCTGCCCGAGACGCCTGTCACCAGGGTCAGGAGCCCCAGCGGAATCTCCACATCCACGCACTTGAGGTTGTGCTCGGTGGCCCCGATCACCCGCAGGGCCTTGCCGTTGCGCTTGCGGCGCTCGGCCGGAACCGGGATCGTCAACGCGCCCGAAAGATACTGGCCGGTGAGCGATGCCGGGTTGGCGCGGATCGCCGCCGGAGTGCCCGACGCCACCACGTTGCCGCCCAGCCGTCCGGCCCCGGGACCCAGGTCGATTACGTAATCCGCGCGCTCGATGGTTTCCGCGTCGTGCTCCACCACCAGCACCGTGTTCCCCATGTCCCGCAACTCCGTAAGGGTGTCGAGCAGCCGCTCGTTATCGCGCGGATGCAGCCCGATCGAGGGCTCATCGAGCACGTACAGCACACCCCGCAGCTTCGAGCCGATCTGCGTGGCCAGGCGGATGCGCTGCGCCTCGCCGCCCGAAAGCGTAGCCGCCGAGCGATCCAGGCTGAGGTACTCCAGACCAACCGCCGCCAGGAACTCCAGCCGCCGCCGGATTTCGTCCACCACGCGACCGGCGATCTGCATTTCACGCTCCCCGAACTCCCAGTTGCGCACCGTGGTCAGGGCGCGGGAGATCGGCAGCTCGGTGAACTCGGAGATGGAGAAGTTATGCACCCGCACTGCGAGGCTCGCCGTCTTCAGCCGTTTGCCCTTGCACGCCGGGCATTCGACCGGCGACATGAACTCCGTGAGCCAGTCGCGGTACTCCTCTGTGGCATCGTCGTAAGCGTCCTGCAGCGCCCGGATGACCACTTCCATTAGGATCGCCTGGGCCTTCCTGGGCAGCTCCTCATAGGGCGTCCGCAGGTCGATGCGGTTCTGCGTGGCGGCGGACTGCACCTTGTGCTGCGCGTAGGTTGAAAACGCCGCTTGCGCGAGGCCGCCCGCCAAAAGCGGCTTGGTATCGTCCGCCACCAGCTTGCCGGGGTCGAAGGCCCATTTGCTGCCCAACCCGGTGCACTCCTCGCAAGCGCCGTAGGGGCTGTTGAAAGAGAACGACCGCGGCTCGAGTTGCGGAATGCTGGTGCCGCATTCCATACAGGCGAGCTTCCGGGAGTAGAGCCGTTCTTCGCCGTTCACGACGGCCACCAGCACCAGCCCGTCGGCGAGCTTGGTGGCTGTGTCGATCGAAGCTTCGAGACGCTTCTCGATCCCGGGCTTCACCTGTAGCCGGTCCACCACGACTTCGATGGTGTGGTTCTTGCGCCGGTCGAGCGGAATCTCTTCGTCGAGCGACCGCAGCACGCCGTCGACGCGCGCCCGCACGAACCCCTGGCGCGCCAGTTTTTCCAGGTCTTTGCGGTACTCGCCCTTCCGGCCCCGCACCACCGGCGCCATGATCATCAGGCGGCTGCCGGGTTCGAGCGCCACCACATGCTGGAGAATCTGCTCGGTGGTCTGGCGCGAAATCTCGCTTCCGCACAGGGGACAATGCGGCACCCCGATGGACGAATAGAGCAGACGCAGGTAATCGTAAATCTCGGTGATGGTCCCCACGGTCGAGCGCGGGCTGCGGCTGGTGGTTTTCTGCTCTATAGAGATGGCCGGGCTGAGGCCGTCGATGGAGTCCACCTCGGGCCGCTCCATCTGGTCCAGGAACTGCCGCGCATACGTGGAAAGCGTCTCCACATAGCGCCGCTGCCCTTCCGCGTAGATGGTGTCGAACGCCAGGGACGACTTGCCGGAACCGCTCAGCCCCGTAACCACCGTGAGACTGTTGCGCGGAATCTCCACGTCCACGTTCTTGAGATTGTGTTGGCGCGCGCCATGCACCGTAATGCGGTCCAGCATAAGCGAATCGTTAGAGGAGGGGCTCTCCTTCCATTGTGGCGCGACTTGAGGTAGGCACGCAAACCGCGCTATAAAGCAGGAGGTGGCAAATTGTTCCTGCGGTGGGAAGCTGGTCCGGGTGCACAGGACGCTCAGCGAGAAATTCGTCTACATGGCGGTATACCGCTGCCGGAGCTGTAATCAGCTTAATCATCGGCCCCGGCTTTATATGCTCTACTTCGCCAAGGAGACGTGCTGCCCTCTCTGCGGCACGAAAAGGCTGTCGCGCCTCGCCGAACCAGACGGCATCGATCGCCTGCACTGCAACCTCTTCAGCTTTCTGCGCCGGTTCGTCGATACCCGGCTCTACCATTGCCGCTACTGCCGCATCCAGTTCTACGACCTGCCGCGCAGGCCCAAATCCCAGGCCGCATCTACCGCCTGAGTTCCGTCACTCCCCTTCTAGCACGTCTTCGATGCGGCGCCGGATCGCCACGGCGCGCCGCGGATCTTGCCCACCCGTCGAGATCGCCACCTGAAGGCTGCCGCGCCGCACCCGCGCGGGCACCAAAAAGTCGCACTCTGGCGGGGCGTCGGCCACGTTGACCGGGATGGCCCGGGCCTTGGCCAGCAGCGCCACCGAGCGGTTCACCTCGCGAATGTCCGTAGCGGTGAACACCAGCGATGCACCTTCGATATCCCCCGGCTCGAATGCCCGCCGCAGCAGCATGACGGGCATCTCGTCGAAGGCGGGCTCCCAGCGCGGCGACACCACAGTGACCCGCGCCCCGGCCTCCAGCAGCCCGCGGGTCTTCCGCAGCGCCACTTTACCGGCGCCCACCACCAGCACGGGTTTACCGCGAAGGTCCAGGAATACGGGGTAGTAGATCAAACCGCGATCCTAGCACGCCCGCCGGGTGCGCTCAGTATGCCTTCAGCCGGATGCTGCGGAACCAGACCGTACCGGTGTGGTCCGAGAGCGCCAGGAAGCCCTCACGCGAGGGACCCGGGGCGAGGTACTTCAACCGCCTCTGGCGCTCCTTTTCCAGGATGTCCGCCCAAGCGGGCGAGTCCAGATCGACATCCGCCGTCAGCTCGCCGTTAACCCAATGACGTACGCGCGACCCGCGGCACTCGATGCGGCCCTCGTTCCATAGCATAGGTGGACGGGTGAAGTCGGCTTCGGGGCCGGCGATGTTGTAGAGGGCGCCCGCCCTGCCCGACGGCTTGACTTTGGAGGACCGGTTATCCAGCACCTGGTACTCGAACTGCCCGCCCCGGTAGTGCACCCCGCTGTTGCCCTCCGGCCCGAGCATCCATTCGAAGCGCAGGTCGAAATCCTGCCCAAGCTTCTCACGCTCGTAGCTGATGGAGCCCCCCCGATGCCGCAGGTGCAGGGCGCCGTCGTTCACGTGCCAGTTGTCTTTGGGCGCGCTCCAGCCTTCGAGTGTACGGCCGTCGAACAGCAGACGGAACCCCGCGGCGGTCTCCTCCGGCGTAAGGGTGTTGGGTTCGCCTGCGTAGGCGCCTGCCGCAAGCAGCAGGATCAGGAAGGGAATACCTCTGGCCATGCGTTTCATACGACCATAGCGCCGCGCGCCTCCGTCCGCCCGCCTCGGGCGCCCTGCCGCCCTCAGTCGTTCAGCAGCCTGGACGGAAAAGCGTTCTGGCTATCGGAACGATCTTGAGCGGAAGGCGTCGCGGTGGGACACTCAGGGCGAAACCATGCACCGGAGACAATTCCTGATAAGCTCAGCGGCCGCGGGCGCCGCGTTTTCGGCCAGTCCGAACGATACCATTCGCGCCGCCTGCGTCGGGCTGCGGGGACGCGGCCGGCACCACATGGCGTCCTGGGCGTCCATGCCGGGCGCGGAAGTGGCGGCCTTGTGCGATATCGACGAATCGGTGCTCGCCGCGCGGCTCAAGGAGCTCGAAGGGCAGGGCAGGAAGCGGCCCGCTGTCTATACGGACTACCGCAAGCTGCTGGAGGACAAGTCGATCGACGTGGTGTCGATCGCCACCCCGAACCACTGGCATGCCCTCCAGACCATCTGGGCCTGCCAGGCCGGCAAGGACGTCTACGTGGAGAAGCCCTGCACCCACAATATGTTCGAGGTGCGGCAAATTGTGGCCGCCGCCCGCAAGTATAACCGCATCGTCCAGCAGGGCAGCCAGGCCCGCTCCTCACCGGCGCTGCAGGATGCCATGCGGCAGATGCGGGAAGGTCTGATCGGAGACGTCTACATGGCGCGCGGGCTGTGCTTCAAATGGCGCGGCAGCATCCGCCACGCTGCCTCGGCGCCCGTGCCCCAGGGGGTCGACTACAATCTCTGGCTGGGCCCCGCGCCCGTTCGTGAATTCAGCCCTAACCGCTTCCATTACAAGTGGCACTGGTGGTGGGACTACGGCAACGGCGACCTGGGCAACCAGGGTATCCACGAACTGGACATCGCCCGCTGGGGGCTTGGCGTGCGGTATCCGTCGAATATCAACGCCATGGGGGGCCACGTAATGTTCGACGATGACCAGGAGACCCCCAACGTCCTGAACATCGCGTGCGAATTCAACAGCGGGGCGGCGAAAAAGCTGATGACCTTCGAGGTCCGGCACTGGATGACCAACCACGAAGCCGGGATTCACGATTCCGGGGCCGATCCCAGCAACCCGAACACCATCGGAAACGTGTTCTACGGCTCGAAGGGCTACCTGGCCATTGACGGCTACGCCAAGTACCAGACGTATTTGGGGAAGGAGCAGCAGCCCGGGCCATCCGGAAACCGCGGCGGGAACCATTTCGCCAACTTCGCATCGGCCGTTCGCAGCCGCAACCGCAGGGAGCTGACAGCGGAAATCGAGGAAGGCGCCGTCTCGACAGCCATCGTCCACCTGGCCAACATCTCGTACCGCCTGGGCCGCACTCTGAACTTCGACGAGCGCACCTTCCGCTGCGTGGGTGACGACGAGGCCAACCGCATGTTCACCCGCGCCTACCGCGCGCCGTTCGTGGTGCCGGCGAAAGTCTAGCCGCCGCCGCGCCGGCGCCGAATCTCCTCCAGGCGGTCCGATATGCGCTTCTCTACGCCGCGATCGGTCGGGCGGTACCAGCGGCGGCCGGCCAGCGACTCCGGCAGGCACGGCATGTCGGTGATCGCTTCGTTGAACTCGTGGGCGTGCTTGTAGCCCTCCCCGTACCCCCACTGCTTCATGGACCCGGTCACCGGGTTCCGCAGGTGCAGTGGCACGGGATCCGCGATGGTGCGGCGCACGTCTTCGCTCACCGCGCCCAGCGCCCTGTAGGTCGAGTCGCTCTTGGGGGACGCCGCCAGATAGATGGCCGCCTGGGCCAGCGCCAGGTCGCCTTCCGGAATCCCCAGGAAGTGAACCGCCTGCATGGCCGCGATAGCCTGTTCGAGCGCCCGGGGGTCCGCCAGGCCGATATCCTCGACGGCCATCCGGACCAGCCTGCGGGCGATGTACATGCGGTCCTCCCCGGCCTCCAGCATGCGCGCCAGCCAGTACAGCGCCGCGTCCGCATCGCTCGACCGCACGGACTTGTGCAGCGCCGAGATGACGTTGAAGTGCTCCTCCCCGCCCTTATCGTAGAGCAGCACCTTGCGCTCCACGGCATCTGCCACGGCCTCTCGTGTCAATGCCGTACCGGGCGAGGCGGCCACCGCCGCTTCGAGCGCATTGTATGCTGCCCGCGCGTCCCCGTTCGACCAGGTGGCGATCTCATCGAGCAACTCGTCCGCCGCCGTGATGCCCCGGTCGCCAAGACCATGTTCGCGGTCTTCCAATGCCCGCTTGAGCAGACCGGCGATTTCCGGCACCGTAAGCGGCCTCAGCGCGTACACTCGCGACCGCGACAGCAGCGCAGAAATCACCTCGAAGGACGGGTTCTCCGTGGTCGCCCCGATCAGGATGATGTCGCCGCGCTCCACGTAGGGCAGAAAGGCGTCCTGCTGCGCTTTGTTGAAACGGTGGATCTCGTCCACGAACAGCATCGTGCGGCGGCCGGTGCGGCGGATGCGCTCGGCATCCGCCATCACCGCCTTAATTTCCTTGATGCCCGCCAGCACCGCGCTGAACGGAATAAACTCGCACTCCGTAATTCGCGCAACCAGCCGCGCCAGGGTGGTTTTTCCAACCCCCGGCGGCCCCCACAGGATCAGGGAGCTCAACTGGTCGCGCTCGATCTGCTGGCGCAGCGGCTTGCCCGGGCCCAGGATGTGCTCCTGCCCGACGAAGTCCTCCAGGCGCTCCGGCCGCATCCGTTCAGCCAGCGGCCGCCGCTTGTCCATCCCCTCCGGCTCGATGTTCCCGAACAGGCTCACGATTTGTGCGACCTCTGGCGCCGCGCTTCATACAGCAGAATCCCCGCCGCCACCGCCGCGTTCAGCGACTCCACCCCGACGGTCGGGATAGACAGATCCATGGCCGCCGACCGCAGTTCCACCCCCACCCCGTGCGCCTCGCTACCGATGATCAGGGCGCATTTGCGGGTCAGGTCGACATCGTCGAGGCGCCGCGCCGCGCCGCCAGGCTTCGCCGGCACCCCCGCCCAGACATCCAGCTTATGCTGCTGGATGGCTGCCCGCGCCAGTGCAGCGTCCACTCCGCTGACGAACGGTAACCGGAATAACGACCCCGCCGACGCCCGGATGGTTTTGGCGTTGAACGGGCTCGTGCTGCCCTTGACGAACAGCACCCCTGTGGCCCCAAAGGCCTCCGCCGCGCGGCAGATGGTGCCCGCGTTCCCCGGGTCTTGAAGGCCGTCGAGCACCACCACCAGGCTGGTCCCTCGGAACAACTGTTCCATCGACCACGCCGGCGGGCGCACCAGCGCGATCACCCCCTGGCTGGTTTCCGTGCCCGCTACCCCCTGGAACAACCCGTCCGGCAGCACCGCCAGCCGGACCCCATGCAGGCCGCGTACGTGCGCCTCGACCGCCGAGCGCACCGATTCCGATGCCAGCACGCGCGGCACCTCGCACTCGCTCCGCAGAGCTTCCTCCAGCAGATGGAAGCTCTCCGCCACGCAATACCCCTCGGACGTCAGCCCGCCCCGCGCCACAGCCCGCCGCACGTCTTTCAGCAGCGGATTCGCCGCGCTTGAGATCACTTCGGGCCTGGGCATTTTACAATGTTACTGGACGGACACTGGATCGGAGATGAAAAAAGCCGTTCTCAATGCGCTGGCACTGGCAGGATCGCTCCTGGTCTTGTACGTCGTCTATATCTCGCTGCGCATCGAACGCCAGTCCCGGCAGGATGAAGCGCGCCATGCCGATGTGATCCTGGTCCTGGGTGCCGCCGAATACCGCGGCCGGCCCTCCCCGGTGCTGCGCGCACGCCTGGACCATGCCTTCGATCTCTACAAGCGCGGCATCGCCCCCCGGATCATGACCACCGGCGGCGCCGGCGGAGACCCGGTCTACACCGAGGGCGGGGTGGGCCGCTCTTACCTAATCGGCCTCGGCGTCCCCTCTGAGGTGATCATCGTCGAATCCGAGGGCGAAAGCACCGTACACTCCATGGCCGCCGCCGCCGAAATTATGCGCCGCATGGGGTTGCACTCCGCCGTGGCCGTCAGCGACGGTTACCATATCTTTCGGGTGAAGCGTCTGCTGCAGTCGCGCGGCCTCCGGGTTTACGGATCCCCGCGCCCCGACACTCCACGAGACACCATTGCGGAGCGCTGGAAATACCTCCGCCAGGCAATCGGGTACACCCTTTGGCGCCTGGGCATGCCGGTATAGGGATGACCGCGCTGTGCGCTATATTGTAACTTCCCATGACCGTTCGCAAACCGATCCGCTATCAGGACGCCGGCGTCAGCATCGATGAGGCCGACCGCGCCGTCTCCGCCATCAAGAAACTGGCGCGGAAGACCTTCACCCCCAGTGTCCTGACCGAGATCGGCAGCTTCGGCGCATGTTATTCGCTGGCCGGATGGAAAAAACCCGTGCTCATCAGTTCCGCCGACGGCGTGGGCACTAAAGTCAAAATCGCCTTTGCCACTGGCCGGCACGATACAGTCGGGGAGGACCTGGTCAACCACTGTGTCAACGACATCGCGGTGCAGGGTGCCACACCGCTGTTCTTCCTCGATTACTTCGCCACCGGCCGCATGGATGCCAAGGTCACCGAAGCCGTGGTTTCGGGCCTGGCGCGCGGCGCCAAGGCCAACGGCTGCGCCCTGATCGGCGGGGAAACGGCCGAGATGCCGGGCCTCTACGCGCCCGGGGAATACGACTTGGCGGGCTTCATCGTCGGGGCGGCAGAGCCCAAGAACCTGCTCACCGGCGCGAAGATCGCTCCCGGGGATATTTTGGTCGGCCTGCCCTCCACCGGCCTCCACACGAACGGCTACTCCCTGGCGCGCAAGCTCTTCTTCGAAGTCGGTGGCTATAAGGTGGATTCTCTCGTCCCCGACCTCGGGATTACCGTCGCGGACGAGTTGTTGAAGGTGCACCGCAGCTATTTGCGACCCATCCGCGCCCTGGCGGAGGCCCGCCTGCTGCTGGGGGCAGCCCATATCACCGGCGGAGGCATCACCGACAACACCCCCCGGATGCTGCCCCCCGGCCTCACCGCGGCCATTGACACCTCCGCCTGGACCGTCCCCCCGGTTTTCGAGTTGCTCCGCCGGCTCGGCCAGGTGCCCGAGGAAGACTGGCGGCGCACCTTTAACCTCGGCATCGGAATGATCCTGGCGGTGCCGCGGGCGCGCGCCGCGAAGGCCGTGGAGCTGCTCCGCAAGCTCCGCGCGACACCCATCGAGATCGGGGAAGTAGTGAAACAGGAGCGCGGCCGCCCGCGCGTGGAGTACCGATGAAACGCCTCGCCATCCTGATTTCCGGGCGCGGCTCTAACTTCGAGGCCATCGCAGACAGCATCGCAGCCGGCCGCTTGAACGCCGCCATCGCGGTCGTGATCAGCAACCGGCCCGATGCGCGCGGCCTCGAAATCGCCCGCGAGCGTGGCATCCCCGCTGTGGCCCTGCCTTCAAAAGGCCTGGACCGCGAAGTCTACGACCGCATGCTGGTGGAGGAGATCCGCAAGCACCAGGCCGACCTCGTCTGCCTGGCCGGTTTCATGCGGCTCTTGAGCGCCTCGTTCGTGCGTGAGTTTCCGCTCGGAATCCTCAACATTCACCCTTCCCTGCTGCCCGCCTTCCCTGGTCTTGAAGCCCAGCACCAGGCCCTCGACCACGGTGTGAAGGTCAGCGGCTGCACCGTCCATTTCGTCGATGAGTACCTGGACGCAGGCCCCATCGTGCTGCAGGCCGCCGTCCCCGTGCTCGACGACGATACGGAAGATGCCCTCTCCGCGCGCATCCTCCGGGAGGAACACCGCATCTACACCGAGGCGATCGCGATCGTGCTCGGGGGACGTTTCCGCATCGAGGGCCGCCGCGTCAAGCGGTTGCCGGCTGATTCCGCCGCAAGTACTCCGACAACTTGAGCGGCGGCACCACCCCGAAATCCAACTGTCGCTCAGCGGCCTTCCGGTAGCGGCGCAGCACGTCCATGGCTCGCTTCGGATCGAGCGTACAGTCCGCAATGTCGAGTAGCAAATCGATCTCCCACGGCTCAAACGAGTTTCGCGACGTTTCGCCGCGCATCAAATCCTGCATCAGGCGGTTGAACCGGCCCAATACGAGTTGCGAATCGAGAAGATCGCACGCCATACGAACCTCATCGGCCCGCGCGGCGGGATGTTGCAGCACTGGCGGCTATGGCGCCGATTGGTTGTAAACTTGATAGAGTATGCCAGATAAGTCTGAGTCAACCACCCGGCAGATGGGATTCGGAACCCGCTGCCTGCACGCGGGGCAGCACCCGGACGCCGAAACGGGCGCGCGCGCCGTCCCGATTTACCAGACCACTTCCTACGTTTTCAAAGACACCGAACATGCCGCGGCTCTGTTCGCGCTAGAGCAGTTTGGAAACATCTACACCCGCATCATGAACCCCACCACGGCGGTCTTCGAGGAGCGCGTGGCCTCGCTCGAGGGAGGCGTAGGGGCGTTGGCTACCGCCAGCGGACAGGCCGCCCAGATGCTCGCCCTGCTCAGCCTGCTCGAACCGGGCGACGAGATGGTGGCCGCCAGTACGCTCTACGGCGGCACCTACACGCAGTTCGACGTCAGCTTCCGGCGCCTGGGCATCAACACCGTGTTCGTCGAGCCCGATAACCCGGAGAACTTCCGCAAAGCCATCACCCCCCGGACGAAAGTGCTCTACGGCGAAACCATGGCCAACCCGCGCATGAACGTGCTGGACATCGAGCGCGTGGCGGCCATCGCGCACGAAGCGGACCTGCCCTTGATGGTGGATAATACACTGGCCTCGCCCTTCCTGTGCCGCCCCATCGAGCACGGCGCCGATATCGTAGTACACTCCGCCACCAAGTTCCTGGGCGGGCACGGCAGCTCGATCGGAGGCGTGATCGTCGATAGCGGCAAATTCCCGTGGTCGAAAGAGAAGTTTCCCCAGCTTACTGAGCCAAGCCCCGGCTATCATGGGCTGCGTTTTGTCGAGACCTTCGGCCCCCTGGCGTACATTTTGAAGGTTCGGGTGGAGGGATTGCGTGACCTGGGTCCGGCCATCAGCCCGTTCAACTCCTTCCTCTTCCTCCAAGGTGTCGAAACCCTCCCCCTGCGGATGGAGAGGCACAGCCGCAACGCCCAAACCGTGGCGGAATTCCTGGAGAAGCACCCCCAGGTGACCTGGGTGAAATACCCTGGGCTCGCCTCCAGTCCCTACCGTGAACAGGCGCGGAAGTACCTGCCGGCCGGCAGCGGTGCGCTCATGACCTTCGGGATTAAGGGCGGACTGGCCGCTGGCCGCAGTTTCATCAACAACGTGAAACTGCTCTCGCATCTCGCGAACATAGGGGACGCCAAGAGTCTGGTGATCCACCCGGCGTCCACCACGCACCAGCAGTTAAAGCAAGACGAGAAGGCAGCCTGCGGCATCAGCGACGACATGATCCGGCTGTCAATCGGCCTTGAGGACCCGGATGATATCATCTGGGATCTGGACCAGGCGCTTACAGCCTCCCTGAAGGCATAAGTGGCAGGAGATCGGGGTCAGGGTTAGATACACCTGACCCCGGCACCCAGGTTGCGGACTTACTCTACAAATGGTGGAAATCATTGGCTTTTTTGCGTAAAATACACAAAAAAGTTATGTACGGATCTGGACATCTGGGCCTCAAAATAGTATTCTGAATTCAATACAGACAGCATCCCTGGCGACGAGACCCCTCCCGTCGCCAACCCCTCTGAGTGCAGGCCCCGGTTACCCAGCCGGGGCCTTTAAGTTTTTTGGCGCTACTGGGTTGATTGCAGCGTTTTAACTAAAAACAACCCACCTTCCCGTAGACAATCGGATCCGAAACTGTTAATCTGTGACTAACAGCATCCCTGGCGGCGAGACCCCTCCCGTCGCCAACCCCTCTGAGTGCAGGCCCCGGTTACCCAGCCGGGGCCTTTAAAGTTTATAGCGGCTAGAATTTGGAGGTGCGTTTCCCCGGACTGCCCGGAGCCTCGCGGATTGGCTAAACTTGTGGCGTGGAAACCGGCGGTGCGGCGTGGAGTTGCGCTTCTTCGAGTTGCTTCGCCTGCTTCCAGGTGTAGATCATACGGTGGATTACGGTGAGATTCGACAGTACCGCGATCACCCACAGCACCGGGGCCATGCGATCGAACAGCGCGCCGATAATGATCAGCACGATGCGCTCCGGCCGTTCCAGGAAGCCCACCTTGCACTTCGGAATGGTGCATTCCGCCCGCGCCCGGGTATAGCTCACCATTACGGACCCCGTCATCACGATGGCCGTCAGCACAATGTAGAAGAACCGGTTGATGGAGGCGTAATAAACCAGTAATCCTACATACAGTGCTAAGTCCGAGTAGCGGTCCACTACGGAATCGAAGAAGCCGCCGAAGCGCGTCACCCGGTTGCTGGCACGCGCCACGCGCCCGTCCACCATATCGAACAGCCCGGCGCCGATCACAACCAGTGCCGCGGCTCGGAAACTGCCCGCGGAGAACAGGTACGCTGCCCAGACGTTAATGACCAGTCCGATGAAGGTGAGGGCGTTGGGATGGATACGGGACAGCGCGAGCCACCGGACAATCCGGTCGATGATCGCGCCGCAGACAGTCCCGATCGCGCCGGTGTAGGTCATAGGTCGTGAATGGTGGTCAGCTTGAGAATCTCGAACTCCTTGGCGCCGCCGGGGCTCTGGAACTTGACCACGTCCCCTACCTCTTTCCCCAACAGGGCACGTCCGATCGGGGAGGTCGTCGAGACCTTTCCATTCGGCGGGTCCGCCTCTTCAGTGGTTACCAGGTTGTAAACAACCTCTTCGTCCTTGGAAGAATCCAGCACCACTACAGTGGAACCCAGGCCGACGCGGCCATGGGGTATTTTCGAAAAATCCACCATGGACATCTCGGCCATCCGCTTCCTGAGCTGGCCGAGGCGCGCGTTCACAAGCCCCTGGCGCTCTTTGGCGGCGTGGTACTCGGCGTTTTCGCTCAAGTCGCCGTGCGCCCTGGCTTTGCCGATTTCCTTGGGCAACTCGGTTCGCAGCTCGTATTCGAGAGCCGCGATCTCATCCTGGAGCTTCTTCTTGATGTCTTCCATGAAACCGGGAACAGCTCTTTTTCATTATAGCCACTTGCACAGTGGCGGGATCGAAAACGTCAGGCGCTCACCAGGTGCTGCACCCGGACGGGCAACTCGGTGAGGCGCTCCACCCGGCCATCATACTTCCCCAGCGTATTCTCCACCACACAATAATCGAAACCGGGGATGACTATGTCGTTCCAGTGGTCGCCCACGCCGCGCAGCGCCACATCGAGCATGGTGACGATCTGGCGCCCCAGCGGCTCCTTGCTGTCGAGCGTTATGGCGCCGAAAAATTCCTGGCACTCCGTATAGCCGGAATTGTGAGTGCCGGTATAGGGCTTTTGGCGCGCGAGGTCCACTTTCCGGCCGATGCGACGGGAGACCTCCTCGGCACGCGAGTCGAAATAATCCACCAGCGCCTGCTCCTGCATGCGGGCGGGCAGGTTTTCGGCAGCCACCTTGCGGTACCACTCCTCGCCCACGTGGTACGCGCCCTCCACCAGTTCGAACCAGAAGCGCTGCTCGGCCTTGAACTGGGAATGGTGCGTGACGGCCACTACGGAGCGGCGGATGCAGGCGGTCAGACCGTCGCGCTTGGGCGCCACCCCTACGTGCACCCAATCGCCCTCCCGGATGCGCCGGTTGAGCGCCGGCCCTATCAGGGTGCGGTTGGCCTCATTGGCCCCCACCATGATTTTGAAGCCGTCGCTTTCCGAACCCAGCATGCGCCCCACCCAACCACCCCAGGCAGCCACTTCGGTTTCCAGGCGCCCCGGTTCGAGCACCGCCAGCATGGCCCGCAGCATGGCGTCCGCAATCGTGCCTGCATCCGCGGTGAGCCGCATTTCGATGTCGCTCTTCTCGTATTTCACCCGGTAGTAGAGTTCCTGCGCGTCCACCACGCCTTCGCGGCCATAGAGGTTTTCCAGGTACTCGACGATGGCGGCGGGGATCACCTGCCTCGGGGTGAGCAGCGCGATGTGGTCCACCGGCTTGCCTGCCGCGGCGGCAATCACGTCCTCCAGGCGCTCGGCCCGGATCGGGTACTTCTCATCCGCCAGTTGCAGCAGCTCCGCCTTGTGGACCACCGCCCCGGAGCGGCCGGTGAGCTGCTCCGCGACGTACCCGCCTTCGAGGCCCGCCACCACGTGAAAGCCCGTGGGCCCGATCACCCCTGCCACCTGCTCGATGGAAATGTTGGTATTGCCGCCCAGGTAAGGCACGTCGCCGCAGTACTGTTCGTCGGAGAAGACGAACCCCACTGTATGACCGTGCCGCGCCAGCGTTTCGTTCACGCGCGCGGCGCGAGCCTGGAATTCGGCGCGGGGCGCAAGATATTCGCGGTCGATGGAAGGCGTCTCCTGGAGGATCCGTTCCACGCGTTCGAGGTCCCGGCGATAGTCGGGCAGGGGAAAATGGGCGGGCGTCATATGGCAAGCATACACTAGCCCTGGCGCCCGACTCCCGCATCCGGCGGCGCCCTGCGGCGCGTTACACTACGGCCTGATGAGACGATACGCAGCCCCCCTTCTCTTTCTAGTGGTCGCGTTCTGCTCCTTCAACGCGGGACGCCATGCCTTTGCGGGCAGTTTCGGCCGCGCCGCCATATGGGGGGTACTCGGGATGTTATGGATGTACGTCGCGCTGCGCATCGCGAGCGCCAGACGCCGGCCGCGCTAAGCGGTGAGCTATACTGGCTCGCATGTCACGGCATGGCATCGCACGCCGCAACCTGCTTGGGGCCGCGGGTTTTTCGGCGCTGAGCGCCGCACAGCCGCAGGCTGCCATCCCCACCGTACCACTGGGTAAGCACCGCGTAACCCGCCTGATCGTTGGCTCTAACCCCATCACCGGCATATCCCACAGCACCAGGCGCATGAGCGACCTGATGAGCCAGTACTTCACCGTGGAGCGCACTACGGATTTTCTGCTGTCCTGCGAACTCCGCGGCATCAACACCTTCCAAAGCTCGTACTGGCCCAAAGTGCGGGACGCCATCCGGGGCGCGCGGGAGCGCGGCTCAAAGCTGCACTTCATCTGCCTGACTTCCGGGCGCCAGCTCGATGTTCTCGACGATGTCGTGGCGCTCAAACCCATCGCCATCGTGCACCATGGGGGAGTCACCGACAGCCTCTTCCGTGCGGGCAAGCACGGCGACGTGCGTGACTACCTCAAGCACGTCCACGACCTGGGCCTGCTGGCGGGAATGTCCACCCATCGCCCCGAAAATCTGGCGCACGCCGAGGATGCCGGCTTCGAAGCGGACTTCTATATGGCATGCTTTTATCAGGTCTCCCGCACACCCGAGGAGGTCGCCCGACTCACCGGAGGCAAAGTGCTCGATGAGCTCTATCTCGCCTCTGACCGCGACCTGATGACCAGCCGCGTCCGCGAGGTGAAGAAGACGTGCCTGGGGTTCAAGATCCTGGCAGCCGGGCGCCTCTGCAACTCGCCCGCAATGGTT
>DATMYF010000183.1:0-13248 GCA_035561075.1 Bryobacteraceae bacterium
TACATGGGTACTCATTTCCGCGCGGCAGGAGTTCTTCGCCAAGCCGGCCATCAAAGCCGTGGCCGAAGAGGCGGAGCCGAAGAAAGGCCTGCGTCTCTGGACCGACGATTACAGCAACTTATTCCAGATCCTCAAGTAATAGCCCATACGGGATAAGTCGGGGCTCGTTTCGATGAACCGGGCCCGATTGTCTGTTCAACCTATGACTGATGGTGTATGATCGGACTGCCGAGGACAAGTGTATGCCATCTTCTAGATTTCTGACGGCCAGAATCTGCCTAATTCTGGTCACATCCGTATTCCTTTCGATGCCGGCGTTTGCCGTGGTTGCCGACACTCTGACAGCGAGTGAAAACCCGGTGAACTTCTTCTATAACGGGAGTCCGCTGGACGTGCTGCCTAAGACGATCGCCATCTCCAAGGGTGGTGAGGCGGTGACCATCACAACGGCGACGTTCACCACGAACCCAATCGGGTATAACTACAGCCCGATCTTCCAGGCGTCCATTTCGGGTAGCTCCGTGAATCTCGGGATTAACAGCGGTGCTCTATTAGGGCTTGCATCCGGCACCCTTCCTGGTGTTCTCCATATTGAAGCCGGTGCCGACGTGTTGAATCTCCCGGTGAAGTTGATTGTCGGGGCGACCGGCGGCATAACTCTGAGCACGACGACATTGCCGTTCAGCGCGCCCCTGGGCGGGACGCAAACGCAGACACAACTGATCAGAGTGATGAGCGCCAGCGGTGTGCAGATGAGTTACACGGCGGCGGCCACCATGAATAGCGGCTTGGGCTGGCTGGCTATCCAGAGCGGGGCTACCGGAGTCAGCAATACGGCGAATGACACGATTACGGTGCAGGTGGTCCCGGCTGGGCTTGCGGCCGGCGATTACACCGGGACCATCACCGTTACGCCTTCGGGCGGGTTTGCTGCGCAGACAGTGAACGTGACCCTGACCGTCGGCGGCTCGCTGGTGCTCAGCCCCAGCGCGCTGACTTTTTCCTATAACGGTGGATTGCTTCCCGAGACCAGAACCATTTCCGTCTCCAGCATCAGCACCGTCCCGAGCTATACACAGTTCTATGCCAGGAACTCCGGGGAAAGCTGGCTGCTGGTGAACGGGCAAACCGCGACGACGTCATGGGTCACCTTGCCCGGCAACATCCAGATCAGTGTGGCACCCACCCAACTCTCATCCGGGGTCCATTACGGCACGGTGGTGATCATCGCCTCGGACGGGCAGAACACTGCCCAGACGAACATGCCCGTGACCCTGACGGTGAACTCGGGTACTACACAGGTCGCGGTGAATCCCTCCTCCCTGACCATGACGGCTCCGGCCGGAGGCAGCGACTTTAAGCAAATCCAGCTCTCGACTACGGCTGCGGGCGTGAGTTTCCTGGCGACTACCTCGGCCCCCTGGCTGACGCTCTCTGCCACCAGCGGGCAGGTGCCCAGCGCCGGGGTGCAGACCTACGCCATCGCCAACGCAGCCGCTCTACGTGCCGGGTATTACGAAGGCTGGGTCTACCTGACCTTCTATGGGGCACTCTCCGAAACCAGATCCATCCCGGTGAGTTTCACGGTGGGCGGTTCCGGCGGAATTGGGACAAGTGGTGTGAATCCGTCGCAGTTGTCGTTTTACATGGACGAAGGCAGCATGGCGGAACGTCCCAGGCAGGAATTCGCACTCACGGGTGTGGCCGGAACCGAGTTCACCGCGACCGCCGCTACAACCACCGGCGGCAACTGGCTTCAGGTGACGGACGGCTCCAAAGGCGTGATCCCCGCTAAGATCCAGGTGGGAATCAACTCCAGTGTAGCGGCGGGCCTGGCCTCCGGGAACTACACCGGTAGCATAACCGTCACCACTAGCGCCGGAACCTACACTGTGGGGGTCACCCTCAGCATCGTTTCGGGAACAGTCTTGGGCGTAAACATCTCGACGCTGGGCAACCTTACGGTCTTTTACGAGCCCGAGACCGTAATACCGGCCCAGTATGTCCAGGTGTGGAGCACCAAAGGCACCCCGATCACTTATTCGGTGAGCACGGGGACTTCGTGGATTACCTTGGTAAACCCGCCCGTCGGTGGGACGATCTCCACCGGCCCAAGCGCCTTCTATTTCATCGTCGCGGCAGGCAACTTGCCGGCCGGCGTTCACTTGGGCAGCATTAACATAACGGCGTCAGGCTCTACGTATAGTTCGATTTCGATCCCGGTGACGGTGGTCGTGACCGGATCGCCCACTCCCATTGCCACCCCGGCCACTCTGAGCTTTTCGACAGCCCCGGGGGGAGCGCCCACCGCGCAGAATCTTGAAATCAATGCGGCTGGCGGCGCCGTCTTCACTGCGACCGCAAACAGTTCCGGAGGCTGGCTGACGGTCAGTCCGGCCAGCGGAGCTACACCCGCGACTGTCGCGGTGTCGGTGAACGCAGCCTCCCTTACAACGGGGACGTATCAGGGGACCATCGCGCTGGCGTCCGGCTCCACGAGCCAGACGGTGAACGTTACTCTGACGGTTACAACGGCCTCCGCGGTTGCACTCACCGTGACTGGCGATGACCTGACCTTCAACTATCAGAAGGGGGGCACCGCGCCGCCGTCGCGCTCGCTCACTGTTTCGAGCACCGGCGGGGTGCTGAATTTTACGGCGGCGTCGGCGAGCACGGGGAACTGGCTCCAGGTGACTCCGGCCACAGCCAACACGCAGGGGACGCTATCGGTCTCGGTTACCCCGCAGAATCTCAATCCGGGCACCTATACCGGCACGGTCACAATTACGGCGGCGGGCGCCTCGAACAGCCCCCAAACCAGGACCGTGACCCTGACGGTCAGCGCGGCCCCGGCACTCACGGTCTCGCCGGCCGCGCTCTCGTTCCTGTATCGCACGGACGGGGCGGTCCCCGGCTCCCAGACCCTGGCTATCAGTTCGACTTTGTCGGGACTTCAGTACACCGTCGCCCGCAATGCGACCTGGATTCAGGTCAGCCCGCCGAGGGGTACCGTACCCGGCAGCCTCTCCGTATCGGTGAATCCGGCGGGCCTTGGCCCGGGGCAGCATTCCGGAACTATTACCGTGAGCAGCGGCACGGACGGAACCGCCCCGATAAGCATCACCGTTACCCTGACCATCAGCGCGCCCCTGCCTACCATTACGGGCGTCACCAATGCCGCTAGTTATCTGGATGGCCCGGTCGCGCCCGGCGAGATCGTTACCCTGTTCGGCACATCCATGGGGCCGGCGGAGTTGACGCAGATGCAACTGGACGGCGCGGGCCGCGTGACCACCACACTTGGCGATGTGCGGGTGCTGTTCAACGGCGTCCCGGCGCCGCTGGTATACGTGAGCGCCACCCAGATTTCGGCCGTGGTGCCGTATGCGGTGGCCGGCGAGACGGTGGTCTCCGCATGGGTGGAGTACCGCGGGGTGCGGTCGAACGCGCTCACGCTGGACGCAACCGCGGCCAGGCCGGGCGTGTTCACAATGGACTCCTCGGGCAGCGGTCCGGGGGTAATCCTCAACCAGGACTACAGCGTGAATTCGGCCTCCAAGCCGGCGGCGCGCGGCACTGTGGTAGTGGTCTACTGCACCGGGGAAGGCCAGACCCTTCCTGCTGGCGTGGACGGGCGGGTGAACGACAACTTCGACGCCCTGCCCAAGCCGGTGCTGCGGGTTGAGGCGAGGATCGGGAACCAGGTTGCCAACGTGCAGTACGCCGGAGCGGCCCCGGGCATGGTTTCAGGGGTAATGCAGGTCAATGTGGAGATACCGGCCACGGCGGCTTCGGGCGTGCAGCCGCTCGTCCTCACGGTAGGCGGCGTAACCAGCCAGCCGAATGTCACGGTAGCGGTTCAGTAGACAGCAACAAAAACAGCAAGAGCGGGAGCGAGACCCAGTCTCACCCCCGCTCTTTTTTTTTGCCCCTCGACAGCGCAGGCCGATTAACCGCGCCAGGTTTTCCAGATCAGGAATAGCGCCCCAATGGCGAACCCGGCAGCCGCTTGATACTCCTGGTTCTTTAGATACAACTCGAACCGGAAAGGATTCGCTGATCGAATGGGCCGCAGGGTAGGGCGCAACGCGGGAACCCGTTCGGCATACCCCGCATACTCGGGAAAGAGCTTGCGGAGGTGCTGTTCTTCGAGTCCGATTACCGGCAGGTACACCAGCCCGAAGACGCCCGCGAACAGGATGCCCAGGCCCGGGCTTCGGGAGCCCACTGCGAGGCCCGCGGCAACCAGCAGGGTCCCCAGGTAGAGCGGATTGCGGGTGTACGCGTAGGGTCCGCTGAGGGCCAGGCGCTGGTTCTTGGCGAGGTGCCCCGCCGCCCAGGCGCGCAAAGCGAGCCCGGCGGCCGAGACCGGCAATCCGACCGCCAGGGACCGGGCGTCCGGCCGCGAGAACCAGGCGAAAGCCGCCACCAGCGCGAAGCCGGCCGGCACGCGCAGCCGTGCCACGAAATCCGCGTACGGCTTGGGAAAAATGGAAGAGGAGCGCATCACACTAAGCAATCTGCCGAACGCGGCCGCGCCGAGAGGTGCACCTTCAGGGCATCGAACACCGCGTCCGGCGTAACCTGATACATACTGTCGTCAATCGCCGACCGCCGCTTGTAGCTGGTGGCGGCTCCGGCGCTCCGCAATACCGTGATAGAGCCGCCGTAAGGGCCGTTGCGGGCGGGGTCGGTGGGTCCAAAAATAGCCACCCCGGGCTTGCCGAGGGCGGCGGCAAGGTGCAGCGGACCGCTGTCGCCCCCCACCACAGCGGCGGCGCGCCGGATGGCATAGAGCAGGCCGGGGAGGCAGGAGAAATGGCGGAACGCATCACCCGCCGCGGCCAGCGCGCCCGCCGCGGAAGCCGGGCCGTCCACCACCAGGGTCACCCCCAGTTCGTTGCGCAGCCGAACCGCCAGCTCGCCGTAGTATTCGGGGGGCCACTGCTTCGAGCGCCAGCCTGCCAAGGGACAGGCCAGCACGAAAGGACCACCGGGTAGCGGCGATTCCTGCCTGCCGGAGGGCAGCGGGAACTTCTTCACGGTAGTGCCCGCGCCCGCATCGGCTGCCAGATCGAGGGCCTTGTCCACCACATGGACGGAGCGGCTCATGGTCTTATTCGAGTAGACGAGCGCGGCCAATTTTTCGCGAACCTGCGACTGGTGGAAGCCGTAGATGCGTTCCGGACGCGCCACGGACGCAACCAACGCGGACTTGATGAGCCCCTGAAAGTCTACGGCCATGTCGTAGCGCTCGGTGCGCAGTTCGCGGCAGCTCTCGAAGATAGCGCCGGGGCTGTCCCGGTTTAGCAGGGCCACACGATCGACGAAGGGATTCCCTTCGAGCAGCGGCGCCCATTGCGGTTCCACCACCCACGTCAGCCGCGAACCGGGAAAACTGTGCTTGAGGGACGCTACGGCGGGGAGGGTGTGGACGATATCGCCCATGGCGCCCAGACGCACCACCAGGATCGTGGTGCCGCTACGCGCCTGTGTGCCGCCGGTGTACATGTTCGATCAATTGCCGCATTCGCAACTCGTCGGCCGTCTCGAGCCGTACAACGGTATCAGGCTCGATGGCGGCCAGCAGCGCTTCGAGCGCGGGTCCGTTCTCCGTGGTCACCACGTAGTCTACCATGGCAAGCCCGGCGGCCAACTCGGCACGGGCCTGCGGGGCCTGCACGGGGTCGGGGGGCGGCACGAGCAGGGCCATGAGCAGACTGTCCCCGGCGGCGCGCCTGGCTTCGGCGAGTTCCCGGACGTGCGATGCCTGGAGGACGTCGAAGTATCCCGTGACGGCGAGCAGCCGCCCCCCGCGCGCGCGCCATTCCCGGGCGGCCGCCGACGCTTTCGACGTGTCCACGATCTTGGTTCTGGTATCCACTATTTCGTTGCTCCGTGCAATAAATCCAACGCCACGCGGCTGACGCGGTCGGCCGGGACGCGGGTCATGCAGCGATGGTCGATGGGGCACTCCCGGCGCAGGCAGGGGCTGCATTCCACGTGCTCCCGGACGACGCGCGCGAGCGGGCCGGTGGGCCCCGTGGTGGTGTCGTCCGTAGCGCCAAAAATCGCCACTGTGGGGACCCCCAGGGCGGAGGCTATATGCATCGCTCCGGAGTCGTTCGTCAGGAACACGGTGCACGCCGCAGCCAGCTCCACGAACTCCCCAAGCCCTGTGCCGCCGGCAAAGTTGTGGGCCGGGGCGCCGAGGGCGGAGGCAATCGAGTCGCATACCTCGCGCTCGCCTGCGGAGCCGAATAATGCCACCGAAGCACCGGTTTCCGCGGCGATCCGGTCCGCCGCGGCGGCAAAGCGTTCCGCCGGCCAACGCTTGGCGCCGCCGTAAGCCGCCCCGGGGCTCACCCCGATCACGGGGCCCTCAATGCCCGCTTCCCGCAGCCGATCCCTTCCCGCCGCGCGCGCGTCTTCAATGCCGTCGAGCCGGATGCATGCGGCCGGCGGGTACTCGTCCAGAATGCCCGCCCTCCGCAGCAGTTCCAGGTAATAGAAGCGCTCGTGCCGGGGGGTGTCGCCGGGCTCGGGAGGAGGCACGGCGGCGGTGAGCAGCCAGCCGCGGCCGTCGCGACGGTAGCCGATCCGGGTGTGGATCCCGGCCATCCACGCCACCAGCGCCGCGTCGAACGAATTGGGCAGCAGGATGGCGCAATCGAAATCACGCAACTGCGCGGCGGCTCGCCGCCGGTCGGCCCAGTTCCGGAAGCCTCCCGGGACGGTGTAGGGGATCACCTGGTCGATGGCCTTCTCGCGCCCGTACAACCCCGCCACCCACGGCCGCGCCAGCACCGCCAGGTGGGCGCGGGGATAGCGCTCCCGTAGGGCGCGAATGGCCGGCAGGGACATGACGGCATCGCCCACCCAATTGGTCGCGCGCACCAGGATCCGGGATGCGGGAAAAGGCTTCGGGGCCACTTTCTCCAGGATAGCGCGATGGCTTTTGCGAATTACTTCAGGCGCTCCAGTTCGTCGTACACCTCGCGCTTGGCCAGGCCCCGCCGCCGCGCCACCGCCTTGATCGAATCCATGCGGCTCATCCCCCCGCGCATGGCCCACCAGCAGGGTGATCTCGCCCTTCACGCTCATGCGCGCTTCGAGCAGCGCGGCCACTTCCCCAGCGGTGCCCCGCAGACCTCCCTGTGGATCTTGATGTTCGCGGCTCGCCGCCGGTCGGCCCAGTTCCGGAAGCCTAGGGCACGGCGCGCGCACCACAGCTTTGCGAATTACTTCAGGCGCTCCAGTTCGTCGTACACCTCGCGCTTGGCCAGGCCCCGCCGCCGCGCCACCGCCTTGATCGAATCCATGCGGCTCATCCCCCCGCGCATCAAGGCATCGACGGCCTCGTTGACGGGGGTCTGGTCTGGGTCGCGCGCCCACCAGCAGGGTGATCACGCCCTTCACGCTCATGCGCGCTTCGAGCAGCGCGGCCACCTCGCCCGCGGTGCCCCGCAGGAACTCCTTGTAGATCTTGATGTTCGCGGCTCGCCGCCGGTCGGCCCAGTTCCGGAAGCCTGGGGCAGGGCGCGAATGGCCGGCAGGGACATAACGGCATCGTCCACCCAATTGGTCGCGCGCACCACAGCTTTGCGAATTACTTCAGGCGCTCCAGTTCGTCGTACACCTCGCGCTTGGCCAGGCCCCGCCGCCGCGCTACCGCCTTGATCGAATCCATGCGGCTCATCCCCCCGCGCATCAAGGCATCGACGGCCTCGTTGACGGGGGTCTGGTCTGGTGGGGGCGCCGTCGCGCGGCCCACCAGCAGGGTGATCTCGCCCTTTACGCTCATGCGCGCTTCGAGCAGCGCGGCCACCTCCCCAGCGGTGCCCCGCAGGAACTCCTCGTGGATCTTGGTCAGCTCGCGCGCCACCACCACCGGCCGGGGTCCCAGCGTCTCCTCCACATCCCGCAGCGCCTCCACGATCCGATGCGGAGCCTCGTAAAATACCAGGGTGGCGCGCTCCCCGGCCAGTTCCTCCAGGGTTTTGCGGCGCTGCCCCGCCTTGTGGGGCAGGAAGCCGCCGAAATGGAACTCGTCCGTAGGCAGCCCCGAAGCCGCCAGCCCGGCCACCAGCGCCGAAGGGCCCGGCAACGGCTCCACGCGGATGCCGCTCTCGATGGCCGCCCTTACCAGCCGGTAGCCAGGGTCCGAGACGAGCGGCATCCCGGCGTCCGATACCAGCGCCACGCTGGCGCCTTCCACCATCCGGGCCGCCAGTTCCGCCGAGCGCTCCAGTTCATTGTGCTCGTGGTAGCTGATGGTGGCGCTCTCGATGCCGTAGTGCTCCAGTACCTTGCGCGTCTGCCGGGTGTCCTCGCAGGCGATCAGGTCCACTTCCTTCAATATCCGCACTGCGCGGAAGGTGATGTCTTCCAGGTTGCCGATCGGCGTGGCCACGACGTATAAGATTCCCGGCATTCACTTTCGAGTATACGGGTGGGCTACGCCGGTTGCGAACGATAGTTTGTCAGCTCCACGCCGCGGCGGGCGAGCGCGTCCCTCGTTTCGGCCGCGGTAAGGGCTTGTAGCTCGCGCTCGCGGCTCTCCTTCAGGCGCGTGCGCGCGCCGCGCAGCTCGTCGGTGCAGAAGCCGGGATGCGTCATGAACTCGGTCAGGCCTTCGGGCAGGCCCTCAATCAGCTCCACCAGTTCGGCGGTGCGGAACCGCCCGGTCATCTGGAAGCCTGCGAAATGGTCGGTACTCAGGCAGCCGTGCGCGGACAGCACGCGGTGAAAGCGGTTCCGCACCACCGTAAGGCCGCGGCTCACCGCGCGCTTGGTCCAGGGGATCTTTCCGGCGGTGAGCGGAAAATCGAACGGCCGCCGCACCCACCGGATGCCGGTTTCCCGGGAGATGCGCGCCACCGCGTCCAGCACCGGCGGTGCCAGGTGTGTGTGCTTGTGGGTGTCCAGGTGGCTCGGACGGATGCCCGCGGCGACTATGCGGTCCACCTGCGCCCGCAGTTCGTCGTAAACGGCGATGCGCCGTGCCACCATCGCCCCCAGCAGCTCCGCTACGGTCGCCGGCAGCGCGCGGCCGCTGTCGAGAGCCGACTGCGCGTTCACCAGCACCAGGTGGCACCCTACGTCGAGCGTGGGGTGCTCATGTGCCAGCCGCACGGCGTCGTCGAACGCCGCCCCGGTGGCCATCAGGGTGGTGGCGGTCAGGATGCCCGAACGATGCGCCTCCACGATCCCCCGGTTCACGTCGTGAGTGAAACCGAAATCGTCCGCGTTGACGATCAGCCGCCGGGTGCTCAAAACAGCGTCAACCTGATGGTCAGAAACCGTTTGGGATTCGCCCGGATGTCCTTCGCCAGGGACTGGAACTCCCGCATGGTGCCGGAGAGGGAATCGTAGAGCTGCGGATTCACCATCAGTTGCCCCAGCGTGCCCTGTCCGGAGTTGATGCGGTCGAGCGTCCCGTCGATGCGCCCCAACAGCGTGTTCATGCGGGTGTACAGCTCCTCGTCGGTCATCAGTTTGCCGGCCGTGCCGCGGCCCGCGCTTATGCCCCCCACCAGCTTGCGGAGCTCCGTCAACGACTGTTGTGCTTCGTCGTATAGCGCCGGATCGCGCAGCAGCTTGCCTGCCGTGCCGCGGCCCTTTTCGAGCTCCGTCAACATGGCGTCGATGCGGCGGATGGGTCCCCGGATCTCCTGGTAAAGGGTGTCGTCGTAGAGCAGCCGGCTCAGCGTGCCCTTGCCGCGGCGGATGTCCGAGAGCAGCCGCTCGCCTTCCCCGGCCATGCCGTTCAGCCTCTGGTAAAGCTCCTCGTCGCGCAGCAGTTTGCCGATATTGCCTTCGCCTCGCTCCACGCCAGCCAACACCGTATCCACGCGCCGCACGATCTTCTGGAGGGTCTCAAGCAGCGTGGCGCTCTGGGCCATCAGTTCTGGAATATCCTGCGGGGGCACCGATCGCAGTTCCCCGCCGTCGCGGATGTGCTCCGGATCCTTGCCCCTCGTGATGTTGATAAATTTATCGCCCAGCAGGCTCGCCGCCGTGATCGCGCCAATCGAATCCTTCGGAATGTTCTGCAGGTATTTCGCCTCGATCTTCAGGTCGAACCGCACTGCGCGGCTCGGGTTGGCGTCCCCGGAAAGCTGGATACCCTCCACGTTTCCCACCAGGAAGCCGTGTAGCCGCACCGGGGCGGCCGTCGCCGTGCCGGAGGCGTCTTCCACGAACATTTGAATCGTCGCATCCCGCCGGAATAGGCCGCGCGACCCCGTCAGCAGGAAGATCAGAACCGCCAGGATCACCAGGGCGGCGATGGCTACCAATCCGACCTTGAGTTGCGACCAGTGTAATCTGCTTCGATCAGGCATCGTCTATTCCCGCCGTTTGTAGAACTTGGCGATGTAGGGGTCGGTCGAGGCCTCCAGCTCCGCCTGGTTGCCTTCAAATAATACCCGGCCTTCTTTCAGCACCATGAAGCACGTCCGCACGTCGTGGTCGGCCGGTACGAGGGACTCGCTCTTGGGGTCGTACCGGAAGTTGGCCAGCAGGTTTCCGTCCTGGTAACGGTGCGTGACAATCAGGCTGGTTGTGCGGTTCAAATCCCGCTCCTTGAGGATCAGGGCAATGATGGTCTGGGCCGTGATGGGGTCGAGCCCCGCAGTTGGGGAATCGTAAAGCAGCAGCGGCGGCTGCGTCACCACCGCCCGGGCGATGGCCGCACGCCGCCGCATGCCGCCCGAAAGCTCGCTGGGCATCTTCTCCAGCGTGGCCCCCAGTTCCACGAAATTGAGGGCCTCCTCAACGCGCGGCCGCACCTCGTCTTCCGGGCATTGGATGGACTTCTGGTTCCGCAGCGGATAAGCCACATTCTCCTCGATAGTGAGGGAGTCGAAGAGGGCGCTCTCCTGGAACAACATCCCCATCCGGCTGCGCAACTCGAAGCGCTCTTCTTCCCGCATCCGCGACATGTCCCGGCCGAGCACGTACACCCTTCCTTTGTCCGGCTGAACCAGCCCCAGGGCCGTCTTCAGCAGGACGGTCTTGCCCGAACCTGCCGCCCCCAGGATCACGCGCGTCTCGCCCTCCGCCGCGGCGAAGGACACATCCTGCAACGCCGGCACGCCTTCGAAGGCCACGGTCACGCCTTCAAACCGCAGAACGGGCTTGGCTCGATCCTCCGGCATCATTGCCCCTGGCTGACGAAAATCTTCGACACGAAGAAATTCAGCGCCAGGATCACCACGGATGCCGCCACCACGGCCTGGGTCGTGGCGCGGCCTACGCCCTGGGTGCCTCCCATGGTCCGGAGGCCGTAGAAACAACCGACCAGCGAAATCGCGAAGGCGAACAGAAACGGCTTGAGCAGGCCCTGCACAATATCGCCGTACTCAAGGCTGCGCCATGCTTCGCTCCAGTACTGCTGGGTGGTCACGTTGAGCAGGAAACGCGCGATCAGCCAGCCGCCGAACATCCCGATGAAGTCGGAGATGATGGTGAGCAGCGGCAGCATCACCGCGGTGGCCGCCATGCGCGGGGTAACCAGCTTCTTGGTGGGATCCGTGCCCAACGCCCGCATGGCGTCGATCTGCTCGGTCACTTTCATGGAGCCGAGCTCGCTGGCGATTCCCGACGAATTCCGCCCCGCCACCATCAGGGCCGTGAGCACCGGCCCCAGTTCACGTACCAGCGTGATGGAGACGAGTTGCCCGATCCTGCCGACCTGCCCGTACTGGATCAAGGGCCGCGAAAGTTGCAGCGCCATTACCGCGCCGCTGAAAAAACCGGTGAGCACTACAATCGGGAGGCTGCCCACCCCAATGGTGTCCATCTGGATCAGCGTGTCAGAGGTATACCTGGGCTTACGAAAGAGGTTCGCCAGCGCCGTCCCCGTTAGTACGAAGAAATCCTGGACGGCCGCTACAGGTCCTTTGAAGATGTCCAGCAAAATTGGTCCCCGAATTCCGATGCTAACATACAAATATAGCCTATGAAAGGACTTACGGATATCAGCGGCATCCGGGTGGGGCACGCTTCGGATTATGACGCGCTCACCGGCGCCACTGTCATCCTGTGCGGCTCCGGGGCCGTTGCGGGCGTGGATGTGCGGGGTTCCGCCAGCGGTACCGCGGAACTGGGAGTGCTCGATCCCGGCCACATTACAGACCGCGTCCATGCCGTGGTGCTTTCCGGGGGCAGCGCGTTCGGGCTGGAGGCAGCCGGGGGCGTGCGCCGCTGGCTCGAACGGCAGGGCGTGGGCTTCAAAACCGGCGCTGCCGTGGTGCCCATCGTACCCTCCGCCATCCTCTACGATCTGGCTATCGGGAAGGCCGGGGTGCGGCCCACCGCCGAGATGGGGGAGGCCGCCGCGCGCGCCGCCACCGCCGGCCCGGTCCAGGAGGGCGCCGTCGGGGCAGGCACCGGCGCCACTGTCGGGAAGCTGTACGGGATGAAGCAGGCCATGAAAAGCGGCATCGGCTCGGCCGCGGTCGCGCTGCCCGGAGGCGTGGTTGTGGCGAGTCTGGTGGCTGTCAATGCCTTCGGCGATGTTCGCGACCCCGCAACCGGCCGGATTGTCGCGGGCGCCCGCCGCTCCCCCGGCTCACCCGAGTTCGTAAACACCGAATTGCAGATGCAGCGAGGCAGCGCTCGCGGCGGCATCCCCGGGGGGAATACCACCCTCGCGGTAGTGGCCACCAACGCGCGCCTTACGAAGGTAGGAGCCACCAAGCTCGCGCAACTGGCGGGGCTGGGGATGGCCCGCACCATCTACCCGGTCAACACCATGTTCGACGGCGACATCGTTTTCGCGCTTTCTGTTGGCGACCTCGCTGCCGACATCAACACCCTGGGGATCGCCGCCGCACAGGCCCTCGCGGAAGCCATTCTGCGCGCCGTGAAGATGGCCCCCGCAATGGGCGGCCTCCCGGGCCTGGCGCGGCCGTAAAGGGACACCCGCCCCTACAACAGCCTGAACCGCAGCTCAACCAGCGCCGGCCCGGCCACCGGTTTGCCGTCCCGGAGATACGGCCGGAAGCGCCATCTCCGGACGGCTTCGAGTGCCCGCTCGTCGAGCCCCATCCCGAGGGTGCTGCGCAGCCGGGGGTTGCGGACGCGTCCCGCCTCGTCGATCTCGATCATCACCGCGACGGTCCCCTGGACCCTGGCCTTCCGCGCCTCCTCGCTGTACTCCGGCTCCACTTGATAGAGCACCACCGCGGTCGCCACCGAGCCGCGTGCCCCGCGTCCCCAGCCGCCACCTGCCCCCGGTCC
>DATMYF010000184.1:0-4660 GCA_035561075.1 Bryobacteraceae bacterium
GAAAAGACCGGCGCAAAGCCGGCTGATCTGGAGGAGATATGAAAGAATCCCCCCTTGCGGCTCCTGATGTGATGCCGCCCATTGAACAACACGCGGCCCTTAGCGTCGAGGTGATTGACTACCGCGCATTTTCGAAAAATACCCTGGCCGGATTTCTTGACCTGAGCCTCCCCCTTGCGGGGATCACGGTTTTAGGTTGCACGCTGCACCGGCACTGCGGAAACGCCTGGGTGAGTTTACCTGCTGTGCGCCATGTCGAGAACGGAGCGGTGAGGTATACGCCGGTTCTCTCCTTCGCTGACGCTGCTGCGCGCGATGCTTTCCAGGTTGCGGCGATCATCGCCGTTAATGAGCACTTGCGGCTTCGGGGCGGCACTCCGAATCATGCTGGCGCCGTTGGGGGTGGCCGGTGAGTACCGCTAGCGAGATCCTCTCCCGGGTCAAGATCGGCGACGTCTTCCACGCACTGACCGGGCAGCAGCCGCACCGCGCGGGGCGCGATACCTGGCGCGCGGCGGCCACCTGGCGCGATGGCGACGGCCTGAACGTCTCTGGCGATGAATCCCTGGCCGTCTGGCACGATTTCGCAACGGACGAAGGTGGGGGCGTCCTGGACCTGATCGTGCGCGTTCGCGGTGGCAGCCGCCAGGATGCGCTCCGCTGGTTGGCCGAATACACCGGCACGCCCCTGGAGGATCGGCCGCTGTCACCCGAAGAGCGCGCCGAGTATGCCCGGAAGCGGGACGCGCTCGAACGCGACCTACCCAAGGCACGCTACTGGAAACGGGCGGCTGTCCTGCTCGTGGAAGAGACGTTGGACGGCCTCAAAGCCGCGCTGTTCGCGCCGGATACGGAGATGCCCGACCCGCGAGAGATCCAGCACCTTGAGGGCACGTTATTGCGGTTGCGGCGGCTCGATGGCGCTCCGCTGGTGAAGGAGTACCGCGATTGGTGCATATTGCGCCCGGCCTTTACCGAGACCCTGGTTCGCTTCGCTGAGAAGCGGGAGCGCGCCGAGCGGGAGGCGCTGCTGGCGTATTTCGCTGTGACGGACCCGGAGGTGTCCGCGGCATGAGCGCGACACCTGATATTGAACAACTACTCCGCTCGAAGTTCGAAGAGGAAAAGACGAGGCCCCCGCAGCGGGTCGATTCGGTGTTTGACTGGCGGGCGGCGCTTGTGACGAACCGGGACGGCGTGCCGTTCCCCGTGCTGGCGAACGCGATTACCGCGTTACGGCACGCTCCGGAATGGGGCGGAGTGCTCGCGCTCAATGAGTTCTCGCTCGGCGTCACGGCGATGAAGCCTGCCCCGTGGGGAGGACCGGCGGCCGGTTCCGGGTGGACCGATCAAGAAGACCGACTCGCGGCGGACTGGCTCCAGAGGGTAGGGATTCGCGTATCGATTGAGACGGCGGGCGCAGCGGTCCAGACCGTCGCACAGGACCGGACCTTTCATCCCGTGCGGCAGTACCTCGACTCGCTGAAGTGGGACGGCACGAAACGAATTGACACCTGGCTGGCGCTTTACCTCGGAGCGGAGTCGAACGACTACACGGCCGCCGTGGGGGCGCGCTGGCTTATTTCGGCGGTGGCGCGGATCTATCGGCCCGGGTGCAAGTCTGATTGCTGTTTGATCTTGGAAGGCGAACAGGGGACACGAAAGAGTACCGCGCTGGCAACTATCGCGGGCGACTGGTTCACAGATGAGATCGCAGAGTTGGGAAGCAAGGATGCGGCTCTGCAAACGCGGGGCGTTTGGATTATCGAGATCGCCGAACTGGACAGCATGACCCGCGGCGAAGTGAGCCGCATCAAGGGGTTCATGTCCCGCGCGACGGACCGTTTCCGGCCGCCTTACGGCAAACGGATCATGGAATCGCCCCGGCAGTGCGTGTTCGCCGGCAGCGTCAACCACAGCACCTACTTGCGGGATGAGACCGGCGGGCGGCGGTTCTGGCCTGTAGCCTGTACGCGCATCCTGATAGATGACCTCGCACGAGACCGTGACCAGTTGTGGGCTGAAGCCGTGGCACGGTACCGAGCGGGGGCGTCATGGTGGCTGGATTCGGTTGAACTGAACCGACGAGCGGAGCAGGAGCAGGCAGCGCGCTTCGAGGGCGGCCCGTGGGATGAACTGATCGGCCAATGGACCGCGGCGCGGGAGACCGTTTCGGTAGGCGACGTTCTGACGTTCTGTATTGAGAAGCCCAAGGCGAATTGGACCCAGGCGGATAAGAACGTGGTAGCTCGGGCGCTCCGGGCTATCGGGTGGGAGCGGTACCGCGAACGGACTGGGAACAGCCTGGAGTGGCGCTACCGGCGGAAACCGTAGTGATGTTCCCAGTTGGTCAAGCCTTGTTCCCGGTTGTGTTCCCGGTCTCGTTCCCACTCTAAGTACTTAATCTTCATAGATGTTCCCAGTGTTCCTAGTATGTGTGTGTCGCGCGTATACATGCGCGCCTGTGAGGAGCTTTTCAGAACCCTACTGGGAACTGGGAACAGTGGGAACAATGCGGAGGGGGGATGCGAATCGACTGCCACCAGAGCACCCGTATTGGCGGCAATGCGACCGGTGCGGGGAGCGGCGACCCTACTGCATATGCCCAGTGAGGCGGCGGCCGACTTGGATTCTGCTTACTTGACCAGCGACGCGACACCGACGCCCGCGAGGGTTAATCCGACCAGCAGGGCGGCAACCTTGACGACATCGCCTGCTGTCACACGCCCCAGAACGTCTATTTTGTACTCCCAGTACGTGCCGTATGTGATGAACACGGAGATTCCGGTTACTGGCAGCGCCGCTCGGTCTTTGGACTGGATGAGTTCATGCTTCTTGAGGCACCGGGCGACCTCCAGGAGATCGCGGCGGATATGCCTGATGGATGGGGCTTTCGAAGTCAACTGCAGCACCAGGTATTCGTCAGACATAGAGCTTGATGATACCCCCCCCGGTGGCAGGTCGCTCGACAGCGGGACATGCGGGACGGTGGAGAGGAGTGGAGGGTCAATGCTAAATTGCTCAATCTGCACGCACAAAGGGCGTGAAGCCATTGAGAAGGCGCTGGTGGAGTGCGTGCCCTTGCGGGCCATCGCGGGACGGCACCGGGTCAGCAAGAGCGCCCTGGATCGGCACAAGGGCCACCTGAAGCAGGAGTTGGTGAAGGCGAACGAGGATGCTCAGACAGCCCGGGTGGATTCGGTACTGGGCCACATCAACACGCAGATTGCGAAGCTGACCACCTACCGCGACGAGGCGGAGGCGGTTCTCAAAGGGGCCACCGATGCCCCCGAGCTGAAATTGAAAGCTATCCGGGAGCTGGCAAATCTGGCCCGGGAGGCTCGCGCCGGCTGGGAGTTCGTAGCCGAGATTACCGGCGAGTTGAGCCGCGCGCAGAACGCACCGCAGCAGAGCAACATCGCCGTGATCGTCCTGCCTACCAGCAGCCTGCCTGGTGGGCTGCCTGCTGCACTGCCGGCGGCGCCGCGGATGTTGGGGGCGGGAGAGGTGGTGTTCACGCCCTTGCGGGGCGGCCAATAGGAGCGAGCATGCCCAAGAACATTTCCCCCGAACAGGAACGGCTCATCTCTGCGGCCCTCAAGGCCTCCCGCTGGCTCCGTCGCCTTGCCCCCGAATTGGACAGGGCCATAGCCGCCGGGCGGGACCACGACGGGCTGCTCCAGCGACTCCGCGACCTGGCAGAGATCCATGCGGACGCCTTGCGCCACGGGTTGAAGGACCGCGCCCCGCGCCAGAACCGCGATTCCGCGCGGTTCCAGCCCCTCTGGGGTGGCACTAACAGCGAATTGATATCTCGGGCCAGCAGCGGCCGGTACGTGGAACCGAGGCGGCGAAATCTTTAGGAGGCTAGACATGAACAACCAGACGAAACCAAGCGAACCAGCGGCCCCCATTGCAGGGCCAAAGGACACTGCGGAGATCCCCCTGGAGCTGCAACTGGAGGCCCGCACCATCGCGGCCGAACTCGCGCGGGCAGAGCGGAATGTCCTGCTGGCGGTCAACCGGCAACGCGAACTCGCGGAGCGGCTCGAAAAGGCGGAAGCAAAGATCCAAGCCGTTCTCCCGAAAGACAAACGGCTGGTCTTTGACGAGGGCTGCCTGCGGTACACGACGATAGCAGTACCGAGTCTGCCGGTCGTGTTCACCCCCAAGCATCGCCGGCGCTTCATGGCGGGAGGTCGATAATGCCGCTACGCACAACGAGTTCACCGATTCTGACCGCGCGCAAGGGCGGCGTGCCCACCGCCGATCTCCTCGCGCAGTTGCGGCGTAAAGACCCGCTGGCGGCGGAAGTCATTGGGGCGCTTGCGAACGAGGTCAACTACATCGGCAATGCGCTGCGGAGTCCCGCGCCATCCCTGGAGGACATTACCGTCACCGCGCCGGACGGCCGCCCCATCGCCCGCATCGGCTCGTGGGTGGACGGCGACCAGCTCCGCTCGGGCTTCTGGAGTCGAGAGTTCTACCAGGCGGGCGACGGTCCCGACACGGCGGTTCTCTATTCCGACGAAGACGGCCAACTCATTATCGGCAAGAACGGCAGCGCTCGGGTGCTGGACCCGTTCGGTCAGTCCGCGGCGTGGCTCGGGACCGAATGGGACGCGCTCGATGTGACCGGGGCCGCAGACAACGGCACCGG
>DATMYF010000185.1:0-5295 GCA_035561075.1 Bryobacteraceae bacterium
GACGCGCGCACGTACGAGATCACGTCCTGGCAATACGACCAGATCCGGTCGCGAAGGAAATCCGCCGTCTCATTCGGGTGCGCCGGATCGCCAGCAGGATCATCCGTGTTCGAAGTGAACGGCCAAATCTGGTGACCCTTCGCCGCCGCGAACGCATCGATTGTCTCCTGGTCATAGAACGGCATCCCGCCGTGGGCGTCGGCCAAGCGGTTGTCGAAGTACCACCACTGCGTCTCACCTAACTGGAGCACCACCCGAACCCTCGGGACGCGTCACGATTCCCGCCAGGCACGCCTCCGTCTTCTTCCGCATGCGCTCCGCGTCGCGATAATCATCGAGATCCCGCATCGCGAGCATGACGGGCGCCAGCCATGGCACTCCGCGCACTTGGCCAGGCCGCAGGATGCAGCCGCAGGATGCAGTAGGTGTGCATCACTTGCGAGGCGAGCACCGGCTGGCTAGAAGGCCCCCGTACGGATTCAGCAAGTAGACGCCGCCCGGGTGATAGTTATAAAGCCAGTAACACTCGCGCTGTCCAAAGAGGTTGAATTGCACGCCCTGGACGATGTGCCCCGTCGCGATGCCTGGAGATGTCCAGGAAGTCCCCTTCCAGTACTTGCAACTGAAGAGGCACTCGGAAATTGTCCTGCGGCAGCCGCGGCCGGAACCGGACGATGCTGTCACCGCTCTCGGCGGGCGTGCGCACGATGAGCGCCTGCATCCCGTAAAAATCCAACTGCCCGCCCGGGTCGCAGTTCTCAGCGAAGTAGAGCCACTCGCCGTCGATGATCCTGTCGATCTCCGGCGTTCCCGTCTTTGCCTGAGGAACGATCCCGTTCCCACTGTGTTTCCGACCAGTTCGGCGATGGCCTTGCTGGCGTACGGATTGTTGCGCAGCAGATCGCGCGACCGGTTCCGCAAGCTGATCAGGGAGGCGCCGATCTCGGTGTTCGCGTCGCCGCCGGCCGCCACCCACCCGTCCGTCCTCCGTCCCGACTTTGAGCCGTCATACGCGAACGTCTCCGTCGCCGCGCGGAACCGCGCACGCCGATATGCGCGCTCCGGCGAGAAGTAACCGATCACTTTGTCAAGGGCGTTCATTTAGTCTCTGCTGTGCATGGCCAGGCTGAAAGAGGAGGGCGCCGCACCCGAGGCGGTTGCGATCGCAGCGTCGATGTCGGCGAGCGCCTTTCGCATATCATCGACGCTGTTGTACTCGACCGCGCGGTCGGTGAACTGCACGCGGCGCGTACCGCTGAAGATCGCGCGCTGCAGCGTGTCGCGCATCGACTGCAGTTCAGTCAGTTGAATCATTTGAACCAGTCCCTGCTGTCACCGCCGCGAGCCCCCCAGAAGCTATCGCGTCCACCCCAGTAACAGCCGACGCGCTTGTAGTCATATCGCATTGCAACCGCAATACCTAGATCTGCCAAAAGCCGGTTTCCGGGTTAATTGTGGGAGTCTGGGGGACTCTCGAGACGTGTGCAACCGGAGGTGTTTTCCACAAACCCCACCTTACTGCCCCGACCCGCTAGGCACGTTTCTTTCAGTCGCCCAAGGCTTGCCGTTGAAAGCTCATCCAACTATCATCGGGGGTGCCATATGGCTCGGGAATAATGCTATAGCCGCGGCGGGAATAAGGACTGCGGCCGCTGCGGCGGCTCGGGGTATTTGCACGATCCAAATGAACCGGCATCCTCCCGCAGAGAGAGACAGCCCATCAGCCCAATTGAGACTCCAATCAGACCGCCAATCAAAACGATAGCCGTCATCAACCCTAAGCCTGGCTGCGGCAAGACCACGATCAGCTGGAATCTTGGCGGCTGCCATTTGGGGAAGCGGGCGGCAGTAGATGCGTTGGCCGTGGACAGTTCTGCGCCTGCGGGAGCGGCTTTTGGGGGATATCGTTTACTGATCAGGGACGGCTTATCGATCCGATATCCAGTCGTGCTGGACGGGGAAAAGGGCCAGATCGTCGGCTTCAAGAACGCGGAGGGAGGTCGTCCGTCTACCGAAGCCGCGCCGGGGTCACTTCAAAACTCATCAGTCCCCGCCGTCGCTCTCTCCCAGTATGCGTATGTTTCCTCCGAGATCCCGAACTTTCGACTGCAAATCTCGTCCAAATACACGTCCCTCAAAGAACGCTGCTGCGTGCAGGGGGAGGCCGAGCGTTCGAAGGCACGCTAGAATGCGGGTGATGCGGAGGTGGTTATGGTTGAGCGGCAGTACCCATCTGGCCGCCCGGGGCTGGAATTCCCTTGAGCGAATGACCGTGAGTCCTATGCTCGATCTTCGTAATTCGAAACCGTAGAAGCGAAGCATGGTCTCAAACGATCGAACCAATGCATCTCGTAACTCCAGACGGGCGTGAAAGGGCGGCGATCACCTCATCATCGAGGATCGGCGCTTCCGGGTTTACAAGGCTCGGTGTGCGGAGAGGGAACAGCCACTGAATGTAGTCGTGTACGTATTCCAGATCTTCGACTCCCCAGGACTGAATCTCAGCGAGTCGCCTACCGCGGTCATCAGGTATTCTGCCTGCGTAGAAATCAACAAGGATGCTGTTCAAGCCCAATCATACCCCAACTAATCTACTACAAGATGCGGCCGGTGTAAGTAGCAGACCGAGAACGGCGTCGCTGAATCCGAATGCCGTTTCAACACGGGAATGATTTCCGACTCCGGTTGATCAACGTGCCGGCGTGCTTCCAACGCATGTCACCAGCTCTTCGAAGGCCTCCAGCGCCGTGGACCCCGGCATAGTGCTATAGATCGCGTTATTGAGCGCATCCCAGTATTCAGGGCCGAGCATACGGATTGACCGGTAACGGGCACGCACTCCCGCAAAAGCTGTACGTGCGCGTGTTGGCGATTGACCATATGTCCTAAGCTGAGCTCCGCTCCGTCGAAAGAAGATAGCGAAACGAAAAGAGGTGACCAGCGAGAACGGTAAAGCCGACATCGTCGGGGATCACGCTGCGGACCGCTTTTGAGAATTCGGCCTTCCAGACCACGCGACCTCGCCTGTTCACAAACCAAACCGTATGCCAACGCCAAACGAGCAGACCACCCGCATGCGCTGCGACGCTCGCATAGTAATCCGGCAGTTTCGCACATCCGCTGATGTCGTTGTCCTTGAATGTAGTGAGCAGTCCGGCGCAGTAGGTCGCCATCAGCCCGCGATGATCCGCGACGATTGCAGAAACGGGACCATGCCCGACGCAAACACTCATTACCAACGTCCCTTCGACGTTGAAGACGTGCACGCGTCCCTCGGTCGTACCCATTGCGATCCGCTGGTACCACGTGGCAAGGCTGCGAATCACTTCGTCGCTGCCCGAGCGGCCAGGCATCAAATCCACCCTGGCCAGCACGTCTTCCCCGGTCTCGCCGGCGGCTTCTTGGAAGACCTCGATAGACTTATTGAACGTGGAGCGGGGCGCCGAAGCGGATGAAGTTTGAGTACTGCTATCGAGTGTCATTCGGCACGAATCCGAGAGGAACGCGGTCGGGGAATTCAATCCCCAGCTTCTGAAGAGCTTCCGAAGGTACGGGGATGTAGCCAGGCATGCAGATGTCGTACTGCGCAATGTGCGCATTGGGAATCGTCGAGCGCCAGCACCTGTGGCCGAACTCACTGAACAGAAAGATGCGTTCACTTTCGGCGATGACTGGTGGGCCGGGCCACGAGGAGGCGACTGAGAGATAGGGCGGCTCGGTTGCGCCGGTGAACGCGGCCAACAAGTAGTATGGGTTTGGGCGGGGACGGACGACGTGGCGGCGCCAGATGCATAGGCCCTCTGGCGAATATGCATATAGTCTCCCGTCACGGCAGCCGATATACCAGCATGCTGGGCCTGCTGCCGCCTCGCTGACGGCATTGGGCAGGGTCGCTTGTGCGGCCAGCAAGCCCTTTCTGCTGATAAAGAACAAGGTGCTCGGGCTGCCCACCTTTTCCTTGTACGCTAGGCAATCGCCATCAGGATGGAACCACATCCTGTGAATGACCGGTAGATCGTCAATGCGGCGTTCAATCGTAAGACTTGTAGGGTCGACATCGGTAAGGACCGACCGCCCCCGGGCGACGCTGAGACAGCGGATCAGATAGCCGGTGGACCCGCAGAGCTTCGCTTCCGGGCTTACCCGCAAGGTTTCCACCAACTCGAAGTCGCCGGCACCCTTTCGAATCGAAACGGTGCACGGCTTTACTGGCATCGGGGTCCCCCCTCTGCTTCCTCTCCCGGTTCGGTCGGCTCCGAGCGCAGATCGAGCGAGTACGCCCGCTGGCCGATTTCGGATTGGCTCGAACGCAGCGCCAGCTTCATTTTCTTCCTGACTACCCCACTTAGGAAGCCGCGAACAGAATGGGGCTGCCAGCCGGTGGCAGTAACGATATCCTGCAGTGTGGCGCCTTGGGCGCGCTTCAGGAGCCCAAGTACTTGGGACTGTTTGCTGGTCGGCCTGCGGCCGTTCCCGGTGCCGCTACTTCGGCTTTCGCTCGGGGTGAGTGTCTGAACGGCGTTCCATATGCGGCGAACCGCCGTCTTGCGGTCAGTAAACTTCTTAACCGCGATCGAACCCGGCAGGCCCGCCCAAATCGCCAGCAGTCGCGATGCGGGCCATGTGGCCGTCGCACTCATCAGGCCCCGTTCAGTCGAGAATTGAGCGTCCATTCGATGCTGGGCAGCTGAGGTAAAAGCCCACACTCGGTTCTCGCTGTCAATTGTGAATACCTTCATGCTCTAGCTCCTGTGCGCCGTTGCCGGCGGACACCACATTCGTCGCTCGGAAGGCGAGAACAAGCAAGTACGAAGGCCCCGCTGCGTCGCCGTTGAAGGGTCTCGCTCCGGGAGGGAGGGAAGAGAACGCGAGGTGCGGACGGGATATCCGTCTTTTCGAGCGAGACAGAGTAGCGATAAGTTTGCCGGAAGTTTGCCGGACTGGAAGGGATTCCAGAAGATTCCAGGAGGTTCAGACGTAGCGTTTCCATACGGCTGCATATCGCAGGGGAATAGGGCAGAACGCAAGCAGTGGTTTGAGGTGCGAGCGGGCGAAAGCTCGTGGGGGTTCAAGTCCCCCTCTCCGCACCACAATTTTTCAAAGATATACGGGCGACCCGGCGGGTCGCCCGTTTTGTTTCTCTGGCGGTGTTTGCCGGACACCTCGCCAGCACCGCCGCCCTGGTGGTTTCCCTGGCCGAGGTAAGCTTCGACTTTGCTCATGGCCTGGTGCAGGTCGTCGGTCGAGACGATATTGTAGCGGTCGAACACGGACCGGCTGCGGTGGCCGGAAATC
>DATMYF010000186.1:0-8224 GCA_035561075.1 Bryobacteraceae bacterium
GGTGACCAGCGTTTTAGAAACGCTGCCCCTGCTTGGCCCGCTATTCAAGGACAATAGCGGCACGGGAGACATCCACCTGCGCATTTCGACCTTCGCGGTGCTTACCTCGACGCTGATGCTGGAGGCTGTGGGGCTGGTAGCAGGCCTGTTGCCTGCGATCAAGGCCGCGCGGATGGATCCGATTGAGGCGCTGCGGTATGAGTGAGTGCGGTTGCTGATAAGCCGTTCGATCAGACTCTATTTTGTGCTGCACTCTTAAAAATGGGCGTTTCCCGGCAACTTGACGCCGAAGCGGCCAACTCCCGGATGGCCCGTAAACCGATCACGATGCCCGAGCGCGTTCGACTTCGCCGCAAATCTATCGTCCCGGCAGGGCCGCGCCGACTTCGGGCAGTTCCAACGAGTCCACGACGAGCATCTCGACCGTCCGTTTCGCGGGCGATAGCTGGAGGCCGAGATTGTCTTTGAGGAACTGCTCGATGCGCTCATCATCCGGTGGCTGTTCGAATCTGTAATATCCACGGAGGCCGGTCTCATCCACCACGAAGCGTTTGAGTCTCCATTCCAAGCCGAGGACGAAGGTAAACATGGTAGGACCCAGCGATTTGAGTTCGGGCATCTTCGGGTTTGGCGCCGTGAGGACGAGAGCGTCAACCTCCCTTTTGTCCCAGTGGAACTTGAGCCTGAACGCACGCTGGAGCGCTTCGCGCAGGAAGAGCGGCTCATCATTGCCGCCCTGCGGGATCGAAACACAGAAGTCGTAGCGTGTGTCCAGCAGATCGGACGAGCTTTCTAGTCGCGTTTCGTAAGTCGAGAAAGCGTATGTGAGAATCCTCCGGAGCGTGAGTCCCTCGCCCTGCGCGTAGCCAGGGTTCAGGTTCAAGTTCCCACCCTTCTTGGTTGCCGGACGCAGAATCACCGCGAAGAGCGGCTCAGTGGTGTTCTCCTCCAAAATCCGGAGACCGCGACGGAGTGGAGTAGGGTTCAGCGGTCGGCCCGAAATGAAGTTCTCCAACACCGCCGCTGTGAGTTGAGTCGGGTACAGGATGCCACGCACCACGCCGTCCTTATCCACAAGCACGGTTTGCGGCCTACCCTCAATACCGTATGCCTTGAACGTGGACCCGTCGCGGTCTATACCAATCTCCCCCGAGATCGGCCGCTTAGCCAGGAAGGGCTCGACGGTCGAAGACTGCTCATCAGTAATTGACAAGAACCGGACATCCCGGAATCTGTCAGCGAGTGCGTTGAGATGCGGGATTTCCTGAATACAGTACCCGCACCAAGTTGCCCAGAACTCGATCACCGTTGGCTTGCCTTTCAAAGATTCCAAAGTCAAGTTTTGTGCGGCTGGTATCGTCCGCTCAAGGCTCAATGGGGGCGCGGGCTTCCCGACCTCCAACTGCTGCGGGGCGATAGGAAAGGAGAACACGGCCAAGGCGGCTGTCGCGTAGGAGAAGGAACTCGCCATACGAGCCTCCGGAACTGAGTATTTCATACGGAGCGCTCCGATTCAAGGAAGAACCAGGGTGCCGTCCCGATTCGTTTGTCGGTGAGTCTAGTTGCCGGAATCCGGCTTCTCTGCCGGTGTAGCAGCGCAGTATTCGTTGCGATCGTCGTTTACCACGGATTTGCGGAGGGTGGGAAGCGGGGGGACCCGCGACCGCCAACGATGAGCGAGCGGGGCCAGGAACTCGACTCCTGGCCCCGATCACCGGCTGAAGATCAGCTCAGTAGAGTTTGACGAGATCGACGCGGCGGTTCTTACCGCGCCCTTCTTCTGTGGCGTTGTCCGCGAGCGGCTTCTGTGCACCGAAGCCGGCGGCGGTGAGACGAGCCTTGTTAATGCCTTTGCCCGCAAGATAGGTAATGACAGCTTCCGCGCGCTGCCGTGAGAGCGGAATGTTCACCGCATCGGTTCCGACCGAGTCCGTGTGGCCGGCGACGAGCATGAACCATTCGGGCTGTTTCTGGAGCAGGGCAGCCATCTCGGTCAGAACGCTCTCTGAATCAGGCTTTAGGGTCGCTTTACCCGTATCGAAGTTGATCCCGTAGATGGAGACGCGGCCTGTCTGGTTGATCTGCTGGGCCCAGCCATCGGCGGTCGCCGCTTGCATGCTCTGCTCCATCGGCTTCGTCTTCACCGCCAGGAGGCTGTAGCCCCTCCCTTCCGAATACAAGGTTGCCCACTGCGGTCCGCTTTGGGCGGTGAGCCAGAACCGCGTAGTGGCATACATGTCTTTGAAGAGGATTCGGTAGCCGGCCCGAAGGAAGGCCGCTTCGGCATTCTTTTGAATCTGAAGACCGCTCGCATCGGCGGGACAGCCATACCAGACCTGCTGAAGCTCGCCTTCCACAGTTTGTTCCTGCCGCTTGGCCACGGGTATCTTGGCGATATCGTATTGGGAAGTCTTGCAGCGGAGGATCCAGCAGCCGGCCAAGCGCGTCAGTGCGGGGCTATCCTGGCACCCCGGTCTGTCCTTCGGCGGAGCCTGCGCGAAGGTCAGCGTTGAAAGACAGAAAAGAACTGCGAGATGTTTCATAGTCACAGATATGATCGTCGGACTCGTGACCGATGTCAACGCGTGGCTATACCAGGCTGGTACCACGGTGGTGCGCCCATCGTCGTGGCGCAACGTGGTGGCTACCTCTGATCCGAATCACGGTGAAGCCGGCCTTGGTGAGCGCGGCAATCAGGTCCGTGCCCATCACGCACGGAATTCGGCTCAGGCGGCGATGGTGATGCGCTGGATTCCCACGAACTCGAGCGAATGCTCAGGTTCACCCGCGACTTCGAGACACAATTCAACCGCCTCGCGAATGCGCTGCGTGACCTCATCCAGAGATTTGGCCTGAGTGTGGCATCCGGGGAGTTGCGGGACAGAAGCGACGTAATACCCTTCTTCGTCCCGTTCAATCACGACATCGAACTGGCGCAACAATGGAGAGTCCTCGCCTTCCACTCTAGACCCAATCTACCCGCGCTTCGTCTTGGCCGCCATCAACTGCTCGATATTGACCAGTTCGGTGGGATAGTCGCCGGTGTAGCAGGCGTAGCAGTATTCGTGGCGCTGGTCGTCCCCTACGGATTTGCGAAGCGCGGGGAGCGAGAGGTAGGCCAGGCTGTCCGCGCCCACGAATTTGCGGATGTCTTCCACGCTGCCGTTGGCGGCAATCAATTCGCTTTTGGTGGGGGTGTCCACGCCGTAGAAGCAGGGCGAGACCGTCGGGGGGCAGGAGATCCGCATGTGGACTTCGCGGGCGCCGGCCTGACGCACCATCCGGACGATTTTGCGGCTGGTGGTGCCCCGCACGATGGAATCGTCCACCAGAATCACGCGCTGGTCCTCCAGCAGATAGCGCACTGGGTTCAGCTTCAGCTTCACTCCGAAATCGCGGATGGCTTGCGATGGCTCGATGAACGTGCGGCCAATGTAGTGATTGCGGATGAGCGCGTGGCGGAAGGGGAGGCCCGATTCGGCGGCGTAGCCCAGGGCGGCGGCGACGCCGGAGTCCGGCACCGGCACCACCAGGTCCGCGTCGGCGGGGGCTTCGCGCGCCAGCAACCGGCCCAGCATCTCGCGCGATTGCTGCACCGGACGGCCGAATACCAGAGAATCGGGGCGCGAGAAATAGACGTGCTCGAAAACGCACTGTGCCTTGGGGCGCTCCGGCGCGTAACGCTCGCGGGTGATGCCCTCCGGACCCACAATCACCATCTCGCCCGGCTGCACTTCGGTCATGTACGACGCGCCGATCAGGTCGAAGGCGCAGCTTTCGGACGCGAACACGTAGCAGACGCCGCCCGAGAACTCCATCTGTCCCATGGCGAGCGGCCGGAACCCGACCGGGTCGCGCGCCACGATGATGCGGTCCTCCGCCATAAAGACCAGGGAAAAGGCGCCCTCCAATTGCAGCAGGGCTTCCCGCAACGCGCCGGCCAGCGTGCGCTCGCGCGAATGCGCCACCAGGTGCAGCACCACTTCCGTATCGCTGTTGGCCTGGAAGATGGAGCCTTCGGCTTCAAGCTCGCCGCGCAGTTCGGCGGCATTGGTGATGTTGCCGTTGTGCGCCACCGAAATGCGGCCCTTGCAGCACTGCACCGCGAACGGCTGGGCGTTGAGCAGCACGGTATCCCCGGCTGTCGAATAGCGGGTATGGCCGATGGCAAGCTGCCCCGGCAGTTCGGCCAGCGCGGAGCGCGTGAAGATATCCGCCACGTGCCCCATGGCCTTTTTACAGTAGATCTTGGTGCCGTCGCTGGTGCAGATGCCGGCACTCTCCTGGCCCCGATGCTGGAGGGCGTACAGCCCCAGGTAGGCCATCTTCGACGCTTCGGGGTGGCCGTAAACGGCGACTACGCCGCATTCCTCGTGGAATTTGTCGAACATCGCTATTTTGCCCGCAGGGATTTTTCGAGCGCGCCTTCCCACACCGTCCGCAAATCGTCTACCTTCCAGGCGGCCACGCTCGCGTTCCGGTTCCGAATCTCGATTTCACCCTCGACGGTAACGCCCGCGTCGAGAGCCTCCACACCGTACTTCGCCGCAACGGCGGCTACCTTCTCGGGCTCGCCCGTCGAGACCAGCACCCGGGACGGCCCTTCGTGGAACAGCAGGAGTTCGGGCCGCAGGTCCGAAGAGAGTTCCAGGCGCGCGCCCACCCGCGCAGGGCCGAAGGACGATTCCGCCAGCGCTACCGCCAAGCCGCCATCGGCCAAGTCGTGCGCGGATTCGCAGAGCCCTTCCCGCACGATTTCCCGGATGGCGTCCTGGACGCGCTTTTCCTTATCCAGATCGAGCGCCGGGGGCAGGCCCCAGAGCTGCTTGAGCACTGCCTTGGCATACTGGGTACCGCCGAAGCGCGTCTCATCGCACCCCCCGATGCCGCCCAGCAGGATCACGCGACGCCCGGAGTTCTTGAAGTCCAGCCCCACGGGTTTCGCCGTCTGCATGACCCCCACAATCCCCATCACAGGGGTGGGGAAGATGCCCTCGCCCAGGGTCTCGTTATAAAGGCTCACGTTGCCGCCGGTAATCGGAGTATCGAAGAACCGGCAGGCATCCGCCATGCCCTCAATGGCCTCCACGAGCTGGGCCATGATCTCCGGCCGCTCGGGGTTCCCGAAGTTCAGACAGTTGGTGGCGGCCACGGGCAGCGCACCGGTCACCGACAGATTCCGGCAGCACTCGGCCACGGCAAGCTGCGCGCCCTCGCGCGGCGAAAGGTAGGCGTAACGGCCGCTGCCGTCGAGCGCCATTGCCAGAGAGACACCGGTCTCCTTCACCCGCACGACGGCGGCATCCGATCCCGGGCCCGCGATCGTGTTGGTGCGGACCTGATAATCGTACTGCTCCCAGATCCAGCGCTTCGAGCAGACATCCCCGGAGGCGAGCACGGTGGCGAGGTCGCGGCGGACGTCCTGGGACCGGAACGCGGGCGCCTCCATGGGCGCATTGCGCAGGGGTTCGGCGTGGGGGCGGTCGTACAAGGGGGCTTCATCAGCCAGTTCCCTTGCGGGAATCTCGGCCACAATCTTGCCGTGCTGGCGCACCCGCATCAGGCCGTCGCCGGTCACTTCCCCGACTGTCACGGCGTCAAGGCCCCACTTCTTGAAGACCCGGAAAACCTCGTCCTCGCGGCCCTTCTCGGCTACCAGCAACATGCGTTCCTGGGACTCGGACAGCATGATCTCGTAGGGCGTCATGCCGGTTTCACGCTGTGGGACCTTGTCCAGTTCGATCTCGATGCCGGTGCCGCCTCGGCTGCCCATCTCGCAGGTGGAGCAGGTGAGGCCGGCTGCGCCCATGTCCTGAATCGCGACAATGGCGCCGGTCTTCATGGCTTCCAGGCACGCTTCGAGCAGCAGCTTCTCCATGAAGGGATCGCCCACCTGCACGTTGGGCCGCTTCTGCTTGGATTCCTCGGTGAACTCGGCCGACGCCATGGATGCGCCGTGAATGCCGTCGCGGCCGGTTTTGGCGCCCACATAGATGACGGGGTTGCCGACGCCGGCGGCCGCGGCGTAGAAGATATCCTCCGCCTTGGCGATTCCCAGGGCGAAGACGTTCACCAGCGGGTTGCCGTTATAGCCGGGCTCGAAGATGCACTCGCCCCCCACGGTGGGGACGCCGAAACAGTTGCCGTAATGCGCGATTCCTGCCACCACGCCTTCCACGATGCGGCGGTTGCGGGGGCCGTTCTCCGGATCGTCCAGCGGACCGAAGCGCAGGGAATCCATCACCGCGATGGGCCGCGCCCCCATGGTGAAGATGTCCCGCAGGATGCCGCCGACGCCCGTGGCCGCGCCCTGAAACGGCTCGATGAAGCTGGGGTGATTGTGGGATTCGATCTTGAACGCCACCACCCAGCCGTCGCCGATGTCGATGATCCCGGCATTCTCGCCGGGGCCCTGCACCACGAGCTTACCCTGGGTGGGCAGCTTCTTCAGGTGCAGGCGCGAGCTCTTGTAGGAGCAGTGCTCGCTCCACATCACGCTGAAAACGCCGAGTTCCGTATAACTGGGTTCGCGGCCGAGGATGGCGACGATCTTGTCGTACTCGGATTGGGTGAGCTGGTGTTGGGCGATCAGTTCGGGCGTGATGGTAGTGGTCATAGTTTGAGGGCCCCGGCGGAGACCAGCGAGCGGAAGATGGCGAGCCCGTCGCTCGAGCCCATGAGCGGCTCGGTGGCGCGCTCCGGGTGCGGCATCATCCCGAGCACGTTGCGCTCGCGGTTGAGTATGCCGGCGATGTCCCGCAGGGAGCCGTTAGGGTTATCGACATAGCGGAAGGCGATGCGGTCTTCGGCCTCCAGTTCGTCGAGTGTACGCTCGTCGGCAAAGTAGCAGCCTTCGCCGTGCGCGATGGGCATGCGCAGCACCTGCCCTTTTTCGGCCGCGTTGGTGAAGGGGGAATCCGTGGTTTCAACGCGCAGCCCCACTTCGCGGCAGATGAACTTCAGCCCGCGGTTGTGGATCAGGGCGCCGGGGAGCAGGCCCGTCTCCACCAGGATCTGAAAGCCGTTGCAGATGCCGATCACGGGGCCGCCGCCCGCGGCGAACTCGCGCACCGCGCGCATCACCGGGGAGAACTTGGCGATGGCGCCGCAACGCAGGTAATCGCCGTAGGAGAAGCCGCCGGGAAGCACCACCGCGTCCACCCCGCCCAGGCTGGCGGAATCGTGCCAGATGTACTCGACGGGCTGGGCAAGATTATGGCCGATGGCGTACCAGGCATCGTGATCACAATTGCTGCCGGGAAAGACAATAACGCCGAATTTCATGTGTGTCCAAGTTGTAGGGGAGGCTACATTCCATTCTACCAGTTCCGGGACGGGGGGCAACGCTCAGCGCGCCAGCCGTGCCACTGTTTCCAGGTGGTAAGTCTGGGGGAACAGGTCCACCAGGGTGAGGCCTTCGAGACGGAAGCCGGCGGCTACCAAGCCGGCGAGGTCGCGCGCCAGCGTGGAGGGGTCGCAGGAGACGATGGAAAGGCGCGGCGGCGCAAGTTCCGCCAGCCGGCGCACCACGTGTTTGCCGATCCCGGCACGGGGCGGATCGAGCAGCACGAAATCGGGGCGCGCTTCGAGGGTTTCGAGATACCGCTCGACGTCCCCCTGCTCGGTCTTCACGGCCAAACCCGCGCGCTCGGCGTTGAAGGCCAGGTCGCCGGCGACCGAGGAGCCCGATTCCACTGCCGTTACGCTACCGAAGCGCCGCGCCATGGGTAAGGCGAACAGCCCCACTCCGGCGTAGAGGTCGAGCGCCGTCCCGCCTTCCGCACCCCTCAACGCGGTTTCTACCAGCCGCCCCGCCAAATGCCGGTTTACCTGAAAAAACGAGCGGCGGCTGACGCGGTAAGCTGTGCCGTCCACATGATAATCAAGGGCTCCGGGAGTCCAGCCAGGGATGCGCTCGGCGCACCACTCGAAGAAGCGTCGTGCCACGGGTTGCGCGCTCTCCATGACGTTGATCTGGACCTGCTCCTCATTGGTGAATACCTCGATGCCTCGCAGAAAGCGCGGCCAGCGGCGCTCGGGCAGCATCTCGCGGAGCACCGCCAGGGTCCGGTTCACCACCGGTGAACTGATGGGGCACTGTGCGACGGGGCAGAGCCGGTGGGAGTGGGCCTCCAGGTATCCCATCTCCCGGCCCTCCACGTGGAACTGGGACCGGTTGCGATAGTTCCAGGGCTCGCCGGTTACCGCGGAAATCTCGGCCGGG
>DATMYF010000187.1:0-97872 GCA_035561075.1 Bryobacteraceae bacterium
CTGGACCGTTTCGCAGATGACGTCGAGTGGAACATGCAGGGGCAGATCCCCTTTTCCGGACGTCGTCGCGGCCGCGAACAGGTGAGGGAGTTCTTTGCCCTGCGTGACAGGCTCTACCGGACCGACCGGTTCGATGTGACGGATTTCATTGCCCAAGGCGATCAGGTGGTCGTGCTGGGGGCCGAGCGGCTAACCGTGCGGGAGACAGGAAGCCACGTGGAAGACCGCTGGGCGCATCTTCTGACGCTGCGGGAGGGCAGCATCATCCGCGCCGACCTGTTTCACGACACCTGGGCGCTGGCCGCCGCGTTTGGCGAGAGTGAAGCGGAACGGCGCACCCGGACCGGCCCGATGGGGGTCACCGAGCCGCCATTTTCGGGGCACGGCGGCTTGCCATAGGCTACGGCGCAAGACTAGTGAACGACACGCCGAAGCGGAAGCTCCAGAGGTGCATCCCGCCGCCTACGCGGTCCCGAAACTCGCCTCGAAAGCCTACTTCCGGCTTCACCCAATAGGTCAGGCCGCCGCCGTAGTTGAACATGTCCACGCGATCGCTGCGGAAAAGGACGGAGTAGCCGGAGCTGACGTACGGATCGAAGCGGATGTTCCGTCCGGGGCGGATATGGTAGTAGCCGTTCAGCGCCGCCAGACCCACGACGTTATCCCAGAACCGGCCCGTGCGAGGCGCGATAAAACCCAGCTCGGGTCCGGCAGAAAAACCTTTAGCGATTGCGATCTCGCCGCCACCGGTCAGGCCGGCCACGAACCCGGTGTTTCCCCCGGCGGTGTTTCCACCGGCGTCCACGAGCCAGTAGAAGTGCGATCTCTGCGCCAGGGCCGCTGCGCAGCAAATGCTCAGGAGTAGGATGGCGCGAACCAGCAGTTTCATCTATTCCAGTGTACAGGCACCGGGAGAGCCGGGGAGAATGCAGTATAATCGTGGGGCCGTGTACCTGAATTCCCTGATCAGTTTCGCAATTATAGGTTTTTCTACGCCATTATTTGGGTATTGGATTTGGGAAACCCTGTGGCTGAAAGTGAACTGACGGGGGCGGGCGCGTCGTCCGCCCCCATTCCCTGCTACTGGTAATTCACCGTCTTCATATTCATGTCGGTGTAGGTAACGTACCCAAAGTCGAGACCCGTCGCCTGGAATTTGCCGCCCTGACCGGCAGAGCCGGTGGTAAGGGCCAGGATCCCGGTAGCGACGCCGTCCGACACTTGGCTCCGCGGCAAGGCCGAGAGCACCGCCGGCTCCACCGTAAAGGTCCCGCGAGTGGCATTTTCGGTGCAAACAAACGCCGCACCGTTCTCCCCCACCACGGAAGCGCCCAGGATGGTGACGAACTGGTTGGCGCCGCCACCGCTCCACGTGACGGTGAGGCCCTTCGTCCGGTCCACTGTGCTGATCTCGTCGGATTTCAGCCATACAAGGGGAGCGGGGACCACCAGAGTAGCGCTGAAGCTCCCGACGTCCGTGCCGCCGGCGCCGTTCGAGATCGTATAGGACCCGGCGTCCAGGTATTCCGGCTGGCCGGTGCCGCCAGGCAGGCCGGGGATGCTGATCCCGCCGCCTCCCAGCGTGGCGGAGTAAACACCCTTGGCTTTCATGTCCAGTTGCTTAAGCCCCTTTTGCCCGCTGACCGTGAGGGTACCGGCATCCAGGCCCGTGGGCAAGACCGGATCGACGATCCCCGGGGTGCTGCCGCTGAAATTGAAAACGCTACACGAGCCGTACGGCGTGACGCTGCCGAACGCGGTGCTCGAAGCCGCCAGTGTGGTGGCATCGTAGCGCATGAAGGTGGCGCTGCCCGAATCGGTCTTGATATCGGTCGGCGCGCCGGGAATCGGAATCGAGAGTCCCAGTTGCATGCGCGTCCGGCTGAGGCTGATGCTGCCGATGCGAACGCTGCCCCTGGCGATAGCAGCTTCCAGATCCGCCGCCGAGTAGCCGGTGACGGATTCCGAGCACGCTTTGCCGGATGCCGCGATAGCCAGCGAGGTGAAATTGCTCGTGACCGTGCCCGCGCGAACGGCCAGCGGCACGTAACAACCGAGCTCTACATCCTGGGGGATGACGAAATTGATCTGGTCGACACCGGCAAACTGGGGGCTCCGGCCCTTGTACGTGACCTGTGCCCTCTTGCTGCCGATAATCACCTCCACCGGGGTATCCAGCGGGGTAGCCTGGTTCGTTGGCTGGGCATCGTTCCCGGTCGCGGGTCCCAGGCCGGTACCCCACAGAATCATCGTCTGCCCGCGGTGCGCAGCATCAAAAACAGCATTTACGGGGACAGTACCGTCGCCCACCCAGTTCTGCACGATCGCAGGGCCGCTGCCCGCCTGATTGCGCGCAAAGATCCCAAAACTGGCCGGCACCACCTGAATATCGGCCTGGGCGCTTGATGCTCCGCCATAGCGCAACGTAACCTTTCCGGGGCCCGTCGGTGTGTTGGACGGCAGAATGGCCGCGACTTGTGTCGAAACCGAGTAGACGATGAGCGCGTTTACTGTGGTAGCGCCCACTGTAACCTGGATCGAGGTCTCGCCGACCGAGGTAGTCAGCGGGTACGGCCCTGCCAGCACAATACTCGCCGGGCCTAGATTCTTCCCGAAAACCACAAACATGGAACCCTGGGCGATGCCCCCGTTCGGCATGGCTGGATTCGCATAGCTGGCAGCATTCACTACGCCACCTGAATTGATACTGGGCTGCGCACCGGCGATTCCGGCGAAGAGCCCCAGCGCAACTGCAACGTGAACTTTCACTTGTAGTTTGCTCCTCCTCATCAGTGATAGATTACACCTACGTGAGGTTGCAAATGGGAAATTCCGCTCTTTCGACGGGTATATTCTGCGGCACAGGAGTGGGCGGCGCAGCGCGCTCCGGTACGCTTGAATTCGCCCGAGCAAGGGCATAGCATGGAAGTACCGAACGGAGATTCAGATGAAACTCTCTCTTGTAGTGCCGCTAATAGTCGCCGCTTGCCTCGCGGCCTACGCGCAACAGCCGATGCCAAGGATGATTACGGTCGAGCCGGCCAACGGTAAGATCGGGGACATCATTACGGTAGGCGGCGAGCACCTGGAAAAGACCCAGGTGGCCAAGGTTTACCTGACGGACGGTCAGGCCGATGTCCAGGTGGAGGTCACCGATCAGGCCGCCGCCGCCCTGAAATTCAAGATCCCGGCCAAAACCAAGTCGGGCCGCTTCGCCCTGATGCTGCTCACCACGGGAAAGGACCCCAAGTTGATCGAGCAGCCCGTAAAAGTGACGATTGACGAGTAGGCTCGCCGCGTCACCTTCTCTCGCGGCGGTATGGGGAGGCGAGATACCCTCTGGCCTCGCGGGCCGCATCGGCCTGCGGGGCAAAGGCAACGGCTTTTCCGTACGCGTCGAGGGCTTGTGCACGCTGGCCAAGCATATCGTGACTTTGGCCCGTGCGGAGCCATGCCAGAGCCCCGGTATTCAGGTCTACTTCCCCCGCAGATGACGTCACCTTCCGCAGGTCCTCAATCGCCTTGGGGTAATTCCTGTACCAGAACTCGATATTTCCGAAGCTGTACCAGATCTTCTCCCAAGGCACCGCAGCATAGCCCGGTGATCGTCGCCGCTTCATCTCCGCGATGATCCGGATGGCGCCCATGGCACGATCTTTATCCCCCATCTGGCTGTACATCTGGGACTGTTCGAAACGCAGCAGGTAATTGCGGGGGAAACGCTTGAGCAGATCGTCCAGCAGGGGTAAGGCTTCGCGCGGCTTGCCTTCTCGGCGGTAGAGCGCGCAAAGGAAGATTTCAGCGTCCACACGGTTCCGCTTCCCCCGGCAAGCCACATCCTGAATGGTGCCGATACCCTTCACCCGATCGCCTCGGATTCCGGCGACAAAGCCCAGCATGCGCCAGGCAAAAGACAGGCTGCCGACTATGTAATCGTGCAGCCCCTGGGTAAGCCGCGCGTCCACGTTGGAGGGGTCTTTGGCGGTGACTTGGTTGTGCAGTTTGCGGCCGGTAGTGGCGTCGCGCAGAGCATCCCGCCAGGATTTCCGCACCAGAAAATTCCAATTGGCCCGCAGCCCATAGGAGATTCCCAGGGCGTAGAGGGCGCCGGTGTCCTCCGGGTCGCGCTGGAGCCGTTCCTGTGCCAATGCCATAGCCCGACCCACGATATCGAAAAAGCGTTTTTCGACCTCCGGGGAGGGGTTTAGCCGGGCACGGCGGAGGAACGGATTGTTCCCGGTAACCAGTTCGCTTTCGAGGGCACCCCCGCGGAGCATTTCCTCGAATACCAGCGCCATGGCGACGTGATTGTAGAGTTCCGGCGAGGACGGGTCTTCGGCAACCGCCTGCTCGAACGCGGCCAGCGCCTGCGGATACTCCAAATTGTAAAAGTGTTCGAAACCCTGCCCGACCAGCCGGTCCTGCGCGCCGGCCGAGAGCGCCAACAGCAGGCCGGCCGCTAATAAACGTCCCACTCCCTCCATTGTAGGGCGGCGGGCCGCGGGAGGCGAGCCCGCGCTACGGCGCAGTACGAGGCTCGGGCGCGCCGCGGAGCACTTCGTCTGCCAGTTCGCAAGCCGCCCGCATCTCGCGGACGTCGTGCACCCGAACCATATGGGCGCCGCCCAGAACAGCGGCAGTGACGGCGGCGGCGGTGGCGAAAGTGGTTTCCACCGGGTCCTTGTGCGCCAGGAACGACTTGCGGGAAGGCCCTACCATGATCGGCAGCTCCAGCCGGGCCAACTCGCGAAGCCGTGCCAGAATCTCGGAGTTCTGCTCCTTGCGTTTGCCGAAGCCCATCCCAGGGTCGACCACCAGCTTGGCACGGTCGATGCCGGAGTGGCGGGCACGATTCACGGTGGCTTCGAGATCCCGGAAGATGGTACCCATCACGTCGGGCATGGGCGGCAGCTTGGCCCACGTCTCCGGCGTGCCCCGCATATGATTCACGATAAGCCCGGCGTCGTAGTTCGAGACCACGCGCGCCAGTTGCGGCTCGAAGGTGAGGCCGGAGGGGTCGTTAATGATTTCGGCGCCAAGTTCGAGCGCGCGTTCGGCCACCTCCGCCTTGTAGGTATCGACGGAGATGGGGATCGAGAGCTGCCCCTTCAGGCGCTTCAGCACGGGAATCAGGCGCCGTAATTCCTCGCCCGCCGGGATGCGTGCGGAACCGGGACGCGTGGATTCAGCGCCCACATCGATAATGTCCGCACCCTGCTCCTCCAGTTCGAGGGCGCGCGCGAAGGCGCGGCCCGGGTCCTGAAATTTGGCGCCATCCGAGAATGAATCGGGCGTGACGTTCAGGACCCCGAGGATGATGGTGCGTTCGCCCAGGTGAAGTTCGCGATTTTTGAGTTTCCAGAAGTACAGCTTGCGCATAGTTAACCGAATTCGAACCCGGCGATACCGAACACCAGGCGATCGTTGTGAACAAAAGGCGGGGCGGCGGGGCCTCCCAGCGACTGACGCGAGAGCTTCCGCAGCGGCTCGAAGCCGAATTCGACGGCCAGTTCGAGCGCATCGGGGTTGCCCCCAAGCACGTCCCAGTAGACGGTCTCCCCGGCGTGCCGCGCCAGGAACCAGCGGAGCAATTGGCGGGCCTCGTCGCGCGAGCGGCTGACACAAGGGCCGAAGTAAGCGGCCTTGGCGCCACTCCGCCCCATAGCGTAACCGCCGTCGGGACCGCAGGCACTCTCGAGGGGAGCCAGCAATTCGAGCAGCTTCGCGCGGTCCGCCCCGAAGGCTTCGCGATCGAGCGCGTAAGGGATTTCGCCAAGAGCCGGAAAGTCCGGGCCTTCACATGGCCCAGGAGCGCGGCCCAGCCGTTCCACGGTGGTTTCGTCCTCGAAGCCGAGGGAACAGTAGAGCGGCTTGCCCATATCGGTGGCATCCAGTTTCACCCGCCCCACGCCGCGCGCGGCGATGAATGCCAGCGCCTCCCGCATGAGGCAGCGGGCGAAACCTTTTCCGCGCCAGGCGGGATCTGTCAGGACCATTCCGATCCATGCCAGGTCTTTTCCGAAGCACACCGCAGTCGCGGTGGCCACTATCTGGCCGCCGCACTCGACGCCGAGGCAGCCCTCCGGCTCGAGGCGCATGACATTGCGCCAGTCCTGTTCGGTCTGGTTCCAGCCCGCGGCCTCTTTGAGGCGCATGACGGCGGGCAGGTCGTCGATCGTGATCACTCGTACCGGAGACATACGATAGGGTTCAGGCTGGCGGCGCGGTTGGCCGGCATCGCCACCGCCAGTGTTATCCAGAGTATCGAAAGCGAAGCCGGAATAGAAGGGACGAGCACGGTGCGCAGCGAAACAGCATCAGGATACGACGATTTTGCGCCAGTTCTTCCCGGCATGCACGGTTAGTTCGGTTTCACCGTCGGGCCAGACCAGGTCCTGGACGCGCCGGCCGTTGATTTCGACGGCTCCCGCCTTGATCTTCCGGACGGCGTCGCTGACCGACTCCGCCAATCCGGTCTTGGCGAGCATTTTGTCTACACGCAGGCCATTGGCATTGCGGACGCCGTCCGGCAGCGGCACGGTACCGATGTCGGCGGGGATTTCGTGGCGCCGCACGACGCGGTTGAACTCCTCCGCGGCACGCGCGGCATCAGCGGCGGAGTGGAAATCGCTGACGACCTGGCGGCCGAGGGCGATCTTGGCTTCCATGGGATGCAGTTCGCCCGAAGCGATCCTGAGCTTCAGGGCGTCGATCTCCGCCACAGTGCGGTCCGTAAGCAGCTCGTAGTAGCGAAACATCAGGTCGTCGCTGACCTGCATTACCTTCCGGAAGATCACCTCCGGCGGTTCGGTGATCCCGATGTAGTTGCCGAGCGACTTCGACATCTTGTTCACGCCGTCGATGCCTTCGAGCAGCGGCGTGGTGGCGACGATCTGGGGCAGTTGCCCAAAGTCTTTCTGGATTTCGCGTCCCACCAGCAGGTTGAATTTCTGGTCCGTGCCGCCAAGCTCGACGTCGGCGTTAAGGGCCACCGAATCGTACGCCTGGGCGAGCGGGTAGAAGAGCTCGTGGACGGAAATGGGGACGCCCTCTTTGTAGCGCTTCGAAAAGTCGTCTCGTTCGAGAATGCGGGCCACGGTGTATTTGGCAGCCAGCCGAATCATGTCCTGAAAATTGAGCGGACCGAGCCACTCGCTATTGAAGCGGACCTGGGTTTTTTCGGGGTCGAGAATTTTGAAGACCTGGGACTTATAGGTTTCGGCGTTATCAAGGATGGCCTCGCGGGTAAGCGGCGGCCGGGTGGCGTTGCGGCCGGTGGGATCGCCGATCATGGCCGTGGAGTCGCCGATGACAAAAATCACCGTGTGGCCGAGGTCCTGGAAGTGCTTCATCTTGCGGACGAGCACGGTATGACCGAGGTGCAGGTCGGGGGCGGTAGGGTCGAAGCCGACTTTGACGCGCAGTGGACGGCCGAGGGCCAGTCGCGCCCGGAGGTCCTCCTCGCGAATCAACTCGACAAGGCCCTTCTTCAGATAGCTGATTTGTTCGTCAGGTGTCACGGGATAAGACCAAGGTAGCACAGCGCCCGGCGCGGACCCGCGAGCGGCGGCGGCACGCGCGGCGAGCTACTTCCCGCCGATCTGCCTGGCGAGCCGCAGGGCCTGCGCATTGATGGCGTTGAGCTGCCGCAGGTCGTCCTCGGCCAGCGACAGGGAGTTCTGGATGCGCGCCATATCAGCACCGGGCACGGCGGGCCCTTCGGCATGCGCGCGGTTTTCCAACACTCCCGCGAGTGCGCGATACTGGTCGGTTACTTCCCGGTAGCGGCGCAGAATCGAGCTGAGCAGCCCCTCGCTCCGGCGCTGGAGCTCCTGCCATTCGACAGAGAGCTGCCCGAGCCGCGCGAGTTTCTTGCTTTCCGCCGCGCTCTCGTCGTGCAGTTTGCGGTTGGCGACCTCGAGCTGGATCACCCGTTCGCTCTTGGTTTTGAGTTCGTTCTGTAGGGCGGAGACCAGGCGGTTGGCTGAGGCGAGGTTATCGTTCAGGTCGGCCTCCGAGGCGGTGAGCCGCTTGTTGTCCAGCGCGAGCCGCTGGGATTCCACCCGCAACTCCTGCAACCGGGTTTCAAGCTGGGCGATGTTGGCGTTGGCTTCCGCTACGCCCCGTTTCAGGAGTTCGACCAGGGCTGCGGAGTCCGGCGAGGCATCGCGTGCGTCGGGATGCCGGCCAACCGGGGCGGCGGGGGCGGCGCCGGGCGCGAGTGGCTGGGCGGGAGCGCTCTTGAGGCTTCCGGCGAGAGCGTGCAGCTCACGGTTCTCCCGCGAGAGCCGCTCAACTTCCGCCGTTTGCCGGGACACCGTTCGGACCATGTACACGATCCCCGCCAGCGCGCCGGCCAGGCAGACACCCAGCACACTGGCGAGCAGTGCGGACCTTCTTATCGCCACCGTATTTACCTCCCCTTCAGCACGAAACGAGCGCGGTAGTTCAGGGTTCGGCCGCCGCCGTGTTCGAGTTGCAGCTGCAACGTATCGGCGCGCCGCTCCGGCAGCGCCACGGTAACACTGTAATAAGACGAGATCAAGCCCATGACGTGATCCACGGCGCCCGGGATCTCGGCGTCCGACCGGCAGAAGACTCCCGCGCCTCCGGTAACCCTGGCCAGCCGCTCCAGGCCGTTCCGGTACGCCTCGTTCAGGCGGTTCCCGAAATACCGCAGTTGGACCACAAACAAGGGCGACTGGCGACCCGCCAGCGACGCCTCCAGCTTGGAGATCTTCTCATGCACCAGCACTTCCGGGAAACGGCGGCTCAAGTCTCGGGAATCGCTGCTGTTGATCACCGGGTTGGTGTAATCTTCCCGGTAGTTCTCGATGTCGCTATCGGTAATGTAGAGGACGGCGACTCGCACATTGCTCTTGGCCAGGATGCCGTCGGCGATGCGCGCAGCCGTCTCGACGGTATCGAGCAGCCCGGCCTTACCGCTCACCGGAACGCTCTCTATGGCTTGGGCCAGGGCTTCGCGGTCAGCCGTTGGGTCCACCAGCACGCGCAGACCGTCCTGGGCGCGCAGGAGTCCCACCCAGGCACGCGGACCCAACTTCTTCACTGCCGTCTCCAAGGCGCTCTTGGCGGGGGTCACATACGCAAGATCTCCGGTCAGATCGACCACCGCGAGCACGATCAGGTCGTCCGCCGGACCTTTTACGTCCAGGACCTTGAGGGCTTTCCCAGCCAGGCGGGCATTGAAGTCCTTGACCCCAATGCTCTCCACCGGAGTGCCATCCACCCAAACAGGCACGCGAATGCGCTGCGCCGGGCGGGTGGGGGGCGCCGCCATGTACGGAAAGCACATGGCGAACAACAGCAGGACGGCACGATACATCAAAAACTCAACCTCAACCCCAGTTGCACCACCCGGCCGCCCCGGGAACCGATGATCTTGCCGGCGTTGACGTTCGGCGCCGAAGCGGGGCCGATGATATTGTCCGGCTCGTTCCAGTTGGCGTGATTGACGAAGTTGAAACCCGCGGCGCTGAATTCCAAAGTGCGATCCGGCGCCAGCGGAATGCGCTTGTTCAGACTGATGTCGTAGTTCTGATAGCCGGGATTGAGCACGTTCGGCAGGGTGCGGGAGACATTCCCGATACTGAAATCGGCCGGCTGTTCGAAAGCCGCGGGGTTGAACCAGAGGTCCGGCCCACGGTTGGGCACCCGCGCATCCACGCCCGGAACGGCATTCACGTTCAACGCCTGCACAACGCCGCCGGTGTTGTTGAACTGCGGATGCAGGTAGATCGGTGAGCCGCTGGAGATGGATGCCATGCCGGTTATGGACCAGCCGTCCACCATGTGTTTCCGCCAGTCCTCGTATCGCAGAAACGGCCGGTTGCCGCCCATCGGGAGCTCGTACACATAGCTGAATTGCATGTACTGGGGAGGCGAATAGGCCGTGCGCGACCACTCGTTTTGACGGTTGAAGAAGTCCTGCTTGCCGTACGGACCCGAGTAGTCGTCCATCTGCTTGGCGTACTCGTAGTAGACGTTCAGAGAGAACCCCTTCGAGGCGCGTTTCTCCACCCTGACGTACGCCGCATTGCGCTGATACCGGCCGATCGGCCAGGCGCTGTAGATATCGAAGCCTTTGTACTGCGGATAGGGCCGCAAGGAGCGGTTAAACTCCTCGTCGTTGAGCAGGTCGCGGAACTGCAGGGCGTCGAGGGGGATGGCGTTTGGATTGGCGGCGCTGTTCCCCACCAGCAGGTTCTTGCCGCCAGAGTAGGACGCTCCCACGGTCACCACTACGGACGCGGATACTTGGCGTTCGACGCTGAGCGACGCCGATTGGTACGTAGGCAGGCGGTCGCTCATGTCCATCAGGTCCGCCACGGTGTTGTTAGCGGCATCGGCGGCCAGGTTGGGCAGGGGCGTCAGCAGGGGCGGCAAACCGCGCGACAGCAGCACCGCGGGCTCCAGTTGCACGTTCGGCGAGATGTAGGTGGGGTAGGCGGCGAAGCCCTGGGTGCCCCATTGTGCGGTATAGATGGGCAGGGCTGAGTAGCTGCGGGAAAAAGAGGCCCGCACCACGCTCTTCGGATCGCCGCGTGGGTTCCAGGCCACGCTCGCGTTGGGTTCGAGGCGTGTCAGCGTGGGCTGGAGGGCGTGGCCGCGCCCGTCCCGCCCTGCCGCGACCAGCGCGCCGGGGAGGCCGTTGGCGGGATTGATCACCCCCAGGTGCACGCTCGATTGCCGGTCGTACTTCTCGGTGCGTGGGCCGTTGCGCTCGAGGGCCAGGCCCGCGCTCACCACCAGGCCTTTGCGCAACTCGTAGCGATCCCGCGCCGCAACGCTGAGCTGGCTGCGCCGGAAGTACGACGGAGAGAGGACTACGCTCTGCTCTGCGTAACGCGAGAGCCCCAGCAGGAAACTGGCGAAGGCGTGACCGGTGTTCACGATGCCGGGCAGGCTGGTGACTCCCGATGAAAACGAGATCGAGCCCGCCGGGTACTGCGGCCAATACGTGTTCACCTGATAACGGCGATAGGTCGCGCTGAACCGCATATTGTGCTTGCCGTGCTGCGTCGAGAGCGCATCCGACCAGACGAACGTATTGCGCGCGCTCCGCGATTGCGGGTAGGCCCGGCCCATCGACAGATAGGGCGAGAAGTTCAGAACGGGGAACGATTGCCCGCCTATGCCCGCCAAGCCCAGCAGGGCGCTGAAATCCGTACTCTCCGTCGCCTCTCCGCTATTCGAAGTCTCCGAGCTCGCCTCGAAGCTGGCGGTGTTCACGGTGCGGGATGTGGCGGTGAAAACGTGCTCGATGCCGCCGCGCCGCGCCGAAAAGCGGCGATCCGTGGCTCCAGGGTTGGCCGCCGTCGGAAACCATTGCGCCGAGCCCAGAAAACCGTTCGAAAATGCCAGGTCCAGGGTGACGCGGTGGCGCTCCCGGATGGTCTGGTCGAGCTTCCCGATCATCCCGTTCGCCACGTTGGTTTCGGGCGCATTGATGAAGTAATTGTTGCGGAAGAACGGGCCGACGTCGGTGTTCGGCTCGGGGTAGTAGGGGATGGCCTTCTGGGCCACACCGTCCAGGCGCGCCGTGGGAATCCGGTTGCCCGGAAACAGGTCACGCTCGTATTGCAGGTTTGTCGCGGAGATGGACTGCGACGGATCGTACAGGGGGTTCTCCCGGGTGCTGGCCGGGTCGTAGATTGGCAGCAGAACCCCGGATTGGTCCACCACTGCCGAAAAGTCGCCCGTACGTTCCGGCACAGTGGGAATGGTGCGCAGGTAGGTGCGGGAGATGCGTTCCCTCACCCCTTCGTAAGAGAGAGAAAAGAATGTGCTGCGGGGCGGCACGTGCGGCAGAGCCAGCGGCCCACCCAGATTGAAGCCGAACTGGTTGCGGCGAAGCAGCGATTTGTCGGAACCGCGCTGCCGGATTTCGTGCGGCACAGCATCCAGGGCGTCGTTGCGAAAGTTCTCATAAAGGCGGCCGTGCCAGTCCTTCAGGGTCGAGCGGCTTCTGGCGACCTTGGGCGGGCTATCCGGGCGGATTCCCAGGGTGCGGGTTTGCACCCGGAATTCCTCTACCGCCCGCTCCAGTTCCGTAGGGGGCTTCTGCTGCGCGAAAGCGGCGGTATACACCAATAAACACAAGCCGATTGCGTGTTGTCCACCGCGCATAATCCAAGTGTATCAAGCTGCCGGACGCCGGGTCCTGCCCGGCTTTGCGGCACGGCAATTGCTCTGTGTTCGGAGGGGACACTATGCGCACTCATATCAGGCTGGGGAAGATCTTCGGCATCGAAATCGGGCTTCACTTGAGCTGGTTTCTGATTGCGTTCCTGATCGTCCTCATGTTGGGCAGCTATTTCGAGACCGCCGACCCTTCGTGGGGCGATGCGGTGGTGTGGTCGCTCGCCGCGCTCACAGGACTGCTGTTTTTTGTTTCCCTGGTTCTGCATGAACTGGCGCACTCCCTGGTTGCCAAGTCGTACGGCCTTTCTGTGCGCTCCATTACGCTTTTTGCGCTGGGAGGCGTGGCACAGATCGACGATGGATCGGCCCACCCCCGCAGCGAATTCTGGATTGCTATCGCCGGCCCGATCCTCAGTTTCGTGGTCGGAGGAGCTGCCCTGGGTACGGCGTTCCTCATGGGCTGGAACCCTATGACGGATGAGACCACCCCTTTGCTCGCCATGCTGGTCTGGCTGGGGTACATCAATATCATGCTGGCGCTCTTCAACCTGATCCCCGGGTTCCCGCTGGATGGGGGACGCATCCTGCGGGCTGTCATCTGGTGGAAAACCGGCGATGAACACGGCTCCAGCCGTTCGGCGGCGCGCATCGGCCAGTTTGTCGGGATGGCCTTTATCGCGTGGGGGTTGTTGCGGTTTTTCAGTGCCGGCTTTGCGGGCGGCCTGTGGATTGCCCTTATCGGCTGGTTTCTCTTCCAGGTGGCCGGCCAAAGCCATTCCCAGGCCTCGCTGCTTCGGGCTCTCGAGGGCGTGAGGGTGGGCGACATCATGGCGCGCGACTGCCCCACCGTGGACGGCTATACCAGCGTTCAGGATTTCGTGCGGGAGATCCTGCTCCACACCGAGCGCCGCTGCTTCGTGGTGGAGACCAACGGGAGCCTCGCAGGAATTGTTGGAACCAGCGAACTCCAGGGTGTCGAGCGCACGCGTTGGCCCTACACTACCCTCAGCGACATCGTCACCCCGATTGACGAAGACCAGGCCGTGAACCCGGAGACCCCTGTTTCCGCGGCACTCGAGAAGATGGCGCGCGACCGGCTCAGCCAGTTAGCGGTGATCTCGCAAGGCCATTTGGATGGAGTGCTCTCCCGCCGGCAGGTGGCCAAGTTTCTTCAGACCCGGACCGCCTGAGCGCCGTCTGATAACCTGAACTTGATGAAGCTTGGTGAGATAGTCCGCGCTCTCGGTTGCGAACTGGCGGGCGATCCGGAACTTGAAATCACCGGTGTGGCAGGGATGGAGCACGCCGGTCCCGGCCACCTGACGTTTCTGGCCAATCCGAAGTATGCCCACAAGGTGAAGGACACGCGCGCCAGCGCCATCCTGGTAGGCACACGCCTTGAACTGCCGATCGCCAGCCTCATTTCGCCGAATCCCTACCTCGATTTCGCGCGCGCTTTGGAGCTGTTTTACCACCCGCCGCGCCCGGCGCCGGGAGTGCACCCGCTAGCCTATGTGGCGCCCACCGCCACTATCGGGGAATGCGCCTCCATCGGACCGTTCGCGTCAATCGGAGAGCATGTGCGGATCGGACGTAACGCGGTGATCCATCCCCACGTGGTGATTTATGAGGGCGCCGAGATCGGAGACGATTTCCTGGCGCACTCCCACGCGGTGGTGCGGGAGTTCTGCCGGGTAGGCAGCCGGGTGATCCTGCAAAACGGCGTGGTGGTAGGGGGCGACGGCTTCGGTTTCGCGAAACGCGCCGACGGCACGCACCACAAGATCGTGCAATCCGGCGTCACCGTCATCGAAGACGACGTGGAGATCCAGACCTTGACCAGCGTGGACCGCGCCACGGTAGGGGAAACGCGCGTGCGGCGCGGCGCCAAGGTCGACAGCCTGGTGCAGGTGGGGCATGCCTGTGTGGTAGGGGAGGACAACATCATCTGCGCGCAGACGGGTCTGGCGGGCAGCTCCGTGCTGGAGAAGAACGTGCTTCTCGCCGGGCAGGTCGGGGTCTCCGGCCATTTGACGGTGCATGACAACGCCATCGTGTATGCCCAGAGCGGCATCGGCGGGGACGTAGCGCCGGGAGCGCGGATCTCAGGCTCCCCCGCCTTCGACGCTTCCCAGTGGCTGCGCGCCGCCACGGCATTTCAGAAACTCCCGGAACTGCTCCGAACTGTCCGCGAACTCAAGAAGAAAGTGGAGGAACTGGAGAAGCATGCCGAAGGCCCGAAAACCCTGTAACGACCGGCGTCCGGTCGCCTATCTCAACGAGCCGTTCCTGCAGAGTGCCGACGCGCGCGCGATCCGGCTGCTGGCCGAGTACCTGGAGCCGCTCGCCCACTTCCGCCAGCAGAAGGTGCGGGACACCGTGGTGTTCTTCGGTTCGGCGCGGATCGCGGAGGATGGGCCGTTAGCGGAGTACTATAACGGCGCGCGCGAGTTGGCCCGGCTGCTCACGGAGTGGGCCGAGCAGTTCACCAACAGCACGCACCGGTTTGTAGTCTGCTCGGGGGGCGGTCCCGGCATTATGGAAGCCGCCAACCGCGGCGCCGCCGACGCCGGGGGCAAAACCATAGGGCTCAATATCGGGCTGCCGTTCGAGCAGTTTCCCAATCCCTACATCACCCCGGAGCTGTGCTTCGAGTTCCACTACTTCTTCATGCGCAAGTTCTGGTTCGCCTATCTCTCGAAGGCGCTGGTGGTCTTCCCGGGGGGCTACGGAACCATGGACGAGATGATGGAAATCCTCACCCTGGTGCAGACCCAGAAACTGGCCAAGAAGATCAGCATCGTGCTGTACGGCTCGAAGTACTGGAAGGAAGTAATCAACTTCGACGCGCTGGTGAAACACGGCACCATCAGTCCCGAAGACCTGCATCTGTTCCAGTACGCCGACGATCCGCAGACTGCATTCGAACTCCTGAAGAAGCACCTCATCGAACACGCCCTGAAGCCGGAGCCGGAAACTCCAGCCATCGCGCGTTCGCGCAATCCGCAGGTGCCGGACGGGGCAGCCTAGCCGCGTTTCGGGGGCAAGGGAGCATTCCGGCGTGTTATGGTGTGTCCGTATGGACATCTCACGCCGCATCATGCTTGCGGGGGGAGCCGCATTGCCGCTGTTCCCAGCCGTTCGCCCTGCGTCCCCGGCCGCTGTAGTGCCACCGCGCTTCGCAGTCTCGAGCTACTCGTACTGGCACTTCCGCGGGGAGCGCTATCCCATTGAGAGAGTCATCGAGAGTGCCGCCCGGATGGGTTTCCAGGGAGTAGAGGTGCTGCACCGGCAGATGAGCGGAGAGTCCAGCGAGTATCTGAACAAGCTGAAGCAATTGGCGCTGCGGCACGGGGTAGCGCTGGTGATGCTCTCGATTCACCAGGATTCCGTCTCCCCCAAGCCCGAGGAACGGCAGAAAGCCATCGACCATACGGTCAGGTGCATCGACCTGGCAGCCCGGCTGGGTATCCCGGCGGTCCGGCTGAACTCCGGCCGTTGGAAGACCATCCAGTCTTTTGACGACTTGATGAAAGTGAAGGGGAACGAGCCGCCGCTCGCAGGTTATCAACTCGCCGACGCTGTGGGCTGGTGCGTCGATTCCATTCGGGAATGTCTTCCGGCGGCCGAAAAAGCCGGCATCACCCTGGCTCTCGAGAACCACTGGGGGCTGACCACTAGTATCGAGACGCTCCTGGCGATCTGGAAGAAGGTAAATTCGCCCTGGCTGGGAATCAATCTCGATACCGGCAACTTTCCTGGTGAACCATACGCGGGCATCGAGACTTTGGCCCCCCATGCCACCATTGTGCAAGCGAAAACTTACTACGGTGGAGGCGAGTGGTATACCCTCGACCTGGACTACAAGCGTATCGCCGGGATTCTGCGGAAAGCCGGATACGGCGGCTGGATTTCGCTCGAAATGGAGGGCAAGGAGCCGCCCGAGACGGCCGTCCCGAAGAGCCTCGCCATGCTGCGCGCGGCCTTTGCTTAGTGCGGTCCGGCGGGCTGCGGGCGCGCTAAGATGGACTCGATGACCGCTCCCCGTCCGCACACCTGGGCCCGACACCTGGGGCGGATTGAAAAGGCATTCCTGGCCGGCCTGATTCTATATCTGGTGCTGCGGCTGGCCGCCCCGGAGTCGGTTCTTGCGCTGGTGCTGGCCCTGGCCGTCTATATTCTCGGGGTGGCGGTGGCTGCCAGGCTGGCACGCAAAGGCATCAGCAAGGCGATCTGGCGGCTGCGAAACCGCGTGATCGTCGCCTACCTGTTTATAGCGGTTGTGCCGATCGTGCTGCTGATCGCCCTGGGGTTCATCACCACCTACATCATCACAGGCCAGGTGGCGGGGTATCTCGTAACCGCGGAGTTGAACCGGCGCACCGAGGCGCTCCGGAAACCGGCGGAGGAACTGGCGCGAATCCCCGCCGCCCACAGGCCCGCAATGCTCGCGGCCATGCTGCCGTTCTACAAGGGCGCGTTTCCCCAGATTGAGGCTTACATTCGCGACTCCCGGGAGCTTCGTGTCCCGCCGGAATCGCGTTTGGGCGCGGCGCCCGAGGGTTGGGGCAACACCCATGGGATCGTGCTGCGCGACGGCCGCCAGTGCTATAGCTGGGCGCGCGCGGTGTCGCCCGGCACGGAAGTGATCCTGGCCGCACCGATCAGCCGCGACTTCCTGGCCGGACTGGTTCCGGGCCTCGGAACCGTGGCGGTAGTCCTGCCCGATGTGCCGGCGCGCAAAGCCGCCTCGCGACTGCCGGAGGAACAGCGTAGTAAGCGGCGGAACGACCGGGTTCCGCCGCCGTACAACCGGGCCGACATCACGGTAACGGGATTCTATCCCATCCCGCTACAGATCTGGGAGCGGCCCAGCGCGGCGGAAAGCGCCACCCTCACGATACAGACCCGCACCTCGGCCGTCCTGGGCCTGGTCTTCGGCCACAATGCCTTCGGGAACCTGATGGAGATGGGACAACTCGGCTGGTGGGTCTTCATCGCCATCTCGCTTCTCTTTCTGCTGGTTGAGCTGATCTCATTGGTGATCGGCATCTCGATCACCCGCACAGTCACATCGGCGGTCCATGAGCTCTACGAAGGTACCCAGCGGGTAATGCAGGGCGACTTCTCGCACCGGATCGCGGTGACCGGCAACGACCAGTTGGCCGCGCTGGGCGTATCCTTCAACACCATGACGGCGAACCTGGAACGCCTCATCGTGGTGGCTAAGGAGAAGGAGCGCCTGCAGTCGGAACTCGAAATCGCCCGCGAAGTGCAGGGGCAGCTCTTTCCCAAGAACGTGCCCGACCTGCGGACGTTGCAGATGACCGGGGTATGTCATCCCGCCCGCATGGTATCGGGCGATTACTACGATTTCATGCACCTGCAGGATTCCACCCTGGCCTTCGCTATCGGCGACGTCGCGGGCAAGGGGATCTCGGCGGCGCTGCTGATGGCCGCCATCCAGTCCACCATGCGGACGCAGCTCACCGCGGGGATGCCGGCAGCCGCCGCCGCGGGTAACGGAGGCGTCCGTGCGCAGCACTCGACGGCGCGGCTGGTGGCGCAGCTCAACCGGCAACTCTATAGCACTACGTCACCCGAGAAGTACGCCACTTTCTACTTCGGGATGTACGATGACGAAACCAACACGCTCACCTACACCAACGCCGGGCATCTGCCGCCCATCCTGGTGCGCGCCGGCGAGTCGCAACTGCTGGAGGTGACCGGCACAGTGGTAGGCGCTTTCCAATTCGCCGAGTACGAAGAGCAAAAGATCCAGCTCGAGAGCGGCGACATGCTGGTGGCCTACACCGACGGCATCGTGGAGCCGGAGAACGAGTACGGCGAGATGTTCGGCGAGCAGCGCCTGACGGACCTGCTGGTAAAAAACGCCAGTTGCGAGGCCGACGAGATCATCGCGCGCGTCATGGAAGCGGTAGCGGAGTGGACCGGCGCCGGCGAATTGCAGGACGATATGACCATGCTGGTAGCACGCAGAATATGAAGGTTCTGACGACGGAGCAGATGCGGGAGGTGGACCGCCGCACGATCCAGTCGGGGATCCCGGGGCTGGTCCTGATGGAGAACGCGGGCCACCGCGTGGTGGAATTCCTGGAGGAGCGGTTCCCGCCGCTTTCCGCCCAGCGCGTCACGGTGATCTGCGGGAAAGGCAACAATGGCGGCGATGGTCTGGTGGTGGCGCGGCAGCTCTTCACGCGTTTCCGCCCGCGCGCGCTCGACGTGGTGCTGCTGGCCGCCCCCGAGGACCTGAAAGGCGATGCCGCGACGAACTACCGGATGCTGGTCGCGTGCGGCTGTCCGGTGTGGCGTGAAATCCCGGCTGACGCACGCATGTCGACAGTGGTGGTGGACGCGCTGCTCGGCACCGGCCTTAGCGGCCCTGCCGGGGGCGCGGTCCTCAAAACTGTCCGGGAGATCAACAGCGCGTTCCCGCTGGCCACCGTGGTCTCGGTAGACATCCCCTCCGGCATGCCCGGTGATTCCGCCTTGCCGCTCGGCGAGCACGTGCGCGCCGCGTGCACCGTTACCTTCACAGCGCCCAAGCCGGCGCAGGTTCTGGCTCCTAACTGCGTAGATGTCGGGGAGCTGCGGGTGGGTGCCATCGGGAGCCCGCCGGAGATGTACGAAGGGGATGCGTCGATCTGGCTGTCGGTGGTGGAACGCGCGCAGTTGCGGCCTTTGCTCGCCCCACGCGCCCGCACAGCGCACAAGGGCAGTTTCGGGCACGTGCTGGTGGTCGGAGGCTCGCGCGGCAAGACCGGCGCCGCCGCGATGACCGGTATGGCGGCACTGCGAGCGGGCGCGGGGCTGGTGACTGTGGCATCGGCCGATTCCGCCGTGGCGGTAATCGCCGGGCACGCCGCCGAACTGATGACCGAGCCGCTGCCGGAAACCGAAACCGGCGCCATCGCCTTACAGAGTTTCAACTCCGGACGCCTCCCGGCAATTGCGGAAACCAAGGATATCCTGGCGATCGGCCCCGGCCTCGGAACGCACCCGGAGACCGTCGCGGTGGTGCGCCGCCTGATGGAGGAGTTCCCTCACCCCATGGTGATCGACGCCGACGGGTTGAATGCCCTCGGCGGCGCCACGTGGTCGGCCAGGGGGCGGCTGCGTGTCCTGACCCCTCACCCCGGGGAGATGGCGCGACTGGCCGGCGCAACCGTCCGGGAGATTGAGGCCGACCGCGTCTCCGCCGCACGGGCGTTCGCCGTAGACCGCCAGGTCTGCCTCGTGCTGAAGGGCTACCGCACCCTGATCGCCTTCCCCGACGGCCGCGTCTGGATCAACCCCACGGGCACCCCCGCGATGGGTACCGGCGGCACGGGCGACATCCTGACCGGCTTCATTGCCGGCTTCCTGGGGCAATTTCCCGGGCAGCCCGATGAAGCCGTGGCCGCCGCCGTCTACCTGCACGGTCTCGCCGGCCAGATCGGCGCCGCCGAAATAGGGGAGAAGCCGCTGATCGCCACCGACCTGCTGCGCTACCTACCCAACGCGATGGAGGACTGTGCCAACCTACCGGACCGATTCTGAAGAGGCCACCATCGCGCTCGGCATGGAACTGGCCCGCACCCTGCCTACGCGTGCCGTCGTGCTGCTCACCGGCGACCTCGGCGCCGGTAAGACGACCCTGGCCAAAGGCATCGTAAATGGCTTGGGCGCGGCAGAGGTGGAGGAGGTCGCCAGCCCCACCTTTACCCTCATCCACGAATACGACGGGCCGCGGCGGGTCTACCATATCGACCTCTACCGGCTGGACGAAGATCGCGAGGTGGAGGCGTTGGGCCTCGACGACTTGTTCGACAGCGAGGCGGTGGTATTGATCGAGTGGGGCGAACGCTTCCCCGCCCTGATGCCCCCCGAACGCATCGAGATCCGGCTGGAGCATGCAGGCGGCGACGAACGCTGTATTACGGTGAGCGAAATCCATTCATGAGCAAACAACCCTGGGCCCTGATTCTGGGCGCAAGCAGCGGTTTCGGCGCGGCTGCCGCCCTTGAGCTCGCCCGCGCGGGCATGGATATCTTCGGCGTCCACATGGACCGCCGCGATACCCTTCCGCGCGCACAGGAAGTGCAGGCGCGTATCGGCGATCTCGGGCGCGAGGCCGTCTTCTTCAACGGCAACGCCGCCGACGACACCCGCCGCGCCGAGGTGGTGGCAGCGATGGCAGCGCGCCTGGCCGATGGCGCCGGCACCGTGCGGGTACTGCTGCACTCCCTGGCGTTCGGGGCACTCAAGCCGCTCGCCGGCGAGGGCGCCGTCACGAAGAAGCAGCTCGAACTTACCGCCGACGTGATGGGCCATTCCCTGGTCTACTGGGTGCAGGCGCTGCTGGAGGCAGGCCTGATGGAAGCCGGGGGCCGAATCTTCGCCATGACCAGCGGAGGCGGGCAGAAGGCCATCCCACTTTACGGCCCGGTGGGCGGCGCCAAGGCACTGCTTGAGGCGCATATCCGCCAGCTTGCGCTGGAACTGGCGCCCTGCGGCATCACCGCCAACGCCATTCAGGCGGGGGTGACGGAGACACCCGCGCTACGCGCCATCCCGGGCCATGAGCGCCTGGCCCAGTTTGCCCTCGCCCGCAATCCCCACGGCCGCCTTACCCGCCCCGAGGACGTTGCCCGTTGTGTTGCCGCGCTGGCACGTGAGGACACCTACTGGATGACGGGCAACACCATCCGGGTGGACGGCGGCGAAGACACAGTGGGCTGAAGCCATCTGGTAGGAACTTCCAGTCGAAAACGATTCCGTTATAATCGTTGTTCCAAAGGAGCCCCTATGAACCGCCGCGATCTCTTCAAAACCCTCCCGGCCCTGGCCGCTGCCGCGCGACTGGCGCCCGCCGCACCTGAAGCCGGAGCCCGAGGCCGATTGCGCTCGGCAATCTGCTGCTATTCGTACCGCAACGAACTCGCCAAGAAGACCATGACCTACGAGGACATCGTGCGGGTCGCGGTGGACAACAATGTCGATGGCCTGGATGCCACGGTCTACTGGCTAGACACATCCGATGCGGCGCTGCTCCGCCTGAAGCGCCTCGCCTACATGAATTCGGTGGACCTGTACAGCATCTCCATCCGCACCGAGATGACCCAGGCCACGCCGGAGGGCCAGGCCAAGGAAGTCGAGGGCATCAGGAAGTGGGTGGACGTGGCGGAGAAGCTCGGGGCGGGCCACATCCGGGTTTTTGGCGGCCGGGTGCCCAAGGACGCGACGGAACAGCAGGCCGCCGGGTGGGTGGTCGAGGTGCTCAAGCGCGGCGCCGAGTATGCCGCCAAAAAGGGCGTCATCCTGGGCCTTGAAAACCATGGGGGCATTACCGAGAAAGCCACGGTCATCCTCGACATCGTCAAACGGGTGGATTCACCGTGGGTGGCCGTCAATCTCGATACGGGCAACTTCGTCCGCAACGCCTACGAGCAGATGGAGCAGTGCATGCCTTACGCGGCGGCGGTGCAGGTGAAGATGCAGATCAGGGTGGGGCCGGAGGGCACCCCCGAGCCGTCCGACTGGGACCGCGTGGCCGGCCTGCTGGTGAAGAACGGGTACCGCGGTTATCTCTCGCTCGAGTACGAAGGCAAGGAGCCCACCGCGACCGCCATGCCGCGGGAACTCAAGAGACTGGACGCTATCTGCCGCAAGTACTCCGCCTGATTCGGGGCGGCAGGACGGTTGGGCACAGTTTCCGGGCCGCGAATCACGAGCGGTGCGCCGCCCCCGCGCGGCCCGGCGGTATCATGGCGTTCAAGGGGGCCGTCCATGGGAACCGAGAACCAGCCGATCGACACCGGCAACCGGCAGCAAGCGGAAATCCCCGTCGCATCCATGCGTTCCGAGCTTGAACGGCAGCGTCAGACCTCCCGTCGCCTGCTGAACGATCTCGCCTCGGCCATCTATCGTAGCGCCAGCCATGTCACCAATCGCGCGGGCGGAGCCATGGCATCCGCGGCCCGCCGTACAGGTAGCGCGGCACAATACGTGCAAGACCAATACCTGAGGGAGATGGTGACCGGCCTGGGGCGCTTCATACGACGTCATCCGGCTCCTTCTCTGGCTGCCGCAATCCTTGCGGGGGTTGTGGTCGGTCGTGCGCTCCGGAACCGGTAACATTCCTCACCGGAGGAATGCAGATGGCAGACCGTTATGTCGAGATAGGCGAAGATCGCCGCACTCTGGGCGACATCATACAGAACATAGCCAATAACCTTCAGGAAATCGTGCGTGCCGAACTCAGGCTCGCCAGGACGGAACTCACCGAGCGCGGCTGGCGTATGAGCAAGGCCGCGGCGCTCTTCGGCGGCGGGCTTGTGCTGCTGGGGATTGCAGGGTTGCTGCTGGTGGTCACGATCATCGCGGCGCTCTCCCTGGTCATGCCGGTATGGGCGGCGGCATTGCTGGTAGCGGTTGCGTTCGGCACCATCGGCGGCGGCATGGCGATGGTGGGCCGGGAACGCATTAAGAAAACCAACTTGCGGCCCCAAGAAACCATCGAGAGCGTTAAAGAGGACGTGGAATGGCTGAAACGACAGACGAGATAAAGCGCGAAATCGAGGCCCGGCGCGGAGCGCTCGCCCAAAACATCAACGAACTCGAGCACCGCGTCAAGAGCACCGTAGACTTCAACCAGCAATTCCGGCAACACACCGGGACGATCCTGGGAGCCGCCTTCGGTTTCGGCCTGCTCTTCGGCTTGATGACCGGCGGCAGCGGCCAAAGGTAGACCGATGCCTGAGGCACGCCGTCGCAGCGCTTGGCCTATGTGGGCCGCGGTCTCGGCGGTGCTGGTGGCCGGAGCCGTTCTGCTGGCGATACGCGCGAGGGCACCGGTCGGAGGGCCGCCATTCGCGCCCCCGCAGGTACCCGAAACGACGTACATGAGCCGCATCCGCGACGTGCGGGAGGTGACCGGTGCGGCCGACCCGGCGAAGCTGGCCAACTACCGCGTCGAACTGTCGAATCTGCCGGTTGTGGCCGTGGCGGGCCGCTCTTTCTGGGTGGCGGACCCGGAGGGACGTCGGATCCTGGTCGTCCCCAATAACCCACAGACTCCGACTGACGCGGTAGCCGAAGGCCGGAGGGTTTCGATCACAGGGGCGGTGCGACGTACGGACCAGGAGACTGCCGGGTTGGCCGCCGGCCAGACTGTTTACTTGCGAGCGGACAGCATCCGGCTTGGAGCATCCGCGAGCCAGCCTGTGGGGCGCGGCTCGTAGCGCACGTAGGCGAAGCGCCTGCTGTCCGGCGACCATGAGTTCACGTTGAGGGTACCCTGGCCGCCAAAGAGCTGCGCGATGACGCGCGCCGCACCGCCACGGGCGGACATCAGCCGCAGTACCACGTCGCGGTTCGGCGGATGGCCCTTGGTACCCTTCTCAAACGATAGGAACAGCACCGATTTCCCGTCCGGCGAAGGGTGCGGGAACCAGTCTTCATAATCGTCGGTGGTGATGCGCCGCGCGTGGACGTCGCCGGGTCCGGCCCCCGAGGCGGGAATCCGCCAGATATCCCAACTCCCCGAACGGTCCGAATTAAACCAGATCCAACGGCCATCGGGCGAATAGTCCGGGCCGTCGTCGTAGCCGGGGCTGTTCGTCAGCCGCACTTCTTCCCCGCCATCCACCGGGATCGAATACAGGTCGAAGTTGCCGTCCCTTTGCGCACAATATGCCAGGGTCTTGCCGTCGGGCGACCAGCCATGGAAGTAGCTTGGGGTCTTTGCGGTTACTTGCCGGGGGGCGCCGCCGGACGAGGGCAGGATGTAAATCTGACCGGCGGAGATGGCGAGCCAACGGCCATCGGACGAGATCCCATGGTCGTTATTGATACCCTTCACCGCGCCCGTGTTCAATGCTTCGGGAGGACCGCCGGCCAGGGGCAGGCGCCACAGCCGCCCTTCCGAGTTCAGCAGCAGGTACTTGCCGTCGGGTGACCAGTTGGGCGCCTCGAACAGCCGCGGTGAGGAGAAGACCACTCGCTCGTCGCGGCCGTCGCGATCAACCACGACTACGTGGCTGGTAACCGGACCACGCGGCTGCGCCAATGCCGCCCCGGTCACTGCCGCAAGCAACAAGACGGCGATCCTGGTCATACCTTCCGCACCAATCCGGCCATGCCGGCGATCAGCCCGCGCCTGCGTTCCACTTCGGCCCCGTACTCCCCGTCGTAGATGTCGTCCGGCGCGGGTCTCCATGTGAGTTCCTCGGGCGGTCCGAGGTAGAGGTAGCCGTCAGCGGCATCCTCGAGCCGCACCCCTCCGTAGGGGTTGCGCCCCCCGCGCGGCTTCACATTGTGGAAGTAGGAGGCCGCGTCCACGCGCCCCAACCAGGTATTCTCCAGCCGAAGCAGGGATGGCGTGGGCCATGCCGCCAGGCGCGTCTCCAATTGTTCGTCCGGGAAACCGCTATGCGCCAGAATGACCCAGACCCGCCCGGTGCGGCGTTTTTCCACCAGCACCACGGGGTTCGGTATCGTCTCCGGCTTCCGCACCACGTGCGAGCTGCCCGCCCAGAATAATGCCTTGCGCCCCTTGCGCAGCACTTGCGTCTCGATGACCGCGGCCATATGGGCTTCTCGCAGCGCGGCGAAAGGCGCCAGTTCGGCGGCCGTGTTGACGCGGTCCCAGTGGATGGGCGGGTCGCCCAGTAATACGCGAATGCGCCGCTCCGGCGTGAGGTCGCGGTTCACCTCCCGCACCCTCACAAACAATTGTCCGTAAATGGGGGAGTCCCACGCGCCGGGCTGCGTGGTGTCCCGCCAGATGGGGAGCAAGTCGGAGGGCGGAACGTCGCGGCCGGCGGTGAAACGATCCGCGATCTCCTGATACGCGCTGTTGCCGCACTCGACCACAATATCGTTGACGGTACCGGAAAAGCCGGGGTCGCGTACCAGGGCGGAGAGGAAATCGCCCACTTCCTGAAGTTCGTGCACATCCCCCAGGCATACCAGGTCCGCGCCTTCGAACGCCCTAAGGACGCCGTCGATCGCTTCCTTCACGCTATACCTCCGTCAGGATGCGGGCGATTTCCCGCATCGAGTCGTGAGAGGCCTGAATGTTGCCTTCCCCGAAAACATGGGTCTCCAGGCCGAAGCACTCCCGGTAGCCGTCGGCTGCGGCGGCGCGGAACAAGGCTGCCCAGTCCAGCCGCCGCGGGCCCGGCAGCACGGAGTGGCCCTTAATGTGGAAGTTCCCGATGCGTTTCTTTGGCAGCAGGCTGTAGCCGAGGGGGAAAGGCTGCTCCAGTTCCACTCCGTTCAAAGTGTCGAAATTGATGCCGAACCACTTCGACGGGATCAGCCGGGCGATTTCGGCCAGTTCGGCGCATGTGGCCACGTTACAGGAGTTCTCGTTTTCGATCAGCAGCCGGATCTTCTCCTTACCCGCAATTTCCACGATGGGGCCCAGCACGTCCGCCACGCGAGGCAGCACTTTCAGCGGCTCGGCCACCCGCCGGAAGCCGAACACCCGCACCTTCTGACAGCCCAGAATGTGGGCGGCATCGAGGGCCCGGCGCATGGCGTCGATACGGCGCTCGAAGCGCGTGGCCTCGCGTTCGGCCCTCCTGCGCTGCTGTTCCGGCGTTTCGTGAAAGATATTGACCGGCTCGGTCCCCGGAAGTCTGATCTTATACAGCGGAGCATCCAGGTAGGAGATTCGGATGCCGTTGTCTCGGAACTCCGCGGCGGCTTCGCGCAGCGCGGCGGGTGAAAGCCCGGTACAGTAATCGCCGCGCCCGCCGGGAATTTCCCGCAGTTCCAGCCAGCGGAGCCCGTATTTCCGGGCAAAGGCGATAGCCTCCGCCGGGGTGCGGGCGATTTCGTCGGTTATGGCGCTGATCCGGCTGATGTCAATTTTATTCGGCCGGGCATGAAGCGCACCCGCGCACGCGGTACAGGCGATCCACTCTCTGCGGGTCACCCGTATATAGTAACGTTTTCGCGTATCGGCCCGCACCGTGGCGCGCGGCGTGCCGCCATACCACCCGGGGATCCCTATGGCCGCGACAGTATGGAGGGGCAATCTCGGTTTCGGGCTGGTGTCGATCCCCGTGCGCCTGTACCGGGCGGCACGCCCGGAACGCGTTCGTTTTCGCCAGATGCGCCGGGCCGCACCGCCTGCCGAACAAGATGCCCGGCCCGGCTCCGACCAGGTCATCCGGTTTCCGGCGCCTGCCCGCGAAAGGGAAGCGGAGCAGGAAGCCCCCGCCCTTTCGCGCGTTACCCGGCCGGCATTCGACCGCTCGGAAGACGCGCCCGTGCCGCCCACGGAACTGGTGCGCGCCTACGAGGCGGGTAAAGACCGTTACGTGGTGATGGAAGATAAGGAATTACGGGACTTGGCGGCCCGTACTTCGCGCGATATGGAGATCCGTGAATTCGTGCGCTTCGCGGAAATTGACCCTCTGTACCTTGAGACATCCTATTTCGTAGCGCCCGCACCTGGAGGCGACCACGCCTACGGGATGCTCTTCGCCGCGCTGCGAAGCACGGGCTACGCCGCCCTGGCCGAGATGGCCATGCACCGGCGCGAGCATGTCGTGGTGGTGCGTCCGGGCCAGCGTGGCCTGATCGCCCACACCATGTTCTACTCCGACGAGGTCCACCTGGACGAGGAGCACAGCGCAGCGCCGTCGCTCGTCAGCGGCAAGGAACTCGAACTGGCGGAACTGTTCGTCCGCAGCCTGGCCGCGACGTTCGAACCTGCCAAGTACCGGGACCGCTACCGGGAGCGCGTTGAAGCCCTGCTGGCCGGCAAAATCGGCGCCGGCGAACTGGTGGATGCGGAGGCCCCGCCGCCCGCGGCTGCGCCGAGCGCTCCGGACATTCTGGAAGCCCTGCGTCGCAGCCTGGAGGCCATTCGGAAGCCCCCCGCCTCCGAGACGGCCAAGCCGGCTAAACAGCGGCCCCGCAAAGGCCGCGGGTCGCCAGGCTGAAGGCTACTCCGTCTTCTTGGGCTGCGCTTTCGATCGCCCACACCATGTTTTACTCCGACGAGGTGCACCTGGACGAGGAGCACAGCGCCGAGCCGTCGCTCGTCAGCGGCAAGGAACTCGAACTGGCGGAACTGTTCGTCCGCAGCCTGGCCGCGACGTTCGAACCTGCCAAGTACCGGGAGCGCGTTGAAGCCCTGCTGGCCGGCAAAATCGGCGCCGGCGAACTGCTGGATGCGGAGGCCCCGCCGCCCGCGGCTGCGCCGAGCGCCCCGGACATTCTGGAAGCCCTGCGTCGCAGCCTGGAGGCCATTCGGAAGCCCCCCGCCTCCGAGACGGCCAAGCCGACTAAACAGCGGCCCCGCAAAGGCCGCGGGTCGCCGGGCTGAAGGCTACTCCGTCTTCTTGGGCTGCGCTTTCGGCAGGGGCTTGCGAGGCAGCATGTCCGGCCGCGTGGCGGCGTGGTAGACCACCGACGCCAGCACCGCCGAGGCCTGCATCAGATCGCTCTCCTGGAGACGGTCGTATGTATCCATGTTGGAGTGGTGCATTCGGCCGTACTCCACGGGATCCTGGATGAACTGGAAGGCGGGAATCCCCACCGCGTCAAACGCGATGTGGTCCGTGGAGGTGGTGTTCCGGATGGTGACGGTGCCTGCCCCCAGGTCCCGGAAGGGCCCCAGCCACGCCTCGAAGACCGGGCGCATCATGTCGTTACCCTGTAAATACACACCCCGAATCTTGCCGCTGCCGTTGTCCAGATTGAAGTACCCGGAGAGCTTGGCGTGCCCGGGCTTCAACTCCATGGTTTCGCGGTCGCCCAAGTGGTCCTTCACGTAGGCCAGGGAGCCAAGCAATCCCTGTTCCTCCGCCGCCCACAACCCGACGCGCACGGTGCGCGCCATTTTCAGGTTAAGCGCTTTCAGGATCCGGATGGCCTCGATCGCGACGGCGCAGCCGGCGGCATTGTCGGCCGCGCCCGTGCCGAAGGTCCAGGAATCGAAATGGCCGCCGACCAGGACGACTTCGTCCTTCTTCTCCCCGCCCGGCAGGTCCGCCAGCAAATTGAACGTGTCCGGTGAGTCGCTGTAGACGCGGTTGTCGATGTCGAATTCCAGGGTTACGGGGATGTTCCTGGCCAGCAGGCGCGCGACGCGATTGTAGTGCTCGGGGGTGACGGTCACGGCGGCTGGCGGCAGCGGATCTTTGAGATTACGGGATCCGGCAGGCGTCGAGAAAACTGTGCCGCCCCCGTTCCCGCGGTACGGAACCACCAGCGTGACGAGCACGCCCTCGTCCAGCAGAAACTGATTCAGCTTGTTATTAAAGCGCGCCCTGGCTTCACGCTCTCCGGGCCGGCCGGGAAGAATCGAGACCGGGCGCGGCGCAGGGTCGGTCGCCTGTGCGATGGAGGTGAGTTCGGCGTCGGAGAGGCGCCGCATCACCGGCTCGGTTTGCGGCGGCACCGGACGTGGTTCCTCCAGAAGGACGATCTTGCCCTTCAGCTTGCCTTTGAATTTTCCGAAGTCCGCTTCAGTGCGCAGCGGCGCCAAAACGGCCTCCCCGGACACAAGTCCCTTGGTCCCCAGCGAGAGCGGCCGCGGTACACCGACAAGCGGCTGGTAGACCGGACTCTTCATAGCGCCGTAGAACCGCCGGTTGGCCCAACTCCGCCCATACGGCCCCCATTTTTCGAGGCGCGCGTTCGAAAGCCCCATTTCGCGCATCCGCTTGACGGTCCATTCCGCCGCCGCGTCGTACTCGGGAGATCCGCTGAGCCGCGGCCCGTGGACATCGCTGAGGTAGAATGCATGCTCCATGACCTTGGAGTTCTCGAACGCCTCGGTCTTGATCCGGTTCACAATATTGAGATCGACCGCCTCTTCCGCCAGAAGAAACGGGACTACGAGCAACAGCAGCAGCTTTCGCATGGAAGAAGCAGGGTAACAAATGGCGCCTGGGGAGTGGGACGAGAGGAATCTGCAACGCGGGAAGACTTGCTAAGATGCTGTAACTGAGGAATCAAGTGAAGATCAGCAGACGTGAACTGAGCCGGTTGTTGTGCGCATCGTTGCCGACGGTGGTCTCGGGCGCTGCCCGCGAGACTGCCACCCTCCGCAATAACGACCTGGAGTTCGCTATCACCATAGATGCAGACAAGGTGGTAGCGCGCAACGTCGCCAATCGCCGCACGCGAGAGAGCGTTGAACTGCCGGTGGAGATTTTCTCGCTGGAGTTCGCGGACGGCCACCGGACGTCATCGGCAGCCTTCAAGACCGCGGTAACCAAGAGATCCGCTACGGCACTCGAGTTCCTCTTCGACTCTTCGTCCGATGGCTTGCAATTGCGCGTCGCCTACGAACTGGAACCTCGCAAGCACTACCTCCGCAAGCGTATCTTCGTGAGGCAGACCGGCGATACCCCACGCCGCCTGCTCGCCGTGGAACTCGAGAACTGGCGCGGTGTGCGGCGCCCCTGGGCTTCGATGACCGCGGATCCCATGAAGTGCGGCAGCCACCCCATCTATTGCGACACGTGGTGGGCCGGCGTCGAGTTCGTCGCCGCGTTCAACGAGTATAGCGGCGACGGCTTTCTGCTGCGGAGCCGCCCCGGCGGCGTGCGCATCGGCGCGGAGTGGGTGCCGCTGCGGCCGACCGTGATCGGGACCGCTATGCCTCACGGCGCCCGGGAATCTTTCCTGCGCTATCTGGACGATGTGCGCCTGGCGCCCCCGCGCTTCGTCTCCTGTTACAACGCCTGGTGGACGCTGCCGAAGGTGATCACGGAAGCCGACAGCCGCCGCCTGATCGATGAACTCAAGGCCGGCCTGCATGCCCGGCACGGAGTCTTCTTCGATTTCGTGACGCTCGACATGGGCTGGAGCAATCCGCGCAGCATCTGGGAAATCGACCGCTCCATCCTGCCGGACGGCCTCGCGCCTCTCCGGCAGGCTGTGGAATCGGCGGGCGGAAAACTCGGGCTGTGGATGTCCCCGAGCGAACAGTATCCCCCGGTGTGCGACTACGAGTGGGCGGAGAAGAACGGATATGTCGTCCTGCGGCAGCCCGACGCCGCAGCCGGCAGGGTGCGCCCGGCCGTCTCGCTCGCCGATCCCCGGTACCGCGCCGAAACCAAGGCCGCGCTATCGAAGGTGATCCGGGAAGACGGCATCGCGCAGATCAAATACGACGGCTTCGAGGCCCGCGAATTCCGCGCTCATCACGACCTGCTGCCCGGCGACGATTCGGTGGAACCGCTGGCCGCCTACGCGCTCGAACTGCTCCAGGTGTCGAAAGAGGCCAACCCGAACCTCGTCACCGAGCCCACCTTTCTGAACTCGCTTGTCTGCTACATCAGCCCTTGGCAACTTATGAACTCCGATACTCTCTGGGGGAACACCACCGATTGCCCGCTGGGTATCAATCCGGCACCCGAGTACCGCGAATCTCACACCAACGCGCGCGAATGGCTGATCTTCAGGTCGATGAATGAAGTGTGGGTGCCGCAGAACGCGGTGCATTACTTCGACATCGTGCATGTCGATGCCCCCGGAGGGTTTGCGAACCACGCGGCGATGGCCGTGGGGCGCGGACGGTTCTTCCTCTCCAGCTACATCAACCCCAAGCTGATGAGCGACGACGACTGGCGCATCTATGCGGGTCTCATCCGCTGGGCCAAGAGCAACCAGGACATACTGCGGAATACCACCGTGGTGCCTTCCCAAGTGCAATCCGGGGAGCCTTACGTGTACGCGCATTGGCTCGGGAAACGCGGCATCCTGGCGGTGCGCAATCCTTCGAACGAGACGCGCGAGTATGCACTCGATCTCGCAGCCGCCGGAGCCCCCGCCACGCTGGCCGACGCGGTCTGTTACACGCAGTATCCTTACCGCCGCGGGATTGCGGCCGGCGTATCATACGGCACTCCGGTACGGCTCCGGATGGCGCCGTGGGAAGTGCTTTTCCTCGAAATCGTGCCGCGGACCGAACTCCGGGAGACGGTGGTGATTGGCGCGCGCTGGTACCGGGAATCTGCCGATGCGACCTCGATCGTCCCCGATCCGGATGCCATGCGCGTGCGGGTCTTTTCCCCAGGCGGTGGCGAAAAGGTGCTACCGGTGAAAGCTTCGCCGGCCGAGCCCATGACTGCGGTCATGCGGGCTTCCTCGACGCGCGCGCTTCCCGAATCCGACTGGCTCACGCACCGGCCCATCGGGCAGCCCTATTTCCAGTTCAACTATCCCGCTGCCCCGAATTCGGAAGAGGCCCGCAAGCTGAAGGAGACTGCCGAGGCCAAGTCGAAGCCGGAAACCCTTCCCACCTGCACCTTCGAGATCGATTGCGACGTCACGGTACCGGCGGAAGTGCACGGGGGCAAGGTTCTTTTGCTGGTCGAATTCCCCGGAAGGAAGTTCCGCCCCGTCGAGTGCACGGCCACGGTTGACGGAGCCGCCGCGCCGCTCGAAACTTCCAACTCGAGCAATCACACCGGTTTCTACGCGGCCTCGAAGACGAACGCGTGGAAGGATATGGCCCGGCATGAGAGCCAATGGTGGTGGTTTACTTGCGAGGTCAAACCGGGCAAGGCCAGCGTCAAATTCACCGGCCGGGCAGGCGACCTGCAGCCGAGGTTCAGGCTATGGGCATGGACATCACACGATCTCACCAAGCGCCGAATCAGGATTCCGTTTGCTAGCTCCGAACCCTCCATGCCGCAGCACCAGCCGGAATGGCTACATTCGGGCAGCCGAGTAGGTTCGCAGGGATGACACGCCGATTCTTGGCTTCGCGCGTGCTCCTGGTCCTGGCGCTGGCCGCTTCAGCCCAGGGCCAGCCGGCACGCGGCCCGTTGCGTGTGCTGGATCGCAATCCGCGCTACTTCACCGACGGCTCCGGCCGCGCGATTCTCCTCACCGGTTCGCATACCTGGCAGAACCTGCAGGATTCGAATCTGCTCATGAAGCATGAGGGCGATCCCCCGCCCGTTTTCGATTACGACCAGTATCTGCAACTGCTCACCACACACGGGCACAACTTTATCCGCCTCTGGCGCTGGGAGGCGCCCAAGTGGTCGCGATCGGGCGAGGTGAAATCCTGCGAACCCCACCCGTGGATGCGCACCGGGCCGGGCAATGCGGCCGACGGGAAGCCGAAATTCGACCTCACGCGGTTCAACCAGGCCTACTTCGACCGCCTGCGAGATCGTACGGCCAAGGCTGGGCAGCGCGGCATCTATGTCGCGATCATGCTCTTCGAGGGCTGGGAGTATCAGTTCACCGACGCCTGGACTTATCACCCGTTCCGTTCCGCCAACAACGTGAACGGCATTCAGGGCGACGATCCGAACGGGCGCGGCCTGGGCTACACCATGCTCCGCAGCGACAAAGCGGGCGTTGCCACTCTGGAGGCCCAGAAGGCCTACGTCCGCAAAGTGATCGATACAGTGAACGATCTCGACAACGTGCTTTACGAGATCGCCAACGAAACGCATCCCAGTTCCACCGAGTGGCAGTACCACATGATCCGCTTCATCAAGGATTACGAAGCGGCGAAGCCGAAGCAGCACCCCATCGGGATGACCTTCCAGCACGCCGGCGGCAGCAATTCCACGCTCTTCCACAGCCCGGCCGACTGGATCTCGCCGAAACCGGCTGCCGGCGAGAGCTATCTGGAAGACCCGCCCGCCGAGTTCAAGGGCAAGGTCATCGTCAACGACACGGACCACCTGTGCGGACACACCTGCGGCGACGGCGTCTGGGTCTGGAAGAGCTTTCTCCGCGGCATGCATCCCATCCTCATGGAAGAACTGCTTCCCTCGCCCACCTGGCAGGATTCAGCCCGGAAGGCCATGGGACAAGTGCAGCAATTCGCCCGCAAGGTGGATCTCGCCGCCATGACCCCTCAACCTGGGCTATGCGGGACCCAGTACTGCCTGGCGGACGCGCCGAACGAGTACCTGGTTTTTCAAAACGGGAACAAGGGACAGTTTTCGGTCAATCTGATGGCCGCCGCGGGGTCGTTCGATGTGGAGTGGTTCGACGTGAACCAGGGGAAATCGATTCGCGGTACCGCCGTCTCGGGCGGCGCGAGGCGCGACTTCGTCACGCCTTTCGGAGGCCCGGCGGTCCTGCACCTGAAACGCAGCGGAGTAAATTAAGTGCCTGCCGGACTGTAAGCCGGTTTCTGTACCCTTGCGGGCAGCAGTCATTCGTCTGGGCCGGACATTGCTGCCCGGCTCTAGCGACCTACCCGGAAGTTTAGCGGAGCGGGCCGCTCCTTCTCCCCTATTTGGTCTTGCTCCACGTGGGGTTTTCCCTGCCAGGCGGATTACTCCGCCCGCGGTGCGCTCTTACCGCACCTTTTCACCCTTACCCGGTTTCCCGGGCGGTATATTTTCTGTGGCACTTTCCGTAGAGAACCCGTCACCAGGCTCCCCCCCGGCCGTTAACCGGCACGCTGCCCTATGGAGACCGGACTTTCCTCCCCCGTTTCCGGGAGCGACTGCCCATCCGGCAAGCACTATGTATAGTGTCGCACTATCTGCGCTTTTCACGCGGTGAGATTCCCCACGATCGCCCTTTGGCAAGCGACCGTGGGGAGGTTGTTAGCTATTGAACTCAACGGCGGGGAAGAAGTAGGCCAGTTCGACGCACGCGGTCTCCGGCGCGTCCGAACCATGGATGCAGTTGCGCTCGATGCTCGCGGCGAAGCGCTTCCGGATGGTGCCATCGGCCGCATTAGCGGGGTTGGTGGCGCCCATCACTTCGCGCAGCCCGGCAATGGCGTTCTCGCGCTCGAGTGCCATCACGATGATCGGCCCTTCGGTCATAAACTTCACCAGACTCTGGAAGAACGGCCTCTCCCGGTGCACGGCGTAGAAGCCTTCCGCCTGTTTCTGGTTCAAACGGGTCATGCGCAGCCCGAGAATGCGGAAGCCCGCCTTCTCAATCGTGGCGAGAATCTCGCCGGCGTGGCCCTCAGCCACGGCGTCGGGCTTGATGATGGAAAAAGTGCGCTCAATGCTCATAGTAATTTCTGAATTCGTTCCCCGATTTCGGCGGGAGAGTTGCAAACCGTGATGCCCGCCTCCCGCATGGCGCGGATCTTATCCGGCGCGGCGCCCGACCCGCCGGAGATGATGGCTCCGGCGTGGCCCATGCGGCGTCCCGGCGGCGCGGTCTGCCCCGCCACGAAGCCCACCACGGGCTTCTTCACGTTCTGTTTCACGTAGGCCGCGGCGGTCTCTTCCGCGTTGCCCCCGATCTCCCCGATCATCACGATGGCATGGGTGTCCGGGTCTTCATTGAACATCCGGATGGCATCCGTGAAATTCGTCCCGATGATGGGGTCTCCGCCGATTCCGATACACGTGGACTGCCCGATACCCAGGCACGTCAACTGTCCCACAGCCTCATAGGTAAGGGTGCCGGAGCGCGAGACCACGCCCACGTGCCCTTCCATGTGAATGTGGCCGGGCATGATCCCGATCTTGCATTTGCCGGGCGAGATGATGCCGGGACAGTTGGGGCCGATCAAGCGCGTGCGCCGGGTCTTGAGAAATTCCCACGCCTTCACCATCTCGAGCGTCGGGATGCCCTCCGTGATCGCCACCACCAGCGACACTCCCGCGTCAGCCGCCTCCATGATGGCATCGGCGGCAAACGGCGGCGGAACGAAGATGACGGACGCATCCGCGCCGGTCTCACGCACGGCCTGCGCGACGGTATCGAACACGGGCAGGTCGAGATGCCGCGTGCCGCCCTTGCCGGGCACCACGCCGCCCACTACCCGCGTGCCGTAATCGATCGCCTGTTGCGCATGGAAGGTACCCTCCCTGCCGGTGAAGCCCTGAACGATGACCCGGGTATTGCTGTCTACGAGTATGCTCATGAGAAACCTAATAGGGTGTTGGGTGTCAGGTGCTGGGTGTTGGGAAAACCTCGCGGCACAACCCCCAGGACCCAGAACCCAACACCTACTTCGCCAGCTCCACCACCTTCTCGGCGGCATCCTTCATTCCGTCCGCCACCGTGAAGTTGAAGCCCGATTCGGCCAGGATCTTGCGGCCCATTTCCACGTTGGTGCCTTCCATCCGGACTACGATAGGCACCTCGATATGCAGTTCGCGGGCTGCCTCCACTACTCCCGTCGCCAGGGTGTCACAACGGAGGATGCCCCCAAAGATATTGATCAGGACCGCCTTGACGTGCTTGTCGGTCAGCAGAATGCGGAAAGCGTTGCGCACCTGCTCGGCGGTCGCTCCGCCGCCCACGTCGAGGAAGTTCGCCGGGCTGCCTCCGGCATACTTGATGATGTCCATGGTGGCCATGGCGAGACCCGCGCCGTTCACCATACACCCGACCGTACCGTCCAGCTTGATATAGTTCAGGCCGTATCGGGAGGCCTCCACTTCGAGCGCGTCCTCTTCGTTCAGGTCGCGCAATTCGAGCAGTTCTTTGTGGCGATAGAGCGCGTTGTCATCGAAGTTGAGTTTGGCGTCGAGGGCGTAGACCTTACCGTCCCTGGTCAGGATGAACGGGTTGATCTCGGCAAGCGACGCGTCCATCGCGAGGTATGCCTTCGCCAGCGCGGCCATCGCCGCGGCCGCCCCATTCACGCTGGCCGCCGGCACCCCAATTCCGAACGCCAGCTTGCGCGCCTGAAACGGCAGCAGCCCGATGCCGGGCTCAAGCGTCTCTTTGAGAATCGCTTCGGGCGTCTTGGCCGCGACCTCCTCGATATCCATGCCGCCGGCCGCCGAGGCCATGAACACCGGCCGAGCCTGCATGCGGTCGAGCACGATTCCCAGGTACAGCTCGCGCTCTATGGGCAGCGTTTCCTCAATGAGCAGGCGCTGCACCGTGCGGCCTTCGGGCCCGGTCTGGTGGGTCACCAGCTTCATCCCGATCATGCGCCGCGCCGCATCCCCCGCCTCAGTGGCGTTCTTCACGACCTGGACGCCGCCGCCCTTTCCGCGGCCGCCGGCGTGGATTTGGGCCTTCACCACCACGCTGCCGCCAATCTTTTTCGCCGCCGCTTCGGCTTCTTCGGCGGAAAACGCCACTTCGCCGTGCGGCACGGGAACTCCGTACTGGGCCAGGATGGCCTTACCCTGGTACTCGTGGATTTTCATGGAAGCCTTCTGCTACGATGTCGGAAACAAAGGGCGCCGGCAGCCCCCCGGGTACCAGCGCTTTTCAAACTTTTCAATATAGCATGTCGTTGATCCCATACCTCCATCGAGTCTGCGAACGGCAGCACCTGAGCTGTGCGGAAGCGCTCGCTGCAATGGAGATCATCCTCAACGGCGATGCATCCCCCGCGCAGATCGCGGCATTCCTGGTGGGCCTGCGAATGAAAGGGGAAACCACGGAAGAACTGGTCGGTTTCGCGCGCGCGATGCGCCGGATGGCAGCCGTGGTGGACACCGGCATGCCCGGCGAACCGCTGCTCGATACCTGCGGCACGGGCGGCGACGGCTCCCGGACTTTCAACATCTCCACAGTCGCGGCGTTCGTGGTAGCAGGCGCCGGGGTGCGGGTAGCCAAGCACGGCAACCGCTCCATTTCCAGCCGGTGCGGCAGCGCTGACCTGCTGGAAGACCTGGGCATCCTGGTGGCAATCTCTCCCGCCGAGAGCGCGCGCGCCATCCGGGAAGTGGGCATCGGCTTTCTTTACGCGCCGGCCATTCACACTGCAATGCGCCACGCTCAGGCTGTACGGGTGGACCTGCGGATGCGTACCGTGTTCAACCTGCTGGGTCCTTTGACCAACCCGGCTGGCGCCACCGCACAAATTGTCGGTGCACCCTCCGCCCCCTCCGCCGAGTTGATGGCCGGTGCACTGGCCGCCCTGGGGCTCGACCACGGTTTCGTCGTACATGGCTCCGATGGGATGGATGAGGTCACCACCACCGGCCCGACCCTAGCCTTCGAGATCCGCCGCGGCACAGTGGAACGGCGCACCCTCGAACCCGCGCAGTTCGGAGTGCCGACCGCGTCCCCGGGAGCTCTCGCCGGCGGCGACAAGGTCCGTAACGGCGTGATCGCTCGCGAGATCCTGGATGGCACGCCGGGTCCGCAACGCGATATCGTACTGGTGAACGCCGCCGCGGCGCTGGTGGCTGCCGGTCGCGTTTCCGATTTTCGGGAAGGCATGGTTACGGCCGCCAACTCCGTCGACTGCGGAGCAGCGCGCCGCAAAGTAGAGGAACTCGCCCGCTTTACAGCGTCGTTGAGTGGCGCTTAAGGATCTGCGGCAAATTCTGGGAAAACGCCGACCGGGCCATCACCATATCGAAGCCGGCTTCAAGCGCCTGCTGCTTCAACTCACCCTGCACGTGCGATAAGTATCCGATCAGGCTGATTCCCTTCAGCTCGGAATTCTCCTTCAGCCGGGCGATTAGCTTCAGCGGCTCCGCCGGCTCGAAATTCAGATCGAAAATAATGAGGGTGGGCCGGCTTTTGGCCTTTTCCACCACGTCATCGGGGTCCTTGACGAACTCCACCGCCATACCGGCGCGCTTGGCGGCCTCGGTGATCTTGACAGAGAAGAACAAGTCGCTCAGGACCGCCAAAATCTTCTTGGGTTCCTTCTGCATACGTGTATTTGGCGCGTAATGTCTCGCTTCTAGCACTGCAAAATGTCCTGTCGCCCTAGTTGAAAAGAGGTGGGAGGGAAACCTAATTCTAACACTGATTGGATGCCGCGGAACGGTTCGTGGTTGCCGACCCCCGCGGAAGACCCCTCCGGCACTGGGCTGGAGAGTACCGCGTCTGGTATGGTCGATTCATGGAGAACCCTTTCCAGGACCCTCTCCGGTTCGGACGGCGCCTTCCGCCGTGCGCCATCGTGATATTGGGTGCCACGGGCGACCTTTCCCGTCGCAAGCTCGTACCCGCTCTCTACCGACTCTTCGTTGATCGCCAACTCCCCTCCGGCTTCGCAATTCTGGGGACCGCCCGGCTCGCCACCAATGACGACGGTTTCCGTGAAACCATGCGGGAAGCCCTGGCGCGTTTCTCTGAAGACACCCCGCCCGACGATTCCATGTGGCGGGCCTTCGCGCAGGGCATGTTCTACCTATCCGGCGATATGCACGACCCCGAGTTCTATACCCGGATGGCCGCCCGGCTGGAGGAGATCGCGACCGTGCGGCAGACCGCCGGCAACGTCCTGTTCTACCTGTCCACTTCACCGGAGCACTATGAAACCGCTGCGCAGGGCATCGGGGCGGCCGGGATGAACCATGGCAGCGGATGGCGCCGCATCGTGGTGGAGAAGCCGTTCGGCCGCGACCTGGCCAGCGCGCGGCGCCTCAGCGCCAGCTTGCAGGAGATTTTCCCCGAAGCGGCCATTTATCGCATAGACCACTACCTGGGAAAGGAAACCGTCCAGAACATCCTGGCGTTCCGGTTCGGCAACGGGACTTTCGAGCCGCTCTGGAACCGGCGCTACGTGGAACACGTGCAGATCACCGCGGCAGAGTCCATCGGGGTGGAAGGACGCGGCGCCTATTATGACCAGTACGGAGCGCTGCGCGACATGATCCAGAATCACCTCCTGCAGGTGATGGCGACGGTGGCGATGGAGCCCAGTTCCACCTTCCGCGCCGAGGCCGTCCGGGACGAGCGCGCCAAATTGCTGCGATCCATCCGGATCCTGCAGCCCGAGGAGGTGCCGGACAACAGCGTCGCGGGGCAATATGGACCGGCGCGTATCGGAGGTGAGGACGTCCCGGGCTACCGCCAGGAGCGCGGCGTCGACGCGCAAAGCTGCACCGAGACGTACGCCGCCCTTACGCTGTTTGCCGAGAACTGGCGGTGGGCCGGTGTGCCCTTCTACCTGCGGACGGGAAAGCGCATGCCGCGCCAGGTAACCGAGATCGCCATCCAATACCGGTCCGCCCCGCTGGCCATCTTCAACGGTGAGGAGACGTCGCCCAACCTCCTCGTCCTGCGGATCCAGCCGGAGCCAGGCATCTCCCTGAAGTTCCTCTCCAAGCGGCCCGGCACGGGGATGATGCTGCGGCCGGTGTCGATGGATTTCAACTACGGCTCAAGCTTCGGTGAGCGGTCGCCCGCCGCCTACGAGACGCTGCTGCTGGATGCCCTTGAGGGCGATGCGACGCTCTACAGCCGGCAGGACATGGTGGAGGCGAGCTGGGCGGTGGTGGAACCTGTGCGGCAGGGTTGGGACGCGGCGGCCCTGACGTTTCCGAATTACTCCGCCGGATCCTGGGGTCCCGCTGCGGCGGATGCAATGCTGGCCCGCCGCGGCCACGCCTGGAGGCGGCCATGAGCACCACCAGTCCCGACCGCATCCTTCGCGAACTGGCGCGCGTGTGGACCACGCTCGCGGAGGAAGGCGGGGTGCGCGGCGAGGGCGTGCTGCGCTCCTGCACCATGACCCTGCTGGTGCTCGCCGATGAGACCGACGACCCCTCACCCATCTGGGAGACTCTGGCGGCGCTCATGCCGCAACACCCCAGCCGCGCCATTCTCGTTCGCTTCCGCGCCGGAGGTACGGGGGACACGCAGGCGCGCGTCTTCGCGCAGTGCTGGCTGCCCACTGGCCGCGGACGCCGGATCTGCTGCGAGCAGATCGAAATCACCGCGTCCGATGCCGGGCTGCCGGACCTGCCCGCGCTGGTGCTGCCCCTGGCCGCGCCGGATCTGCCGGTATTGCTCTGGTGCCGCAGCCCCCGTATTTTTCAAGCCCCGGAACTGCGGCTGCTGGCGGAGGGAGCACGGAAGATCATCGTAGACACCGCTGCCCTGGGTAGCGCCCCCGGCTCCCTCCAAGCCCTGCTCGAGCGGCGCAACGAACTGCCCGTGGCCGACCTCGCCTGGACGCGCCTCACCCGCTGGCGCGCACTGGTCTCACAGGCATTCGACGATCCGGGCAACCGGGAGCGCCTCTCCGCCGCTTCCGAGGTGCGGGTCTCGTATACCGGCGACGCACCTCCGCCCGAGGCCTTCTACATGGCCGCCTGGCTGCTCGACGGCGTGCGGCGTGCCGGCGGCGACGCACATCACACGTTCGAAGCTGCTGCCGGCGTGCCGCCCGGAGTCCGTTCGGTGGCATTGCGCGGAGATGGCCTCGATGTTGCAGTGGGGCTCTCCACACGCGGCTGTGCCGACGTCCGCGCCGGAGACGCCGCCCAGCGCACCGCCATCGCCCGTCTTCCCGAGCACGCCCTGTTGGCGGAGGAGGTCCGCATCCCGGGCCGCGATCCCGTCTTCGACAGGATCCTTCCCTCGGCCGCCCGGCTAGGAGTATCTTCAGCTTCATGAGCGGCCGATGGCAGCGCTATTCCGAACCCGAATCGGCCGCCGAGGCGTGCGCTCGCTACACGGCCGGGCTCCTCGACGAAGCGGTCTCACGGCAGGGCCGCGCCACCTTCGCGATCTCCGGCGGATCCACCCCCAAGCTGCTGTTCGAACGGCTGGCTTCCCGCGAGGTGCGCTGGGACCGCGTGCATTTCTTCTGGGTGGATGAACGCCCGGTGCCCCCTGACGATCCCCAGAGCAACTATCGCCTGGCGCGGGAGCACCTGCTTCTGCCCGCGCGCGTCCCGCCGCAAAATGTCCACCGGATCGAGGGCGAACGTCCACCCGAAGAGGCAGCGCAACGCTACGTGGAGGAGATTCGGGATTTCTTTCGCCTTGGTTCGGCGGAGTTGCCCCGCTTCGACGTCGTACAGTGCGGCTTGGGTGTCGACGGCCACACCGCCAGCCTCTTCCCTGGAAGCCCTCTGCTCGAAGACCGTGACCGCATCGCCGCGGCCGTCTACGCGGAGACACCGCGCCAGTGGCGCGTGACGCTGCTGCCCGGCGCACTGCTCGCGGCGGGCCATACGGTGTTTCTGGTGACCGGCGAAGATAAGGCCCGCGCCGTGCGCAACACCTTTAACGAGCCCTACAACCCGCGGCGGTACCCGGCCCAGATAGCCTCCGGCGACGATGTGGTCTGGTTCCTGGATCAGGCAGCAGCCGGGTTGTTAGAAACGCCAACCGATCGCGATGCCAGACAGGAACGTTAGGGTGGGACCGACATGCCCGTACAGACGTACCTGGGGCCGTATGAAGAGTGTTCTCCAGAGGTCGATTGTGGCGCCCGCGCCAAAAACCACGGCCAGGCTTCTGTCCTGTTCAGCAGATACCACACCGGCCCCTACCTGGAAGAAGGGACGTGACCGGCCCGCCCGGCTCTGAATCACATAACTCCCCGTCGCGAAATGCAAGCCTTCGGCCGAACCATGCACGTTGTGAAACAGGTAATCGAATTGGAACCGGTGCCTGCAGAGGGACGGACCTCCGGCTGAAAACCCAATGCCGGAAACAGCTCGTGTTTTGCGTTCCTCGCCTGCGGCGAATCCGCCTCCGCCGGCCAGCGAGATGTCCTGTGCCACTACGCTCACCTGAAACAACAGGGTCGCGATCACTCCGCCCAGAAAGCGTTTCACCTTCTCAAAGTACGGCGCGGGCCTGCGCAGGTTGTCTGCCCCGTGTAAGCTTCCTGTAGCGAAAAGGTCAGCCGCCTAGCCCCGCGCGTGCTGCGGCTCCCGTGGCGCCTGGTACCGCACGTTCAGGTACGGTGTTTCGAGGCGCAGGTGGCCTTCGAGGCGCGACGTAAGGCAACTTTCGAGCACACCGCTCACCAGCAGCGTGCGCTCCACCGGGTAGGGTGCCCTGCCGCTCACCATCATCTCTTCCACCTTGCCCATCAGGCACGCCGAGTACGTCACGTTGGGCACCGGGGTAAGCAGGAATTGCGTGGACTGCACCCCAATCCCCTTCACCCGCGCTGCGAAGTTGAAGTCCCGCACCGCGCCGTCCAGCATCAGCAGTGTGGCACGCAGCCCGTCGTTGTACTCGATGAAGTAGGCCGCCGGCTTCTGCACAAGCTTCCGCAACTCGCCATTATGGACGAGATCCTGGGTGCGGCCGTCTTTTACCGTAAGACCCAGGGGCGTATCGCTGCGCGAAAGCGCGGCCGTGAGCAGACGCTTCGACCAGCGGCCCTCCTCGCCCGCCGTCCACACGGCGTCGCCGTCGATCAACTGCACTGCTTTAACGCCTGTTTCCCCGCCCTTCCGCCGCTCGAGCATCGCCTGCATGGCCTCAAGCGCGTGGAAGTCCATGGCGTCCGAGCCCCCTACTCCCACCATCAGGGCGTCCTCCACTTCGCAGCCCAGCGGCAGTTCGATATCCGGCAGCCGCCACGTCACCGGTAGCGACGAGCCCGCCAGCACGGGAAATTTCAACCGCCGCGAGGCGTCCACCATCCACTTGGCTTTCTCGAAACTGTAGGACAGGTGCTTGTCGTTGTAAACCGGCACGGCCCGACCGTCGCGCTCGAACACTTCCACGATCTGCCGGAAGAACTCGTGCCGTGGATACAGTACCTGCCCCTTCTCGTTGCGTGGGTACTTGCCGTGCTCCCCGATGAGCAGCACGCCATCCACGGCGAGTTTGTCCCGGCCGCAGCGCAGTGCTTCCGCGATGGTGGGATAGACCTTGAACTTGAACTCGGCGGCGCGCGCATCGCTCAAGTCGCCATCCGGCTTCTGGTCCACCCAGAGGGAAACGGTTTCAAGCTCCGGCTTGTGCCAGCCGCCGTTCAGCGGATAGCCCACCAGGAACCGGTCGGCCATGTGCTGCGCGTGCGACAGGTACCGATAAATCGTGGTGACGACGGCGATTCTTTTGGCCACGGCTAGCTCCTCCAGAAGGTCGATTCCCGGGTTGCCTGATAACGGATGTTCGCCAGGTGCGGCGTTTCAAAGCGCGCCTGCCCCCGGTGGAGGCTCTCGACGCCGGCCGCCGTGAGTCCCGTGGTGAGCAGCGTGCGCTCCAGTGGGTAAGTCGGCTTGCCGGTCAGGAACATCTTCTCGAAGTTGTTCACCAGGGGGCTGAAGAAGTTGGCCAGGGTCGTGCGCCCGTCGGGCATGGGCAGGTACATCTGCGTCGAGAACGGCTCGGAGCGGCCGTCCAGAAGCGCGGCGAAGTTGAAGTCCCGCACGAGTCCGTTCATCAGCAGCATGGTAGCCATCGCGCCGTCGGAGTGCTCGTACCGGTAGGCCACCGGGTCCTTCACGATCCGCCGCATGTCGTCAGCAGTGGGGAAGATGTCATTGAAGCCTTCGCGCGCGGGGGTCAGGGTATGACTGCGGCAGAGCGCCGCCTCCATCAGTGCGTGGGGCCAGACCTTTTCCCGGTAGGCCTCCCAGAATTTCTCCCCCCGGTACGCCTGCACCCACCTGACGCCGGTCTCTCCGCCCTTGCGCCGTTCCACCATCGCCTGGATGGTCTCAAGCGCATGGAAGTCGTAGCTATCCACTCCGCCATAGGCAACGCACATAGCCTCCCGCACCTTTGCGCCGGACGGCATTTCCACGGACGGGGTACGCCACGTCACCGGCAAGCTCGACCCCGCCATAAGCGGGAAGCGCATCCTGTGTGCCGTGTCGTACATCTCCTTAGCCCAATCCCAATTCCACGACAGGTGCTTGTCATTGAACACCGGTACGGCGCGGCCGCTGTCACGGAACACCTTTACGATTTCCTGAAAAAACTGATAACGCGGGTACTGCGTTTGCCCTTTTTCGTTGCGCGGGTACTTTCCGTGCTCCCCGACCAGCACCACCCCGTCCACCGCCAGTTTTCCGGTGCCCAGCGTAAGGGCATCCGCAACGGTGGAGCAGAGCTTCATCTCCGGATGGCGCGCACCGCGCTCGCGGCTGAGGTCCGTATCGCCCACCTGATCTACGTAGAGAGACACCAGGTCCATGGCGGGCCGGTGATGCTCGCCGTTCCAGCCGTAGCCATCGAGGAACCGGTCCACGATGTGCTGCGCGTGGGACATTCGGAAATAGACAGTGGCGACCGCCGCGATTTTCGGACGCGCGGGCGCGCCAAACAATGGAACCGCCCCGGCTCCGGCCAGCAGTTCTCTCCTGGTAACGTTCATTCCACCCCCCGGCTCGAACATCGGCCATTATAATGCTTGGTACGAGGTTCGGCTTTGAAACGCTACCTTGGTTTGCTCGCCGTTCTGCTGCCGCTTGCCGCGCAGGTTTCCGACCGCGCCCGCAAGCTTCATGACGACCCCTTCGTGTTCGACGGCCACATCCACGTCATCAACCGCCAGTTCTACCACGGCGGCAACATAGGGGAACGTGTCCCGGACGGCCAGTTTGACCTGCCGCGCGCGAAGGAAGGCGGGGTGGACGCCATGTTTTTTTCGGTCTTCGTGACCGAGGAATACTATCCCGCCCGCTATGAAACCAAGCAGGCGATGCGACTCATCGACCTCGCCCTAAGGCAACTCGAGGAGAACCGCGCCACCATCGCCCTGGCCCTCAACGCCCCCGATATCGAGCGCATCAACCGCGGCGGTCGCATTGCCGCGGTGCTGGACCTCGAGGGCGGCTTCGACCTCGACGGCGATCTCGGGGTGCTCCGCAATCTTTACCGCCTGGGGCTGCGCTCGGCCCAACTCTCGGCACATAACTGGGGCAACAACTTCGCTGATTCGTGCTGCTCCCCTCCGAAGTGGAAGGGGCTCAACGAACAGGGGCGAGCCGTGGTGCGGGAGATGAACCGGCTGGGCATGATCATCAACGTCTCGCACGCCTCGGACGAGACCATCGACCAGGCGCTCGACATCAGCACCGATCCGCTCGTCGCCACCCACCACGGCCTGCGCAGCTTCAACAACATCCCACGTAACATGCCAGACGGCCTACTCAAGAAACTGGCGTCCAAAGGCGGAGTGATCGGCTTCCAGATCGGCAACGAGTTCCACAACCGCAAGGTCTTCGACTGGCGCACCGCGCATGCCGGTAAGCCCTTCTGGGACACCTCCGAGATCGCCCGGCGCGGCGCCGGAATGTCCATCCTGGAAGTGGACAAACACGTGGCCCCGCAATTCCCCATGGTAGGGGTGAACGCGCCCGACGACATCAAGCTCAACGCGGATGGCTGGGTGGAAGTGGTGGATCGCGCCATCCAACTGGTGGGCGAAGACCACGTCGCGCTGGGCAGCGACTTCGACGGCGGACCGACGCTTCCGCGCGGCATGCGCGATATCCGCGATCTGGCCATGATCACCGATGCCATGCTGCGGCGCGGCTACTCGGAGGAGCGCATCCGCAAATTCCTGGGTGGCAACCTGCTGCGCGTCTTCCGGCAGGTTACCGGGGGCGACCGAAGGTGAATGATTCCCGAACCGGGTTCAGGCGCTCGTCGAGGATCACCGCCGCCATGAATCCCGGATCGAGCGGCGTGCCGAAACGCATGTCGAATGCCTCCACACGCGTGCCGGGCTGCGCATCGCCATTGGGCGATACCCGCCAGAGCGGATATTGCGCAAAACGCAGGAACTCCCGCATGGTGCGGGTCCGGAGGGCGGCTTCGATTTCCGGGCCCGCCTCGGGCTTATAGAACCGGCGCCCCCGGGAGGGATCGAACGAGCCCAACAGCTCGATATCGTGGACACTGTAGAATTCGCTCGTTTCCACCAAACCGCGCCAGGCGAGGGGGTTGGCGAAGCGCGGCTGGGCCGCCACCCGCAGCGGCACGGCGCCCTCGTAAAGCCGCGCATCGAGCACGGCCACCGCGCGTTCATGCAGGACACCGCGGCCGGCGGCGTACAGGACTAAAAACACCAACGCGAAGATGGCGAAGCCGCGCACCGGCGGCTTGCGCCGCGCTCCGATCTCCGCGTTCACCAGCCTGGCTACGAACGGTCCCGCCAGCGCGAACAGGATCACCGCCCAGATCCACAGGTCCACTACGCTGAAGATATCCAGTTGGAACCAGCGCTCGCGGATCGGCGCCAGCAGCCGCACGCCGTACATATTGGTCAGGTCGAGAGCCAGGTGGGATCCCAACCCGATGAGGGAAACCACATATGCCCGCCTCCACGGCAGCGGTTTGCGTGTTACCAGGCGCACCAGCAGTATTGGCAGCAGCGCCATCACCGGCAACAGCGGCAAGGAATGGGTGATGTTCCGGTGGCAGCCCAGGTAAGAAATCGAGCCGCCCGCCAGGCTCGCCACATCGATATCCGGGGCGTTGGCGGCCAGCACCATGATCCAGGCGGCGTGCGGAACGCCGAAGTGGAGGCCGGCACGGCTCAGGAACAGACCCGTTGCCGTGTGTGTCAGGTTGTCCATAGAGTGGAAACTGGCATCTGGCGGCGCCATCCTCAGGATACGACGAAAGTGGTGGAGGCCGGCTGAACGGCCCCCACACAGCCCGTGCGTCAGGCCGATTTCCGGACACTCCCTCCCGGACGCCCGGTGCGCACCGGCATCACCTTCACGTTCCCGCCAACCGGCGGTTCGAGCCCGGGATGCGCCTTGACAATTTTCCCCCCGAAATACTCGTCCAGCGGATACAGGCTGTAGGGCTCCAGTTCCCGAAACGTCCGCCCCAGCTTCTGCTCAATACGGTACACAGTATGAAAGAAATTGCCGCGGTCGATCTTCAGTTGCCGGCAGCAGAGCTTCCAATCGGCGCCCAACAGGAAATGAAAACGAAAAATTCGATATTCGAATTCGTCGAGAGCGCGGCGGCTTACTAAACAAAAATCCGCCAAATAATCCTCTGTTTTGCGGGCATAAGTATACCGACAATCTTTTCCTCCCCGATAGAATTCAAGACTCACCCGGCTCATGCGTTTTTCCTTCACGACGCACTCGCGAAACCGCGCGTAACAGGCGCGAAAGATGGACCTGAAGACGCAGTTGCAGGGCTGTTCCTTGCCCGTCTTCTCCGTTGTACGCAGTCCCAAACCATGGCAATGCGTGCACGACGACTTCGCCAATCCGATAGTTTCCGTTCGAGTCCACAGCATGTTCGAAGAATGTCCTTCCGGCGTCCTCCTGCCTGCGCCTCACGTACCGCGAAAGCGCCGGGCGCCGATATCCTAAAAGCTGCCCTCAACTGTATCAATCGCTCCTATTCCGTCAAACATTTCTTATCCGAAAAAGTATAAGCAGTTTCCGAAGAAGCCCCCGGAATACTCCGTAACACTAAGACATATCGGAGTTTACATTAGCTAATGAAACAGCTGAAAATCAATTCTGAAAGCAGCCCGGATATTACTTAGAATTCCAGAATTGTATGCCTCTATTCCTGGGCGAAATAGAGTGAGGTATTCAGCATGCACTTCGTGATGCTCCAGCACCGATTAGTTGCGCACCTCCGCTCGCGGGTGCGCAGCGGCGAACTGACGGAGCGCAGCGCCGCCCGCCTGACGGGCGTCTCCCAACCGCACCTGCATAATGTTCTAAAAGGGACGCGCCTGCTCTCGACCGGCATGGCGGACCAGGTGCTCCGAAACCTGAACCTCTGCCTTTTCGACCTGCTGGACCCCCAGGAGTTGCGGGCCTGCGGCGAGCGCTCCAACGCCCGGCACGGGGCCGTTCCCGTTCTGGAAGGCCGCCTCGGCCCGGGCGAACCGTACCCCTCGGCCGAATCCGCCTGGCAACCATTTCCGTTTCTGGCATCGGAACTGGAGCGTCTGCGCGACCCCGTACTAGTGGAATTAGGGGACGACCTGCTCATGCGGCCCCTATTTCGCGGCGGCGACATGGCCCTGCTCGACCGCTCCTACGCGCGCCGCAGGGAACCCGCGGGGGATGGCTGCTACGCCATCGATTTAGGCGATGAGGGCCTGGTCCGGCGCCTCCGCCGCGTCTCAGACCGGCTCTACCTGCTCGCACCGGGCGCTCCCGATCCTGACGCCGGGGATTTCATTTCCCTGTCGGATCGGAATATCCTGGAAGTGGTGCGGGCCAAAATCGTCTGGATCGGCCGCAACCTGGAGCAACCCCCCCTTGCACCGAGACCGACTGTCGAAACTGGCTGAACACATCGATGCGCTTGCTGAAAAGGACGATCTGGCTCTGCGCCGCGCCCGTGAGATCGAGGAACTGCGCCGCACCGCGGCCGTGGAGTTGCACCAGACGTGCGCCGCTTTTGTCGAGCGCCTGAACCTGCTGCTCAAGAATGCCCGCGTGGACCTCGACCCCCCGTCGTACGGGCCGGATAACTTTCACGACGATGCGCCCAATCTGATCCAGATCAATGTGAACGGCCGCATCCTGCAACTTGATTTTCGGGCTACCGCTGAGTTGGTCTCGAGCGAAGAATTCCGCATTCCCTATACGATTGAGGGCTCAGTCCGTTCTTTTAACCAGAAACTCCTGGAGCAGAATCTCATCCGCGAGCACTGGCTGTTCTACTGTCTGGAAAAGGACCGCCGGTTCTGGCGCTACTTCGACGAACGCACCTACCGCAGCGGCCCGTTCGATGCGGAATACCTGACGACGTTGATGGAGGAGTTGCTGTAGCGGGAGCGGCCGGAACCGCTCCCGCCGGGGTCGGGGGTTAGGTCTTGTTCTTCTTCAGCGTGGCCTGGATCTTGAGCAGCAGTTCCTTGCTTTCCTTTGAGGCGGGGACGCTTTTCAGCGCCTCTTCCGCTCGCGTGCAGAGGATCATCATCTTCTGGGGCTCATCGAGCTTGTTGCGGCCGTAGAGTGCGGCGCTGTCGTGCATGGCATCCGCCATGGCCAGGATGAATTGCCCGCGCGGCACTTTGACTTCCCCGGATTTGAACAATTCCCGCGCCTTGGCGGAATCATCGGGGCTCCCGGCGGCCCGGCACGTGGTAAGCAGCACGGCTCGCGAGACGGCGCTCTTCAGTGCCGAATCGATCTCAGACGCCTGGGGCAGAATGCCGTTTCCCACTCTGACCAGCAGACCGACCTGTGCGGCGCTGCCCGTGGGGAAGGGGAACGCCAGCACCACCGGGTCGTCTGTGGTTTTCTGGAATGTGCCGAACACCTCGGCAAACCGCAACGACATGCGGCCCGCTGCGCCCCGATTCTGCGATACCTGCTTGCGGAAAGTCGTCGGGTCGGCCTTATTGACGCGCGCACCACTTTCGAAAAAGTCCGCCGCTTCCATATAGCCTTGCGTCAGGCCCGAGGTCATGATCAGCAACCACGGCCGCGCGGCGGCGGCAAATTCATTCTCGGTGGAGACCACCTTTTCCAGGTTCTCGACCGTCTTCAGGTAGTCGGCGGTGGCGTAACTCTCCTTGGCGGCGGTCCAAAAGAACGCCGGCGTCCCCTTCTCGGGGGGTCGCGGACCCGAAGCACAAGAGAACAGGATCAGGTTGGCGGCAAATACGGCACAACCGGCCGCAGCGCGCGTGGCCCTTAAGCTCATAGTATCCTCCGGCGCACATTGTTAGCACATGCCGCTATCGGAGCGCAAGGGTCACATCCGGAGCGGCAGGGTTAGGACGCGTTGCCGCGCGTGTGAAGCAGTGACTTTCCTGTTTACCGCCCGGCCATCAGCCAGACATTGCCGGTGGTCTGGTACATCGAAAAAACCAACCGGTCGCGCGCGGCTGCCAGGCTCATCTCCCCGGGATTGCGCGGGTCGGTCAGCGCCTGGCGTGACTGGTGAAAGTGCCGCACCGCAAACGGCTCGCCGACCGGGCGATGCGTCGAGCGGTCGAGCCGCCTGCCCCAGATGCAACGGAAGCCCTCATGCCCGGAAAGATAGTAGAGCACGGTGCCGTCAGCCGACCACGATGGATTGCGGCTATGAGCACTTTCCTCCGTGATGGCGATCCACTCGCTTTCCTTTGGCGACGGGCCTTCGCGGTAGGGCGCGATCCAGATCTGCCGTCCGGCGCGGCGGCGCATCTCGACGGCGATCCAACGGCCGTCGGGCGAGAATCGAGCATCCTGCACCGGCGCTTTGGGATAGCGCAGGATTTCGCGCCTCTCGCCGCTGGCGGTGTAGGCCAGGGAGATCCCATCGCGGTTATTGAACAGGACTCGCGCGCCATCGGCGGACCAGCCGCCCATCCCCCAGCAGTGCTGGCAGATGCGCTGCGGCTCGCCCCCTTCAATGGGCACCGAGAAGATCACGTCGTGCTCATGATAGGCCACCCGCCTGCCGTCCGGAGAGATCACCGCGGGGGAGTTGCGGTGCGCCGGAATCTTCAGCTCCGTTTCGCGGCCGTCATTGACATCCTTCACCCAAAAGCCCTCCTTACGGCGGAAAGCGATCCGGCTGCCGTCGGCCGAGACCGACGGTTCGAGCGCTCCTTCATCATCGCCATCGGCCAGCTTTATCGGTTCGCCCGAAGCGGCGCCGGTTTTAGCATCCAGCTTCAACATCCAGACACCCTTCGCAACCGCGGTTCCCGCCCACGCCACGGTGCCGTCGTTAGAGGCGGAAGCGTGCATTTCGCGGGTCCCGCCGAAGGTGATCTGCTTTGCCCCGGCGGTGCACTGCATCAGTTCCGCCGAGATCGGCATGCGCCAGATGTTCACGCTTTTCTGCGACCGGCCGGTGAAGAGGATGCTGTCACGCGTCCACGCGGTGGGGACGACGTCGGTCCAGAAGCCCTGGATTCCCAGGATGGCGCGGGCGCCGGTACCGGCGGGCTGCCCTCCCGCGGCGGGCACCACGAACCAGTCCGAGCGCCGCCCGTCGTCGCCGAAAAAGAGCAGGTGCGTTCCGTTGGGAGACCACACGGGATAGCGTGCCATTCGGAACTCAGGACACAGGCGTCGCGATTCGCCACCCGACGCGGGGCCCACACGGAGCTCGGCACGGTTTTCGGGCAGCGGCACCCACCACGCCAGTTGGCTGCCATCCGGGGAGAATTGCGGGTCGCGGCCGTTTTCGGCCGCCAGCACGGGTTCGCCGCCGCGCACCGGGACAATATAGACGCCACCGGTGCCGCGCTCGGACCGGAAAGCCAGCCGCAAGCCGTCGGGCGAGAACGCGGGCGAGTGGTTGTCGGCATCGCCGGTGGTAAGGCGGCGCGGTTGTCCGCCCCGCGCGGGCTGTACCCAGATGTCCAGCGCGGGCCCGCCGCGGTCGGAGGCATAGGCGACCAGCTTGCCATCCGGAGACAAGGCCGGCTCGGTAGTGAGGCCCGCGTCGTTGGTTAGGCGCACGGGAGCGCTCTCCCCGGCGGGCGCGTGGCGTCGCCACAGGTCGATGGCCCCTGCCAACAGTACGAAAGCGCCGACTGCCACGACCAGCAGCCGGCGTGATGCGCTTGTTTTAGATGCCATCGCCTTCCATGTACTCCACTCTGAAGTATCCTACGGCAGCCGTGGGAAAATGTTCGTCCCGCCTGCACATGTTATGATGCGTCGGTAAATGGCGCGCCTTCGGGTCCCCGGGTTCCGCTATGTGGTTGCCGGCATGCTGTTTCTGGCCACCACCATCAACTACGCGGACCGGTTGATGCTCTCCGTGGTTTCACCGCACGTGCGGGCTGAACTGGGGATGTCCGAGCAGGATTACGGGCAGATTCTGTTCTGGTTCATGGCTGCGTATGCCATTATGTATGCGGCTTCCGGCCCGATTGTGGACCGGCTGGGGACGCGCCGAGGCTTCGCGCTGTTCATCTCGGTCTGGTCCGTGGCCGCCATGGGGCACGCTTTTGCAGTGGGCAAGTGGAGCCTGACGTTCTGGCGCTTCCTGCTGGGCTTGGGGGAGCCGGGCAACTGGCCCGCTGCCGCCAAGGCAGTGGCCGAGTGGTTCCCCGCGGACCAGCGCGCCCTCGGGGTGGGGATCTTCAATGCCGGTTCGTCAATGGGCTCCGCCCTGGCGCCCCCCGTGGTAGTCTTCCTTACCCTGAACTTTGGGTGGCGCACGGCATTTCTTTTCACCGGCTCCCTGGGATTCATCTGGCTGCTTCTCTGGCTGGTGCTCTACCAGCCGCCGCACCGCTCCAGGCACATCACCGCGGCGGAATGGGACTACCTGAAGGACAAGGTCCGGCCGCCCGAGGAAACCGCTCCCGCGCGCGCGCCGGCCGGTGACTGGCTGCGGGTGCTGCGCATGCGCGAGTGCTACTCCCTGGTGGCGGCGCGATTCTTCACCGATCCCGTGATCTACTTCGTGATCTTCTGGCTGCCGGAGTACCTGCGGCGCGAGCGCGGCTTCGATCTCGCCATGATCGGCAAATACGCCTGGGTGCCGTTCATCTTCGGCGATGTCGGGTACCTGCTGGGCGGGTGGTTCTCCGGGCACCTGATGCGGCGCGGATGGCCGTTGGCGCGGGCGCGTCGCACGGTGCTGCTCTCAGCCGCCGCCCTGATGCCCATCTCCATCATGGCCCCCTTCGTCTCCGAAGCGTGGATGGCCATCGGGCTCACCTGCGTGATCACCTTCGCCCACGCTCTTTGGATCTCGAACCTGCTGACGCTGCCTACAGACCTGTTCCCGGGCCCCCGCGTAGGCACCGCCACGGGGCTCTCCGGCATGGGCGGGGCGGTAGGGGGGATGATCGCCAACCTGGGGACCGGCTACATCGTGTCCAGCTTCTCTTACAAGCCCATCTTCGTCATCGCGGGCCTGATGCACCCCCTGGCCGCGCTGTTGCTGATGCTGTTGCTGGGGCGGACATTCCGCAAGCCCGCCGATACGGCCGCCTAAGGGCGCGTTATGCTGGATGGGTGCCGCAAACGGCCGGGGCCCGCGCTCATCGCGCGCATCGCGGCGGTGCCGCCCGCGGACTAACGATTCCCAAGACCAGGAGAGTCTTCATGCAACTCGGATTTGTCAGTGCAATTCTGCCGGACCTCTCGCTCGAAGAGGTGCTGGCATTCGGCTCCTCTTCGGGCTATGAGTGCGTGGAACTAATGTGCTGGCCGCCGGGCAAGGCGGAACGCCGGTATGCCGGGGTGACCCACATCGACGTGACCAGCGTCGATGCCGGCGAGGCGGCGCGCATCAACGAGAAGGTAGCTACCTCCGGGCTCGCCATCAGCGGCCTCGGCTATTACCCCAATCCCCTGGCGCCGGACCGGGCCGAAGCGGAGGTCTATATCGCCCACATCCGGAAGCTGATCGACGCCGCACAGGCACTGGGCGTGGGTGTGGTGAACACCTTCATCGGGCGCGACTGGACACGCTCTGTGGAGGATAACTGGCCACGCTTCCGCGAGGTCTGGAAACCGCTCATCAGCCATGCAGAAGATCGCGGCGTGAAGGTGGCCATCGAGAACTGCCCCATGCTGTTCACCCGTGACGAATGGCCCGGCGGCAAGAACCTGGCGCATAGTCCGGCCGTCTGGTGCCGCATGTTCGAGGAGATCCCCAGCCCCAATTTCGGGCTGAATTTCGACCCCTCGCACTTCATCTGGCAGCAAATGGACTACCTGCGGGCGCTACGCGAATTCGGGCCGCGGATCTTCCACGTGCATGCCAAGGACGCACGCATCGACCGCCATAAGCTGGACTACACGGGCATCCTGGCGCATCCGCTCGAATACCACACCCCGAAACTGCCCGGCTTGGGCGATGTGGACTGGGGCCGCTTCTTCTCCACGCTCGGCGACACGGGCTACGCCGGCCCCGTCTGTGTAGAAGTGGAAGATCGCGCCTACGAGGGTTCGATCGAGCGGCGCAAGGCGTCCCTCACGCAGTCGCTGGCGTACCTGCGGCAGTTCGTGGCCTAGCAGCCCGTTAACGCTCCGCCGATACCAGCCGCAGCCCGGCGATCCCGATCACGATCAGGGACAGGCAGAAGATGCGGGCGGCGGTGCGCGGTTCCCCGAAAGCGGCCATCCCCACGATGGCCGCGCCCACCGCGCCGATGCCGGTCCACACCGCGTAGGCGGTGCCCAGCGGGAGCGTCCGCATGGCGACGGCAAGCAGCCACACGCTCCCGGCCATCGTCACGAGCGTGAAGACGCTCGCGCCCAGCCGCGTAAATCCCTCGGTGTACTTCAACCCCACCGCCCAGGTCGTTTCGAGCAGCCCCGCGATGAACAGGTAAATCCACGCCATAGGCCCAGGGTACAATAGCGCACAAGCACGGCCGAAGCCGCGTACGATATACTCATCAAAGATCGAGGGGGTTTCGATGGACCTCAAACGAAGGCAGTTGCTCACCGGCGCCTTGGCCGCCGCGGGTTTCGCGACGTTGCGCGAGCAGTCCCAGGCCGCGCCCCTGCCGCTTGGGATACCAGGGCCGTATCGCGGCCGCGTGGTCGCGGTTGAACATCCCGCGAGCATCATCTCAGGCAAGTACCAGCGGGAGCCTGTGCGGGAGATGATCCGGAAGGGCCTCATGGAGTTGACCGGCGCGCCCTCGGCCACCGATGCGTGGCGCGTCTTCTTCCAGAAGGGCGATGTGGTGGGGATCAAGGTCAATCCGGTGGGGCAGCCGTACGTGATCTCCGCGGCGGAAGTCTTCCAGGAACTCGTGGCAGGACTGGGAGAGTGCGGAATCCCGCACAAGGACGTCGTGGCCTACGACCGCTACCGGCGGCAGTTCATGAGCGGGGGCTTCGAAAAATGGCTTCCCGAAGGCGTCCGCTGGACCTATGCCACCGACGATGGCGCCCGCACCAGCCCCGGCGTCGGCCTGCTGCAACTCGACATGGACGGCTACGATCGCGACATGTACATGGAAATGGCGCTAGTCGCCCGCAGCGGCAACCCGGCGGATTCGCACCATCGACGTTCGTACGTGGCGAAGTTCCTCAGCAAAGAAGTGAACAAGGTGATCAACCTGGGGGTGCTGAAGCATCACCAGTCGGCGGGCGTCACCATCGCGCTCAAGAACCTGTCTCACGGCATGGTCAACAATGTGGCCCGCAGCCACGTCTCCAGTTCCGCTAACTCCTGCGGAATGTTCATCCCGACCGTGGTGGACCTGCCGGTCTTCCGCCAGAAGATTGTCCTGAATGTGATCGACGGCATCCTGGGGGCGTACCACGGCGGACCCGGGAGTAAGGTTGGGAAGTACATGTGGGAGCACAAGACCATGTACTTCGCGACGGATCCTGTGGCTGTCGACCGCGTCGGCTGGAACGTGCTCGACGACAAGCGCGCGGCGGTCGGGATGCAGCCCCTCGCGCTGGCGCCCCGCGACAACGACAGCACCTTCGTCCGGATGCAGCCGGAGCACGTGGAATTAGCCGCGCTGCTGGGCCTGGGCGAGGCCGACGAGGACAAAATCGACCTGAAGCGCGTCAAGCTGGGCTGAGCGTTACGGCCAGTTCCAGCGCGCTCACGAAGCTGGCCGTTGATGCCTGTCCCTTGCCCGCGATATCGAACGCCGTGCCGTGGTCGACCGACGTGCGCACGATCGGCAGCCCCAGCGCGACATTCACCCCGGCCTCGAAATCCAGAAGTTTGAGCGGGACGTGCCCCTGGTCGTGGTACATACAGACCACCGCATCGAACTGCTTCCGACGCACCGCAAGATAGAACAGGGTATCGGGCGGAAAGGGGCCTTCCACCGGCAGGCCCTGGCTTCTGGCCCACTCGACAGCCGGGCGGATCTCGCGAATCTCCTCGTCACCGAAGAGCCCGTTCTCACCGGCATGCGGGTTGAGTCCGGCCACCGCGATGCGCGGGTTGGGCCGCAGCCGCGCTACGGCCTCCGCGGTGAGCCGCAGGATCGTTTGGATGCGCCCGCGTTTCGCCCGCTCAATCGCCTCCCGCAACGAGCAGTGCGTGCTCACGTGGGTGACGATCAACTGCGGGGAGACCAGCATAATGGTGACGTCCTCGACTCCGCACAACCCACCGATCAGTTCCGTGTGGCCGGTGAAGGCAGGGTCCGAGAGGCGCGTGGCCTCCTTGTTCATGGGTAGGGTAACGACCGCCGCGATCTGACCAGCGAGCGCAGCGCGTGTGGCCGCCACCACGTACTCGCGCGCGGCGGCGCCGGCTTTGCAATCGAGCACTCCGGGGTTGACGTCCTCCGGCCGCAGGAGCGCGGCGTCGATCACGTTGAGCGGCCCCGCATGATACTCCATGGGCGCGGCAATCCGGTGGAGTGGAACCCCGTAGCCGAGCCGGCGGTTGTAGTACTCGAGCGCGGAGAGATCCCCGTAAGCCACCACCGGCGGGGCGAGTTGCCCGTCCCGGAACGCCTTAAGCAGCACCTCTGGTCCGATGCCACTGGCATCCCCCATGGTGATCCCGTAGGTTTTCATGATCCTTTCTCTATGATCGCCCGGATGCGCGTCAAAACGTCCGGCGGTCCGAAGCCGCCGGCTTTTGTAATCAGGTACAGGTTGCGCCCGCCTCTTGCGATGCGCGAAAGCGGCACCCCCGGGAGGATCTCGCGAATCGGTTCAATGGCCGGGAGCCCCATATTTCTTAGAATGCCGAACGCCGTGTCGCCTCCGAAAACCACCAACGCATCGGGACGCCCCCCCTGCATGGTCTGCCGGACAGCCCGGCGATCGCTCTTTGCCAGCAACCGCCAGGGCCATCCAGACGACCAGCCGTTGGCACGCGCGTGCGCCACCTGGCAACGGGAGGCTTCGTGGAGGCTGCCGTTCACTACCAAAGCGCGCCGCATCGCGGGCCACCCTGGCGTGGCGGTGCGCTCCAGTGGGAGCAGTGCCGCCAGAGCCTCCGCCATGGCCGCCGGACCTGCCGCCATACGCGCCGGGATGGCAGCCCGCGCCGCGGCTTCGATATCGGCATCGGTCTCCCCGTCCCACACCCGGATGGGCGCGCTGGTCTGCCCGGCGAGCACGCGGACGATCGAGCTTTCGCTCACGGGGTTCAAGGTATCGCGGGCGAAAGCCGTCTCGCTCACCGGCACACCGTCCACGTAAAGGCACCCCTGCCGCACGGTGCGGCCCATAGCCGGGTAGGCCGGGGCATAGACGAGTTCCGTCCCGCCCGAAGCCCGCACCACGGCCCCGAGTTCCGCGCCGATGTTGCCCCGCAGGGTGGAATCGGTCTTCTTATAGACCATGCGGGCGCCGGCTTCGAAGGCGGCACGTGCCAGGTCAAAAACGCGCCCGGCCGCTTCTTCCGCCGGCAGGTGCCGGCTTTGGGTATCGACCACCACGACGGGAACCCCGGCCGGCAGATTGCCGCCGAGGGTCACAACCGTTCGGACCCCGGCCGCAGCGAACTTAGCGCCGGCCTCGAGCGCACCGGTCAGGTCATCCGCGAGCGCCAGGACCTCCATAACGGACTACTTTAGCCCGGCGCGCCGTAACGTCGCGAGCAGTTCCTTTTCCGGACGCCCGCCCAGGAACTCAGCCACGACCCGACCTTTGCGGTCGATGATCACGGTAAACGGAATGCCCATGCCGCCGTAGTGCGCACGTACGCGTTGCTCGGGATCGAACACCGTGGTGAAAGTGAGGGCCATCTTCTTATAAGTGCTCGCCACCGGTTCCGGTTCCTCGCCATCGATCCCCACCACCGCGAGACCCTTGCTCTTCCATTCTTTGTGCAGCTTTTCGATGGTCGGCAACTCCGACCGGCATGACCCTCACCAACTAGCCCAGAAGTTGAGCAGCACTACCTTCCCGCGCTGGGCAGTCAAGCGGTAACGACTCCCGTCGAGGGCCGGCAGCTCGAAATCGAACCTCTGGTCGAGCAGGTCCTTCAGGTCGAGAATCGCCTTCCGGGCGGCCAGCGGCGGGTCTGCGGCGCCGAGCGGGATACCGGCGGCACGCGAGCCCACAGCCAGCGCGTTGTAGGCCGAAGCCAGCTCGAGGGAGCCCGTCAACCGCGAGCGTTCGGGTTCCGGGCAGTTCCCGATGGCTGCAATACTGTCGCGCAACGCATTCGCGGCCGGAGCCGCCAGGGGCTTCCAGGCCTTCTCGGCGACCAGCGTGAACAAATCGGCTGCCACGCGGAGCCGGTTGTGGGTAAAGGGAGTGCCGGGAAGGAGGCGCAGGATCTCGCGCGCGAGCTGGAGTTGCTCGTCGTCGCCGAGGCCTTCGCGGCCAAGCAGGAGGGTGGAATTACCGTGCGCCCGCCACTCCACGGGAAACCTCTGAATTGCTGCCAGGGCCTCGGCAAGCGGCACTTTCGCATCGGGTATCGGCGGCGGCGGTTGCGGCGGTACGGCGGAGTTCCGCAGGGCCAAAGACATCTGCGACGGCCGCGCCGTCCTGGTCATGCTCTCTTTGGTAACCGTCGCAATCTGGTTGTGCCACGGCTCGAACAGCACGCGGTTGCGTGCATACGATTCGGGATTGAGCGTGTGCAGATAGATGCCCAACGGCACCAGAAAAAACTCACGTGCGCCCGCGATTTCGGCTTTCGCTTTCCCGAACGTGTAGGTCGCCTTCACTTCCTGGCCGGCCTCGCTATCGAAATCCTGCCGGACGGTTGCGGCAAGCAGGCGCTCGAAGCCCGGCAACGCGGCGGCCGGGTCCAGCGCGGCGAGGTCCGCGGTGCAGTTCAACAGCGTGCGGGCATTGGTGAATGTGGCGTTTTCGAGCGGGAAGAGCGCCACGATGTCGCGGTAAAGCGCGGCGGCCTCGTCGGGGCGTTCCTCCCGCAGACGCGTGAGCACGCTGCGGGTATCGGAGAAGCAGACGCCCTCTCCCCAGGCCTGCCGCACCAACTCCGCCGCGCGGCCGTACTCTTCCTTTGCCAGCCAGTGCAGCGCGACCCCGCCGTATGCGATTGGCCGGCCAGGCAGGGTCGCGGCAATGCGCTCCCCCTCGGCGGGATTGATCGCCATCAGAACCCGAACGACCCGGTTGGCTTCGTACCCCACGGACTCGCGGGTCTTCAGCGCGTCGGCGGCGGCGAGGGCGAACTCCCACGCCAGCCGCGGCTGGGCATCCTGCAAGAGCTGTGCTGCCCGCAGATAGCTATCGATCGCCACCCCGTTGGGAGCCCGGGCGGCATTCGACCGGACTTCCAGGGCGGCGTCTTCCACTTTCCGGTTCCACCCGGTTTCCCCTGGGGCAGCGGCGGCCAGCAACGCCAGAACGAATCCGACACGCAGCATACGTGCCTATAACATCCCATGACGCGCTGCACGGCGCAACTTGCGGGAGCCTTACTTCCCGTCGAAGCGGAAGCGGGCCTGCTCGATAGGCACACCGGCCACTTCGATACGGGACAGGTCCGCGCTCCCGGCGCCCAGCGCCTCGGCCAGCAGCAGGTGATTGTCACAAGCTGAAAAGGGCGTCGTGCCGCGTGCCGCGCGCGGGTTGTACCCCATCACAGCCGTCGCCACAGCATCGGTCGAAACGCCATTGGTGCCGGCCAGCAGAACCCCGGGCTTCACCAGTCGGATCCCCTTGATCCAGGGCCCTTCCCCACCTGCAATGGATTCGATCCCATCGATAATCGCAAGGTCCACGGGACGCGCGGCCACCAGGTCTGCAATCACTCGGGGGACCCGGTATCCGGGGTCGCGGCTCGACTGCGGATCGATCTCCTGGGGAGCCGACCCGGACGGCCCGCGTTTCCCCAGGTGCAGCACGTCCAGGCGACCTTTGCCGGGATGCTCGTTGGGCTCCGCAGCGCCGGCGTCGTCGCCATAGATGGAAGATGGCGTATTGCCGAAGCAGTTCTTCAATGCGAGCGTCACCCCGCAGGTCTCGTGATTCTTCAGCTTGGCCATGCTTACGAACACATCGGTATCTTCGAACGCATGGTTCAAGTCGTAAGCCGGAAAGAGATACCCGCGTCCAGGCACTTTCAGCCGCGCGTAGGCCCGGCCCTTGCCCAGATTGTTGGTGTTCTCGAATTCCACCGCCGGGGCCGCCGCGGCTAGCGACCGCACGTTCCACCCGGCATCCAGCATGCACTCTTCAAGCGGTCCGCCGGATGCCCAGGCGCTTTCGACAAACCGGATCCGGCGCGCCCCCGCCCTGCCCATCAGGTGCGCCACCGCGCCCACAAGTTTCGGATGCGTGTAGTGGGTTACGCCCGGCGGACGTCCCTGGACGCGAAGCCCCGGGCTGCCTGTAAGGTTAAGCTTCACCGTGATGGTTTTACCCTTCACGATGCCGCCGAGACCTCCGATGCGGTCGAACATCGTGCCAAGCTCGCCCACGAGGTCGCCGTCATAGGACGGGCACGTGGTAATCGCGACGGTCGCGGCTTTAGAGTTTGCGGCAAGCGGCGCCCCCAGCGCGCCGGCAATCCATTCCCTGCGGGTGACAGCGGACATCTTGCTTTCAGTCTAGCCGCAGTGTGGCGCAGACGGAAACCGAGGGGATGTCTACTCCCACCCCGCCCTCTACGGGATATATTTCCAGGTTCTTTTCCGTACCATTGGGGCTGAGCAGCCGGGCACTTCGGAAGGTGCCTTCCAAATGCACCGTCACGCTCTCCACAGGGTAGCCGAAGTAGTTCACAAGGTGCAGGACCACCGTCTTGCCGTCCGGCGATGCGAGGAGGTTCGAGAGCATGGCGGAGACATTGAACAGCCGCACGCCCAGGTTGCGTCGGCCGATGAGGGACTGCACGTCGCGCCACAGGTCGGCCACGCGCTCCAGTTCAGCCTTTTCAAGCGTCAGGGTAGCGGCATCGGGGGAATGCCCGGCCAAAGCGCCGGCAGGCGCGTTGAGCAGCGTCCCGCCGCCTCGGGCGAAGCCCTTCAGGACCTCTTGTTTGGCGGCCGGTAGCTCCGCCCCGGCCACATTCACGGTGATCGCGGAACCGGCCAGGGCCTCCGGGGAGAGGCGCGCGACGGGCACCGGCCTCACCGGGGTATGACGTGCCCCGATCATGTCGAGAATGCCGCCCGAGAGGAGCGCCCCGTTCTCCGGGTCCTGCACGACCGCCAGTTTCCCAACAGGCTCGTAGCCGCGCCACTCGGGGTGCCGCTCGAAGTAGGCCAGCATCGCCGCCATGCGCTTCCAGTCGCGCAGGGCGGCCGCTTCACGCTTCGCAAGGCGGGCAGCAAAATCGCTGTCCAGCGATACCACCCAGCGCCCCCCGGCCATTGCGCAATCCGCGATCGCCTGAAGGTAGCGCTCCCCCAAAACGATCGTCCCGGCGGGCGGCACGCTGCCCACCCAGATTGTCCGGTGGCCCCACGCCCGCACTGCGCGCAGGAAGCCGGAGTTGGTGTCGATCCATGGGGAACCCGTCGGGGCGGCTTTGGCCGCGCCACCCTCAAGCACCTGAATGCCCGGCCACACTCCCTGGCGCGTCCCGATAACCGGCGCGGCGCCCCCGAGTTTCATGCGGTGCCGGGGGCCGAGTTCAATCAGCACCAGGCCTGCGGCGGCTTCGGCGACCTGGCGGGCGATGTCCTCCGGCAACTCCCGTTCGACCACCACCCCAGCCAAGCCGGCCTTGGCGGCACGGCGTGCCCCGGCGACCGGATCGCCGTCCGGCGGCACCACCGATAACAAAGCCAGCTTCCGCGCGGCCGCCGCCTCCACGAACGCCTGTGTCCAGGTACTTACCAGCAGACAGTTTATCGGTGTTCCCTCGATGAGGTCGAGGGATGCAGGGTCGCTCCATGGCCAGCGCGCGGGCACCCAGTCGACGGGCTCCGCCGCAAGTGTGGAGACAGCCACCAACGCCATCGCAAGACGGGATAGCAGCATGTACCCTATTGTCCCGCAAACCGGCCCGGCCGCCGGGGTCCGCCCTGGGGTCCGTTTCCGGTTGCGGGCGTTCTATCGTTATGTTATCTATAGGGTCAAGTCGGACAACGTGACCCAACTAGTACCGCACGGCTCATGCATTGAGCTTTAAGACGGTCTATAATCAGACTAATCAGCTTAATAGGATGGCTTCCGTGGAATCTGTGAATCGAAAATTGATACGTCCGTCCCTAAACGAAATCAAGGAGCAGATTACACCTCCGCGCCGCCCACCGCAGAAGAAACCCATTCCGCCCGATCAGACCAACGCCGAAAATTTTTACTATGTGAAGCAGATGCAAGCGAAGACCCCGATGGTTTTCGTGCTCCGCGACGGCGAGACCCTGCACGGCGTGATCGAGTGGTACGACAAATGTTGCCTGAAGGTGAATCGGGACGGCGAGCCGAACGTGCTGCTATATAAGCCCTGTATCAAGTACATGTACAAAGAGAACCAATAAGGGTGGCCGCGCCTCGGGGCGGCAGTTCGGGCTATTTTTTCGAACGCTCCCTCAAGGCGAGGCGGTACCCCCTTCGATTGCCCGCCTCTTCGTAACGCCGCTTTTCTTCGTCTGTTTCCGGAATCACGGGAGGAACCGGCACCCGGTTCCCCTCCTCATCCAAAGCCACAAATGTAAGATAGGCCGATGACGTATGGCAGAATGCGCCCGTCGCCAGATCCTCGACCATTACCTTAACCCCCACTTCCATCGACGTGCGAAAGACGCGATTAACCGAGGATTTCAACATGATGAGCTGACCGATGTGCACCGGATTGAGGAAGTTCATGTGGTCGATCGATGCGGTGACCACGGACCGTCGCGCGTGGCGCATGGCGGCCAGCGCGCCCGCCAGATCCACCAGGTGCATGACCTTGCCTCCCAGAACGTTGCCCAGGCCATTCGCATCGTTGGGCAGGGCCAGTTCGGCGTATTCGGATTGCGATTCGCGGACGGGTTTGGCTTCCATCATTAGCGTTGTGTACGGAGCAGATAGGTCTCGACATATGCCAGCGCCTGCTGGCCGATGGTGGGGTCGGGATGCGGGACAACGAAGCGCCGCCCGTCCGCGTCGTAGACTATGGTGCTGCGGCTGAAGGGCAGGTACTCGCGCTCGACCACGCAGCACACGCTTACCACCGCGGCGGTCCGGCGCGTGATAGAAAACCGCACGGCATCCGGCCCTTCCAGTGGAAAACGGCCGCAGGCTCCGCGGGCGTAGCCCAGGTTGCAACTCTTGAGCAACCGCGTGCCCTCGCACGCCGCTGGTTCGCAGCCGGATACCCTGCATTCCCCCGCCCAGGCATCTCCCAACGGCAAGATGGACCGTGCGGGACCGAGCCGTTCAGTGGGATAGAAACAGGGGCACGCCATGCGCCCGGTTATGGTATCACAGGAAGCATGGCGAACGATCGGATCCAGGCTCTTCAAGCGATGGTAGCGCAAAACCCCAGCGACAGCTTTTCCCGCTATGGACTGGCTATGGCATACGGAGCCGAGGGCCAGTGGGAAAAGGCCATCGACGAATTCCGGTCGCTGCTGTCGATAAACCCCAACTACGCGGCCGCGTACTACCACGCCGGGCAGGCGCTCGAAAAATTGGCCCGCACCGATGAGGCCAGGCAAATCTACGAGCAGGGCATCGAAACCACCACCCGCTTGGGAGACCTACACACCCGCAGCGAGTTGCAGGCCGCGCTGGACCTGCTCTAGAACTCGGGCCCCGAAGGTCCGCTAGAACGGCACGTCGTCGTCGGAGATGGCCTGATTCATCCCGGGGTCTGGAGCCTGGGACGGCATCTGCTGGGGTCCACGCGCGCTGCGCGGCATAGAGACGGGCTGAGCCTGTTGGTTGAACTCGCCAGCGCCGGCGCCTTCACGGCCTCCGCCCAGCAGGATGATGTCATCCGCCACTACCTCGGTGACATACACCTTGCGGCCTTCCTTGTCGTCGTAGTTGCGGGTTTGGAGGCGTCCCTCCACGTAAATCTGCTTGCCTTTCAGCAGATAGTTGGCGATGTTCTCAGACCGCCAGTAGACCACCCGGTGCCAATCGGTTTCATCCTTCCACTCGCCGGACTGCTGGTCTTTCCAGCGCCGGTTGGTAGCCAGGGTGATATTGGTAACGGAGGTGCCTGACTGGGTGAATTTGGTCTCGGCGTCTTTGCCGATATGGCCAATCAGAATGACTTTGTTGACGCTGCGGGATGCCATATTAACCTGCAACTGTAGCACATTGAACGCTCGCGGGGGCTACTCGCGGCGACTCACGGTGGCAGGCTGCGAACAGGCGGCAAGCTGCGCCTCGGCTTCCGCACGAGGGAAGAATCCGGAGGCCGCCGGCAGCGCCCGCCGGAGCTCGGCCGCCGACGATTCGCAAGCCCCCCCGGCTACCGCGGCCAAATGCCGCCAGGCGATAATCTCGGCCCGGTACGGTCCTGCGTCGGCCATCAACGCGCTCGCGAAGGAACTCTCCGCGCGCTGCCAAGCCTTCTGCCGGAAGTGCCATACCCCACGGTAGAGATGCGCCTGTGCCGCCGCGGCAGGCAGGTTGGGGTTGGCGAATGCCGTGCGGCTGGCGATCTGGTAATCCGAGAGCGCCGCCTCCTGCTGCCCCAGCGCCTCGCGGGCCAGCCCGCGGACGAAGATAGAGCGCGCGTCGGTCGGACGGCCCTTCACGGCTGCGTCCAGGCTCTGGACGGCCCCGGTATAATCCCCCGCAAGATACCGCGTGGAGCCCAGGTCCGCGATGGCCTCAAGCCGGTCAGGTTTTGGACCTAGCAGGTGGGCGGTGCCGCCCTTGGGGTACTTGATTTCCGCGTTCCAGCGCTCCACGGCCTTCGCCATGGCAGCCGCGGCTTCCCCGTAGCGCCTCGATTCGAGCGCCCGCCGGCCCTCCGTCCATGTCAGCCAGCCCATCTCGGGGAAATCCTGGAACATGCGCTTCGCATCGTCCAGCTTGCCTTCCCGGAGCGACATCCACCCCAGCCATAGCCGCGCCGTGGACACCAGCTCCTGGCACAGCCGCACGGGCATCACGCTGGCCGGACAAGCCTGCGTGGCCACCGCGCTCTCGAAGCCCGCGCGGATATCCGGCAGGACTTGCGGTTCCGCGCCGGCCCGGAGCCGCGCAATGCCCGAGAGCACCTGCAACCCTGCCGAGACCGGCTCCGGCGCGCGATTGGGCGACTCAGCCAGGGCGTGCGCGAAATCCTGCGCCGCCTGCCGATAGCCCGCCTGGCTATCCACCAGGGTGGCACCCAGCAGTTCGCACCAGCCTTTGCGGAAACGCACTACCGGCAGGTCGGCCGGACGCGTCATCGGCAGCACCACCGCCTGCGATTGCGTGCAGCGGGTGGTATCCCGCACATCCGGCAGCGCCGACGCACCCACCCGGTCGAAATCCGTCTGCGCCCGGATGAGCATCGACAGCGCCGCATCATCCACTGCCGCGGCGGGTAAAACCGTCAATAGGAAGAACCACTTGTACACTTTCATTCATTGAGCAAGCCACGTGCCACTGCTACAATCTCCACTATGCAGGGCAACTCTCAGATCATTCAATTGCTGAACGAAGTGCTCAAGGCCGAATTGACGGCCATCAACCAATACTTCCTGCACGCGGAAATGTGCGAGAACTGGGGTTATAAGGGGCTGGCGGAACATACCCGCAAGGAATCCATCGAGGAGATGACGCACGCGGAAAAACTCATGGAGCGGATCCTGTTCCTGGATGGCATGCCGAACATGTCCGAACTCTTCCCGATCCGCGTGGGAAACAACGTAAAGGCGCAGCTTGAGAACGACCTGGCGCTTGAGGTAGACGCCATCAAGCGTCTCAACCAAGCCATTCCGGTGGCTGTCGAGACCGGGGACAACGGCTCACGTGAACTCTTTGTGAAGATCCTCACAGACGAAGAGGAACACGTGGACTATCTCGAGGCGCAACTCCACATGATCAACGAGATCGGACTGGACAACTATCTGGCCCAGCAGATCCGGGCGTAACGAGGCGCTAGGGCTGGTCCACCAGCCCTTCGTCTTTCAACTCTTCCAGCAGCTCGCCGGAGGCGTTCTTCGGGTAACCGAAATCCCAAAAACGGTTGCCCGAGGAACTCTCCCAAACCCTGGTGTCCCGATTCACCAGTATCGCCTCGAACCGGGCATCCACGGCTTCCACTTCCTTTTCGAGGCCAACCTGCTCGATCAGGGCGCGCACGTCGAGATCGTTGCGGTAGTCTTCCAGCCCGCGCTTATATCCCTTCTCGACGTCCTCCACAAATCTCTTCCAGAGCGCCACCAGACCGGCCCGCCCGGCGCGGCACATATGCTCCGGGTATCCGTTCTCGCGGAGGTAGTGTTCCAGCTCGACATCACTCATCATGCCGCGGTTTTCCTCGTCTGGCCTGCCGCCAGAAGTAGATCTCCCCTTATTTTGGAATGTAGAAAGGCTCTCACGTTTCCGCCGCCGGCAGCATCAGCGCCGGCGGCGGAACCAGGAAGAACCATGCGTTTTTTACCCGCCCGAGGCGGGCAACTGGTGAAAAACTTCACAGTGCGGGAACTTTCACCTTGTCGCCGTATTTGATTTCGACCATCTGGCCATTGTTCACAATGGACGCACGCCCAGCTTCGAGCACCAGTTCATTGTAAGCGCTATTGGCCGGCGTCGCCATAACCCCGGCGGCGTCGAGTTCGCGGATGAGCGCCTGGCGCTTGGCCAGGTCTTCCCCGCCCTCGTTCTCCACCCGGATGCAATTGCCCACAATGTGCTCGACGGAGCGGAAACCGTAGCCCACCGGAGTCAACCCCGGGCCGCCCAGGTCGATGTACTGGAAGTAGTCCGTGCTGGGCTCCGCATACATAGTGGAGCCAGGGGCTTCGGGCTTCCGCACATAGCTGTACTTCATCCCGCGGTACTGGTCGGAGTGAAAAAGCAGTGCCCCGTCGTCCGCACCCTTGCAGTACATCGTAAGGCTCTGAGTGTTGGTGCCGGGAGCCTGGTCCGGGAAGCCCAGCGCGTTCTGCACGTTCAGGCAGGCGCCGTTGCTCCAGATGACCCGCGCATCCGTCCAGAGGTACCCGTCCTTGCCGTTGGGGAACTTGTCGGGGATCCCGTAGAGGCTCACGGCCACCGGCAGCAGTCCGGTGATGAAGTGCACCAGATCCACGTAATGGCAGCCGATGTAGGTGAAGGCATCGGAATTCTCCGTGGTCATCCAGTTCTGGAAATTGGAGTGCCTGTAGTACCACTTTTCGAGCAGGCATGCGGTACCGAGTTTAAACTCGCCGAAAAGGCCTTCGCGGTACTTCCGGCGTGCCAACTGGCTGCGGTCGTCGAAACGCTTATGGTATTCGACCCCCACTACCAGCCCGCGGCGCAAGGCTTCCTGCTCGATCTCCACGGCCTGCTTGTGCTTGAGCACCAGCGGCTTCACCGTGAGGACGTGCTGGTCGTGCCGCAGCGCGGTCATGATCACGTCGAAGTGCATCTGGTCCGGAACCGCGGCCACCACCACCTGCCGCGGCGGCAGTTTGGCAATGACTTCGCGGTACAGGTCCGGATGGGCGCGGTCGGGGTCACCGCTGTCCGGGTAGGCCCGGAAAGACTGTCCTGGAAACGCCTGCAACAGTCCTTCGGCCCCCGCCAGCACCTTGATGGTCTTCAGGTTCAGGGCGCACACGGAGATTTCCCCGACGCGCCCCTGGCGCTGCAATTGATAGATCGAGGGCAGGATCTGATCGTGTGTGATCATGCCCCCGCCAATGATGGCGACCTGCGGCTTGTACGTGCTCATGCCACCGCCGCCCGCGCTCCAACAGCTTCGCGGAAGGCCTCCTCAAACGCCGCCAGGCTCTCGCGCAGCGCCGGTTCGGTGATCACCAGCGGCGGCGCAATCTTCACCGTGCAGCCCTGGAAACCCACCGGGCTGAACATCAGCACACCCTTCTGGATCGAGCGCACCACAACCTCGTGCGCCAGGTCACCGTCCGGACGGGTGGTGCCCGGCTCGACACAGCCGACCCCGGCCACGAGCCCCTTGCCCTGAACGAAGCCGATCTGCGGGAAACGCGCCTTCATCGCGCTGAGGTTCTGGTGCAGGATCTCGCCCATCTTGCGCGCGTTCTCCACCAGCGACTCTTTCTCGATCACCCCGATGGAAGCCAGCGCCGCCGCGCAACAGACCGGGTTTCCGGTGTGCGTAGACGTCATGCTGCCCGGAGGGAACAGGTCCATCACGTCGGGACGCCCGGCCACCGCCGAAAGCGGCAGTGAACTGGAGATACCCTTCCCGAAAGTGGTGAGGTCGGGGATGATGCCGAAATGCTCAAAACCCCAGAGTTTGCCTGTGCGGCCGAAGCCGGCCTGCACTTCGTCGCAAATCAGGAGGGCCTTATGGCCGGTGCACCACTTGCGGAGCTCCTGCATGTAAGCAGCCGGAGCGAACGCCGCGCTGCCGCCCTGGTAGGTCTCCATGATGACGCCAGCCACGTTCTGCGGCTCGATGCCGGCATTTCGAAGACTCTTCTCGAACAGCGCGAAGGACGTATCCGGTTCGAAGAAGCCGTCCGGGAAGGGGACCTGCACGAAGCCCGGGTCGAGGTTGACGATCCATTCCTTAAGCGCCGGGATGCCGCCCGCCTGCTGGGAGCCCAACGTGCGGCCATGAAACGCCTTATCGAAGGAAACCAGTACATTCTTCGAGCGGCCGCCGACCTTGATACCGTGGGCGCGGCTCAACTTGAGCGCGCACTCTACCGCTTCCGAGCCGGTGGTCAGCAAGAAGACCTTCTTCAGCGGATCCGGCAGCATGGAAGAGATCTTCTGCGCCAAACGGCCGCGGATTTCGCTAGGGAAGCAGTAATTGGTGAGCAGGTGCGAGCTGACCTGCGCGGTAATGGCGTCCACCACTTCCGCGCGGCCGTGCCCCGCATTGGTGATCAGCACGCCGGAGGACCAGTCAATCCACTGGTTGCCCCACGCATCGTAAACCTGGAAGCCTTCGGCGCGGTTCCATACGACGGGCGGCTGCCCGCGCATGGCAAGTGGCTCGTATGCAAAAAGTTTTTCGAGCACCGGAATGGCCCCGGGAGCGGGGAACTCGGTGACGATCTTCCGGTAGGGGGTATCCACCCGTGGTACGGATCTGGGAGTCAGATTATATTCTTTGGCCATGAGAACGCTTGAACTACTAGTATAGGCGGGGTGCGCCCCCGCTGCACGCCGGACGGCGCCGTTCGCACCCGCCGTTCTTTGCAGCCTGCACGAAAAGTGTACTCACTAAGGCCGTCGTTCAGGGGCTCCGGCGCGCACGCGCAACGGACGCCACGCAGAATTTACGGCCTCCGCAACGGCATTGAACTCGGTCGCTTCCGCGAACCCGACCGTAAACTCCGCGGGCGACCAATCCAGATATTGCCCGCAACACCGGTACTCGCGGCCGAAGCCGAAAACGGTCATCTCGCCATCCATCTGGTAATACTGATCGGGCGCGCCATCATCCTGGTGGTTCGCCACGTAAAGGACGCGCTTCGAGCCATTACCTCCGAAGGCGGCCCACTCGGAACCCTGCATATCGCCGTTCCATGCCTGTGCGAGTGAGATGCGCTTGCCCCCGGGGAGCAGTTGGAATCCGTTTTCCAGGTCGAGCTTGCCCCCCGGGGTACCCTCGTACAGGAACCAGTAGGGGCCGTCGTTGCGCAGCACGGTCAGGCGTGCATAATGCGGGAAGATGTCCCAGGCGGCGGCCCATTTCCTGTCGCGGCGCTCGGAGAGCAGCCGCACCTTGAGCGGCCCGCGGCTGACCACGCGCGTGACCGAGCCGCTCTCACCTGTATACCCGGGGTGGCCGAACGGCTTGCCCAAATTCGGGATGCCACGGAACTCGCCCGCCGCACGCCCGCCCGGGCGGTAGCCGATCCACTCCGCGCCTTGCGGGTCCCTGAGGGAAGCGAAACCAGCGCCTTCCTTCTGATAGGTGTAAACACCCGCGGGCGTGGTGACCCGAACGCTCGCCTGCCCCTCATAGGGCACATCGTCGGCGACCGCGAGCGCAGGCGTCGACTGCCGGTTGCCGGCACCGAAGTACGCCGCATAGCGGCGCGTGGCGTGCGCTGCGGTACGGCCCTCCATCAGCCACGTGAGGGTGCCCTCGTCGTACTGGAAGGGCACGTCCGCGTTCATGACACTGCCATCCGCGCCGGTCTCGACCACCCTCAACGTTCGGGGATCGAAAGCTCCCTTCACCCCCAGGCCGCGCAGCGCCGCGGCGAAATCCACGGCCGCTTCAACCGGCTTGTCTACGCGCGCGAAACCCGCGGCGTTGGCCTCGAGCGGAATACGGTACGGGCGCGCCGCGTCACCCCAGGCAGCGGGCCTCAACGCGGGCGGCCCATACTCCACCAACAGGACCGGCCCGGGCCAGTTGACCTCCAGGGCGTGCTCCTTCGTGTTCGAGAAGATGTGGATCGTGTTCTCGCGCCGGAGATTCCGCACAGGCACCGGCAGTGAATCGAAGCTGTAGTTGTGCACCAACCCGATGGCGCCGGCCAGCTTTGAGCCGTTCATCCCGATCTCGTCGCCGTGCGCCGCCGACCATGTGGAGAGCACCAGGCGCGCCGCGCGAGCGTTCTCTAGCGCCCCGTCCACCACGATTTTGCACTCTTTTCTGCGGCCGATCCGCACCCCGAACGCCTCCGGTACATCCGTCGCCCTGTACATCTTCACGGAACGGTCGTCACGCCGCAGCTTCACCCGCACCTCCGGCGTCATATAGACCTGGCCCGCCATGTTGGTGACGCGCGCCGCTATCCGCACGGGCTCCTCCTGGTCCGGCACCCACGCGGTATCCCACGTGACCGCGTAGGGCGGCGCCGTGGCGGTGCCGATATGCCGCGCCAGCGCGCCCCGCTCGGTAATGTAGTGCCACTGGCGGAAATTGCCGTCGCCCTCCCAATTGAAGTCTTCGTAGTGGGCAAGAAATTCGACTTTCGTAATCGGCTCGGAAGGGTGGCGCGCTTCCGCCACCAGCCGCGGGTAGTCTCCGATCTCGCTCCCCGCCACCGGCGATGCGATGCGCGCCTCGGGAGGGTTCTTGGGGTCGTAGTAGAGCCGCACGGTGAACCCGTACACCCAGTAAAAGCCCCACCCAAAGCTGTAGCAGAGCTGCGGCCCGGCGGTGAAACGGAACGCGTTTCCCCCTGCTTTCAGGCTCTCGACCGGCAACGGGACAGTTGCGCGCCCAAGGATCGTGCGGTAATAACACTGCGGCCGGGTGGGCGTGCCGGAAGGCTGGGGAATCTGGACCCACTCCCCGCCGTTCACCTGGAATTTCTGGTCGCTGGTGCCGATGTGGCCACCCCAATACTCGATCGACACCTCGGCCCGCACCACGCCGCTGACGCTGGGGATTTGCAGCAGCCGTTCCGCCATCGCACCCTTCAACATGCGGTCGATGTTCTTGCGCGTGGCCCCCGGATGCACCTCGCCGAACCTGACGGTATAGCTGTACTCGCGAAACAGATCGCCCGGAGCGGGTTCCGCTTGAAGCGCCAGCGCGACCGACGCTACCGCCACCGCGACACGTGCTGCGAATCCGACTTTTAACATGAGACTCCTTGCCAGGCGTATTGATATGTCAGGATAATTCAAAGCGCATCGCAACTCCAGCCGAACCCGCCCTGCTGTCCAGCCTGCTGTATACTGGCGGGGGCGCCGGCATGGAAAGCTTCCGCTTCACCCTCTTCAACAACCTGACGATGTTCGTAATGGCCACGACGCTGGGAATGGTTCTGGCGCGCGCCAAAACGCGCACCGCGGCTACCTGGCCGATGTTCTACTGGCTGATTGTGGTGGGGTTCGCGCTAGCGTTCAAGTACAGCCTGAGCCTCTATCTGGTAGCGGCGGGCGTGCTGCTGGCTATGCTGGTGCGATTCACGCGGAGGCCGCAGCCGGCGCGCATCGCCGAATTCGGCGTGCTGGCCTACGTGTTTACGCGTTGCCTGGAACTGCTTCTTCTGTGGTAGGGCGCTCGACGGGCAACCCTGCCTCCTGCCAGCCGCGCCAGCCGCCATCGAGCGAGATCACGTCGGTATAGCCCATCTTCTGAAGATTATCGGCTACCAGCGCGGAACGGTAGCCCCCGCCGCAATAGAGCACCAGCCGGGTATTCTTGTCCGGCACGGCCGTTTCGATGTCGCGTTCGATAATGCCCTTACCCAGGTGGACGGCGCCGGCAGCGTGGCCGGCGTCCCACTCGCGGTCCTCGCGGACATCCACCAGGACGTGCTGTTCCCGGCGTTCGCGCATGCCCTTATAACCCTCAATATCCACCTGTTTCACGCGCGACTTGGCGTCGTTCACGATATCCAGAAATCCCTGGCTGTGCTTGTGTTGTGCCGCCATATCGGTTACTCGCTGCGTTCGATGCGGGCCCCTACCGCGGCCAGCTTGGCTTCGATCTTCTCATACCCGCGGTCGATGTGATATACGCGGTCGATGACGGTCTCCCCCTTGGCCACCAGGGCCGCCAGCACCAGCGACGCGCTGGCACGCAGGTCGGAGGCGATTACACCCGCGCCGGTCAGCTCGCGCGGCCCTGCCACAATCGCCTGCCCGCCGTTCAACCGGATATTCGCGCCCATGCGCATCAGTTCCGGGGCGTGCATGAAGCGGTTCTCGAAGATGCGCTCCTCGACAATGGCGATGCCTTCGGCTTGCGTCATAAGGGCCATGTACTGCGCCTGCAGGTCTGTGGCATAACCGGGGTATTCCTCGGTCACGATATCGACAGAGCGGAGCGGCCCGCCGGCGCGCACCCGCACGGTCGAGGCGTCGGGCTGCTCGACCTTCACACCGGCCTGGCGCAGCTTTTGGAGTAAGGCGTCCAGGTGCTCCGGGACGCAGCCGGTCACCGTGACATCGCCGCGGGAGATCGCGCCGGCAATCACGAAGGTGCCGGCTTCGATGCGGTCCGCGATGATGGTGTGCTCGGTGCCGTGCAGCTTCCTGACCCCGCGGATGCGGATTTCGGAAGTGCCCGCGCCCTCTATCTCGGCGCCCATTTTGGCCAGCAGTGCGGCCAGGTCCACCACCTCGGGCTCCCGGGCGGCGTTGCGAAGCACAGTTTCGCCCTCCGCCAGGACGGCCGCCATCATAAGGTCCTCAGTGCCGGTGACGGTGATGCGGTCGAAGACAACATGCGCCCCGCGCAAGCCGTTCGGCGCCACCGCCTCGACATACCCGTGGGATTGTTGAATGGTCGCGCCCAGCCGTTCGAGACCAGCCAGATGCAGGTTAATTGGGCGGCTCCCGATGGCACAGCCGCCCGGCAACGAGACGCGCGCCCGCCCGGACCGCGCAACCAGCGGACCCAGGACCAGGCTCGACGCCCGCATGGTCTTCACCAGCTCGTAGGGCGCTTCCGGCGAAACGATTTCGGGTGTGTGAAGCCGGACGCGTTCCGCCTCCACATCCACTTTCGCGCCGATGTCCACCAGCAGCCGCTGCATGGTCCGGATATCTCGCACCCGCGGAATGCGGCAGAGGGTTATGGGCTCATCCGTGAGCAGCGCCGCCGCCAGGGCGGGCAGCGCCGAATTTTTCGAACCGCTCGTGGGGATCTCGCCCTGAAGCGGGACGCCCCCTTTGATGACAAATTTATCCATGGAGAGCCTGTGAAATCCGTCCCCGGCTGGCAGCCAGAAGTCGTTCCGCGGCCGCACGGTCGACACTTCGTTTTTCCATGACAATAGCGGTGCGGACATCATTGCCGGCCTCGTTCAGCAGCCGGGCGGCACGGTCGTACTCCACGCCGGTCGCTTTCACGATGATGCGCCGGGCGCGGTCAACCAGCTTGGCGTTGGTCGGCTGCACGTTCACCATCAGGTTGCGATAACAAAATCCCAACCGGATGAACGTCGCAGTGGAGAGCATATTTAGTACCAACTTCTGGGCGGTCCCGGACTTCATTCTTGTGGAGCCGGCCAGGATCTCCGGTCCGGGCAGCGGAGTAATCGCGACGTCCACGGCGCGGGCCAGTTCCGAATCCGGCGAACAACTGATCCCCACCGTGACAGCGCCCATGGCCTTGGCTTCCGCGATAGCCCCCAGAACGTAAGGGGTGCGGCCGCTGGCGGCAATCCCCACCAGCACGTCCGTGGCAGAAAACCCACGTTGTTGCAGATCGTGGACGCCCATCGCGGGGTCGTCTTCTGTAGTCTCGGTGGATTGCCAGAGCGCATCCACGCCGCCGGCCATGATCCCAACCACGCTGTCCGGGGAGGCGCCAAAGGTGGGGGGGCACTCGGAGGCGTCCAGCACGCCCAGGCGGCCGCTGGTGCCGGCGCCTATGTAGAAAAGACGCCCGCCGCGCTCCATGGCGGCAACTACAGCATCCACGGCCCGGGCGATGGAGGGAATTTCCTTCGCCACGGCGTCCGCCACCTTGCGGTCTTCGGCGTTGATAATGCGCAGAACTTCTTCAGTAGCCAGGGAGTCGATGGACTCTGAGGCGGGGTTGGTCTGTTCGGTCAGCAGGTGCTCGAGCATAGGTCGGGGAACCGGGGCCGTGGACGGCCCCGGGAAACGGTCCATTCCATGTTAACGCCTGGGGCTGGGTGTTGGGTGCTGGGTCATGGGTTGTGGGTGCCAGGTGCTGAAATGCAGCCCCGACTAACGCCCGAAACCCATCACCTCACACCCAACACCCATCCGCCAACCCCTACTTCCAAGGCACTCCGGCCTTCTCCAGCACCTTGCGGGTGCTTTCGAGGCCCAGCCGGGCGGCGGCGTCGGGAGGCATCTCCTTCAACCCGCGGCCGAAGACCTCCACGCTCACGGCGTCGGTATACCCGATCTTGTGCAGCGTTTGGAAGAAACCAGTGAGGTCGATTACGCCCTCCCCGGGCATCAGGCGGTCGAAGTCCCGGACCTCTTCGGGAGGCAGTTTCTTCGAATCGTTAACATGTACGTGGACGATGCGCTGCTTCGCCGCGGCCACGATGTCGGCCGTGGTGGCGCCGGCGTGGTGCCAGTGCCAGGCATCCAGCAGCAGCCCCACATTCGGCCCGCAATCCGCGGCGAACTCCACCATCTCATTCATCCGCCAGATGAACTCGTGGGGGTTCTGGGTACGGAGGTGCAGCGGTCCGATAAACTCCAGCCCGAGCCTCACCCCGGAGGCTGCCAGGATTAAAGCCGCCGCGCGAAAGCGCTTCAGGAAGATGACCCTCTGCTCTGCTTTGGGAAGGTCCATGGAAGCCGGTATCCACGTCGACATCCGGGGGCACCCGATAGCGGCGGCGAACTTCGCCCCCGTGGGCAGCTTGGCCAGGCCGGCCTGAAAGGTCTCCTCGTCCTTCCGGAATTCCACCGGGAAGGAAATAATGGCCGGGCGGACCCGCAGGTGCTCGAATAGTGCCTTGATGCCGTTGGCGCCCTCGGCCAGCGCGGGCCCCAGATATACGTCCACCCCCGGGTAGCCTACCCGGGCAGCCAGTCGGACCATGTCCGGCCACTCGACCTTGCTGCCTGCGAGCAGCGAGCCGTTCAGTGCGATGAACATCCGTTTTTCTCCGTACACGCGAGTTCGCGCATAAACAACTATATAGGTGTCAGCAGCTCGCAGGTAGCGGGTTGTTAAGCTCCGCACCGTTCACCCCCGCGCGCAGTAGCAAAATGGAGGGATGGACATCAATCGTTTCACGGAGAAATTGCAGGAAGCGATCAGGGCTGCCCAGACGAAGGCCGTGCGCTACGGGCACCAGCAGCTCGATGTCGAACATCTGCTGGCAAGCCTCCTCGAACAGGATGGAGGGCTGGCCTCGTCAATTCTGGGAAAGGCCGGCGTCAACCCGGAGGCCCTCGCCCGCCGGGTGGAGCAGGAGCTTGAACGGCTGCCCAAGGTTACCGGCCCGGGCACCGCTCCGGACCAGATCTACATAACCGGACGCCTCAACCGCCTGCTGGTTGAAGCCGAAGACGAGGCGCGGAAGCTCAAAGACGAGTACATCTCGGTGGAGCATGTGCTCCTCGCGATGGTTGACGAGAGCGGCGCCGCCGGACGCCTCATGAAGGAGATGGGGCTCACGCGCGAGCGGCTTATGCAGGCGCTCCGGGATGTGCGCGGCAGCCAGCGCGTCACCTCCCAAAACCCGGAGGCTACCTACGAAGCCCTCGAACGCTATGGCCGCGACCTCACGACAGCTGCAGCCCAGGGCAAGCTGGATCCCGTGATCGGGCGCGATGAGGAGATCCGCCGCGTCATCCAGGTACTCAGCCGCCGCACCAAGAACAACCCGGTGCTGATCGGGGAGCCCGGCGTAGGGAAGACCGCCATCGTAGAAGGCCTCGCCCAGCGCATCGTGCGCGGGGACGTGCCCGAAGGCCTCAAGAACCGCCGCGTGGTGGCGCTCGACATGGGCGCCCTGATCGCCGGCGCCAAGTACCGGGGGGAATTCGAGGAGCGGCTCAAGGCGGTTCTCAAAGAGGTGCAGGAATCGGCCGGCGACATCATCCTCTTCATCGACGAGCTTCACACCGTGGTAGGTGCCGGCAAGGCCGAAGGAGCCATGGACGCCGGCAACCTGCTTAAGCCCATGCTGGCGCGCGGCGAACTGCACTGCATCGGCGCCACCACCCTTGACGAGTACCGCAAGCACATCGAGAAGGACGCCGCGCTCGAACGCCGGTTCCAGCCGGTGCTGGTGGACCAGCCCTCCGTCGAAGACACCATCTCCATCCTGCGCGGCCTAAAGGAGCGCTACGAGGTGCACCACGGCGTGCGCATTAAGGACTCCGCTCTGGTGGCCGCGGCGGTGCTCTCGAACCGCTACATCACCGATCGTTTTCTGCCCGACAAGGCCATCGACCTGGTGGACGAATCCGCAGCGCGGCTGCGCACCGAGATCGATTCGATGCCATCCGAGCTCGACGAGATCCTGCGCCGCATCATGCAGCTTGAAATCGAGCGCGAGGCACTCAAGAAGGAGACCGACCAGCCCTCCCGCGACCGTCTCGCAAAGATCGAAAAAGACCTCGCCAACCTGCACGCCGAGGGCGACGCCCTCAAGGCCCGCTGGCAGTCCGAAAAGCAGGCCGTGACACGCCTACGCCACCTGCGGGAGCAGATCGAGCAGACCAAAGTGGAGATCGAGAAGGCCCAGCGGGAATACGACCTGAACCGCGCGGCGGAGCTGCAATATGGCACCCTGGCGGAACTCGAGCGCAAGCTCGCCTCGGAATCCGAGCAGTTCTCCAGAAAGCAGTCGCAGGGTCCGCTCATCAAGGAAGAGGTGGATGAGGAGGACATCGCCCACGTGGTGAGCCGCTGGACGGGCGTCCCGGTGACCCGCCTCATGGAAGGCGAGATGCAGAAGCTGCTGCACCTCGACGAAGAGTTGCACAAGCGCGTCGTCGGGCAGGACGAGGCGGTCACCGCCGTATCGGAGGCGGTGATCCGGGCGCGCTCCGGCCTGAAGGATCCCAACCGCCCCATCGGCAGCTTTATCTTCCTGGGACCCACGGGCGTCGGCAAAACCGAGCTGGCGCGGGCGCTGGCCGAGTACCTCTTTGACGACGAACACGCCATGATCCGGATCGATATGTCGGAGTACCAGGAGCGCCACACGGTTGCGAGGCTGGTCGGCGCGCCCCCGGGGTACGTCGGCTACGAGGAGGGCGGCCAGCTCACCGAAGCCGTACGGCGGCGCCCCTACGCTGTCATCCTGTTCGACGAGATCGAAAAGGCGCACCACGACGTTTTCAATGTGATGCTCCAGATCCTCGACGACGGCCGCCTCACCGACGGCCAGGGCCGTACCGTCGACTTCCGCAACACCATCGTCATCATGACTTCGAACATTGGTGGAATGCGCATTCTCGAATACCGCGGCGCTATGGCGGGCTACGAGTACGAGCGCATGAAAGAGGCCGTGCTCGAAGAGATGCGCCACCACTTCAGGCCCGAGTTCCTCAACCGCGTGGACGAGATCATCGTCTTCCACGCGCTCACCGAGGACGAGCTGAAGCAGATTGTCGAGATCCAGCTCGAACGGCTAAGGGCTCGACTGGCGGACCGCCACATCGCCATCGAGCTGACCGACGCCGCCCGCACTCACCTGGTACGCACGGGCTACGACCCGCACTACGGCGCCCGACCGCTCAAGCGGGCCATTCAAAAGAAGATCGAGACACCGCTCGGAAGGCTGCTGCTCAAGGGCGCCATACGTGATGGCCAGGCCGTGCGGGCAGACTACGATTCGTCGAGCGACTCCCTCACGTTCACTCCCGAGCCGAAGATGGCAGAGGTCGGCTGAAGCCCCCCGGCGATGGCACGGATATGGCGGGCGTCCGTGCCGCAGCAGCCCCCGAACACTCTTAGCCCGCACCGACCGCCGAGCGCCAGCACAGCTCGGGCGAACTCCGCGGGCTCTTCCGTATCGAGTTCCGGCAGGCCTTCGAGTTGATGCGGCGGCTTGCGCGACGTGTTGCCCTGGAAACCGAGAAGGCGCGGGTGCCGGACGTGCATCGCCGAGGGGTGTACGCAGTTGACGAAGTAAGCCAGGGGCGCGGGTGAAACCTCCGCGTCGATGCGCCGGATCGCTTCGGTTACCGGGGTGCCATCGAGCAGACAGCCCTCGGGCTTGATGATGAAGCTGATTATGTACGGGAGCCCCGACCGCGCCATGGCTTCCGCCATCCCCGCCGCCTCGGATGCCTCCGGCATGGTGGCGGCAAAGAGGAAGTTGGGCCCCGCCTCCGCGAGCGCGGCAACCTGGACGGCGTGGAAGCGTGCGGCCTCCGCGCGGCCGAGCGCCTCTTCCGGACGATAGGCGTCACCCCGGCAGCCCATCAGGGCCCCTACCCAGACGCCTTCGTACTCCTCCCGAATCGCCAGCAGAAACCGCACCGCCGCGATGTTGACGGCGCGGGTGTCGAGACCAGCCAGGGCCGTCCGTTCGGGGTTCGCGCGCCAGGTGGGTGTGGTGCAGATCATAGGCAGGCGCGCCGCGCGGCCGATCTCCAGGTATTCCTTGTAAATGCCGCCGAGGGCCGCGGCCGTGGCCGGGTTCGCGGGAAACGCGGCGTGCGCCACCAGCGGGTTCAACTCGACGAGCGGGTCCCGCCGCAGCCGCTCCACTACCGCGCCTTCCGTCAGTACCGCCGGCTCGTTGGCGAGCATCCGGGCGAAGTCCATAGCCTCACGCTATCATGGAGCCATTATGGCTTTCGGGGAATTGGCGAAACAGCTTGCGGGGCAGGCGATCGGTGGCCCGGCAAAGGACATGATGGACGCCCTCGAGGGCTCGGCTCGCCCCGCCAAAACCAACGACGAGACCGTCTGCCAGACGATCGTCGGGCAACTCCAGGCGATGCAGCGTGCGCTTAAAGACGACCAGGAACTCGTGGTGACCTTCCACGCCGGCGCCGAAACCGTGCGGGTGCTGGAATGCTTCATGCCCACCTGGCATGTCCTGGTGCTCTCCGGACTCGACCGCGAGAAGAACACGACCCGCATCATCGCACCGGTGGAATCGGTGCAGTTGGTCTGCAAGACGGCCAAGGTGCAAGCTCCCGCCAAACCCGCCCGCATCGCCTTCGTGGTGCCCAGGCAGTAGCCGGCCCGTCCGGGTAGCTATCTGGCCTGCCCGAGGCGCTCCCCCAACTCCCCCACATTGGCGGCGATCAGGTCCGGAGGAGGAGAGAGTGCCGCCGCGTCCTCCGCGGTAGCCTCTCCGCTGAGCACCAGGACGGAGAACACCCCGGCCCTCTGCGCCATCGCGACGTCGGTGTAGATCCGGTCCCCAACCATCGCGACCTGCTCGGGGGCGAGGCGCAGGCTGGCGCAGAGATCGAGCAGGATAGTTGGGTCGGGCTTTCCCAGCACAAGGGGACGGCGGCCCGTCGCTGCTGTAAGGGCGGCGCAGATCGATCCGCAGTCCACCAGGACAGTAGCTTGGTCGGTCGGGCAGATCAGGTCGGGATGCGTAGCAACGAACGGCAATCCCTGGCCGATCCAGTAAGCCGCACGGCACAGGCGATCATAGGTCAGGGTGGTGTCGAACCCTACGATCACCGCGCCCGGCGCCTCCCACCCGACTTCGAACCCCGCTTCCTCGAACTGGCGGCATAGCGAGGGCGTGCCAAGCACGGCGATCGATCGGACACCGGGCAAGCGGTCCCGCAGATGCACGATCGCGGAGTCCGCCGGGGTATAGATCTGCTCCCCGGCGGTCCGGATGCCAAGTAGCCCTAGCTTCTCCACATAGTCGGATTTGCTTCGCGACGTGTTGTTGGTCAGGAAAGTGTAACCGATGCCCATTTCGCGCAGCGACGCCAGGAATGGCAGGGTGCAGTCGAACAAGCGCCCGCCCGTGTAGATTGTGCCGTCCATGTCAAGGACAACGTGCCTGATGAGGGTTAGATCGTGCATAGATATGCAGCTTAGAAATTTCAGATTACAGGCGCTCTTCGCACAAGTCAATTGACACGCACTAGTCTGGCGGATAGTATTGGATGCTTAGGCTGCATATCTATTCAATGCAAGAGACCTACAGCGACGACCAGCTTATCCTGGCGGCCAGGCTCTACTTCATGGAAGGGCTCCCGCAAGCACAGATTGGTAAACTCGCCGGCGTCTCTCAATCCAAAGTCTCCCGCATGTTGGCGCTGGCCCGGCAGCGCGGGCTCGTTCGGGTCACCGTTCCCGAGTACGAGCCCCGGAATCTGGCGCTGGAGCACCGGATTCTGGAACGTCTTGGCATCGAGTCACTGGTCATCCGCGCGGCTTCCGGCTCAAAGACCAGCGATTTGCGGCAGGTGATGGGCTATTTTGCCGCGCCCATCATAACCGGTTGGATCCGCCCGGCCAGCAAGGTCGCCGTCTCGGGCGGCCGGACCATGCAATCGCTGATCGAAAGCATGAAGCCGTCCGGACGCTTCCAGGGCGTGACCGTCCTGCAAGCTATGGGGAACATCGATTCCAGCCCCGGGCCCTACGATGCGGTCGAACTGGGCCGCCAACTGGCCAAAATTTCGAGTGGAACTTTTCTGACCTTGAACACACCGGCGATTCTACCGGATCCGGAGACCTGTAAGCGGCTCCTGGCACTCGATCAGATCCAGGCGGTGATGGAGTCGCTGGCGAAGGCTGATGTCGCCTTCGTCGGGATAGGCACCCTCGAGAATTCCGTCTTTGTGGAGCGCAAAGCGCTGGGCTTGCGGGAAATCGAAAGCCTTCGCGAGGCGGGCGCCGTGGGTGAAATCCTGGGCCGCTTCTTCGACGCGTCCGGAAGAGAGTGCACGAGCCCCCTACGAGACCGCGTCGTAAGCCTGGGGCTGGAAGAACTGCGTTCCATTCCGAACGTGGTGGCGGTGGTTTCGGGCACCGACCGGAGCGAGGCAATCCTGGCCGCGATCCGCGGAGGGCTCGTAAAAATGCTGGTAATCGACGAGGGCGGCGCGTCCGCCGTGCTGGAAAACTCATGAGTGATCTGAACTCCCCGCAAGAAGAGCAACTCCTAAAAGAGGCCCTGGCTGCCGCCCGCGATACACGCCTGCTGGATGCCGGCCCCGGAGCGCGCCATCGCGCCGCGGCCGTTTTTGCCGCCCTGTTCGGCTCCGGCAGGGCCGTCATCGTGGCGGATGAAAACACGTTCGAAGCCGCCGGGCGCGACGTCCACGACAGTTTTGCGAGCACCCGGCACTCCTGTGCGGAACCTTTCATCTTCGACCGGAGCGTCTACGCCTCCACTCCCCATGTCGACGCCCTGTACGACGCATTGAAGGACAGCAATGCCACCCCGGTGGCGGTCGGTTCCGGAACGATTAACGACCTGACGAAGCTGGTGGCCCATCGGCTGGGGCGCCCCTACATGGTGGTGGCGACGGCCGCTTCGATGGACGGATACACGGCCTACGGTGCTTCCATCACGCATCAGGGCTCGAAGCAGACCTTCGACTGCCCGGCCCCCCAGGGCGTGCTGGCCGACCTGGACGTGATTGCCAAGGCACCGGCGGGGATGAACGCCTCCGGCTACGCCGATCTGCTGGCGAAATGTGCCGCGGGTGGGGACTGGATCGTGGCCGATGAGGCCGGCGTGGAACCCATTGACCCACCGTCATGGAACGCCGTCCAGGGGCTCCTCAGGACGTGGTTAGCCTCGCCCGGCGGCATCGCGCGGAATCATCCCGACTGCCTGCGTCACCTGGTTCACGGCCTCCTGATGAGCGGCTTTGCCATGCAGGCACTGCGTTCCAGCCGGCCTGCTTCCGGTGCCGAGCACCAGTTCAGCCATTTGTGGGACATGCAGCACCACACCGCGCCTTCCCATGGATTTAAGGTCGGGATTGGAACGCTGGCTTCGCTGGCCCTATATGAAGATCTGCTTGCCAGGGATGCCGCGGACTTCGATATTGAGTCCGCCGTCGAACGCTGGCCTTCGTGCGAGGGCGCGGACGAGCGGATTGCGGCCATGTTCGGCACCGGCGACCTGGCATCCACGGCCTGCCGGGAGATGCGCGCCAAGCACGCAACCCCGGAGGCATTGCGGGACCAACTCACGCGGCTGCGCACCAATTGGCCGCGGCTTCAGGCGAGGCTCCGGGAGCATCTGCTTCCGTTCGCGGAAGCCCGGGAGATGCTGCGCGAGGCCGGCTGCCCGTTCGAACCCGAACAGATCGGAATTCCCCGCGAGCGGCTTCGCCTGAGCTACCAGCAGGCCTACTTCATCAGGCGGCGCTTTACCGTGCTGGATTTGGCCGAGCGCTGGGGATTGATGCACCCCGCGCTGGACAGCATCTTCAGCACGGGCGGCCGATGGCCTATGGCCATGGCGGAAGGGACAGACCGATGAAGTCGCGGCGACTTGGGTGGTACGCCTTTCTGCTGCTCCCCGCCTTCGGCCAGACCCCCCAAACCGAATGGAACCTCCGCAAACACATCCCGCTTAGTGATGTTGTGGTGCAGAGCCATCGCGGCGCGGGCGTCCTGTCGCCCGAAAATTCCATCGAGGCTTTCGAGATCGCCTGGCGCCTGGGAACCATTCCGGAGGCCGACCTGCGGACCACGCGCGATGGCGTGATCGTGGCTTTCCACGACAACGACTTCCAGCGCATTCTTCCGGCCGCGCCGCCCGAAGAGCGCAAGCGCGGCATCGAGCACCTGACGTGGGATGAGGTGCGCCGGCTCGACATTGGAGCCTGGAAGGGAAAGGGGTTCGCCAACCAGCGCGTCCCCCGAATGAGCGAGATGTTCGCCGTGCTGGCCGCGCACCCGGGCCGCAGGATGTATGTCGATATCAAGAATGTCGATCTCGAGCAACTCGCCCGCGAAGCACGCGCCGCCCATGTCGAAGGTCGGCTGATTCTGGCGAGCACCGATTACGCCATGATTCGTACCTGGAAACGCCTGGCGCCCGCGTCCTCAACGCTGCACTGGATGGGCGGAACCGAAGAGCAGCTCGCGGCGCGCTTCGCCGCCCTGCGAAAGACTGCTTTCGCCGACATCACACAACTCCAGATCCACGTCCGCCCGAAAGGGGAGGCGATAATGCCGTCCGAGCGATTCCTGGCTGAAGCCGGACGGGAACTGCGCCGCCACGGCATACTCTTCCAGGCGCTGCCCTGGGGAAGCAGCGACCCGAAGCTCTTCTGGAAACTGATGGACCTGGGGGTGGCCAGTTTTGCCACCGATTATCCGGACGTGACCATGCAGGCCATCCGGGACTACTACGGGAAACCGTGAGCTCCCCCGCACCCGAACTCGAATCCGCCGCTGTCAATCGCCAGTATCGCTATTGGCAGACCCGCATCCTGATCACGACCATTGCGGGTTACGCGCTCTTCTATTTCGTTCGCAAGAACCTGAGTGTCGCGATGCCCGTGCTGGAGCAGGATCTCGGCATCTCCAAGCGGGACCTGGGCCTGTTCCTCACCCTTCACGGCCTGCTCTACGGCGTATCCAAGTTCGCCAACGGCATCGCCGGAGACCGCCTGAACGCCCGCTGGTTCATGGTGGCGGGCCTGCTGCTCTGCGCCACCGTGAATGTGATGTTCGGGCTGAGCGCCGGTGTGCTGTCGCTCGGCATCTGGTGGGTCCTCAACGGCTGGTTTCAGGGCATGGGATTTCCACCCTGCGCACGCCTGATGACCCACTGGTTCGCCCCGCGCGTGCTGGCCACAAAGATGTCCATCTGGAACAGCGGCCATTCGCTCGGGGCGGGGCTGGTCCTGGTGTTGTGCGGCTACCTGGTGCAGTACAACTGGCGGCTGTGCTTCTATGTCCCTGCGGCCCTGGCCGCGGCCGGCGCATTGGCGCTTGCGTTCCTGCTGCGGGACACCCCGGAATCCATGGGGCTGCCGCCGGTCGAGGGGACCGGGCGTGCGCCATCCGTAGCCGTACCGATGGGGAAAACGCTGCGCTCCATGGTTCTGTCGAACCCGTACATCTGGCTGCTTTCGCTGGCGAACTTCTTCGTCTACACAGTGCGCTACGGCATTCTCGACTGGGGCCCCACCTTCCTCAAGCAGTCGCGCCACGTGCAACTCTCGCATGCCGGCTGGATGGTGGCGGCTTTCGAAGCCGCGGGAATCCTCGGAATGCTCTCGGGCGGCTGGCTTACCGACAGACTCTTCGGCGGACGCGGCGGACGCGCCTGCCTGGTCTACATGTGCGGCGCTACGGCGGCACTGCTGGCATTCTGGCGCATCCCGGGCCAATCGACCGCGCTTGCGACGGCGCTGCTCTGCACCGCAGGCTTCTTCATCTACGGCCCGCAGTCGCTGGTGGGTATCGCGGCCGCGAACCTGGCCACCAACCGTGCGGCCGCTTCGGCGGTGGGGCTGACAGGGTTGTTCGGATACCTGAGCACGGTGGTTTCCGGCGTGGGGGTCGCGCTGCTCGTGAGCCGCTACGGCTGGGATGCAGGCTTCCTTATGTTCGTAGTGGCGGCGATCGCGGGCGCCGTCCTGTTCGCGCTCTGCTGGCCCGCGCGTCCCCACGGCTATGGGGAGAACGGCAAGTGAACACGGAGGTTCCCATGATCGAGGTAGCAGACGCGAAGTGGTCGCGAACCCTGGACAAGCTGGGCATCTTTCCGCCCCTTGCGTGGGGCTTCCTCGGCCTCCTGCTGTTCATGGTCGGCGACGGCGTGGAGTCCGGCTATCTTTCGCCCTTTCTGATGGGCTCCGGCATTGACCAGGGTAAGGTAGCGCTGATCTTTACTGTTTACGGCCTGACCGCCGCGATCGCCGCGTGGCTCTCGGGAGCGCTCTCGGACTTGTGGGGACCCCGCCGCGTAATGTGGATCGGGCTGGCCATCTGGGTGGTTTTCGAGGTTCCGTTTCTGGTCTTAGGCGTGGCGTCCGGCAGCTATCCCGTCATCATGGCGACCTATGCGCTACGCGGCTTCGGGTACCCCCTGTTCGCCTATGGCTTCCTGGTGTGGATCACGGCGGCCACCCCCCGCAGGCGCCTCGGGACAGCAGTCGGCTGGTTCTGGTTCGCGTTCACGGGCGGACTACCCACCCTGGGATCGCTCTTCGCCAGCTTCTTCGTGCCCTTGGTGGGGCCCTACCGCACGCTGTGGTTCTCCTTGGCGCTGGTGATCGCGGGAGGCTTGGTCGCGCTTCTGGGGACCCGCGAGTCCACCGGCGCGCGCCGCCTGGCGCCCAAGGGCGAGCACCCCGTCACCACGCTCCTGTTGAGCGTCAGTATCGCCTGGCGCAAGCCGAAGACCGCCATCGGCTGCATCGTACGGGTGATCAATACCGCACCGCAATTCGGCTTCCTGGTTTTCCTGCCGATCTATTTCACCGAAACGGTCGGGTTCACCCTCATCCAGTGGCTGCGGCTGTTGAGCGCCATCTTCTTGAGCAACATCGTCTGGAATCTGCTGTTCGGTGTTCTGGGAGACAAGCTCGGGTGGCGGAGAACGGTCGCCATCTGCGGCGGGGTCGGCTCCGCCATCACTACGCTGCTGCTTTTCTACGTGCCTCACACCTTCGGCGCCAATTATCCGCTCGCCATACTGGCGGGTGTCTGTTACGGGGCCACGCTGGCGGGATATGTCCCCCTTTCGGCGCTTATGCCGTCGCTGGTTCCCGAGCATAAGGGCGCGGCCATGTCCCTGCTGAACCTTGGCGCGGGCGCCAGCACGTGGGTAGGACCCGGAATCGTGGCGCTGTTCCTCTCCCGCGTGGGGGTGGAGGGCGTGATGTGGATCTTTGCGCTACTCTATCTTCTCAGCGCCGTGCTGGCACTCACCTTGACGCTGCCCGGCGAAGAGCGGAAATCATGAACAGACGCACCTTTCTCGCGGCCCCTCCTCTGCTGAACCAGGCCGGCAGGCGCCTCGTTTCCGGATACCCCGTCTGGGACTGGGAACGCTGGAAGGAAATCACCGGCGCCACCCGTCCCGAGATGGTTTCCGAACAATCGGGTAAAGGGCTGCTTTCGGACTTGCTTTCGCAGAACGGCCGCCCGGTGCGCTCGTTCCCGGAATGGGAACCCCGGCGCGCCGCCATCCGCCGCGTGCTGGACGCCTTCCTCGGCAAGCCGCCCCAGTCCAAGCCGCCGCTCGAACCTCGCGTGCTTGAGCGCACGCAGGTTGCCGGATACACCCGCACCCGTCTCGTCTTCCAGACCGAGCCGGGCGAATTCGTCCCTGCATATCTACTGGTCCCGGACAAGCTCACCGGCAGGGTTCCCGCGGTACTCTGCCCGCACCAGACCGTTCAGGAGGGCAAGCTCGAGCCCGCAGGCATGGCAGGCAACCCCCGGCTCCACATGGCGCACGAGCTCGCCACCCGCGGCTACGTGGCCTTCACCTACGATGCCCTCTGTTTCGGCGAGCGCCACGACCCTGCGACCGGCCATTACGGCGAAGCCATGGCCTTTTACAAGTCGCACCCCGGGTGGTCCGTCATGGGCAAAATGGCCTGGGACCTCAGCCGCGCCATCGACTACCTGGAAACCCTGAATTTCGTTGACCCCGCCCGCATCGGCTCCATCGGCCATTCCCACGGCGGCTACACCAGCTTTGTCGCCGCCGCGCTCGACAAGCGCCTTGCTTGCGCGGTGAGCAGTTGCGGGTTCGACACTTTCCGGTACGACGGCAACCCGTGGCGGTGGTCCGTCGCCACCGCCCTGCTGCCGCGCCTGGGCTTCTATATTTCAAGCCCCCATCTCAGCAACAAGTCGTACGGCGGGATGCCGGATTCCGAAACCGTGCAGATCCCCTTCGACATGCACGAGGTGCTGGCCCTCATAGCACCGCGGCCGCTGTTTCTGGCCAGCTCCGACGACGACAACATCTTCCCCAACTCCGGCTGGAGCGCCCGGCAGGCGCTGGCGCGCCTGGAGCCCTTGTACGGGCTGGCAGGCGCGAGAGAGAAGATTGGGGGTTATTTCTTCCGCGGCGGACATGGTTTCCCGCCCGAATCCGCCGCCCTGTGTTACGGCTGGCTCGACCGCTGGCTGCGCGCCTGAGCCCGCCAGGCGACCGCCTTTCCCTTCCGCTTCAGGCTCTTGATATCGCGGGCATCGCCGGAAAGTAGCACCGCCCGGCCGCCTGCGAAGGCCAGTTCCACGTAAGCCGCCTTGCGTGTGAGTTCCAGCGATACGTCGCCGGCACTCGCGCCCTCTGCCTCCCCCGCCGCCAGGTGCTCTAGTTCGCCCTTGGCGCTCCACCTGGCGAAGGCCATTTCACCGCGCACTTCGAGACGGCTGGTCTTCTCCCGCAACGCGCCGCCCTGACTGCCGGCATCGGCGGCAATCCACACATCCTTGCGCCCGTCTTCGAGCAGGCACTCAACCGCAACGTGGGTTTCTCCGAGGGCCTTGCCGGCCGGTGTCTCGAGGCCCAGCCGCCGGATGGAGCGAACCCGCGGGGTGCGCTCAAACGGCTCCAGCACCCCTACGAACGTAGATGTGAGCGGCGCCGCGCCCTGGCGGCGCGTCATCAACGTAGGAATCCAGTAGTCCTCGGTCGATCTCGTGTCCCAGACCGTCCAGCTCTCCGCCGTGTATGCCTGAGCGCCGCGCGTGAGATCGGTGTGGCGCAGCCGCACCTCGGCGTTTTTGGGCAGGTAGCCGCGGCGGTCCTCGGCGGTCCACACGGCGCTCCAGCCCGGCTTGGCCTCCGGGTCGCCGGCAAACCGCCGCATGAGCGTGTTATTCCCGTAATCCGCCGCGGGCGCGAGCTTCAGCCCTTCGGTCGCTACGGTCCCAAAGTGTCCGCGCAGGAACTTCGCGTGATCGGCCCCGCCAGATACGCGAAACACGTCGAGCACGTAGAAATCCCGTTCCGGCAGGTCCACCATCGCGACAGTGCGCTCGTACTGCTGTCCCCGCACCTGCTCCGGCGATGACGCGCGAACCGCGCGGAACAGATTCCCGTCGGCCCACAAGGTGGACCGCGCAGCGCCCCCGAACTGGTTCTTCCCATCCACCACCACGGTGTTATGTGCCGCTGTCATGGTGTGCCAGCGCGCCTGCGGGGTAGCCCAGTCCCCGAACTGCACGGCGGGATAGCCGAACTCGGGCAGCAGGTCCAGACCCTTCGCAAACAACCCCAGGTTCATGGCGTCCATATGGTTGTGGCCCGGCACGCCTTCGAGCACCCTCGAATCGTAGTCCAGCCACACAGCGCCCGCATCGGGATCGCGCGGGGAGCGCAGAATGGCAATCCGCCATCCCTGTTTATTCACGCTGCCGGGCTTGGGAAACGACTCGCGCGCAACGGCCGCCCGAACGTCGGCTTGAATCTTCAGGGGGTCCGCGGCGAACACGTCGTACGGCAGGTTATCGGTGCGATTGCCGTTTTCCAGGTAACTGAGCTGTAGGTAGAGCGGATCTTTGGTTGCCTTGTACATCCGCCAGAAGAAGCTGTGGGCCGAACTGGGGAGTCCGCTCCCGGCCAGCACCTCCGTGGTGTTGTGCGGCAGGTGCGCCCCGGCGTACTCGGTGGCGCGCGTGGCGAACCCGCCGGCATCTCCCGAGTGCGGATAGTATTGCCTCCCGCACCACGTATCCACGTGGAAATGGTAGGTCTGGCGCAGCTTCGGGTGGCGCGCCAGTAGCTCGGGCAGCAGCTTCTCATCGGCGCGCCCATAGAGCTCCAGGAAATCGGTCAGGAAGCGCGGGGCAATTACCGCGTATCCGTCCAACCCCTTCTCGCCGCTCAAGCCATCGACAGCCGTGCTCTTGGCCACGATGGCGTCGATATCGGCGAGCACTTCCGCGCGGTTGGCCGGCCAGTTGAGCACCGTTTTCAGGATCGCAAGCGTCGCCTCGGTTCCCGGATAATTCGTCTTGATCTGCTCGGGCCGGCGGAGCGCGTCGCGCAGAATGCGGTCTTCAATGTTGCGTTGAATCTCCTCGAAGGTGTTCTTACGATTATCCAATTTGTGCTGCGCGGCTTTGGCGGCCAGGAAGCGGGCCAGTTCATGGTCGTCACGCAGGGCTTCGAACACCTGGTCGTAGGCCAGCGCGAGTTTCAAAACCTCCCTGGTTGAGTCGATCGCGTAGGTGACATAGCCCGCCATGCCGCCGCCATAGCGCCGACGCTCGTAGACTAGCCCCTGCGTAGCGAAATCGAAAGTAGGAAACACGTCTGCCAGCCGGTCCAGCAGTATGCCCGCTTTGTGTGCGTAAGCTGCGTCGCCCGTAACCACGTAGGCTGCCGCGAGATTCTCGATCCCCGCCAGGATGAGCTGCCGGAATTGCCCGTATTGCAGGTACGCGCCGATGAATCGCCAGCGATTCGCGCCCTCGATGTAGCCCTCGCCATCGTCCACACCGAAACGGTGGAGCGGATCGGCAGGGTCGGGGTGTTCGGTGTTGAAGAGCAGCGAGCGGTCGGCTTTCTTGGGGTCGAAGACGCCCTGCTCATTGAGTCCGCTGCGGTAGAACTTATGGAAATCGTTCTTGGGGAACATCTCGCGGCAGTGCGGGCAGCGCGTCTTCCATGGGTGTTCCCAGGCCTTGATTTCCCAGTTGTACATTCGCACGGGGCGTTTGCAGGCGGGGCAGTGGCCGCTCGACCACACCATGTGGGAGCGCGTAATGGCGGGCCCGAAGATCATATCCCACAGTTGCTCGTCGGACGCCTGCATCCACGGCTTGGCGCGCTCGGCGATTCCGTCGCACAGGGTCGCGGCCCAGGCGTGCTTGGCCTTATTCGCCCTGGCCCGCTCACCCAGCTCGCGAGGGAAGAGGGAACTGTGCTGCTTGGTTGTTTCCGCCGCCATCGGCATGGCAGCGGCGATGGCCGCCAATAGGCCCCAGCGCGCTATTACGTGCATGGGCTTATCCTACTATGGCGCGCGCGGCTGCGGTAATCTAAAGACAATCGGAGGGGAACCATGCAGAGCCGCGCACAGCGCGACAACATCAAAGGCTCGGTCTGGCCGCCGGAACACACCGCTTACCGCGACCGCGCGACCGGCACCCTGGTCCAACAGTTAACCAGCCACCCTTCCATCAATCACCCGCCGTATTTTTTGCAGAGTGCTTTCACGCCGGACGGAGCCTCGGTGGTCTTCACCTCCTACCGGACCGGCTCTGCGCAGCTTTTCGAGGCCGGCTTCCCTGACGGCCCCATCCGCCAGCTCACCGACGGACCCGCGATCCACCCGTTCTCGCCCGCCATTCACCCGGATGGCCGGCGCATCCTGTTCGTCCGCGGCGGTGAAATCCGGGAGCTCGACCGCGCCTCCCTCGACGAGCGCCTGATTGCCGCCTTTCCCGGCGCACAACTCGGGGAGTGCTCACTTGCGCCCGGCGGTGAATGGATCGCCGCCGCCATCAAACAGGGCGCGCAAGCCGGAATCGCCTGCGGACGTGCCGACGGCAGCGGTTGGCACATCATTCCCTTCCCCCGCACCGTAATCCATCCGCAATTCCATCCGCTCGAACCGGAGTGGATTGAGTTCGCGGCCGACCCCGCCCCCCGCATGCACCGCGTCCGCCGCGACGGCACCGCCATGGAGTGCCTCTACCGGCACGGGAATGACGAGTTCGTCGTACACGAGACATTCCTGGGCGCCACCGGCGATCTGGTCTTTACGATCTGGCCCAACAGCCTGCTGCGCCTCGACTGGACCACCCGCGCGATCCACACCATCTCGGAGTTCAACGCCTGGCACATTACCCCAAACCGCGCCGGCACCGCGATCCTCTGCGATACCAACCACCCGGACCGGGGCATTTTTCTGATCGATGCGGCTACCGGCAGCGGCCGCCGCGTCTGCCTCTCCGAAGCCACCAGCCAGGGAAGCCAGTGGAAGAAGTCGCGCTACGCGATGCCCGAGGATTTCGCCGCCGCCACGAACGGTGCCTTGAGCTGGATGGAGGCGGCGGGAGATAGCGTCTACGGGCCCCAGTGGACCCATCCCCATCCGGCATTCTCGCACGACGAGCGGAGCATCACGTTCGCCAGCGACCGCACCGGCCATACCCAGGTTTACGTGGCGGAATTATCGGCCTGAGGAGCCGAAGCCGCCTTCCCCGCGGCGGGAGCCGTTTAGCTCGCCTTCTTCCCACTCGATAGCTTCGTAGCGGGCCACCACCATCTGGGCGATGCGGTCACCGGCATGCACCTGGTAGGGTTCGCGGCCGAGATTCAGCAGAATCACCCGGACCTCCCCGCGGTAACCAGGGTCGATGGTGGCGGGGCTGTTGGGCAGGGTGATGGCGTGCTTGAGGGCCAGGCCGCTGCGGGGCCGGATCTGCGCCTCGCAGCCCGGCGGCGCTTCGATGGCCAGGCCGGTGGGTACTAGTTGGGGGACTCCCGGCTCGAGCAGCACAGACTCGACGGCGCACAGGTCCATGCCGGCGTCCTCCTCCGGCCCGTGGGCATATGTGGGCAGCGCGGCGTCCGGACGCAGCTTCTGAATTTTAATGCGCATGAATTCGTTTATGATAGCGTCTTGAACCCTCAAAAACGCGTCGTCACGGTGGCACCGATGCCACCAGAGAAATGCGCTTACGCGCTGGCCCGGTACAGCCGATCGCCCGAGTCGATTCGTGAGTCCCTGGAATGGGTGCGCTCGCACGATTCGCAGAAATTCCTGGAACACTTTTATTTTCAGTACGGCCACGCGTCCGTGGCGGACCTCGGCCACGTGGTGATGTGCTTCGAAGGCCTCTCCGAGATGGCGGCCACCGAGATCGAGGAGGAGCCGCTATGGGACGGGCAGGCGAAATCGTCCCGCTACCAGGATTTCTCGCGCTCCGGGTTCATCACCCCGCCGGAACTGGGCGGCGAAGACGCGGCACGCTACCGCGCCACCGCTGAGAACCTGCTGGCGGCCTACACACGGGTGAAGGCGCTGGCTTTCGACTGCCTGACGGCGCGGCTGCCACGGCCCGAAGGGATGAAACCCGAGGCGTACGAACGGAACGTGGCGGCGCGCGCCTTCGACGTCGCGCGGTACCTGCTGTTCTGGGGTGTCCCCACCAACGTGGGGCAGGTGACCTCCATCCGGACGCTCGAAAAGCAGGTGCGGCGCCTGAAGGCATCGGAGTACCAGGAACTGCGCGGCTTGGGGGATGAGATCGCGGCGGCGTGCGCGGCGGAGCCCGATTGCATTTGGGACGAGCGCGCCGCACGCGAACCGCTGGCTCCCACGCTGGCGCGGCACTCGGCCGCGGACGAGCACTCCGTCCGCGCCCGCGCGGACCTTGCGTTGTGGGCGCAGCAGAACCTGCCCCCCGCCGCCGGCGAGGCGACACAACGAGTAGACCTGGTGCATCCGACCAATGGGCCCGCGGAGGTCGCGGCCACCCTGCTCTACCCGGTGACCGCGCGTCCTTTCCGGGAGCTCTATGACATGGCGCGCGGCTGGAGCGCAGCGCAGCGCGGCGAGGTGATCGATGTCGCCACGCAGTCCCGCAACGCGCGCGACGAGATGCTCGCCGGCTTCCGGGGCGGCGTCTACTGTTACGACATGGTGATCGACATCGGCGCCTACCGCGACCTGCACCGCCATCGCCGCTGCGAGAAGTTCCGCCAACGCTACAGCGGCGACCTGGGCTTCGAGACGCCCGCGGTAGTGGGGGAATCGGGCGCCACCGAGATCTACCATGCCGCCATGCGGCGCGCCCTCGACACCATGCACGCCCTGCCCGCCCCTGGCGCACACTACCTGATGCCCTTCGGCGCGCGCTCGCGCTTCCTCTTCAAGATGGATTTCGCCGAGGCGGACTACATCGTGCGGCTTCGCAGCAGCGTCAAGGGCCACTTCAGCTACCGGGAGGTCGCCTGGGAGATGAAGTGCCGGATGGAAGAACTGGAGCCGGAGTTGGGCCGGCTCATGACGGCTACGCCGCCGTGGGTGGAAGATCCTTTAAAGCGGTAGCGGCTACTTCCCCAGAGCCCAGTGAATGCCGTTAATCAGGAGGGTCCTCATGGCGGGCGTCTCGAAATCGTCGGGATGCCCGAGGGTGGTGAAGAAGACGCGCGCGCCTTTGTGGGTGCGGGTCCAGGCAACCGGCTGGGGTCCCGCGTCCTTGCCTTCCGGGTTCACGGCGCGGCCGATCAGCAAGGGTTTCGAATCCCCTTCGAGCGGCAACACTTCATAGAGCCATGAGCGCGCGTGGAAACTCCTGGCGACGCCGCGCAGGATGGGGTGGTTCTCCTGGCCGGGCGCAACGGTCACGTCGGTCGAGGATGTGTTGCCGTGATGGCGGATCCAGCGCTGGCCCCAGACGCTCTTGCCGAAACCGTCGTTGAGCGCGGCGTGCGGGCTGCCCGCCGGATAGCGAAAGGCGTGGGTGCTGGTGCGCAGCCCCACCATGGGCTTGCCGGAATCGGCGTAGTCCAGGATCAATTTCAACTGATCGTCGGGCAGGGCGCGGAAACGGATGTACATGACCATCAAGTCGGCGGTCTTGAGCGCTTCAAGGCCCTCGATATTGGTCTTGGTCTGGGGGTCGGGGCGCGCGTACAGCACCGTGCAGCGCATCCCGTACTTCGATTCGAGCGCCTTGGCCAGAGCCGGCATGGTCACTTCGGACTTGTACTCGTCGTCGCCGGTGACGAAGACAACGTGCGGCTTACCGGCGGCGCACAGGCCGGCAGCGAGCGCGAGCATGAGGAAAATGGCGGACCGCATCAGGCTCCCTTCAGGACCTCGCGGATGCGTCGGCCTACCACCTGCGCTTCACCGGGCTGCATCATCCAGACGGCGACTTCGAGCGATTGCTTCGCCCCGGGCCGCAACTCGATTCCAGGCTCGCCCTCCCGCAACCGTTTGGTGGCTTCCGCGGAGGTGATTTTGAGCGCCGATTCGTCCCACATCACGCGCAGATGGGGCACGGCGTTGGCGATCTGCGGAACGAAGCTTTCCGTCTTGACCGAGGGTACCGATGAAACGGCATCGGCCACCGTCTTTACGCGCTTCTCCCACTCGCGCCACTCCGCGGCAGCGTCGCGTTTCGTGTAGACTTCAACCGCCACCATCATCCCGAGGATCTCTTCCTTATTGACTTTCATGCCGCGGCCGATCGAGTCGCTGTTAGGCGAGCCGTTGAGGCGCGCCGCCTGGATCAGGTCCGCCCGGCCCAGCAGCAAACCGGCGCTTTGCGGCCCGCGGAGACCCTTGCCGCCCGAAAACGTGACGAGGTCGAAACCCATTTTGATGTAGCTGGAAAGGTGCTCGGTGGGTGGCACGTCCGCCGCCGCATCGTTGAACGTGGGCACCTTGTGCTTTCGGCCGAGTTCGGCGAATTCGGCGGCGGCGATCTTCCCCTGGGGCTCTGCGGCGTTGAAGTAAAGCATCATTACGGTGTTGGGGTTGATGGCGCGCTCCAGTTCTTCGCGCGTCTCCACCTCGACGAAGCGGATGCCGCAGTTGCGCACAGCGTGATCGTAGCCATAGCGGTGGGACTTCTGGATGATTACCTCGGTCTTCATCCCAGTGGTGTCCGGGAGGCGCCGGATGAACTCCTGGTTCGCACCGGTCATGCAGGCGGCGGTACCGAGTGTGAGGGCCGCGGCCGCCCCGGAGGTCACCACGGCGGCCTCGCAGCCGACCAGCGATGCAATGCGCTTGCCCGCGGCATCGTGCACCTCGTTCAGGTTGACGAAGACCTTCGAGGAGTAGTTGATGGCATCCAACACCTCGGGATGCATCAGCGACGCGGTCAGGGTAGTGTAGGTCCCAGCCGCATTGATAAACGGGCGGATGCCCAGTTCTTTGAAATAGTCGCGCCGCGGGGCAGCGGCGAAGCTTACAGAGCCAGCCAGGGGCAATGCGGACATACCTTGCAGAAATCGGCGGCGGTTGGACACGACCTCCTCCTCAATGCGATCCATTCTACTCCTAAGCCGGGGTACACTGTTCCTCTATGAAGACAGCGTTTCTGTGTGTGGCGGCCGCCTGCGCCCTCGCCGGACAGTCCGGGCCGTTCGGCGGCGATCCACCGTTCCTGACCCAGGACGGCTGGACACCGCTGCTCGACGGCAACAGCCTGGCGGGGTGGAAATCTTACGGCAAGCTCGGCAATGAGTGGATGAACTGCCGCGGCATCGTGTGGGACGGCAACGCCGCTCCCGGCCGGCTGGCTTGCACAGGGGGACCGGGCGACCGCATCCTGAACGGCCCGAAGAACCGGACGAATAACATCTTCACGGAGCGGAAGTTCGGAGACGCGGAACTGTACGTGGAATTCCTGCTGGCGAAGGCGTCGAACTCCGGGGTGTACCTGGGGGGCCTCTATGAAGTGCAGATCTTCGACAGCTTCGGGGCCACAGAGTTGAAGACGGCCGACAGCGGCGCCATTTATCAACGCTGGATCGACAACCAGGGGGTGGGCGGTTCGGTGCCTCGGGTGAATGCGTCGCGCCCGCCGGGGCAGTGGCAATGGTTCCACGTGTGGTTCCGCGCGCCGCGTTTCGACGCTGCCGGCCGCAAGACCGAAAACGCCAAGTTCCTGCGGGTGGTCTACAACGGCGTCGTGGTGCAGGAGAACGTGGAAGTGGACGGGCCCACTCGCGCTCACATGGACCTGCCGGAGGCTCCGGAGAACCCGGTGATGTTGCAGGGCGATCACGGTCCGGTGGCTTACCGGAACCTGTACGTCCGTCCGCTGGCTACTCGATAAAGCCGAGCTTCTTCAGTTCGGCCGCGGGCTGCTCGCCATCGAATTGCAGGATAAGCGCCTTCTGCCGCCCGTCCACGAGTGCCACGGCGGCCGGTACATCTACAAACGGGAAGGTGCGGCGCAGCAGCGCGGCGTCCGGGGAGATGGGCGCCTGCAGGCCCGCGTCGTTGAGAAAGGCCTGGGCGAACTGCGGTTGCTGAATTGGGACTACGACCAGGCGGGTGTCGCGCCACTGATACTTCGCCATGCGCCGGGCGACGTCCAGGCAGTGCAGGCATTCGGGATCGATAAAGTAGATCAGGATTTTGCCCTGCTGGAGCGAGTACGGCTTGCCATCCACAGTGATGGAGGCGGGCGCGGGAGTGCCGGTCTGGCGCGTAACCGCCGCGCCGTAGGAAACCAGTGCGAAGACGCTCACGGCGCCAAGAATCAGGACCGCGCAGCGGATGCTGCCGGTGACGGGCCTTGCCCAGACCCCCGCCATGAGGGCGAATGCGAGCATGATGGCGTCGCCGACGAAGAATGCCGGACCCACCGCACGCTGGATCCACGGGAAGCAGTTGCATTCCTCACCGCGCAGCGTGTTATAGAAGATGGCGAAATAAACGAGGAAGGCCACCAGCATGAGGCTGGCCAGCCAGGCGCCCCAGCGACGATACCTGGGCACCAGGATGAGTACGGCGGCGAGCGTCTCCGCGATGCCGAAAGAGATTGCCGCCGGCAGGCTGAGGGCTTCGGGGATCAGCGCCTGCGTCATCCGGACCGCGGCGCCCGGGGCGTCGGTAATCTTCCAGATTCCCGAAACCATGAAGATCAGGGCGGTCAGAATGGCACCTGTCCAGCTCGCAGCGGTCTTCCAGCCGGATAACTCCAACGGAGCCAGCGTCCGTTCCGACTGTGCCATACTGTCGTTCATGTCCACCATTTTAGACCGGAACGCGCACGCCGCGCGCGGGACACACCGGCTAACTGCCCGCCCCAAATGATCTTTCCGGTTCTGCTGCTACTGGCCGTGACAACCAGGGTGGAACTCGTGGACCAGGTGTTCAGCATCCCACCGGCCGAGTGGCGCTATGTGGAACTGAACCTTGGACCGCAGCCGGTGTTGGTGGACTGCCGGTTCGAAACCCGGCGGAACGAAAGCGTGCGGGTAGCCCTGCTGCGCCGCGAAGATCTGGAGCGGATGCGGGAGGAGCGGCCGCACGGTATCGCCGCCGTGACGCCCTTCGGTGAACGCAACAGCCTTCGATACGTAGTGCGTTCCCCCGGGGAGTACGCGGTGGTGGTGGATAACCGGGGCCCATCCGGCAAGGCGGCCAGCGTGCACCTGCGGGTCTCCCTCAGTTTCGAAGGCGGTGCGGAACCCCGTGTGCGCACGCTGTCGCCATTGCGGCAAATAGTGGTGGTGGCCATCAGCTTCGTGGTCTTCTTCGGCATCGTACTGTATGCCGGCCGGAAGCTGCTGCGCCCGCCAACACGCTAGCCATCCCGCTCACTGCATCACAAAAGAGACGGTAATGGGGGCCACCACCTCGACGGCATCGCCGTTGAGGTACGTCGGCCGGTAGACCCACTGCCTTACGGCGGCGAGCGCAGCCTGAACCAGTAACGGGTGGCCGCTCACCAGTTGCAGGTGTTTAATGCGTCCGTCGGTGCCCACCACACCCACGAGTTGTACGATCCCGGAGATGCGCGCCTGCCGCGCCAGCGTCGGGTAGACCGGCGTCACCTGATGCAGAAGCATGCCCTGCTGCACGTTGCCCCCAACCTTAATGCGCGCCGGCGGGCCTGCGGGCTTTTCGACGGCCGTTGGGGCTGCGGGCCTTGCCGGAGCGGGAGGCGCAACCTGCCCGGCAATGGTGTCGGCGAGACCGTGCGGGATGCCGCCCGGGATTCCGCTCTCAACGCCTCCAGGGACGCCGCCCCCGATTCCACCCATCTCCGCCGCGGTGAGCGGCGGTTCCTCAATGATCGCGGGCCGGGCCGGTATGGTGGTCGGCGCAATCAACTGTCCATCCCGGAGTTGCATCGCGGGGCGGACAGGGCGCGCCACGGCGGCCGCATGCGGGGCCGCGGTCGGCGGCGCAACCGGCGCAGTGGGGTAGAAGAGGGTCACCCATTCCTGCGGCCGTGGTAGGGACTGCGGCCCAACCAGCGGCGCCAGCACCGCGCTGGTGACGATCAGGACCTGTCCGGCCAATCCTGCCATGGTAGTCCATGCCCGATTGCCTCTGCCGTATTCGATTG
>DATMYF010000188.1:0-2778 GCA_035561075.1 Bryobacteraceae bacterium
GAAGTACGTTACCGGCAACCTGCTCCAACTGGGGAGTACGACCAACAACACCAACATCGGCACCCAGATTCAGAAAGCTAACCTGACCGGCAAGACGATCCGAACCGGGGTAAACCGCGGTGACCTTGACCCGAACAACCCCGACATTCGGTGGTTTAACTATGGCACCGCCAACACTCCGTTCGTCAACGCTCCCGCTTACACTTTGGGCACCGCGGCAATCTTCCAGAACGATTTCCGCAATCCGCCGATGTGGACGGACAACTACTCCGTTATGAAGACGTTCGCCGTGTGGGAGCGGGTAACGCTCAAGTATCGCGCGGATGCCTTCAACGCCTTCAACCGCAGCAGCTTCGGTGGTGTGAACGGAACGGTAGAAAACCCCAACTTCGGCCGTGTGACTGCCATGCGGCAAAGCTTTCGCATGATCACCATGGGTCTCCGGTTGGAGTGGTAGCCGGGTAGCAAGGATTCACCCCATAGCCGCGCACGGCGCTTCGGCGCCCTGCGTGGTTTTTTTTGGCGGCGAACTGCTTTCATATTGCAAAATAAAGTTTCATAATTTGCGCCCATGCGCTTTCTCCGGGCCGTGACGGGTGATACCATGCAGGGCTGCCGGTAACGATTCGATGCTAAATGAACTGACTAGACGCAGGTTCCTGGAGGGCACGGCCGGGGCGGGAGTAGCCGCCAGTGCTGCCATGTCCGCCCGGGCGGCCACATCCGCGAAAGTGATTGACTGCCACGCGCACTTCGCCACGCGCAATACGCCCAATGCGCCAGATAATGACCGCCTGCTGGTTGAGGCGGCTGACAAGCTGGGGATCGATCTGCTGTGCTGTTCGCTCCTGACTGCGAGCCGGCCAGCCACGGCGGACCAGTTCCGTGAGTGCAACCGTAATGCCGCCGAAGCCGTGAAGCGGTTCCCCGGACGCGTTCTCGCCTACGCCTACGTGAATCCCGGCTATACCAAAGAAGCCGTGGAGGATATCCGCCGCTGCGTGGAAGATCGTGGATTCATGGGGGTGAAGGTCTACAACGAGTACTTCTGCACGGAGCCGGTCTTCTATCCCATCGTCGAGACGGCAATCGCGCTGAAGGTGCCCATTCTGTTCCACGCCGGGCACATGCACTACTACAACGAGCAGCAGCCACGGATCAGCGACGGCGGCCACATCGCGGAACTGGCGGCGCGTTATCCGGAAGCCATGCTCATCTGCGGGCACGTGTGCGGCGGCGGGGATTGGGAGTGGACGATCAAAGCTCTCCGCAACGCGCCATCGGTTTACCTGGATACCAGCGGGAGCGTAATAGACGAAGGCACCGTGGAGATGTGCGTGGATGTGCTGGGCGCAGACCGGGTGCTGTTCGGGTGCGATATGAGCATGACAGCGGGCGTGGGGAAGGTGCGGGCGGCTGCGTTGCGCCCTGAAGACCGCGCCAAAATTCTGGGCGGCAACATGGCCAAGATTCTCGCCAAGCGAGGTTCCCGATGATCGATATTAATGCTTACCTGGGGCACTTCGCCTTCCGTCGGCTGCGCCACAACACGGCCGCCGGCCTGCTCAAGGTGATGGATGCCAAGGGCATCAAGAAGGCGGTAGTTTCGAGCGCGGCCGCCATCGCCTACCGCAACTCGCAGGGCGGGAATGAGGAACTGGCGGAAGAGGTGGAACGGCATCGCGGGCGGCTGATCCCGTTTGCCGTATTGAACCCCGCCTACGCTGGCTGGCGGGACGACCTGAAAACCTGCAACGAGAAGTTCGGGATGAAGGGCCTGCGGTTGTATCCGCACTGGCACAATTACAGGCTCGGCGATCCGGCGTGCGTGGCACTGGTAAACGCCGCGACCGAACGGAACATGCTGATCACCATCCCGATGCGCGTGGAAGACCCGCGGCAGCGGACTTGGCTGTTGGACATCCCGGATCTGTCGCCGGTGGAAGTGGAACCGCTGATCCGGGCGTGTCCGCGTGCGAAGATCGTGATGGTGAACGGCGGCGGCTACGGTCGATTGGGACGCAGGGACGGCGCGATGCCCGGCAACGTTTGGGTGGACGTTGGACGCATGTCGGCGGTGATGGCGAATGAACTCGGGAGCTTGATCAAGAGCATGGGCGCCGACCGTATCCTGCTGGGTACGGGGATGCCTTTCCAGTATCCGGATCCAGCGCTGTTGAAAGTCGAAGTGCAGGACATCAGTGCGGAGGACAAAGAGAAGATCCGCTCGCGCAACGCGGCGGCGCTGCTGGGTATCTAGGGTGGCGAGAGAAGGGGGCGGCGCCGCAAAGGGCGCCGCCGCCCGTACAGGCCGTAAACCGCTGGCGGAAGCCAGTGGGAGTCGAACCCACCCGCGGCGCAGAGCACCGCACACCGGGTTTGAAGCCCGTGCCCGGCACCGGCCAAGCGTGGCTTCCAGACCAATTGTATCAGAGCAGTTGGCGTGAGCTTTGTGCCACAGATGCGTCCGCGTTTGCCAGCAGCCCCACCGGGACGCTAAGATGAGAAGGTCTTCCCCGGTCGTCTAATGGTAGGACAGCGGCCTTTGGAGCCGTGAATCGTGGTTCGAATCCATGCCGGGGAGCCACCGCCTTCTCCTTTCAACTCTAGACCGCGAAATTATTGAAAGCGCAGCCGGGCTCTACGCCATTAATGGGGGCAGCCCCACCTCTGAAGCAAATTCAAGAACACATCACTATAACCCTCAACCTGTAGTTCTGGAAATTGCGGAAGCCGTATGCCTGGCGTTGCAGGAGTTCCATTTTGGTGTGGAAGCCT
>DATMYF010000189.1:0-73754 GCA_035561075.1 Bryobacteraceae bacterium
TTGGCGAGCTGCATGGAGATGCGGCTCTGCCCCATCCCGAGAATCTCCTGCAGTTCCGCGACGCTGAGTTCTTCGGTACGGAGGAGCCGGAGAATCCGCAGCCTGCCCTCGTCTGAGAGCACCCGCAAGGCTTTGAGTACGGTTGCCACTTCGGTAACCATTGTATCAACGAATCATGATCCATTGATGCAAGCTTTCTGATATACTTTGCGGGAGGAGAGCCATTCGCATGAGTACTGTCACGCCCGTGGCGGCCGAATACAAGGTCGCCGACATTTCCCTGGCCGATTGGGGCCGCAAAGAGATCTCGATAGCCGAGCATGAGATGCCCGGCCTGATGTCCATCCGGAAGAAACATGCCGCGGAGAAGCCGCTGGCCGGGGTCCGGATCACGGGTTCCCTGCACATGACAATTCAGACCGCGGTCCTGATCGAGACCCTGATCGATCTGGGGGCGACGGTCCGGTGGGCGAGCTGCAATATCTTCTCCACCCAGGATCACGCGGCGGCGGCCATCGCAGCCGCGGGCGTGCCGGTGTTCGCCTGGAAGGGCGAGTCGCTCGAAGAGTACTGGGAATGCACGTATCAGGCGCTCAGCCATGCCGGCGGCAAGGGTCCGGAACTGGTGGTCGACGACGGCGGCGACGTGACCTTGCTCATCCACAAGGGCTACGAGCTCGAAGAGGGCAGCGACTGGGTGAACACTCCCTCGAGCTGCCAGGAAGAGAAGGTCATCAAAGACCTGCTGAAACGGGTGTTCGTGGAGAACCCGCGCCGCTGGCACGAGATGGCGAAGGATTGGCGGGGCGTTTCCGAGGAGACCACCACCGGGGTGCATCGCCTCTACAAAATGCAGCAGGAAGGCAAGCTGCTGGTGCCCGCGATCAATGTCAACGATTCCGTTACGAAGTCGAAGTTCGACAACCTTTACGGCTGCCGCGAGTCGCTGGCGGACGGCATCAAGCGCGCTACCGACGTAATGATGGCCGGAAAGGTCGCGGTGGTGTGCGGGTATGGCGATGTCGGGAAGGGCTCGGCCCACTCACTGCGCGGCATGGGCGCGCGGGTGATCGTGACAGAGATTGACCCGATCAACGCTCTCCAGGCCGCCATGGAAGGCTTCCAGGTGACCACCATCGAGGAAACGCTCGGCACTGGCGACATTTATGTTACTTGCACGGGCAACGTGGACATCATCACGCTTGAGCACATGCAGAAGATGAAGGACCAGGCCATTGTCTGCAACATCGGGCATTTCGACAGCGAGATTCAGGTGGACCGGCTGAACGGCTCCGGGGCTTCGAAGACCAATATCAAGCCGCAGGTGGATATGTACACCTTCCCGAACGGCAACAGCATTTACCTGCTGGCCGAAGGACGGCTGGTAAACCTGGGTTGCGCCACCGGACACCCGAGTTTCGTGATGTCGAACAGCTTCTCCAACCAGACGCTGGCCCAGATCGACCTTTGGAAAAATCGCGACAACTACAAGGTTGGGGTGTACACGCTGCCGAAGAAGCTTGATGAAGAAGTCGCGCGGCTGCACCTGGCGAAGATCGGGGCGAAGTTGACGACTCTGAGCCAGAAGCAGGCGGACTACATCGATGTGCCGGTCGAGGGCCCGTACAAGCCGGACCATTACCGGTACTAGGGAACGTGAGGCTTCGGCTCCGGCCGAAATAGCAGGTCGTGATAGTCGAAGCTGAAGTCCGCCAGTTCCGAGACGGCGCGCATCCGAATACTGTCCACGACGCCTTTGTGATCCAGGGTAAAGGTCACGAAGGCGTCAGGGATGGTTTTGTCGCGGAAGCGCGCATGAAACGTGTCGTAGTGCCAGTGTTCGAGGTCGGCCACCATGGCGGGGGTTCTGGCCATCCGCAGCACCAGGTTGCCGTTCTCGACAGAGGTGGCGGCTTTGCCATACCACGGGTCGCGATACTCGCCCACATACCGCGCCGCCTCCATTGACGGCTTCGTCCCCCTCACCCGCTGTTCCTGCTGCTTCTTTTCGGCTTCCGCCGCCTTGGCCATGGTCTTCTTTCGGGAATCGAGGTAGGCCGCGATCCAGTCCGACGGAGGATTTCCAAGATAATGATCGAGCACATGGTAGGCGATAGCCTGCGTGGCTCCACCTTCTTCCTGGTTGGTAAGGATGACGACCCCGAGCTTGGCGTCCGGTACCATCAGGACGCGCGTCACCATGCCGGTGAGGCCTCCGCTGTGTCCTACCAGTTTGCGCCCGCGGTAGTCGCGCAGGTCCCAACCCAGCCCGTAGGTGGCGAAGTTCGGCTGCGCGGCTTTGAGGCTATCGCTGGAGGGCTCGCGGATTGGCTGGATCGTTTGCGAACTCCACATTTCCTTCGCAGCGGCTTCGCTCCACAGCCGTTTGCCGCCGGGTAGCCTGCCGCCCTCAAGCTGCGCGGCAACCCATTTCGCCATCTCGGCGGCGCTCGATTTGATGCCCGCCGCGGCGGCCCAGGTCGCATCGCGGGTGGGCGGAATCGGGCTCAGTTCGCCTTCGAGACGCCAGCCGCGGGAGTGCGGGAAGGCCACGTTATCGCCGCTCTGGAAGCCCCTGGATGTGATGGTGCTGCGGTGCATCCCGACGGGTGTGAGGATGCGTTCCCGGATGAAATCATCCCAGCTCTTGCCCGTTACGGCGGGTATGATCTCCCCTGCTACCACGAACATCAGGTTGTTGTACGCATAGCGGCTGCGCATGCTGGTGGATGGGCGGATAAAGCGGGCGGCGGCCAATACCTGCGCGCGGGTGACATCGGTATCGGGCCAGAAGAGCAGGTCTCCGGCGCCGAGCCCAAGTCCCGTGCGATGGCAGAGCAGGTCCCGGACGGTCAGCTCGCGGGTAACCCAGGGGTCGTACAGCTGAAAGCCCGGGAGATGCTTCTGGACGGGGTCGTCCCAGCGGACTTTACCTTCGTCCACCAGCATCGCGAGAGCCGCTGCGGTGAAGGCTTTGGTATTCGAGGCGATGCCGAAAAGCGTATTCTCGTCAACGCGCGCCGGGTCGCCCAGCCTGCGCACCCCGTAACCCTTCACAGCCTCTACGCGGCCGTCCTTCACGATGGCGACGGCGACGCCGGGCACGTCGAAAGCTTGCATAGCTCGCGCAACCCAGGCATCCAGATCGGGCGGCGCGGCGGCCCGTGCCAGTGCCGTCCAGAGCAGCAGCAGGAGGGCGAGGAGCTTCATACGTTCGCTGTTCAGCCCAGCTTGTAGGGTGCGCGGTATTTATAGTGCAGGAATTCGTTAGCGCGCTGGTTATTGGTGAAACGCTCCGTGCGCCCGTCCCACTCCAGCATGCTGCGGGTCTTGTGGGCGATGTTCCCCAGAATCGTGGATGAAGTGGAGATGTGCCCTGTCAGCACGTCGGCGCGGCACTTGGCACGCGACTTGATGCAATCGAGAAAATCCCGCGCGTGGGCGTTGGTGTCGTATGCCGCGGTGCCCTGGCCGACGCGCGCCTCGATCTGCGGTTTCTTCGACGAAGCTGCTTTGGCGCCCTCGCGATAAACCGGGTTGCCATAGCCCTTGCCGCCGGCGTACCCGGCAGGGAAGTCGGTGATACCCTCGGGTACCACCTCCCAACCCGAATTGCGCACGTAAAGCGTACCCTTAGTCCCGCGGAACTCGATTTCGGAATTCTTCGCGTTGCTGGGAGCGGCGTTGCCGTTGATCTGCGAGAAGACCACCAGGGTGGACTTGGGGAATTCCCAGAGCACTTCCAGGGTGTCGGGGATTTCACGATTGTCCTTGATGCCTGCGTTATGCCCACCAATGGCCGTGACGGCGGTGGGCCATTCGAGATCCAGGAACCAGCGGATCACGTCCAGGAAGTGGACGCCGAAATTAGTAAGCTGCCCGCCGGAGTAGTTATAGAACCAGCGGAAGTTATAGTAAGTCCGGTTGGCGTTGTACGGCACCTTCGGGGCGGGGCCGAGCCACTGCTCCCATTCCCACTCGGAGGGTGGCGGACCGTCGGAAGCCGGCCCGAGGCCGAGCGGCCACTCGTTGCGGATGTGGAACGCCCGCGCGACCGAAACCTTTCCGATGCCGCCGGACCGGATGAACCCGGCCGCTTCGGCGTACGACCTCCAGGAACGCCGGTTGGTGCCCACTTGCGTCACCCGCTTGGTGCGCTCGGCCGTTTCCACCATCCGCCGGCCCTCGTGAACGGTGAGGCTCAATGGCTTCTCGACATAGACGTCCTTGCCGGCCTGGCAGGCTTCGACGAACTGGATGGCGTGCCAGTGATCGGGCGTCGCGATGACCACCGCGTCGACGTTCTTGTCCTCGAGCAGCTTCCTGTATTCCTTGTGCCGGGTCGGATTGCCGCGGGATTTCCGGACGGCCAGGTCCATGTAGTCCTCGCGCAGATCGCAGACAGCCACGGTCTGGGCGTCGCCCCATTCGAGGAAGGCATCGTGCACCTGGTCGCCACGGTTGCCGAGACCGATGTAGCCCACCCCCACACGGTCATTGGCCCCAAGGATCCGGGAATAACCGGCCGCGGTGGCCACCGCTGCGGCCCTGCCGAACTGACGACGGGAAAGATCGGTCACTAAAGTTGCTCCTCGGGATAGTATATGCGGCTACAGCCCCGATGCGGCGGCGGCGTTGTCGCGGAAGAGCGAGCCGTCCCGGATGTAGCGCCGGACGGTCGCGAGGGAGCGGTGTCCGGTCTGGTTCATGATGGCCCGCTCGGAGGCCCCGGCCATCGCGGCGGCAGTGGCCAGGCCGGCCCGCAGGGAGTGGCCGGAATAACCGGCGGGGTCCAGCCCGGCGGCCGCGATGGCAGATTTCACCAGACGCGCGACGGCCTTGTCGGAAAGGCGGCTGGGGAACAGGTTACCGTGCCGGCCCAGACGGCGGAACACGGGGCCGTGGCTGCCATCGGTTTCATCGCGCCAGGCGGCGAGCGCACGAACGGGGCAATGTACGCGGCCGTAGGGGATGCCGATTTTCCGGCCGGCGCCTTCCGGGTCGGTCTTCGACCGCCGCAGCCTAATGGTGAGACCCTCGGAGCTCCACGCGACATCCTCCCAATCGAGGGCTACCAGTTCGGAGCGCCGGAACGCGCCCGCAAAGCCCACCAGCAGAAGGGCGCGGTTACGCACTCCGAGGAGACTGTCCGGCAGGGTGGCGAGCATGCGCGCCAGATCGGCGACGAGCACCGGCTTTTTCGCTTGCGCGGCGGTGCCCTTGGCGCGGCGAATGCCTGCCATTACCGCCCGCACGGCCGGTTGGTGCGTGGGGGAGACGCAGCCCGCCGCCTGGTGGGCCTGGCTGACGGCCGAGAGACGCCGGGCGAGCGAAGCGGCTGTGTGGGTAGCGGCCAGGGCAGTCAGGTAGAGGACGAGGGTATCCGGGGCGGCGGGCAGGGGTTCGCGGTCCTCGCGGTCGCACCAGGAAGCGAAGTGCGCCCAATCGGCGCGGTATGCGCGGCGAGTGTGGGGGGACTTGGCCTGGCGAAGATACTCTCGGGCTTTGGCGAGGAGGGCCGAGGGTGCGGGGAGAGAGGTCATGTCAGGGGTGACGTCCGATACACTTCTGTTATCGGACGGATGTTCCTCCTTGTTATGCGCATCTGTGCACTAACATCATGACAGCGCGCCGGAACTCGGCGGCTGCGCGAAATCGCCTAGGTGGAGCTCGATAGCCTCCACCACGATGTCGTTCATAGTAAGGCCGTTGAACCGCGCCACATCGTCCAGGCGGCGGTGCAGTTCGGGGTCGAGGCGGACTAGCAAAGCGCTGCGGGCCACGCGCCGGCGGGGGAGCAGGCGTGTGCGGGGCTCTGTTGCTGGAGCCGCGCTATCAGGTGCGCTAGCACGTAGGATAGCCGACGAGATATCAGACGCGCCCGTGAGTTGCGCTTCGGCCTCTTCGAGCGGGACCACCGGACGCCCCAGCGCCGGAAGGTTGCGTTTCTTGAGATTCTGCAGAATCAGGCTGCTGTCTTCGCGCTTAGGCATTCGATCAGCTCCTTCGTCAGGGTGGCGATTTCGGTGGCGGCTTTGGACCCCGGGGCATGTTCGAGCACGCTCTTCCCTACCCCCACGGATTCGGCGTACGCGATCCGGTTGAAGATTTCGGTCTCGAGGTGCCGGATGGCCAATCCCTCCACCTGGAAGAACTCCGCCGCGGCCTGGCGGGATTCCCGCATCAGGTTATTGTTGGACTGCTTGCGGGAGGTGAGGACGAAGATCTGGAGATCCGGCTTGACCATGGCGGCGTTGCGAAGCAGCGGCAGGATCACTTCCGAGGCCTGGTAGTCCATGGGAGTCGGTTGTACCGGCACTACGACGGCGCCGGCCGCCAGGATGGCCGCCTGCGTGATGGCGTCCGAGCCGCCGCTATTCCCGCCGCCCGGAGGGCAGTCGATCAGGACCACCTCATAGCTGGAATTGCCGACGATGCGGGGCAATTCGCGATGCAGGTGCGGGCTGGGGAGGGCGATCACCTCGAAGGGAAGGCGCGATTCTTCGCTGTTATTTCGCCATCGGAGCGCGCTGCCCTGGGGATCGGCGTCCACGAGCAGGACGCGATAGCCGGCGGCGGCAAGTCCCGCGGCCAGGTTCACGCAGGTAGTTGTCTTTCCGCATCCGCCTTTCTGGTTCGCGACGGCGATAGTGATGGGCATGTAGCTGGTGACATCCTAGGCTGATAGTCCTATATCTGTCAAGATATTTATCAAGCTATCATGATAGCTATCTGACTGCCCCATCGATGCGCGTCATCGTCCCGCGGGCCTTCGAGCAGTTGCCCGATCACACAAACCCCGGTCGTGCCCGCCGGCGCCGGCGCGCTAACAATTCTTTACAGAGCTGTCGCACCTGGTAGGGAACCCAACGCCCGCGCGCCGAATCTCTCTAACTTCCGTGATAAACAGATCCGATGTTCTCCCAGAAACTCGGCATCTCGACCCGGATGCGGCCCTGATGCTCGAAGCCAAGGCGGGAGAAACCGCCAGCCTCGGTCTGCTGGTAGAGAAGCACCGCCGCGGAGTGTTGCACTTCTTCTATCGCCAGTTGCATGATGCCGCCATCGCCGAGGAGCTGACCCAGGAAGTCTTCCTGCGGGTTCACCGCAGCCGCGCGAGCTACGAGCCGACAGCCAAGTTCTCCACCTGGCTCTACCGCATCGCCGCCAATCTGGTCTTGAACTGGCGCCGCGATCACGACCGCGAGAAGTCCTACATCCGCCTGGACGCGCCCCTGCCTTCAACGACCGTGCGCGGCCAACTAGCCGACGCTTGCATGTCGGCGGACGAGTGGTTGTGCTTCGAAACCAGGCGGGCCGAAGTACGGCGCGCCGTTTCGGAACTGCCAGGCCGCCAGCGGACCGTAGTGCTGCTCCATAAGTTCGAAGATATGGAGGGCCAGCAGATCGCCGCGACCCTCGGTTGTTCCCACCAGGCCGTTCGCTCACTCTTGTGCCGCGCCTATGCGAACCTCAGGGTGCGGCTGTCGGACGTCTGATCGGCACCCCTATTTCGCGCGGCGCGCCGCGGCGTCCCAGACCATCCGCCGGCCCGTGCGCAGCGATTCTATCGCCATCGCCAGCACGATCACCGCGGACTGCCCCATCTCCACCGTCGCGTTGGGGTCCTGACGCGTCTTCACGCATTCGAGGAAGTTGCGCACATGCGCCGTGGTGGCCGCGTCGAACGTCCCTGGGCTGCGCTTCTCGCGCGAAGGCTTCATCTCGATCGCCGAACTCTGCGGCCATAGCGAGTAGGCTTCACGCCCCAGGTCGAAGCGCGCGGCCGAGCCGTGAAACTGCTGAATTTGGTCGTTGAACAGGTTGTACCGCATGGCCTTGTAACCCACCGTGAAGACCAGGAGATAATTCTCCGGGTACTCGACCGACATCGTGGCAGTCTCGGTGTTCTCCGCCCCATCAATGTTCGGCCTGTTCCCCGCCGCCGTCACCGCCAACGGGTACGTCGAGTTCATCATCCAGTGGATGCCGTCCACGATGTGCGCTCCCTGGCCGCTCAGCATGCCCCCCGCGTAGTCTCGAAAGTAGAGCCAATTGAAGTAGCGCGCCGGGTCGAGCGGAACCTTTGGAGCAGGCCCAAGGAAAAGGTCCCAATCCAGTTTCCCCTCGAGTGCGGCGGGGCGCAGCGAGCGCTGGTGATTCACCCACCATGCGTTCACGAGCCGGATTTCGCCGGTAGCGCCGCTTTCCATAATCTGCCGGGCCTCCCGGTAAAGATCGTAGCTACGCCGCTGAGTCCCCACCTGCGCCACGCGTTTCGCCCGGCGAACGGCCTCGACAATGCGAAAGCCTTCCTCGATCCCCTTCGCCATCGGCTTTTCAAGGTAGATGTCCTTCCCTGACCCGGCCGCGGCGACCGCATGGGTGGCGTGCAGATGGTCCGGCGTGGCAATGATCACCGCGTCCAGCGATTTGTCCTCCAGCAGCCGGCGGTAGTCGCTGTAGCCACGGGCGCCCGGTGAGGCTTGCTTCAGCCCCGCCCGCACGCGCGGCTCGTAGACGTCGCAGACGGCCGCCATTTCTGCGCCCATCTCTTGGAAGCGTGCCGTCAGCAGTTGCCCGCGGCCGCCTGTCCCGATGGTGCCGCAGCGGACCCGGTCGTTGGCGCCCAGGATGCGCGCCCGGCTTGCTGCCGCGGCGGCCAGAAAGGTGCGGCGGGTCGTGCTGAAGGTCATAGCTAGCTATGATCACACACCGCGCGGAGGGTGTCCCTTTTCGCGGGAGTACTGGTGCAGCATCGGGCGTTTCGCCGGCGGGACCAGCGGATCCCATTCGAGCAGCGGATCCGGTTCCGGCACTTTGGTATCGGTGCGGAAGCGCATCGTGACGATCTGCTGCGGACGCACCGGGAATCGGTAATCCGGCCCGCCCGTAAGCGGCCTGGCGTCGTCGCCTACCATATTCGTTAGACTGGCACTCTTGTGCGGCAAAGCCAGGGTGACCTGTGCCGTCCCCTGTATGCCGAAGCATTCCGCCAGCCGCACTTCGAGGAACGCGCCATCGCGGCGGATCGCCTCCACAATCACATTCCCGCTGGTCTCGAGGAACGAGACCGCCTTCCCCACGGCGTCGCCGATCGCATACGGCGGGTTGTTGTACTCCCATGCCATCTGCGGCACGCGTGCTTCCGGCCAGGAGCCCTCGTGCGCGAACACCGCGTACTCGAGCACGTGCCGTCCTTTTCCGGAAAGCCACGCGTTCGGATAGCCGTAATACTGATCCGCGGTGTTGAGCAGGAAGATAACCGGAGTGCGGCCGGTCATTTCACGCCCGCAGAGCCCCCGGTCGAAGATGGCGAATCCTCCTCCGCCCTGGAATCCATAATGTGACCATCGCAACGCCGGAGTGATGTCCTGGTTCCGTCCCGGCAGTTGCTCCGTCGGCTCGGGCCACGCGCCATGTGTGAAGCCATAAGGTACGGCACGCCGCACTTCAACAGGTTGCTCCGAGAGCGGAAACTCCGCTACCACCACGGTGCGGTCGGGGACGTCGTTCAAGGTGGTTTCAAAATCGATCCGGGGATAGTCGTGGTACAACCGCACCACCCGCCGGCAAGCCCCGCCGCCGTAGAAGGCTCCCTCGGAAACGACCGTGGTCGCAAGTGGACCGCGCGATGCGGTCACCCGCACTGCGGCATCCGACGAGGAGCCCAGCCGGCCGCGTTGGGCCCGGAACAGCATGTAATCGCCAGGTTCTCCGTTTTGTTTCTGCGGCCGTTCGGCGATCACGACATTCGCGGGCCCGCCGAGTACTTCGCGGCCGGAAGGCTTCAATTTCAGGCTGATTATCGAGCCCGTGGCGACGTCAATCCGGGCAGTGTAGAAGCGGGTTTCGATGGCCTCCGGCACCGGCACGGGCCGAGGAGCGGCAGGCGTGCCGGAGGCCCGCTTTGAGGGCGTCAAGGAGACCGGGCCAAGCACCGGCCGGCAAAGCGCGAGTCCGTCCGGCAAAGCCTCAGACGGCGTTCCGTCCGGCACATCGGCGGCGCTCAGAACAACGGGGTCCTGCCGTTTCCAGTTCAGGGCGTTGAACAACGCCACCCCCGCGCCCCGCCGCGACAACGCCTTCGCTGCCCCGTCGATGGTTGCACGCGACGCCGCTTCTACGGACTCGAACCGGTCGGAGGCGGCCCAGGAGGTCTCGTGCTCGAAGACCATTCCGCCCGCGGCACCCCATAGCGTGTTGCGGTCCATATTGAGGAACATCTGGAGCCACGAGCGGTCGAGCGGCTCCGCAGGGTACGGGTACCTGGTCTTCAGGCTGGCGGCGGTGGCGAGCATCTCGGCGGCCTGCAACCAGTGCTCACACCGGCGGTAGGCCGTCTTGACCCGCGGACATTCGATCCAGAACGAGTGGTAAGCGTAGGGGGTGCCGCCGCGCAACGTGGGGAGTTTGACGACGCCGGAAGCGAGCCGCGGCTTGAGGGCACCCATGTATTGCGACAACGTGGTGAAGCGAACCTCCGTGCCTGGGTCGATTTCTGCCCATTCCCGGAGGAACGCCGAGGGGTAATCGGCGCGCTTGGGAGCGAGGCTGTAATCGCCTTTGCCGCCGAACGTCAGGCCGGGCGCACCCTCTGGCATTCTCTTTGTGCGGGCGTCGAACCGCTTCTTCAGTTCGGCGACCTCTTCCGGCGTGAGTTTTCCGGTGGCCCCGAAAATCTCCGCCATATCCGCGTAGTGCCAGGGGGCGATGGCCAGGGCGCGGGTGCCGTCGGGCCCCTCCAGCCAGTGCAGCGTAGAGCCGGTGGCATTGCCGCGCACGTAAACCAGGGCCTCCAACCCCAGGCCGGTGGTGATCTGCGCCATCTGCGGATGGATCCCACAGGTGTCTATGCAATACGCGAAGCGTGGCCGGACGCCAAACACCCGCTGCTGCCACCGCAGTCCCGCCACCCCCAGCCGGACCAGCGCTTCGCCCCCCGAAAGGCTCACCGTGGACTCAAGAAAGAAGCCGTTCACCAGTTCGACCCGCCCCGACCGGATCGCCGCCTTGAGTTCTTCCGCCCTGTCAGGCCTGAAGTTCAACATGGCGATCATGTTGTTGCATTCCGAGAGCACGAAGGAGTAGTTAGGGTCATCCCGGACGCGGTCCAGGTGGTCGAAATAGCTGTTGGCGCAGTAGACGCGCTCCATCGAGAAATTCGTGAGCCAGCCACAACTTGCGGGATGGAAGTTCGGGACGATATAGAAGGGGCGCCTCTTCTGCGCCCGGATGCCGGCCAGGGGAAGAGCGGCGAGCAGGGAACGGCGGGAAAGAGTGTGGGGCATGATAGTGGCGAAGCGCCATTATACGGGATCCCGACGCCGTGGAAGCATCGCACCTGGTTGGAAGCGCCATATCGCACCCGGTTGGAAATCTGGCCATTGACGGGTCGCATCCGGTTGGAAACGGGCGGCTGGTTGGCGGCGACGACGTCGCATTCGGCTGGAAGGAATCCCCGTATCCGGCTGGAAAAGGCCTCGCACCCGGCTGGATTGGCACCTCGGAGCCGGTTGGAGGAGCACTCGCACCCGGTTGGAAGAAATCGCGCATCCGGTTGGAAATTTTCGGTGGTAACTCTTACGTCCGCAGTGGATTACCAGTATCCAATGTTCTCCTGTGTTCTTCACAGTTATGCCCCGTTATAGTATTCTTGACACCAACAGCGCGAGATATAGCTGTGCGACCGATGACACGTAGACCAGAGGCGCATCGAGACAACCCCCGCCCTGATGCCCCTGCCTGTTGCGCTCGATCTGATCCGGTTCGAAAAGAACCTGCTCCAGATCGGTTTCTTCGGGGCGCACGACACGCGCCATCGCAACCAGTCGACGCGCCGCATCGAGCAGTGGGTGAACCGCAACGGTCAGAAGATCAAGGTGGCCGCCGAGTTCCGCGGCTCCCAGGAGCTCGGGCTACCCTCTACCAGCGACCGCGACAAGTACATTGCCTTCATGAAGATCGCGATGGAGCAGAAAGTCCGGCTGGGGTGCCTCGAAAATCCCATCCGCTTCACCGGCTACCACATGCTCAAGGAGCTGGGGCTCACGTTTTCGGGCGAGAACTACGAGGACATCAACCGCTGGGGCCAGCGTATGGCCGACGCCAGCATCACCTCTGAGCAGGTGATCTACCTGGCCGCCAGGAAAAAGTATGCCAACAAGACCGTGCATGTCTTCCGCTCCTTCACCCGCAGCGGGCAGAGCAACCTCGACGATTCCGGCCGGGCCGAGGCCTACGAGGTGGTGCTCGAAGACTGGCTGCTTGAAAACCTCAACCAGAGCTATGTCATTCCCGAGGATTTCACCTCCTACCGCCGCCTGAAGCGGCCCACCGCCAAGGGCATCTTCGGGTACCTGCACCTGTGGTTTCACGCCAGCCACGGGCGGCCCATCGAAAAGGATTACGCCGAGCTTTGCATGCTGCTGAATATCCCGGTCTACCGGCACGTTTCAAAGATCCGGGAGACAATGGGGCGCTCGCTTGACGAGCTGGCCGGAATCGAATACCTCTCCGGCTGGGACGTCAGGCCGATGATGAGCAAGCCAGGCTACAAGCTCGTCCTGACGCCCGGCAGCGAGCTGCTGCACGTCCTGGCGATTTCACAGCGAAAGCAGCTCGCCGATTGCGGTGCGACCCCTGAGCTGACGGCCGAACAGCAGGCCGGTCTCGACGCCCTCCTCGAGCGCGGCATCAGCCCGGCCAAGGCCCAGGCGCTGGTCCGGCAGTATCCGGCGGAAGCCATTCTGGACCAGGTCGAGTACGCCGAATTCCTGGTGGCACGGGATCGCCGTCGCAAAATCTCGAACCCCGCCGGGTTGATCATCTACGTGGTCGAGAGCCAGGTACCGGTTCCCCAGGACTTCCCCACCTCCCGGCGACTGCGTGAACACGAAAGCCGCGTCGCCGAGCGGCAGGAGCACGAAATCCGGCGCATGGAACTGCAGGACCGCTACGAGGAATTCGTGGCCGCGGAGGTGGACCGCGCCGTCCGCCAGCAGTTCCCCGGCCCGGAACTGAAGCGCAAATGCCGCGACGTCCTCCTCCGACGGCGTCGCACAGACCCGGAATTCGCTGCCTTGAGCCCGATACAGCAGGAGCCCTTCGCCGAACAGTTGCTGCGGCGCGAAATCCGGGAGGCCCTGCTATTGCCGTCTTTCGAGGAATGGTGCCGCCAGAAGGACCAACTGGACCTGTTCCAGTGATTGTGCGTGAGCCGGCCGCCCTCATCCCGGCGCCCCCGCCCGCCGACGAACTATCTCCAATTCGCGCTTTAGTGCTCGATAGTGTCCATTCTGTGCACTCAAAACGGGCTTATGGGCGCGCTTTGGACGACTTTTTGACATGGTACAGGGCCGGACACGTGCCATTCAGCCGCGCGGCAGTCCAGCAGTACCGGGCTGCTCTCGAAGGGCAGGGGCTGGCGCCGTCGTCGATCAATGTGCGGTTGGCGGCCGTCCGGAAACTGGCGTCGGAGGCCGCCGAAAACGGCCTGCTGGCGCCGGAACTGGCGGCCGGCATCGCGCGCGTGAAGGGCGCCAGGCGGCTGGGGGTCCGGGCGGGGAATTGGCTCACCAAAGAGCAGGCCCAGAGCCTGCTCAACGCCCCAGACCCCGGAACCCTCAAAGGCACGCGCGACCGCGCCATCCTGGGGATCCTGCTGGGGTGCGGGCTGCGGCGCTCCGAAATTGCCGCCCTCACGGTGGAGCACATCCAGCAGCGCGAAAGCCGCTGGGTGATCGTGGACCTGATAGGCAAAGGCAACCGCGTGCGCACCGTGCCGGTGCCGGCCTGGGTCAAGATCCAGATCGACCGGTGGACCGGCACCGCCATCATCCGGCAAGGCCGGCTGCTCCGTCCCCTGAACAAAGGCGGGGTGGTGTGGGGCGAGGCGATCACCGAGAAGGTGGTCTGGTGGGTAGTGCGGGAGTACGCCGGGATGTTGGGGCTACCGGCGCTGGCGCCTCACGATCTGCGCCGTACCTGCGCCCGGCTTTGCCGCGCTGCCGGCGGGGAGCTGGAACAGATCCACTTCCTGCTGGGCCATGCCTCCACTGTGATGACACCTGAATGGCTGCCAGTTCGACGCCGCCTTGTACTGTTGCATACCCGGCATTTACCGTACATCACCCTCGCTTGTTACGGTAAGCTATCTTATCGGTTCTTCGATAGTTAACCACAAAAATGCAGCCCAGCCCCCGGCACTTCCTTTATGTTCCACTACGCCATTTGTTGCTGCCTCCGCTGTATTCATGCGCGACTGGATGAGAAGTCATTGGAATTCGCTAGAACATGTTGGAAGACCTTAGAATCCATCAGAATGCGGTGGGCGAGGGTTGTATTTCTTTGGAATCTGCTGGAACGCACCTATTTGAACCGATAAATCGTGGCTTCGTGTACATTGACCGTTCTGGCGATGTCCCGGACGGCTTTGCCTTCCGCGAAGAGTTGCGACGCAATTTGAATCTGATCCGCCTTGAGATTGTGGGGTCGGCCAAAGCGGACACCGCACCGTTTGGCTGCCTCGCGGCCGGCCCGGTCCGTTCCCGGATCAGATCCCGTTCGAACCCCGCGATACCGGCGAAAACAGTCGTGATTATTGTTCCCGATGTTGGCCCAAGGCTCCGAGAGTGACAGCAATTTCCCTCATGGATCGTTTCCATCGTCTTCAGGAGGTCGCGAGTAGACCGGGCGAGCCGGTCCAGATCCGCACCCTAAGCTTGGACCTGTCGCGAGTGCCTTCAGGGAGATCGCTACGCTCGCCCGCAACGCAGCCGCTGTTTGGGCGGCGAACATCACGCTCTGTGCCGTTCTGGTTGCCGAGGCCTGCAATATCGGTATCGAGCCCTTCGTCGACGCCAATCCGGCGCTCACACACGCCCGGCTGTCGTGGGTACAGCAGAACTACATTCGCGCCGAAACCTTGACGCGCGCCAACGCGCGTCTGGTGGGCGCACAGCCGCGAATGCCGCTGGCGCGGGCCTTCGGCGGTGGCGAGGTGGCTTCGGCAGATGGGCTGCGATTCGTGGTTCCGGTGCGGACGCTCATCGCCGGCCACAACCGCAAGTACCTCCATGTCGAGCGCGGCGTGAGCTACTACAAGTTCACCAGCGATCAGTTCACTGGATCCCATGGCATCATCATTCCGGGCACGTTGGGCGATTCGCCATACGTTCTTGACTGGCTGCTGGAGCATCACACGAGCCTCCATCCGAAGCAGATGATGACAGACACGGCAGGCTACAGCGATATCGTGTTCGGACTGTTCTGGCTATTGGGGTTCCGGTTCAGTCCTCGGCTCGCCGACCTCGGCGACTCGGCGGTTTTGGCGGATTGACCGGACCGCGGACTATGGTGTGCTCAACGAGATCGCACGGAATCGCGCGGATATCAAATTGGGTCACCCAGAACTGGGACGATCTGCTGTGCGTCGCTGCTCACATTTATGATTATCCGGCCTATTGGCTTACGCATCCTCACCCAACTCAATCGCGGTGAGGGCCGCCACCGCCTGGCACGGAAGTGCTTCCATGGCCAATGGGGCGAACTGCGGCAGCGATACCAGGAGGGACAGGAGGACCAACTCGGAGCGCTTGGCCTGGTGGTGAATGCGCCTTACGGCTGGCACTCTCCCGCACTTGGAATCAAGCAATCCGGGCCGGTAATTCGGGCAGTCTGCCAAGGTGCTTTTCCCTTGCGCATGGCCACCATGTTTGAAGTATCGGGGATCGGCGATTCACGCATGCCTGCCCGAATACCGTTACCAGCCGGTAATGCCATTCGAGTAATATTATCTGCCGACAAGCATGATTTATCGGTAACGATCAGCAGAACCACTGTGCGCATCTGTGCTGTAACATGGCGACTGGAGCCTGAGACCGAAATGCCCGCCCGTCCTCAATGGTTGCTGCGTGTTCCCGATATTCTGGCCGAGCTTTCGGCGTTGGAAGTACCCGTCGTGGACCGTTCCATCATCGAGAGCGCCTTCCGTGTAAAGCGCCGGCGGGCGATCTATCTGCTGGGGTGGTTCGGGGGTTATCAGGTCGGCCGTACTTTTCTGGTAGAACGCGATTCCCTGCTCCGGCAACTCCGGCAGATCGCCGCCGGCGAGCGGTTCGATTATGAAAAGCGCCGGCACGAGAGACTCACCGAAAGCCTGGCGCGTGTCCGCCGGGAGCTTCAGGCGGCCAACGTGGTCATTCCGGTACCCGAGCAAACCCCGCAACCGGCCGGCCTGCCTGATGGGGTGACACTCGAGACCGGGCGGCTGCTGGTGGAATTTAGCAGCGTGGAGGATTTGTTGGGAAAGCTCTATGGCATTGCACAGGCCGCGGCCGGGGATTTTGCGGCTTTCGAGGCCGCCGCGGGCGGGGCAAGTCACCGTCTTGCCGTCGAGATTCCGTAGTGTCTACCTGTATAGCTGTCTTAATGTCTAAACGGCAATACAGCTTGCTGTGCGCCTGCGCAGAACTCGTCGAAGCTCATAACCGCCAGGCGCCCGGAGATCTCGGCCAAGGCGGCCGCTGCCGCCACTTCCCGCAGAGTCTCTTTTCCGCAGAGCGCCAGTGAGCGGTAGTGCCTCGTGAGTTCCTTCTGCTTGAGCTCGATTACGCCCTCGTATTCGGCGGCATGCTCCGGCGCGACAATGTAGGCCTGTACCTCACGCGCGAGGTACTCCCGGTAGGCGGATTCCTGTTCGAGGCGTTTCTGGGCGGCCCGGTTCCGTTCCCGGTGCGCCTGTTCCCGCTCCACTTTCATGCGGCGGGTCTCAAAATGTGGCGGTGGGACGATATTTTCGCGGATCAGATGCACGTAGAACCCGGGCGGATTATGGAACTTCTCTCGAGAGGATTGGGCAATCACGTAGTCGCCCCACTCGACCTGGTCCAGGATGCGCAGGGAAGCACCCGCACCCGCGGCGCGAACCAGTTTCACCGCCTGCTGCCTGCCGATGCCGCGCCTGACTAACTCCTCGACTACATTCGGTTCGCCCTCTTCCCTGCCCGGCTCGCCCGCCGGAGCCAGCTCCGGATTCTCCTGCCCCAGGCTCGCGCGGCTTTGGAACACCGTGTATTCGGCCTGGGCCTTGGGTCCCGGGATGTAGTACATATTCCAATCGGGCCGCCCCTCGGAATCCACCGTCTCTTCGTAGCGCACGTCGGTGATATAGCCGGATTGCATGTGCGGTCGATGTACTTTGTACATCTGCTTCTTGACAGGGGTCGCTTCGTAATAGCGGCTCTGGGCTGAGCAGGTGCAGTACTCCGAGTAGGACAGCCGCGCGACATGGTAGTTGTTCTTCAGGGCAGCGAACATCCGGTAGCTGACAATCTCGTAGAAGCGCTGCGGCGCGGGCGGGAGTTGTTTGAGGTACTCGTAATCGAGCGGCCGGACCGGCGCGCTGTTCAAAACTTCCCAGTAGGGCTCGTGGAAGATGAGGTAAACACCGTCCGCCTGCTTCCCGTTCGGCAGCCGCTCCCCGGTAAAGATGACGCTGTAGCGGGTGAAAACGGCCTCCAGGCGCTTCTGCCCTCCGTCTGTGGCCCTGTAGCTCAGCTTGGCGGTAATCATCGCGCCCGCATTTTGCAGAATGGCGCGCTTGAGATTATTTACGTTTTTGCCGCTGGCGTTCAGATCCAGATCGCCGCAGATCTGGTTAAGACTTCCCAGTTTCAGGAGCTTGGGCAGGGGTCGCCGCTGCTCGTCGATGCGGCGATTGATTACCAGGGTGTCCAGCTTGTAGGCTAGTTGCCGGGGTTGGCCGTATTTGGCGTTGTAGGAGACCTCCCACTCCAGATCCGTAACCCCGTGCGCGTTTCTGCGGCTGACACTGATCTCGACGTTCCCGGTCTTGGCCAGGTTGTGGATGGGCAACTTCGAAAGGACCGTCTCGGTGCGGATGATGCTGATGGGGATGAGGTCGCCGGTAGCGGTTTGTTGCTCTGCCTGCGTGGTGATGGTCGTTGCCACTACTGCGCTCCTGTTCCCCGGAAATCGCCTGACACAACAACAGATCCGTTGATTGTTGTTGTCATCAAGTCTATAGTCTATACAGAAGTTATCCGCACGTAAAGCATTTTCTTTTCAGCACCTTACGAACGCTTTTATCTCCCCAAAGTACGTACCGCGTCTCCTCAAAGTACGTGGTGCGACCCTCCAAAGTACGTACCCCTTCTCCCCAAAGTACCTGGCGTCTCCCCAAGGTACGTGGCCTGTTCTCCCCAAAGTACGTACCGCTGGAACGCCCCCAGGCGAACTCTACTGCTTGGGGCGGCGCGACTCCGGGATGGCGTTCTCCCCAAAGTACGTAGCAGCGTTCTCCCCAAAGTACGTGCCCGCAACACAGCAACACAGCTTCCCCTCCAAGCCGCAATCTGTTAATCTGTCTGCACAGTATGGCTGTTTGCAGGGTTTACGCCATCGCTCAACAAAAAGGCGGGGTGGGGAAGACTACCACCGCAATCAACCTGGGGGCCGCCCTGGTGGATGACGGCAAAAAGGTCCTGCTGGTGGACCTGGATCCGCAAGGAGCGCTGACGGCGGGGGTAGGGCAGAACCCGCTGGCGCTCCAAAGGACGATCTACGACGTCCTTCGGGACGGCAAGGCGCGCCTGGCCGACATTATTCAACGTACGGAGGCGGGTTTCGACCTCGCGCCGGCAAACATCGACCTGGCAGCGGCGGAGATTGAACTCGCCAGCGAACCGGGCAGGGAACGCATCCTTGGGGAGAAATTGTCGCCCGTGCTGCGGCGCTACGACTTCGTCCTGATCGACTGCCCACCCTCCCTCGGGCTGCTGACCCTGAACGCGCTGACGGCCGCGACCGATGTTCTGATCCCCGTCCAGACCCAGTACTTCGCGCTGCGCGGGCTCGACCTGCTGTTCAATACGATTGAAAAAGTGAAGGCGCGGATCAACCCGGCGCTTCTGATCCGTGGGATTCTCCCCACCATGGCGGACAGCCGGACGATCCACAGCCGTGAGGTGCTTGAGGAGTTGCGTAACACCTACGGACAGCAAGTCTGCAAAACAGCAATACCGCAAACCATCAAAATTGCCGATGCGCAACTGGCGGCCAAGTCCATCCACGCGTTTGCCCCGTCGTCGCCGGCTTCGGAAGCGTACCGCCAGTTGGCGAGGGAGGTAGAGGGGGCGTGAGCCGAATGAAACGCACTCCACTGAGCGAACGGCGCTCTCAGGACCGTAAAGGGCTGGACGCCATCATCGGGGGGCCGGAAGAGGGCGCGCCGCCGCTCGAGGCGGAGCCTAAACCCGCTCCGCGGCTTGAAAAGGTAACCTTATATGTCCGGCCGGACCAGGTGGTGGGGTTGGAAGAGATTCAGCTTCAGCAGCGGAGACTGACAGGCCGGAAACCCGACAAATCGGACCTGGTGCAAGAAGCTCTCGATCTGTTAATACACAAATACAGCAAAGCGCTTTAGCGTCTTCCCACTCATACAGCAGACGTGGGTGGCGGCGCGCCTGCGCGCCAATCGCGTAGGATGTTTAGGATGAATCGCCGCACTTTCCTCGGCGCCACTGCCGGGGCGCTCGCTGCCGCCCCTGCAAAGAAGACCGTTGCCGCCATCGTTACCGCCTACTACCCGCGATCGCACGCAGACGTGATTTGCAGCCGCATCTTCGAGGGCTACAGTCCCGAGGGCGTCCGCACGGAGCCGCGAACCCGCATCGTCTCCATGTACACCGACCAGGTTGCGCCGAAAGATATGAGCCGCGACGTCTCCGCGAGATACGGCTTCAAAATCTGGCCCACCATCGCGGAGGCGCTGACGCTCGGGACCGGCAGGCTCGCCGTGGATGCCGTCCTGTTCATCGGGGAACACGGCAATTACAGCACCAACGATCGCGGCCAGAAGCTCTATCCGCGCTACGAGCTGTTCCGGCAGATTTTGGACGTGCTGCGCAAAAACGGACGCGCCGTCCCGGTCTTCTGCGATAAGCATCTCTCCTGGTCGTGGCGAAACGCAAAGGAGATGTACGACTGGTCGCGCGAGCTGCGTTTCCCGTTCACCGCCGGATCGTCGATCCCGCTCACCGTGCGGGTGCCCGAACTGGAGTTCCCGCTCGACGTGCCCATCGAGCACGCCGTATCGGTGGGTTATGGCGACCTGGATGCTTACGGCTTCCACACGCTCGAAACGCTCCAGTGCATGGTGGAGCGGCGGCGCGGCGCGGAGCAGGGAATCGCGGCGGTCGAGTTGCTGGAGGGCGATGCCGTGTGGAAGTGGCGCGACGGTCCGGGGCGCTGGAGCGCGCCGCTGCTTGACGCCGCGCTCGCCACGGCTCCCGATAATAAGCCGGGGCGGCCGGAGGACAATGCCAAACGGCCGGCCGTTTTCCTGCTGGAGTACCGCGACGGCTTCCAGGCGGCATCCTACATGCTCGAGGGCCACAACCGCGCGTTCCTGTTCGCCGCGCGGGTGAAGGGACGGCCGGAGCCGGCGGCCTCGCATTTCGGGCTGGTGACGCCCGGACGCGACCTGCCCCACTTCGACGGCCTGGTGGACTGCATCGAGAAGATGTTCGTCACTGGCAAGCCGGTGAACCCGGTCGAGCGCACCCTGCTCACCACCGGGGCGTTGTCGTTTCTGTTCGAATCACGCGCGCGGCGCGAGCGCATCGCCACGCCCGAACTGGACGTCCGCTACCGCGCGCCCCAGCGCGCTTATTTCCAGAAAACGTAATCACCATGAGACCCTGGATGCTGTTCGTTCTCACGGCACAGTTGGCGGCCCCGCAGACGGCGCGGCCGGTAATCGCCGTGGCGGGCATCAGCCACGAATCGGACTCGTTCAACCCCGCCAAAACGGGCCTTGCCGACTTCGGATGGCCGCCCCAGAAGATCGAGCGCGAAGCCTGGCTCGAGGAGACCGGAAAGCAGAGCACCATCCCGGCCGGTTACATCGAGGGCGCGCGGCGGTACGATCTCGACCTGCGGCCTACCGTGCTGGTCTCCGCGACTCCCAAGGGCCCGGTCACCGACGAAGCTTTCGACACCATGACCGCGGAGATGATCCGGCAGATCCGCGCCATCGGAAGGATCGACGGCGTGCTGCTCGCGCTGCACGGTGCGATGGTTGTGGAGAGTCATCCGCACGGCGACACCGAAACGGTGCGCCGCGTGCGCGAAGCCGTGGGTCCGCACGTCCCCATCGTGGTGACACACGATTTCCACGCCAATATCGCGCCGGATATCGTAAAGCTCTCGACCGCGCTCGTCACATTTAAAGAGAACCCGCACATCGATACCAAAGAGCGTGGGCTCCAGGCGGCCCGGATCATGGCGGACACGGTGCGCGGCAAGGTGAAGCCCGTGCAGGCGGTGGTGAAGCCGCCCATGATCTACAACATCGTCTATCAGCACACGAAGCGCCCGCCGCTGCTGCCCATCGTGGAAGAGAGCCGTAAGCTGGAGCGTAATCCCAAGGTGCTGGCGGCCAGCGTCTCGGGGGGATATCAATATGCCGACGTGCCGCAGGTCGGGCCGAGCGTGGTGGTCGTTACCGACAACGATCCCGGCCTGGCGCAGCGCGAAGCGCAGCGGCTCTCAAATATGCTCTGGGCCACGCGCGAGCAGTTGAAGCTGCACCTGCCCGAAGCCGCCGAGGCCGTCAAGCGCGCCATGGCGGCGCAGAAGTTCCCCGTGGCGCTAATCGATATGGGCGACAACATCGGCGGCGGCTCGGCGGGCGACAGCACGTTCCTGCTCACAGAGTTGTTGCGGCAGAAGGCCCAGGGCTGGGTCGTGGTGATCGCGGACCCCGCCGCGGTGCAGCATGCCGTGCGTGCCGGCGTGGGACAGCCGTTCGACCTCGACGTGGGCGGCAAGACCGACGAGTTCCACGGCAAGCCGGTGCGCGTGCGCGGCGTGGTCAAATCGCTGCACCTCGGCAAATACATCGAAACGGAAATCCGGCACGGCGGCGGCCGCTACTGGGACCTGGGACTCTCCGCCGTCGTTGCCGTGGAGGGTTCCACGCGCGACCTCGAGAACCTGCTGCTCCTGACGACGGAACGCTCGAGCCCCAACAGCATCCACCAGTTGATCAGCGTGGGCATCTACCCCGAGCGGCAGAAGATCCTCACGGTGAAGGGCGCCATCGCGCCGCGCGCCGCCTACGAGCCCATCGCGGCACAGATCATCGAAGTGGACACCCCCGGCCTGACCGCCGTCAATCCCGCGCGCTTCACCTACAAACTGGCGCGTCGGCCCCTGTTCGGCCTGGAGTAAGAGTGCGCGCGCTGGGCCGTCCTGCTGCTAACGGGATGGTTGTGTCGAGTCTGGTTTTCTGGCAACCACGATCAGAGAAAGGCCGCGCCAAGGCAGTAATCCGTCGATCAGGCGCCAGAGCCAGACGGTTTTGTCGAACAGCTTGAGTGTCAGCTTATTGATTCTGGCCCGGCGGAGCACCTTCCCAAAGAGCCACCATGAAGGCGCGCCTGCCTTATTGAACTCGTAGGCGGTTTCGATCTCCAGGCCGTGCACGGCCAGGAGTTTCGCCACTTCGGAGCGCCGGAAGCGGCGTTTTTGCCCCATACCGCGATCGACACTGCCCATGAGGGCTGGCCCCTGGGGGACCAGCAGGAGGAGGCATCCGCCCGGCCGCAGGCAACCGGCAAGCGCCTGGGTGGTTTCCTCGGGCTCGGCCACGAACTCCAGCACATTCACGCAGATGGCGGTATCGAAGCCGGCCAGACCCTCAAGGCTCTCCTGGGATTCCGGGTCGATGCGCTGCACCCGGACATTGGGAGTCCGGAGGAATCGGTTGTGCAGGGCGTGGAGGTGGAGCGGATCCTTTTCGCCTGCCACGTATTCAAGTCGCCGGGCCATCAGACGGCCGGTAAGATTGCCGATGCCCGCGCCTACCTCGAGCACCCGGTCCCCCATGTGGGGCCGCAGTTTGCGCGCCAGCCAGTTGAGGTACTGCGGGGTGCCAGCCATATTGTTGAGCACGCCGCGGCCGTAGGGGGCGGTGTAGAGGTCGTCGATCAGCCAGAATTTGAGGATCACCCCGACGGCCTTCATGCCGTCACGCCAGCCGATCTTCTTTCCCTCCTCATAGGTGCGGCCGTGGTAGCTGATGGGCACCTCGTAGACGCGCAGGCGCCGCTTGGCGCATTTCATGACGATTTCGGGCTCGAAACCGAAACGGTCGCTGCGGATGGGAATGCTTTTGAGCAGGTCTGTGCGGAAGACCTTATAGCAGGTCTCCATATCGGTGAGGGCCAGGTTGCAGAACATGTTTGAAAGCAGCGTAAGGCCCTTATTGATGACGGTATGCCAGAAGAGCAGGGCGCGGGTTTGTTCACCGGCGAGGTAGCGGGAGCCGAAGACGGCATCGGCACGGCCGTCAAGCAGGGGACGGAGCAGGCGCGGGTACTCGGCGGGATCGTATTCGAGGTCGCCATCCTGGATGAGGGAAAAATCACCCTCGGCTTTCTGGACGGCGGTGCGGACGGCGGCTCCCTTGCCGCGGTTCACATCGTGCCGGAAGAGGCGGATTTCCGGGTGGGAAGCTGCCTGGCGCTCGAGGATGTCCCAGGTGCCATCGGTTGAGCGGTCATCCACAATCACCAGTTCGCGTTCGATCTGCTCCGGCAGCGGCGCCGCCATAACGAGCGAGAGGCAGCGCTCGATTACGGTGCGTTCGTTGTAAACCGGAATCAGAATAGAGAGTTTCATTCGCGGCCCAGAAGCTCAAGTGTAACAAGCTGGCAACACCAAGCCGAAAGCGGTGCCGCCGGACGACAGCGAGACACAATTGTCTTTCGATTGCCAATCAGGCCGCAGGCGTCTTACTCTGTTGTCGATGACCCGCCGAACCTTTCTCGCCCTGGCCACCGCCGTCCCGGCTGCCGCGGCGCCCGTCGCCCCGCCGCCGTTCTATAAGGACAAGGACGATCTGCTCTATTACCTTGAGCGCGGCGAGCGGCGCGAAATCCGCAGCAAGGGAGGTTGGAAAAAGCGGCGGCGCCACATCCTCGAGAACATGGAACTGGTAATGGGGCCGCTGCCGCGAATCGACCACAAACTGCCGGTCGCGGTCGAGGTGCTCCAGGAAGGGCGCACTCCGCAGTATACGTGGAAACGCATCTCCTATATGGCGGAACGCGGCGACCGCGCGCTGGCGTATCTCTACATTCCCAATGACCTCAAGCCCGGACGCCGCACCGCCGCGGTCGTGAGCCTGCACGGCACCACCTACCGTCGTTACGTCGCGACGGATGAGAGCCCTGGGGATACGCACTACGCTCAGGAACTCGCGGCACGCGGTTACGTCGTGATCGCGCCCGATTACGTTTTCCTCAGCCCGGATTACAAGACCGACCCGTACGCGCTGGGGTACGTGAGCGGGACTATGAAGGGCATCGTGAACCACATCCGCGCCGTGGACGTACTGGCGTCCCTTCCCCAGGTTGACGCCAAGCGCGTGGCTGCCGTCGGGCTATCGCTGGGAGGGCACAACTCATTGTTCCTGGGGGTGTTCGAGCCGCGCATTAGAGCGATGGTCACCAGCGCGGGTTTCAATACCTTCCGGAAGTATTACGGCGGCAACCTGAAGGGCTGGACGAGCAACCGCTACATGCCTCGTATCGCCTCGGAATACCAGAGCCTGCCGGAACGTGTGCCGTTCGACTTCACGGAAGTGCTCGGCGCGCTGGCGCCGCGGCCGGTGTTCGTCAATGCTCCCGTGAAGGACGAGAACTTCGAGGTTTCCGGCGTGCGGGACTGCGTCGCCGCGGCCCTGCCTGTTTATGAGAAGCTTTTCGGGGCCAAAGACAGGCTGGTTTCCAACTATCCAGCGGGCGGGCACGGCTTCGACCCCGAATCGCGCCAGCAGGCGTATGAATTCCTGGACCGGTGGCTTCAGCAGCGGCAAAGTAAGCAACACTAGCCTCGCTCCCCACGGCATATCGAGTAAGGGAGTAAGGAGGTAAGGAGTGCTTACCAGTAAGATCACCAGCAAGGGGCAGGTCACCATCCCCAGGGACGTGCGCCAAGCCTTGAAGGCGAGTGCGGAGGGATTGCCTTTCTCGATGTAGTTCTTCAACCGCGCCATCCGTTCTGAGAATACGGAGTTTACCGGCGCGGCCCATTTGTTCACGCCGCCGGGGAGATAGCCGGCGTCGCGGCCACGTCGCCAAAGGCAGTACCGGGCGCAATGGCGAGAAGTGCGAGGGCCAAGGCAATTCTCGCATTGTCGGCGGAAAGGCGGCAACGCCAGACTGAAGTCCGTTTCTCAAGGTCGGCGGCCTACACTGGAACTGCCCGTTCATCACACCAAGCCGGCGAATCGTTCCGAAGTGATAGCATCGTTCGTATGGAACTTGCGATCCGGATTCTGGTGGAGGAATTGCCGGAAGGCGTGTTTCTGGCGACTTCCGATGAACTCCCCGGCTTGGTGGCGCAGGGTCGCACCGTTGCCGAGGCACTCGAGATCGCTCGCGACGTAGCGCGGAAACTGATCGAAGCGCGCCGCGAACGCGAGGGTGTTCCGAACCTGCCGGCTACCAGCGAGCGCCGGGATTACACGATCGTGGTTGCTGCCTGAATGGGCCGCCTTTCAGGGTTTCGGTACAAAGAGATCGTCCGCAAGCTGAAAGCATGTGGCTTCGCGTTCGATCGCCAAGCTGCGGGCAGCCATGAGCTCTGGTTTAATCCAACTGCAAACCGGGTGGATCAGTTCCTCCGAGCTTAACGCCGACCGCGACATCACCACTCACACAGCCCTTCCACATATGCCGCCGAGCCGTCGCGCAGCCAGCCGTCCAGTTGGGCGGGTTCCTTTAGCTGCTGGCCACGAAGGCGGGGAACTACCGCGAAGCGGCAGGGCAGTTCCCGGAGGGCCGTCATGTCTCCCCAGAGCTTTTCGAATTGCGCGACCGGGAAGATGTCTTCCTGGCCCTTGCCCCAGCGCTTCTTCACGTCTTTAAGCGTGATGTAGGTGGGGATGCGGGCGGCGAGGTTGCGTACCGCCGCCGCGACTGTGGCGTCGTCGGTGAGATCGGCGCGGGAGAGTCCGAACGCGGACAGCAGCCGGTCGATGTCGATCCAGGTTGTGCTGGAGTTGTAATACGACAGGCGGGATTCGATCTCCTCGGAGGGCAGGGCAAGGCCCTCGATCAGCCGAACCTGCCCGTCGATGCGGGCCAGGCCGCCGCCGCGGTCGTCGAGCGCGCGATGAATCACCTCGAAGGTGAGGGCCGCGCCCTGCTCGATGTGGTAGCCGAGTAGCGCCGGGTCGACGTCCGCCCCGAGGGTGTCGATGTTGTGCACCATCAGGTAGCGCAGGTGCGGACGCTCGTCGAGCAGGCGCCGCAGCACGCCGTTGCGCAGCAGGTTCGGCACCTCGTACCAGTGGCCCACGGGGTGGAGGCACTGCATGGGCAGGTTGTCGGTATAGTCGCGGCCCTCGCCCGTGCGGGTGGCCCAGGCGATCAGGGTGGCGTGCAGGCCTTCCCGCAACTTTTGGGCCCGCTCGTCGAGCAACTGCTGGGGCATCTCCTCCCAGGCGAAGCGCAGGTCGCGGGCCATGGGGACGAGCCGCAGCCCGATGCTGCGCCCCGGCGAGAGTAGCAGGGGGCCCTGGTAGCCGTAGTTGTTCTCGGCGGCCAGCCAGCTCTCGATGGCGTCGTGGGTGAGATAGCTGGTGGTGATGATGTGGGGCAGGGGGACGCCCGCTATGCGGCTGATGCGCCGGCTCTTGGCCAGGTGCACTTCGATGAAGCCCCGGTGACGTCCGCCGAGGCGGCAGAAGGGATTCAGAGCCTTCACCACGCCGGCGCCCTTGGTCCAGCGGCTACCTACGCCACCGGCTAGCGACACCACCGCTACCATCCCGCGGGCCAGGGCATCGAGGCCGGTCTCGCGGAAGGAGGCGGGCAGTCCGGCGGTAGTGTCGCAGATGTCCTCGGGCGCGGCGTCTTCAATGGTGCTGCTGGCGGGCAGACGGTTCTGGGCGAGGCCGATACGGCCGCTGCGAAGGTCGGCCTGGATCTGCTCGTGGTGGACGCGGTCGAAGCCGTAGCGATCGAGCAGGGCGTCGAGATTGCGGGCCTTGCCGTCGGACTCCTGGGTGGCGCGGGGCAGCAGGTGGTCGAACAGGTTCTGAACCATGCCGCTCAGCTCGGGGGTGGTACGGCAGGCGGCCGCGAAGCGGTCGATTTCGGCGCGCCGGACGGGCTCGATGAGCCGCGCCTCCTGGCGGAGCAGGGCAGGGAGGGTTAGGGTGTAATACCCCGGGGGCATCAGCGCGGCATCGCCCGAGAGCAGCTCGGCGCGGGTGCCGTGTTCGTTGATGGCGAAATCATAGACCACAGGCTCCATGGCGAAGGGAACGCCGTGCTCCAGGCGCCGCTTGGTTTCGCTCATGATGGCTTGCAGGCGCTCCTGCGCGGCGGCCTTACGCTCGGGGCTGAAGATAAAACCCATTCCGCCGCCGGACATGCCGCCAAGCATCCAGAAGCCTCGGAAGGCATCGCCGAATTCGGCGCGGACACGCTCGATCAGGGTATTGGTGTAGAGGTTGCCGGCCCAGGGAATGATGGTCTGGATGGGACCGTCGAAATTGCGCTGGGTGGCGGCCCCGATGGCGGCCACGTCGCCGGAATTGAGGTGCCCGACGATCTCGTCCAGGATGGCCATAGCCTGCCCCCGGCCCTGCCATTCGGTCTCCGAGCGCAGCAGGTATTTCTCTGTGACCATTTCGAGAATGGGGCCGACGTCCTGGGCCATGCCGCCATGCACCAGCACGAGGCTGTCCTGAAGGGCGGCGCGGGTGGCGGGAGAAACCTCGTCCGGGCCGAGCACGTGATGGCGCGGGAGCAGGCAGCCGCGGCTAACGCCGAATTCGGGGTCGCCTTCGGTGGCGCGCACTCCTTGGATCAGCTTCATCCCGGGCCAGACGCCGCCGGAATCCTGCCAGCCGCCGCCGGAGCCGCCCAGCCACTCGCCCAGGATGGCGCGTGCGGCCACCAGGCGGCGGTCCTGCTCGGCGATCCCGCCGGTGAGGCACTGGATCTGGCCGGTAGCACGCATGCAAACGGCGATCAGGCAGGCCAGCAGATTAGTGGAGACGGCCAGGCGCGAGCCCTTAGGGATGTCATTCACGCGGCTGACAATCTCGATACCGCAGCCGGGGCGGCCTGTGAGGCGTGCCAGCACGTCGGCGAGCGGCTGTCCGGCGCCCTCCATGCCGGGAGGGATGATGCCGGAGGCGATTACGGCGGCCTTGAGGAGGCCGAGGTAGTCGCGGGCGAAGTCGAAGACCTCCGCGAGGGTGGCGACGTCCGCGGTGGCTTTGAGATCCACGCTCGACAGGCGCAGGACTGGCTCTTCGATGACGCGGAAGTAGGCCTCTACGGGCGGCCGGGGCGTGCCGGAGCCGCGCACGCTGAGGTCGATCGAGACGTTCAGGACGCGGGCGCCTTCGGGGAAGTCCATCCCTAGGAAGAAGATGTCGCTCCAGCCGCTGTGGGTGAGGTCCATGCGGACTGGGGTGGCTTCGTGGAGGACGGGGAAGAGCTCGCCGGAGCGCGCCAGGAGTTCGGGGCGGATGCGCAGGGGGTAGTCGGCGGGATGGCCGATGCGGAACATCCACTGGTTGCCGCGGACGGAGCGGACGCTGCGGCGCACCTGGTCGGCGAGGGTCTGAAACCCGAGGCCGCGGTAGGCGGCGGCGAGGGCGCTGGAGACGGCAGCGCTGGGGCCGTCAGCCGCTTGCGCCGCGAGGAAAATCTCGATGGCCTCCTCGTAGCGGCGCTTAAGCAGGTTGGTGTAGCCGGGGAAGGAGATGAAGCCGCGGGGTTCGACGCCGGGCTTGAAGGGCAGGTGGAAGCGGTGGATGGCGTAGAGAAAGAAGAGGGCGCGCACGCGTTCGTAGAGGTTGTCGCTGGAGCGGCGGAAGCGGTCGAGAGCTTCGCATTCGGCGAGCAGGGCGGGGGGCGATGCCTGGCGGCAGAAGGCATCCAGGGAGCGGTTCCGGACGGCGGGGTCCGCGGCGGTGATGATGCCGGCGAGTTCGCTCATGGGGCTCCTAGCGGGCGGCGGCGCTCATCTCGCGGAGGGCGAGGAGTTCGAGCATCTGGGCGAGCACCTCGTCGCGGTCCTGGCCGGCTAGGGCGAGGGCGAGTTGGGCGGTGAGGAGGCCGTAGCGCGCGCCGAGGTCGTAGCGGCGGTTGCCGGGTTTCTCGAAGGCGAGGTACTGCTCGCGGCGGGCAAGCTCGGCCAAGGCAGGGGAGAGCGGCAGGCCGCGGCCGTCGCCGGGCGGCTGCATATCGGCCAGGATGTCCATGACCGCGGGGGTGAGGACGTGGATGCCGAAGAAGCAGAGATAGTAGCCGGCGCGCAGGCCGGGGACCACCAGATGTTGTTCGGCTTCGGTGGGGGTGGGTTTTTCGATGACGGTTTCGACGCGGTAGAGGTCCTGGCGGCCGGAGATGCGCTTGCCCCCGACGGCGCCGAAGCGGGGGAGCAGGGACTCGCGGGTGGCTTGCACGGCGGAGACCGCGCAGGCCTCGGCTTCGGCGGCTTCGACGACCGCGCGGGCGCAGCCCTGTTCCCCGCAACTGATGTAGAGGTGGTCGCCGACGAGGTGAAGGAAGGGGTCGCCGGCCGTGAAATCGCGTGCGCAGAGGATGGCGTTGCCGTAACCGCGGGGTTCGGGTTGGGCGACGAAGCGCAGGCGGGCGGGCAGGGAGCCGGCGGCGCGGGCGTAGGCGGCTTCATCGCCGGGCGAAACGACCAGGCAGATCTCCTCGATGCCGGCGCGAACGACCTCCCCAAGGATGATAGCGAGGACGGACTTTTCGGCGCCGTCGCGGTCCATCAGGGTTTGCAGCGGAAGGGAGCGCTGGGTGGGGGCGGCGAGGGTGATGACGGCTTTGGTGAGTTTCATGTCTGACGCGATAGGGGCGTATTTGCGTACCCGGCATATGCCAGTGTATCGCCGTCGGACACAGTACGGCGGTGCTGAGTGATGGTACGCTAGGCGGTGAAGCGGCTTTCCTACTGGTCGAAAAAGGCGCGAATGGCGCGTTCTATTCGCGAGCTGGCATGGCCGTCGCCGTACGGGTTGTGCACGCGGCACATCCGGTGATAGGATGCGGCATCATCCAACAGAGTGTCCGCTTCCCGAACAATGCGGTTTTCGTCTGTCCCCACCAGCTTGACCGTGCCCGCATCCACGGCTTCCGGCCGTTCGGTCTTGTCGCGCATGACCAGGATCGGTTTTCCGAGGGAGGGCCCTTCTTCCTGCACGCCGCCGGAATCGGTGATGATCAGGTGCGCACGCCGCATCAGGTCCACGAACGGAACGTACTCAAGCGGTTCGAGCAGCAGGATGTTTTTGCGCCCATGGAGCAAACGGTTCACAGGGTCGAGAACGTTCGGGTTGCGGTGGACCGGGTAGACGATTTGTACGTCCGGCCGGGCCGATAACCGCAGCAGCGCACGGCAGATCCGCTCAAAGCCGTCGCCGAAGTTTTCGCGGCGGTGGGCGGTGACCAGCACCATGCGCTTGGATGCGTCGCACTCTCGCCATTCATTCCCGTGCAAGCTGCCGTTTTCGAGAGCGTCCCGCACGTACAGGACGGCGTCGATACCGGTATTTCCTGTGACGTGAATCCGCCGGCTGTCCACGCCTTCGGCGAGCAGGTTGGCGGCGGCGCCTTCGGTTGGAGCGAAATGTAGAGCGCTGAGGCGGGACGCGAGTACCCGGTTCATCTCCTCGGGAAAGGGCTGCGACATGTCGCCGGTGCGCAGTCCGGCTTCCACGTGCCCGATCGGAATCCTTTGATAGAAGGCGGCCATAGCGCCGGCAAGGGTGGTCGTTGTATCACCCTGCACGATGACCATGTCGGGCCGGCGGGATTGCAGGACCGGCCCGAGGGCGACGAGCATACGTGCGGTGGTTTCCGCCAGCGTCTGAGCCGGCCGCATGAGGTCGAGATCGTCATCCGGGACTACGCCGAACACGGACAACACCTGGTCCAGCATCGTGCGATGCTGAGCGGTGGCGCAGACCTTCACATCGAACTCCGCCTGCGACCTGAGATGCAACACCAGCGGACAGAGCTTTATGGCTTCGGGGCGCGTACCCAGAATAACCAGGAGTTTGAGCATCAGGCTAGATTAAGAATTCTAACTCATACCAAATGATTCTCAAAAGAACCGTGCTTTTGGGCTGTTAAAGCAAAGTCACAGAGTAAAGCTGCGCGGATCGAAGCTAAAAACCGGTTCTCCGGAAGTCAGCCGCAGCGGGGGCCAACCGTTGGCAGTGTCGAACTCATCGAAAAACCCGATCTCCATCCGGTGAACCGATGCGAGCGGTTCCTGGGGTAGAGAGAACGACAGAACCATGCTGTCGCCAACCTGCCAGCTTAGGAGAGGCGGATTGATAGCGCGGTCCCAATTATGAAACACTTCCGCTCCGGAGGCGTCGCGGGAGTAGCCGTGCAGCAGCAGCCTGAGATTTGCGTCGACCGGTGCTTTAAGGGAGAGTTTCAGCAACAGCGTATCCTTCGAAACTGCTACGCCGGCCAGGAGTATTCGATCGGCGAAATTCGCGTAAATAGGTTTAATTAAGCTCGGGCTGCCAGGATAAGAAGTGGCGGGGCCGGAGCTCTTCTGAAATACGAATATCGAGAATTGCCCGTCGGCTCCGTCGCAAACGCCCTGTTCTTCCGGCGGCAACACGCCGGAAATTAGCCCGGCGGCCATCCGGTACACGTTCTGGTGCTTCTCCATTCGCAGGACCATGCCGTCCCGCAAACCTTGGATCATATTCACCACGTCCAGCGGGTCGTAATGCCGAACATGAAAAGCATTGGGGTTCTGCTCAAGAGCATTGCGACGCTGGTTGGGGGTACTTAAAATCAGGATACCGGCCGGCCGCAGCGAAGCCGTCAGCATTGCGGAGAAGCGGCGATCGTCCGCCACGTGTTCGATCGATTCGAAGGCGGCGATGAAATCGAGGCTCTGGGCGGGCAGCGCAAAAGGGAAGATCTTGTGTGAGTAAAGGGTGAGTGACGTGGCGTAATGGCGGTTAGCGTACTCGATCGCCTCGCCCGACCCGTCGATGCCAAGAACCGGGCAACCCAGTTCGGTCGCCAGGAGTTGCGATCCATAGCCAACACCGCAGAACACATCGGCTCCGAATCCGGGTTGAGAACCGGCGATTTGCCGGATAGCATCTACAGCGAACTCATAACGCGCGCGATGATCTCTACGAATTTCAGATAGGTTCGGCGTAACCTGACGTTCGCCGCTTTGGAGCTGGAACCGCGTCCCCAGAGGGTTCGGGATGGCTGAATGTTCGGGTCCGGCCATCGGCTTACCTGTAGATGAGGAACACGCGCCCTGCCCAACCGTACTGCATGTATGGTTCCGCGGTCATACCGGATTGCTCCAACCACTCACGAAAAGCCCGCCGCACGCCAAAGCGCGGGTCGCCGCGGTACAGCAGGAAGTCGTCAAACATCAAAACAGATCCATCTTCCAGCAGCGGTTGGATGAATTGCAGAACCGGCACGGCAGAGGAGTACAAGTCGCAATCGATGTTCACTACCATCGCGGTTCCAAGCCCCAGCTCGTTGCGCGTCTCTGGTGTCAACACCTGGTCAAACCACCCGGGTACTGTACGCACAACCCCGCTGTCCATGCCGTTCTCTCGCAGTCTGGCCAGGAATTGGTCCTCCGAGAACGCGAACAGACCGGAGGAAACAAACCGGTATCCTGGATGGACATCGGCGCTGGCGAGTTCCGGCAGTCCGGCAAAAGAATCGAACGCCCACATAGGATGGCGCTGCATGCGCGCGGCTTCCGGTGGAACGGCGGGATTTTGGCCGGCTCTAGCGGACTCGGCCCAATCAAGCCACCGCGTATAGGCCTGGTGCGCCTGGACGAAAGAGGCGCCCATATATGTCCCGAACTCCAGATACGAGCCGTCCAGGCCGCTTTTCGCGGCGAACTCGAAGACATACTCCATTGCTTCAGAGCACTCAATCCGGGGCATCGAGGCTAGTCTAACACCTCGATGAAGGCGAGAAACGCGTCCGGTCAGAGGAGGCGGGCAAACCTGGCGGCAATGTCTTGCGCGCGGGATGCCCAGCTTTCCGAAGCAGCGATTCGAATGCGTTCGGAGCGAAGCCGGGGGTCATCCTCGGTGAGAGCGGCACGCACCTCGGCGGCGAAGGAGGCTGGGTTATCCGCCAATCTCACCAGGCCGCCCATGCGCTGCACTTCTGGCAGGGGTGAACTGACGACCGGCAACCCCAGACTAAAATACTCATAGAGTTTGATAGGGTTTACGGCGATGGTCAGTTCATTAACGGAAAAGGGGATGAGTCCCACGCGGAAAGACGCCATCAGTTTCGGAAGCTGGTCATATTCCACCTCGCCCACAAACTCCACGTTAGGAAGCGGCTTCAACTCCCGAATAGCGGGGTTCTCGATGCGTCCGGCAATTACAAAATGGCATGTCGGGTTAGCGCGGGCGGCTTCGACCAGCGACTCGATATCGAACCATGCGTCAAGGGCGCCGACATACCCCGCAACCAGCGGCGCTCCGGGGGGCTCGGAAACTACGGTGCGGAAATGGGAGAGATCGACGGCATTACGACTGACCATCCATTTCGCACTCACGCAGTGGCGGTCACGCAGTTGCTCCGAGGTAAACAGGACCAGATCGGCGGTCCGAAGCGAGTCCGCCTCTGCGGCCACGATTTCTCCCGCCATGGCGCTAAAACCGCGTAGCCAGTCGTGGCAGTCGTACACAATGGGGAAGCCGTCCGTTTCGCGGAGCATTCGGGCCGTTTCGAACCAAGTCGGAATACTGACAATCTGAATTGCGCTGGACGCCCCGAACGCGCGCATTGTCTCCTTTACCGCAGACGCGATCACACGATTCTCGCGAGGCGATAAGAGACGATGGTGAAAAACCGGCTCTCGCGGGAGGCGGACGTGCAACTCGAAGATGTTCTCCTCCAACCGCGCGAGCCTGTGATCCGTGTTGAACAGGGGAACGCTCTCGAACTGCCGGCCCAAATGGGGGTTAAGGTAAAGGCAACGAAAGCCCAGCGTTGCGAGTGCACGGGCCAAGTGTTGGCTTCGCTGTATGCGCGCGTGCCAGTCCACCATGGGATAGAAGACGAGAATCGGATGTTCGCACGCGGGCGCGTCGACCACCAACCCGCGTTCGAGCCGCTGGCTGGGGTAATCCCAGCAACGCGCGAAAGAATCCGGCCGCCGCTGCTGCGAACAACGGAAGTAAAGCCACCGCAGATAGTAAGGGCGCAAAAGCTCTTTTAACTGCAGGCTCGCCGTCATTGTATTATCAGCGTGTTACTCAGCCGGGGTCACGTCGTGGCAGTCTGCTGCCTGCCGGCGTAAGCATCTGCAACCTTGCCGAGCGGGCCTTCCATGACAAGCTCCCCGCGATCCAGCCAGATGGCGCGATCACATAGTTCATGAAGCATTCCGGGTGCGTGTGAAACGCACAACAGGGTCTTGCCATTCCGACGGAGCTTGTGAATCTCCTCGAAGCACTTGGCCTGGAAGGATTGGTCTCCAACAGCCAGGACCTCGTCAATGAGGAGAATGTCCGGATCTACATTGACGGCAATCGAGAAGGCCAGCCGCATCACCATCCCGCTGGAGTATGTCCGAAGGGGTTCCCGGATAAAATCGCCGATACCGGAGAAATCGACTATGGAGTCGAACAGCCTCGAGGTCTCCTTACGCGTGAGCCCCAGCAGAGATGCGTTCAGGCGCACGTTCTCCGCGCCCGTCAGATCGTAATGAAAACCGGAACCGAGTTCGAGCAGGGCGGCCACCCGGCCAGTAACTGCAATCACGCCCTCGTCGGGCTTTGCTAGGCCGGCAACCAGGCTGAGCAGTGTGCTCTTGCCGGCCCCGTTCGGCCCAATAACGGCCAGACTCTCACGGGGTTCTACACGAAAGGACACGCATTTCAAAGCGTAGAAGTCGCGGCTGTGCGGCGCGTGCCCTCGCGTGAGCCAGCCCGCGAGGTGATGCCGCAGTAGCGTCCGGCCCGACGCTCGCGAAAAGCCTTTTGATACGCTGTCGAACGAGATGGCCGCCATAATCTTATAGGTAATCGTAAAACCGCTGCTTCAAAACCTTAAATGTGACGAGACCGACTCCGAATACGGAAAGCGAGCTGATGGTGAGTTTAATCACCGTGACCGAAGGAGGCGCAACGGCATCCAATAATATATAACGCATGCAGAGAACCAGGGCCGCTACCGGATTCATCTGATAAATTTCTTTATATTCCAGAGGAATGATGGCAAAGGAATAGAAGATGGGCACCAGCCAGAAGAGAATTGTATTCGTCGACTCGACGATATAGCGCATATCCCGCACGTAGACATTCAAGGAGGAGGTGATAAGCGATAAGCCGCACACGAAGAGGACTTCCATCATCCAGATCAGGGGTAACCAGAGCCAGTGCCGGTTCGGCGACTTGCCCGTGAGCAAAAGAATAGAGAACAACAGGCAGATCTGGATGAAGAGGTGCAAACAGTTCGACAGAACCGCCGCGAGCGGGATCACTTCGCGGGGCACGGAAACCCGCTTGATCATATTAGCGTTGTCCACGAGGGATGTGGTTCCGGACATCCAGGCTATGCTGAAGAAGTTGAAAGGCACGAGCCCGCACAACACGAAGATGCTGTAATCCGGAATATTACTGCTGAAAACCTTGGTAAAGACAAACGTCAAAACCGCCATCATCACCAGTGGATTGAGAAGGGACCAGAAGACACCCAGGGACATGTTGCGGTAGCGAATTTTGAAGTCTTTGGAAATGAGATTCCAGAATAAGAACAGATAATCGCCGTGCCACATGTACGCCTCAAGCGGGAGATCCGGATAGAAATCGAAAAAGAAAGTATAGCACGGGGGGCGGGCGCGGCCGTGAACACCGGAAGGGCCGGCCGCACTGGGCGGTGGGACGCCTCTACGCTGAAGACTATGTTAGAGAACAGGTCGGTTCGCCAGCAGACCGGTCCCGGGAATCAGTCCGGAATCGGGGGCAAGCCGCGCTTCCGGTCACTCGAATCGTAGAACGCACCTTCGAAGAACAAGTTCGTCGGTTTAATTCCCAGGATGGTCAAAGCTCGCACGAGTTGCTCTCCGGGCGGTGAGACAAGGAGCACTGCCGGTTTTCGATCCAACAGTTGGGTTTGAGCGACAAGGAATTCCGGCAAGGTAGCCAGTTCTGCCGTTTGGACCTCGGGGGGAATACCGTTTTGGTCTGTTAGGCCGGCAAGCGTCTCGGATGTTCCCGCCAGGATGGATAGCTTTCCAGAAATCCTGGCCGCGGTGACTGCGCGCCGGATACTGCTCAGAAGGACCTCTTGCCTTTCGGAGAACTCCCCCCAAAGATGCCGCTCGCAATTGCGGCACGCGGGGTATGCGTCCAGTTCGTTGCTCATATGGGCCTCAACAAAGCGGTGGTAGGCCTCGGAGTCGAAGATCTGCGCTATCGTCTGCTCCCGGAGATTGCCGAAAACGATATCATCATCGAACATAAGGCAGCACGGGATAACATTCAGATTCCAGCTCACCTGGAGCGTTTTTCGCATGACTCCCCAGACGGCGGAACATGGCAGCTCCGTCTGAACGCCGAAGTAGGTTCTCCCTCGGCCGAAATTGTGCAGTGATGGCTTGAGATATGGAACCTGTACGGTTTCAAGCCAGGCCTCAAACGCCAGCCGTGCCGTTTCATTTTCGCTGCAGCCGCCAGTCGGCGCGAACCCGCCCTGTGCTTCCATTCGCACGCTCAATGACAAATCGGCGTATTCGCTCCGAAGCTTCACGAGGTTCTCCAGGTTTTCCATCGCAAGCTCGTAACGGTCCACGCCGTGAAGGGCGCGGTAGGCGTTCCGGGTGTACCCAAGGAAACTCACCTGAATAGAGTGCAGACCGGCGGCGAGAAGATGTCGTAAGGCGTCCTTCCGCATTCTCACCCCAAGAGTCGTGATGATGCCCGGTGAACACCGCGGCCATGCCTGCCGCAGCCGGAGCACCTTCCCGAGCAAATCGGGATCCAGGAGGGCCTCTCCGAATCCATGGAGATGAACGTCGCCACAAAAAGGCCCGACTCGTTCGATAATGATGTCAAAATCCTCTACGGACATCCGCCCGAGCGCGCGGCGCATCGAGTCGCGCGGGCACATCCAGCAGCGATAACCACACCGGTTTGTGAGTTCCAGGTGAATAGCGGTGTGCTTGAGGGTCATAGGGGAAGCACGAACGTATCACGCGTCCCCTCCTATATCAAGGCCTGATAACGGGTCGGCGGCTCTAACAAAAAGGCGTTAGGGAATCAGCCATAATGAACTCTATGGAATCTCTAGACCGAAACCTGTTGGCGCGATATCGAGTGGTCTGCAAGCTCGCTCGCGGCAAGCGCGTTCTGAATTTGCGGACGCGGTGCGGCCTCGGTCCCGCGATGCTCGCGGAGGCGGGTAATCAGGTCGTCACGGAGGATTACGAGGATCTGAAAGGTGGCGGGGACGCTCGCGGCCGACCCGAATCGCAGAGCGGCGGTTACGACCTGGTTTTGGCGCTTGACGGTTTTGGCTCGGGGGTTTCGCCGGCCACGGTTCTGAACACACTGCGGGAACGCTTGACGGACGAAGGGGTGTTCGTAGTGGGCGCCCGCCTGGCGCCCTCGACGGGCCGAATCGAAGGCGACCCGGCCGAAGTCGCTTATCGTTTCGAATCGCTCGCACACCTTCTTCAACAATACTTTCGGGTAGTCACGCATGCGTTTCAGCACGGGGAGGAATTTCGGACAGCTTGGAACGCATATTCCGATCAGGCGGTGTTCTTCTGTTGGGTGCTCAAGCCCATAGCGCTGCCGGAAATAGAAGACTGGCTACAAACGATCGATGCCGTTTTCGGCGCCACCGCTCAGGGAATGGTTCCGTTCTCGTTGGATTATCTACAGGCTTATTGTTCCGATCTGAGTGCATCCGGTCCTGGGGGCCTGGCGTCCAGCCAGGCCGCCGCTGGCAGGGTGTTGTTTTACGTACAGCCGCTGGCTTTATACAACGATCCGCTGCAGTATCAGACCTTTTTCGAGCGCTCGTCCCTGCTTGCCAGGCAGTATCGCCAATTGGGCTGGCAGGCATACGTATCTACAACATACGAACTGAAACAGCGCTATAGCTCCGACTATACACTCTGTCCGGAGGATTTCCGCCGCCCACGTATTACCAGGGAGTGGCGCGCGAGCTACAAGAAAACGCTGATGTCCGAGCCGGACGCGGGTGATCCGGAAACCGCATACTGGATCGATTACGTGCGGTTCCTACTGGACCGAGTCAAGCCGGACGTGATTTTCTTGTGGAACAAGAATGTCATTGTAGATCGCGTGGCGAAAGAGCGAGGCGTGCTCGTCATCCACAACGAGGTCGCCCTGGACCGCAATCCGCGGCCGCCCAGTTATTTCTTTGACCCATTCGGTATTAACGCCGAATCCGCGATGCCGGCCTTGTGGCGTGGTTACTTTCAGACCGAACCACTGCACTCCGCCTGTGCCGATCTGGTCGAGCATTACCGCCGTACCTATATCAACGCTGACGCGTCGCAGTTTTCGCGGATTGAGACGCTGGCTATGCTGAGGCTGGCTCCCGAAAAGAAGACTGTCCTAATCCCTCTCCAGGTTGAAAACGACTCGAATATTCTGGGGAATTCGCCATTTGAATCGATGGCCGAGTTCTGCACTGCAGTGCTGAACCAGTTAGGAGAGGGGGAATTCAATGTCATCGTCAAGCCGCATCCGGCGGATCCGGCTCCGCTGGCGATTCCGGATGCGGTGCGACTGCGCGCGCGGGTGCTCGGTGAAGGATGGGCGATGAGCACGCTGCTGAGGACGTGCGATTACGTGTTCACCATCAGCTCAACCGCGGGTTACGAAGCCTTGCAGGCCGGCAAACATGTGGTAACGTTCGGTAACTCGCCGTATTCTGGGCTGGGCTTTACGGTGGACGTTCCCCGAGGCGAGTCGATCGGCAACTTCGTTTCCCGCTGCGAAGAAGTAAAGTCCGCATCGGCCGGAAAGCTGGATGCGTTGAGCTTTCTGGCATCTCTGTTTTACCCCGTTTCGGAGATGACGATGTGGACCGCCAAGCGCCAGGTTGAAATGGTCCGTCGTTGGATTCGGCTGAAGCGCGAGGGTGCCGACGTCTTTGCGTACTGGAATCTGGCGGCTCCCGATTCTGTCGATTGGGAGCGATTTGCAGTGGAGAAGCGCAAAGAGTGCGTGGATCATAACGCGCAACGCCTGCTCGTGGGTGGCGGTAGTTGCGCGTGCAGCAGTGACACGGCCCAAGCCCGGCGCCGCTTTGAACAGGCCCTGATCGCGGAAAAAACGCTGTTTGCGAGCACCGAAGAGCGGCTTGCAGCGAGCCTGCAAGCCGAACGAGATGAACGTCGGAGAGCGCAGGAAGAACGTGCGGCTCTCCTGGAAGCGCAGCAACAGATGGAGACGGCGCTGGCCGAAGAGCGTAATAGCCGGCACAGCGCCGAAGAGAATGCGCGACGGCTCGCAGAGTATCTGGAAGAGGCCCGCGCGGGCAGGCAGGCCGAACGAGAGGGATGTCGGAGAGCGCAGCAAGAACGTGCGGCTCTCCTGGAAGCGCAGCAACAGATGGAGATGGCGCGCGCCGAAGAGCGCAACGTGATACAAGCGCAGATCGACCGCGCCAACGTTCGCATTTCCCACCTTTGCCATGAGGTGGATATGCTCCAAAGCCAACGCCAGAGCCTGGATGCCGAGTTGCGTCAGACGCTGCAGGCCCTTGAGGCTTCCGAGCACCGGGTCCTCGACATGCAGCAGAAGGTGGCACAGCTCGAAAAAGTCGGCTTATCGGGCGTAAGCAAACGAGCGTTGCACCGGTCGCTCGACGCCATCCAGCCATGGATTCCGGAGTTTGTGCGCTCATCGGTGCGGCGCTATTATCTAAAGCACTTCTATCTGCGGATCTACCCGGAAAGGCGCCAGGGAATGCCCGCTGATACGCCGCAGCTCGGCATGGCCCTGCGCGCGCGGGAGACGTCTCAGGCCGCGCACTCCGGCTACGCGCCTTTCCTGGCGTTCAAGAAACAGCTCTGCAAAGAACTGCCGATGGATTTCGAGGGACTCTCAAGCCACAGCCACGCCGGCCTGGTATCCGTAGTGCTTCCGGTGTACAACGGGGCGGATTATCTTCACGACGCCATGGCGAGCGTGTTAGCCCAGAGCTACCCGCATTTCGAACTCATTGTCGTGGATGACGGATCTACCGACGAAACCCCCGACATTCTCCAGCGCTTCTCGAGCGACCCGCGTGTCCGGATCATCCGGCAGGACAACCAGAAGCTGCCGGCCGCATTGAACGCCGGATTTTCCCGGGCGGTGGGAGAGTTTTACACCTGGACGTCCGCCGACAATCTGATGCTTCCCGATTGCCTGAGGGAACTTGTAGCTTCTCTGCGCGAAAATCCGAATGCCGAGTTCGTCTACGCCGACGAGGAGATTATCGACGAGCAAGGACGTCCTTGTGAGAACTCCGATTTCTGCCCGGGGTACCAGACTCCGCCGGGTTCCAGCGTAATCCGCTGGCCCAGCGATCCGGGAGAGTTGAATTTTATCCAGAACAACTACATCGGGGGGTGCTTTCTCTACCGGGCATGGGCGGCCAAAATCGTTGGCGGCTACTCCGATCGGACCTTCGGATTCGAGGATTACGACTACTGGATGCGGATGAATGCCCTCTTCCGGGTCACCCACGCGAGAAGCAGTGCCTTGCTGTACCGATACCGCTTGCATGGTCAATCCCTGAGCGCGCATGACAAGCAATTGAGGATCACCGACCGTGTGCGGGATTTCATGGCCCTCGAGGAGGAGCGGCGCGCGAAATACCTGGACGGCTTCGATATCACCCTGGTTGGGGCTCACCCGTGGTTCAGGGAGATGCGATCGCTTTACACGTGGGCTGGAAATAATGTCTTTGAGTTCGACGGACAGCCACAGAACAGCGCTTACCACTATTCGGTAACACGTGCGTACCGGAAATCCATGGCGGTGTTCGATAGCGGCGCCGCCCGTCCGCTACTGGATTCGTGCCTGGAGATCATGCGGAGCGACGATCGCACCACAAGAGTACTCCTTCTCGACGAGACCGGCGCTCAATCGTTCCCCGATGAGTTGCTGGGCGGATTCCAGTGGGCGGTAGCGACCGGCCCGGCCTCATGGGAGCGGTTGCAGGCTGCCATGGAAAGGCAGGCGATCAAAGCGGGTAATCCGCGCGAGATCGCCTATCCATTACTGGCTCTCACGAACCGAGTCGCGGCGGAGGAGGAATCGAGCCTGCATGTGACGGCGGCGCGGGGATCCCATTGAGACTCTTGTGGGCCACTAAGGTTTCTTTTCGCCCCATATCACGATGTTCCAGGCGACCCACCGTACCAACGGGATGCGGGTCAACACCGAGTCGACAACGCGGAGTGGCATCCACCAGCGCAATGTCTCCGGCGTTTCGAGCAGAATGCGTTTCCAGTAACGATCCTGGTTGGGATGGACCCGGTCCACAAAATAGTATTTCGCGAAGAGCGATAAGCTAGTGAGCCAGAAGGTGCGGCAGCCCACGTTTTGGAAAAAGCGCTTCGCCAGCTTCAAATCGGCGTACCGCAGCGGGCTCTCGTCAGGAGTGCGCACCTGCGTGGCGAGCTTCCGATAAATCTGAATTGCCGGGTTGTATTCGATCGGGTCGATGGAGAAAAAGCGTCCCCCCGGTTTCAGCGCGCGGTTGATCTGCTTGAACAGGGCTGGGCGGTCCTGGACGTGGTGGATCGTGTTGGCGATGTATACAAAGTCGTAGCTGTTCTCCGCCACATTCAGGGTTTCCCCAGAGGAGACGGTACCTTCGAGCGTTAGACCGTAGTGCCTCCCAAGTTCGAGCGCGGTGCGTACCATCGCGGGCGACAAGTCCGCCATCGTAACGTCGGCACCCTGCATCGCAAAGTATACGGACGACTCGCCAAGTCCCGCGCCGATGTCCAGCACGCGTTTTCCCTTGAGCGGGCCCATCCGGCCGAGAATGAACTGGTTCTCCATCGCGGTTGGCGCTTCAAAACACTCACGCACTGCCCGCTTGCTGAGATCGGCGCTCTCCGCCCACTCGTCGTGGAAGGCGGCCTCCCGTTCCAGCCTCTCCTGATCCAATCGGCGTTCGCTCACGGTTTTCCTCGCATGAATTCGGATCTGAGATGGGCCGCAGCCTCGGAATTCACAGCCGCGGGTCTCGACGACCCACCGTCCACCGCATCACCGCCCACCGCATACGGGACAGCATCCGCACGTCGGATTTCGGGGATGTTTGCCGTCATGCCGACCAGATACAGCGGCCTTCCCTTTACTTCCTCAAAGATTCTGGCGACGTACTCTCCCAGTATGCCCAGGGAGATCATAATAGAGCCCCCTACCAGGCATGTGAGGACGATGCTAGAAGTCCAGCCCGGCACGGTGTAAAGACCAAGTGCGGTCCGAATGAGCGCATAGCCGCCGTAACACATCCCCATTGCCGTCAGAACAAACCCGAGCGCAAAACTAAAACGCAAGGGCAACGGCGAAAAAGACACGGCTGCGTTCCACGCAAACAACAACATCTTCCGAACGGGATACTTGGTTGCACCCGCCGCCCGTGGTGGCCGCACGAACGGCACTGCCACTTGGGGAAATCCCACCCAGGCCACCATACCCCGCAGGAAGCGGTGAGTTTCCCGCATACTCCGAAGACCGTCGAGACAGGTTCGCGAGATCAGGCGGAAGTCGCCTACGTCGGCCGGAAGCTCTCGATGCACCAGGGTTTTCATGAGGCGATAGAACGTCCAAGCGGTCACCCGCTTGAAGCGGCTTTCCCCTTGCCTGCCGGTACGATGCGCATAAACCACGTCATAGCCCTTCTGGTATTCGCGAACCATATCGTGGATGAGTTCAGGCGGGTCTTGCAGATCGGCATCCATCAGTACCACTGCGTCGCCGCAGGCGTAGTCCAGTCCGGCGGTTGCGGCCGCCTGATGGCCGAAGTTGCGGGCCAGGGATAGCAATTTGAAACGGCTGTCATGGTGGGCGAGTTCCAGCAACTGTTCAACGCTCGCGTCGGAACTCCCGTCATTGACGAAAATCACTTCGACAGGTAGGCCAAGTGCATCGAGGCACGTATTCAGGCGTTTGACGAGAAGCGGAATGGTCTCCTGTTCGTTGTAGATCGGGAGAACGATCGAGAGAAGTCGCGGCGGCTCGCGGGGTATGAGAACGTAGCGGGAGTGGCTCATAGCGCTTTCGCTAAACGAGTGCTTTATGGGTGCGCTGCTGCAAGTCTCCCATTATATCCGCCTTACCGCGCTTCGAGCCGGCTGCGTGGTCTTCCTGGGTTGATATACAATAAGCCGTTCACAAACATTTGTTGTGCAGCAGGCACGGTTCCGTCGATGGGCGCTATCTTCCGGAGCTGAGATGCACTGCCAAGCGGGTTGAAAGATAAACAGTACAGATGACGAGCTTTAAAACAATGCCCGGCATGGCGACGGCCCGGAAGACTGACGCGGTGCGACTGACGGTTCCATCCTGGGCCGTGCTGCTGGTCGTGCTCTGCTGTTTCCTGCCCACCGGGCTGTTTATATACCAGAACGGGCTGTCATCCTTCCGCTGGGACGATAGCGAGTACGTCTACCAGGCACTCGACACCTTCGACCACGTCGCGGCCTCCGGTTATGTGTCGTGGCCGGCCTTCATAGCTGAAAAGCAGCATTACGGCAAGCCGCCGCTGTACGTGAACACGTTGGCGCTTTTTCTCCAAATCTTTGGGCGAGAGCGCGCGCCTGTCGCTGCCGCGGCCCTTGCCGTCGCGTCGAGCATGCTGCTGGGCCTGGTGGTGTACGCTCTCGTGCAGGGCGTCGCCGGTCCTGGACACGCGCTGCTCGCGGTGGTCGGGATTGCCGGGGTTCCTTGTGTGGCTCGGTGGGCGACGGTAGCGTTTCCCGACCTTCAGCTTGCAACCATTGTGTTGGCAATTGTTTCGCTCCTGGGCGGCCAGGGCGCTGCTTGGCCGCGCCGGCGCACGCTCGCCCTGGGACTTCTTCTCGGTCTTGGGATGTTGGCCAAGGCGACACTTCCACTGTTCGTCGGGCTCCCCCTACTTTACTGGCTCTGGCAGGGCACGTCGGAGGTTCCGGACCGCGCGAGGCGGTTCCGAATCCTGTTCTCCGCCTGCGGGATCGGCGCGGTGCTCGCTTCAATTTGGTATATCCCGAACGGCCGTGAAGCGGTGCTCTATGCGCGCAGTTCCTACGGATTCACGCTGGCGCCTGACACGAGCCTCGCCGCCCGGCTGGGGGGGTGGGCCACGGTACTTTTCACCCAGGGCCTCGGCTACGTGCTGGCAATGGTGTTCATCTTCGGCCTCCTGGCAGTCGTACTCGCGAAGCGCACTCCCGGACCACCACCCGGGCCTGCTAATGGCTTGCTGGTCCGATTGATGCTTCTCGGAGCTATTCCGGCTGTGGCGGTAGCCCTGACTAGCCCCATTCCGCCGAATACGCGGCATCTGCTGCCCACCCTCCTCCTCTTCGCCATGGCCTTATTGCTGGTGCTGTTTCGGAACATCCGGTCGAGCAGGTTTGAGGGGCCGGTATTTGCAGCCGTTGCTTTCTGTTTCGCTGGGCAGTGGATGCTGACGGCGGCTTCCGAAGTGCCGTCTCTCGCGGGTGCGCTGCGAGAATCCGCAGCCGCGCCGCATTTGGCACGCTTCGCGCCTACGCTTGTAGACGTCCAGGCCGTATCCTGGGACTTGGTCGATGCCGTTGTGAGCCATGTCGAGGGGGGCGGCGATATTCCGCCGCTCTGGTATCTGTCCGGCAACGACATCTACCTGAACGTTCCGCGTCTGCAGCTTGCCGCGAAGGTCGGCCGCTTACCTGTTAGGTTCGAGTACACGGGCTATTTTTCCTGGTCTGCCGAGGAGCGCGAGGCGGCACTCAAGCGAGCCCAGTTGGCCCCTTCGATCATTGTTGTGCTCGAGCGTCCCTGGAATCACCTTGATTCTGATACGGCTTATCTGAACCGGTATGCCGGCCATGTCCGCCAATTTGTGGACGATCCGGCGTCCGGTTTTCGCAAGTTGAGCACGGAGACCCGGTCCGGCTACTCCCTAATCTTCTACTCCAATGCGAGCCCAACGACCCAGAGCGTGACCGCGTTGCCGCCCGTTTACGCGAATTTCGGCGGCAAAGTCTTGCTGACGGGGGCCGGTGTGAGCGACGGCAAACTGATGTTGCGGCTCAAATTGAAAACGCCGGTCAGTGTGAATTACAAACTTCTCCTGCACGGACGCACGCGCGACTCTTCCAACGTGGAGGTGCCTCGTGTCTGGGACCAATATCTTAATCCGCCTCTCTCCACATGGCAGGTAGGCGAGAGCCGCGTTGTTACGTTTACGCTTCCCGCCGAGTATGGGAAACAGCCGCACGCCCTTGATGTTGGTTTCTTCGACGAATCCGACGCGGCGCATAGCTGGCCACCTCTTAAGCTAACGACTGGCGAGTCTGTGTTCACTCTGCCGCCGGAAACCGTGCCGGCCGGAACGGCGGCTTCCCCAGCAGGCCGATGATTGTGAGACTGCGCGCTGATAGTTGGCCGGCTCCTCTTCCTAGGGCCTGTTCGCCCCTCCTTCTGAGGAATCGGGTGATCCAGTGCGAGCCAACCGGCAAATGTCGTCGATCGAATGGGCGCCACCGCGCGCGCAGCCGTTCAGCAGAAATAGGCCGGGGCACCACCGCATGATTTCAAGAATGACAGCCAGCAAAACGGAGGCGCTAGTAGCCGTCCTGATACCGGCGTTTAAGCCTTCCGAGTCGCTTGTCTTACTCGTCGATGCACTGGTTCGGACAGAGTTGTGCGCCGTTGTTGTCGTGGATGACGGCAGCGGTCCCGAATTCGCCGATGTGTTTCAGGCTGTCGCACTTCGCGGCAAGGTGCATGTGCTGCGGCATGCGGTGAACTTAGGTAAGGGTGCCGCCTTAAAAACTGGAATCAATTACGTTCATTGCACGTTCGCTGATTACGTCGGGATAGTCACCGCGGATGCTGACGGGCAGCATCTTCCCGAAGACATTCTGGCCGTTGCTCGCAGACTGGTGGAATCGCCCGATGCGATGGTGCTCGGTTGCAGACAGTTCCATGCGGGGGTGCCGTTGCGCAGCCGGGCAGGCAATATCCTGACAAAACTACTGGTCAGGGTGTTAGTTGGACGTGGAATGTCCGACACACAAACGGGGCTCCGCGGGGTGCCGTCGCGACTGGCACCTGAGCTATTGAGGATCCCATCCACCGGCTATGAATACGAACTCGAAATGTTGATTGCTTGTCGGCATCGCCGCTGTCGAGTTCTGGAGGAGCCGATCCAGACAGTGTACATCGACGGGAACAAGTCGTCACACTTTCATCCAATTCGGGACTCCATGAGAATTTATGCGGTGCTGCTTCGTTTCACCGGTCTATCGCTCTTGACGGCGGCTGTGGACAACGCGGTGTTCTTCGTTACATACCTGTTTATGGGGCAAATTCTGACCGCCCAAGCCCTGGCGCGCGCTTTGGCGGTGTTGTTAAATTACTCCGCCGCGCGGCGGGCGGTATTTCTTTCCGACCAGTCACATGTCGTGACGCTGCCGAAGTATTTGCTGCTTGTCGTCGCGAGCGGGTCGGTTGCGTACGGGATGATCACATTTATGAGTACGACGTTTCACGTTCCGGTGATGATCGCCAAGATCGTGTCGGAGTCTCTGTTATTCATCGCGAACTTCGCCATTCAGAGAGATTTCATCTTTGTGAAGCGTGAATTGCCTGGTACCGCCGAGGCTGGGCCTTGCGCAACCTCGTCACCGCGCAGGGCGGGACGGTCATGACAGGGTCCATGCCGCCAGCGACCCGCATACTCCGAAAGAACTTCGTTTCTTCGATGATGAACCCGATCGCGTTTCTGCGGTCCGGCGGGCTCGCATACGGCCTTGCAGTTGTGATGTTCCTGTGCTTCATTTACGTGGGCGTAATGGGTGTGGATTTCGGTCCTCACTTTGATGAGCCCTACCTGTTAGAGGGGTTAACCCAGTCCGTCGAAAGTCTCACGCTTCTGCCGCAGCGCTATATATATAACGGTGTGTACTTCGCTCTCGGGTTTGCGGCATTTTCCCCAGAGATCGCGGAGTTTGGGACATTGGCGGCCCGGGAGATTCGGGCTCATCCGACAAGACCGTTCGACCTCGCGGCGTATCCACGCATCAGAGAAGCGCAGTCCCGTCTGATTTCATTCCTGCGGACTAAGCCCGCGATTCTCCGCGTGCGGACGTGGTATATCGTCTTCTCAGCACTCACCGTACTATGGGTGTTCGGGTTGACAACGGCGATCAGTCGCTCGCCGTGGGCCGGACTGCTGGGTGCGGGAGTGCTCGTCTCATCCTGGGAATTTGCCTACCACGCCAGATTTGCCGCGGTTGATATCGTACTGGCGATGCTGTTGACTTTGTGTGTGTTTCTAGCCGTCATGGTTCTGGAGACGGAATCGCCGCAACGGCGGCGGTGGCTCCAGACGTCGTCGGCCGTGGCACTCGGGGTTGCGATGGGTACGAAGGCCGGCGCGATGGTTGGAATAGTGCCGCTAGTGCTCTCCGTGGTGTTATCATCTCGGGTGGATCGTCCTCTGCGCTTAGCCCTTCGCATTTTCACAGTGACCTCCATCGCGCTCGCGGTCTACATCTTGACGACCCCGGGGCTCTTTCTCGATCCGGTCCGCGTACTAAACGACTGGACGAGGGAAATAGGCGCATATTCCCGCGTTTCGGCTGGTTACACGTACTATATCGGGGGATACGGCACGCACGCGGTTTCCATCTTGCGATATCTGGCACTATCCGCGATGTTCCCGTTTATCTGGGTATCTGTGGCCCTGTTTGCAGCGGCAATCGCCGGTGCTGGGCTGTTACTCGCGAAGTCGCGATCTAAGTTCCTGGTGTTTGTGTCTTTTCCCGTTGCGTACTTGCTCATCATCGCCGGGGCTAACCTCTTTATCGTCAGAAACTATCAGGTGCTGCTGCCGTTCGCCGCCACATGTGCCGCCTTCGCAATATGGAAATGTTTACTCATGTTGCGGTCTTACCGGTTCGTGTTTGTGGCGTGCATCTGCGCCATTGCGACGGTCTGTCTGAGCGGAATCGGCTTTCAGGTTGCGCAAGCGTCGACAGTTCGTCGGATCGAGAGCGAAGAAGCCGTTCTGGGACTGAGAGCCTATCTCTCTGCGCACCCGGCTCAGACAGTCGCCTTCAGTTCGCGGTTGCGGAAAGCTGTGGGTGCCAATTCCAGCCTCGATCAAGTTGAGAGCCCTCGCTACTGCGCGTTCTACTACAATGAGGCCGATCCTTACGATTACGTTGTTTCGAAAACTCCGGGACTCTTCGCCGCGGTGTTCGGGTCGCATGAGGTGAACTACGATTATTATCCAACGTGGGGAGGGCAGAATTTCGATACCCGTATTCTGATCACCAAGACGGCCGACGCGGCACGCATCGGGATCAATTGCGGTAACACTCTCCACGACCCTGCAGTCGCCCGCCTGGCGGCCCGGGGCGCTGAAGTGGTCGGGTATATCGATTGCCGCCGCAAGGACGAATTGTACTCGCGACATGGCCTGGAGATGGCGGTCATCGAAGGCGAACCGTTCACCTGGGACGTCCGTCCTTACGGCCTAAATAAGTTCGATGCACAGGGACTCTTTGGGTGGAATCGTGTTGCATTTTCGGTAAAGAGGCTCGACCCGGCATCGAAGTACTCTCTCGCCGTCCGGTGGTGGAGTTTCGACGGCCCCGACCGGGTGCAGTCGATCACCGTAACCTCTTTGGACGGCGCTAAGTCGTTCCAGGTGCTCAGGCCCACTCCTGTGCCGGGTTACCTGGATCTTCGCTCGAAGGTGCAGCCGGGCCGCATGCCGGAGAGCCTCTCGGCAGATATGCCGACGGAAGCCTACCGGGACGGCGGTGCGGTGGTTTCGGTGATGAGGGATGGTGGCGCCAACGCTGTGCTCAGCGATCTCTGGATTTTGAAATGGCGGTGCATGTGAGGCGCGATCGGAAGCGGTTGCGCACCGGAAACAGCGGGCACCGGCCTTGACGAAGAACATTCGATAAACACACCGTGCATTGCGCATTCGTACAGTATATAGACTTGATGCGGTACCGCATGACACTAGGCGGTCGACGCAATGTGACTATCACCCCACTTCCATGCTACGCGTCTCGCTGATTATTTGCACTTATAACAGAGCAGACATTTTGTCCAGGTGTCTTGTCGCCGCCCGCGAGCAGACGCTGTCCGGGTCGGATTATGAGATCATCGTCGTTGACAACGCCTCCACGGACCACACACGCGCCGTCGTTGAGCGGTTTGTCTCAACCGCAGGTAAGGGTGCCGAGGTGCGGTACCTTTTCGAAAGCGCTAAAGGGCTGTCTCACGCTAGAAATGCCGGCGCCGAAGCCGCGCGCTCTCCCACCGTTACCTACATCGATGACGATGCGATCGCGGCCCCCGATCTCTTGGAGCGCATAGATCAGGTGTTCAAGGCGCACCCCGATGCCGGCGCCGTAGGCGGACGTATTGACCTGAGGTTACCCGGACAGCTGCCCTGGTGGTATTCGGATTACTTCGACGGGTACTACAGTAAATTCGACCTCAAAGTGGTCGAGGTGACGCGTGCCTCGGAAGTGTGGCAGTACCCATTCGGTGCGAATATCTCGTTGTCGCGAGTGGCGCTGGAAAGCGTTGGAGGTTTCAATATTAGGATGGGCCGGATTGGCAGAGACTGCTCCGGCGGAGAGGAAATTGATGCCTGCTGCCGCATTGCCCATGCCGGTTATGGAATTTACTATACGCCATTTGCCTCTGTGGAGCACGTTGTGTTTCCATCGCGGCTGTATTGGGATCACATAGCGAAGACCGCTCGCGCTGCCGGCCGGAACTGGGCGTATTACGAATTCGAAGTGCTTAAAAGTGGGCAGGAACTGCGGCCGGACATTCTGGCATTCCTCAGCACGTGCAAGCAGATGGTAATACGAGGGGCACAAAGGTCTTTCAAGGACTTCTGCATTTCCTATAGTCAGTGTCTCTTCTATCGTGCGAAGATTATCCGTAAGTTGCGTTACCGTTGGGCTTGAGACTGCGTTGCCCTGGCGTTCGCCGTCGCTACAACACCGAATGAAGAAACGAGGCAGCTAGCGCTTGCGCGCCAGGAAGGTCCAGAAGTTGCGCAGATATTTGTTGCAGAACACTTCGGTTTGTACCGTCATGTCCTCGCAATACGTTCCCAGGAGGTCCAATGCCAGTTCCAGGCGGTATCGTTCGTAAACCGGACCCATAAGGGCACGCATTTCGTGAGTGATTCTGGTATCGGCTGAAAACGCAGCGCGTCGGCGCGCGAGTTCAACCAGCCTGGCTTGCAGCGCGGAAACATCGTGCACGGGATGATACAGGGACGGCATCAATTCGGGCTCCATCCGGAAACGCCGGAAGAGGTCCAGGTACTCCTGCAGGGAAAGATAGTCGCCGACATCGTACGGATGCCGGTAAACCTGAGCGTGATACTGCCGCGCTTCGGGCCGCTCAAGCAGAGTGATCCCGAACAGGCCGAAATGGCCGTCATGGGCGACAAACTCGAGGGAGTACTTATTTGGAATCTCCATACAGACAATCCCCCCCGGAGCAAGGAGGTTGCCTAGGTTTTCGAACAGTTGCGCCACGCTGTCGACGTGTTCGGCTACATCATTGCATGTAATAACGTCGAACCGTCCCATCGCAGGTACTATGCCAGGGTCCAATACATCGTGCCGAAGAATGTGGGCATTATTGGAAAGCCCTGAGTCGGCGATGTTGGCGTGTGCGAATGCTATCCGTTGTTCATCGACCTCTATCCCGATGCAACTGGCACCACGACGGGCGCCGGCAACGACGCAACCGCCAAAGCCGCAGCCAATGTCCAGGTAGCGCTTGCCGTTCAAGGGCGTGAACTGCTCGATTACGCCAATGAGATCGGCGCCGCGGCAGTTCGTTGATAATGCATAGTGAAACCACATCTCCTGGGTTTCCGAGAGGCTTTCTAAGTCGCGCACCGTGCGGAGCACAACCCCCTGCGCGGTCTGAAAATACCTGACGTATGCTGCGGCGAAGGTTTCGCCGATATGAAAATAGTGCGCCAGCGCGTCAACGAGGTTCACGGCGTCGCACGATCCAGCGAGAGTGTCTTTGAGATGCCCGGTCCCACTGCCCATATCGAGTCATTCTAGCGCACGGCGTCAGACCGCCCGGGATGGCCGGACGCCGCATCGCGTCAAGGCACGAGCCAAGATCCTTTCAGTGGCATGCCGGTGTTAAGATCGCTTCGATCTATTGCGTAAAGGTACACGTTCTTCGCGCCGGCGAAGCCGGATTTGAAGGCGAGCGCAGTGTTCAGAACGAGAACGGTTCCCGAACCGGAGACTGACGAGGCCTCAACGTCGAGACGGCATTGGCTGTTCTCGATGAAGGCGGAGGCTCCGAGATTATAGCCGCCCAACAATGCATTACCGGCGTCGTTCCATAGATAAACGCGGTTCGCAGCCCGTTCGTATGTGACATAACAGGCGCGGGCGCCATCTAGGGCGGGGCTAATGAGGATGGCGGCCCAAGCGATGTCGGTGTATGCGGTAGCGTCGGAGAACGTTGCTGAAAAGACGTGGCTCGAGCCGTTGCCTGACGATGGAGAGACTGATACGGCCGTCGGGGGTTGCGTATGTCCAGGCACGGTCCAAGCCCCCTTTGCATACATGCCGCTGTTAAGGTTCCTTTGATCGACGGCGTACAGGTAGACGGTTTTCGCGCCCGCGAAGCTCGACTTGAAAGTGAAGGCACCATTCACCGTCATGGAGTTGCCGGAAGCCGATAGTGAGGAGGCTGCTACGTTAAGGCTGCACTGGTTGTTATCAATGGCGGTTGCGGTCCCGAGGGTATACCCTCCCAGCAGGGCGGTCCCGCTGTCGTCCCAGAGGTAGACACGCCGAGAGGAGCGGTCAAATAGCGCATAACATGACCCCGAGCCGTCAAGCACCGGGCTGATCAGGATGAGAGCCCAGACGATATCCTCGTATCCATCAGCGTCGGAGAAGGCAGCCGAAAAGGTCTGAGTGAGACCGCTGCCAGAAGATGGGGAGACCGACACGGCCACAGGTGGAGCCGTCGAACCGGGCACCACCCATGTGCCCAAGGCTTGTAGCCCGCTGTTCAGACCACTACGATTGAGGGCATAGAGGTATACCTGCTTGGAACCCGCGAAACCGGACTTGAATGCGAGCGCGACATTCAGCACCAGCGTGCTCCCGGAGGACTGCACTGCAGAGGTCCCCACATCGACGCGGCATTGGGCGTTCTCGATGATGACAGGTGTTCCTGGCGTATAGGCACCCAGAAGAGCGGTACCGCTGTCATTCCATAGATAGAGGCGGTTGTTCGGTCGTTCATACGCCACGTAACAGGCGTGTGTGCCGTCGAGCACCGGGCTGACCAGGATCGCTGCCCAGGTAATATCGGCATAGCCGTGTGGGTCGGAAAAGGAGGCCGAGAACGTCTGGCTGAGGCCGCTGCCCGAAGCCGGAGAAACCGACACCGCCGCGGGAGGCTGCGCAGTGCTTGGCACCGTCCAGGTACCTCTCTGCTGCAGGCCGCTATTCAACCCGCTTTGGTCAAGGCCATAACTGTAAGTGTACTGAGCACCGGCGAAGCTCGCCTTGAACCTCAGGGCGGCGTTGAAAGTGAGCGTGTTTCCGGAGATAGTGACCGACGAAGTGGCCAGATCGACGCCGCATTGGCTATTCTCAATCGTGCCGGATGCCCCGGGCTGTACGCCGCCGAGCAGGTTCGCGCCAGTGTCATCCCAAAGATACACACGGTTTGACGGCCGGTTGTAGGCTACGTAACAAGCGTTGCGGGAGTCCGGGAGTGGGGCGACGAGAATCAGCACCCATGCGAGGTCGGCGTCGGGATCAGAAAACGCCGCCGAGAAAGTCTGGCTGAGGCTGCTGCCTGAAGCCGGCGCAATCGACAGAGCCGTGGGTGGCTGTGTGGAGCCGGTCACTATCCACGTCCCCACGTTTCGCATACCGGTATTGTTTCCGCTGCGATCCACCGCATAAAGATAAAGAGTTTTGTCCCCCCTGAAGGCGGGTGTGAAGGTCACGGCCGCATTGAGGGTAAGGGTAGACCCGGAGGACGAGACGGTGGAAGCTGCGGCGTCCAGGCGGCATTGGCTATTCTCGATCTGTGTAGAGGATCCCGGCGCGCTGGCGCCGAGCAGTGCTGTACCGGCGTCGTCCCAGAGATACAGGCGATTGGCTGCACGGTCGTAACCCACATAGCAGGCGTGCGCCCCATCGAGTACGGGGCTGATCAAGATCAGCGCCCATGCAATATCGGCATAACCGTCCGGATCGGAGAATACGGCGGAGAAAACCTGCCTCGCACCGCTACCGGAAGATGGGCTGGCCGAGGCCGCTGTGGGCGGGCCGGCCAGCTTAATCTGCGTGACGAATGCGTTGTGCCCGGCGCTGCTGCTTATAGATCCCGCCGTAACCGGGTAAGTTGGCGAAGAAGTATCTCCGACCACAACCACACCCCCAGTCCCGTCTAGAGCCACTGCCCACGCATGGTCATCGAGCGACCCGCCCAAATAGCTGGAGAACAACTGCGTGGCTCCGTCCGCACTCCACTGGGTGACAAACGCTTCGAATCCGCCGCGGTAAGCAGCTTGCGATCCTTGAGTGAGGGGAAAATCCGCGGATGTCGTATACCCTACAGCCCACGCCACGTTGGATGCATCGACCGCTACGGATGTCGCCGCGTCGGCCCCGGTGCCGCCCCAGACGCGTACATACGAAAGCGTTGTGCCAGCGGGGTTGACCTTAGCCACGAAGGCATCGTAATCGCCTCGCGGTCCCGTTCGGCCACCGGGGAAATCCGAAGAAAAGGTTGTGCCGGATGTATATAGGTTACCCGCGGCATCGATCGCAGCGCCGTACGCCTCGTCCATGCTTCTTCCACCGAGATAGCTTACATAGGTCCAGGCGTTGCCGGCCGGGTTTGTGCAGGCTATCAAGGCGTCGCCGTTACCCGCATACTCCCGCTGAGCGGCATAGGAGGACGCCAGCCCAGTGGAGTCCGTCCGGCCCGTCAGGCAGGCGCCGCCGTCCGGCTCGGCTACAACCGCCCGGCCTTGGTCGTTTCCCGAGCCGCCCAAGAGCGTGGAATAGACCAAGGCGGAGCCGGATGCATTCAGACGAACAAGAAATGCATCATAGAACCCGCCCCGGTAGATGGTCTGCGGTGCACCTTGGGTAGTTGGGAATTGGCGCGAAGCGGTGTAACCGGTGACGTATACCCCACCTCCCGGGGCCATGGCTATGCCTGCAGCCGTGTCGTCGCCACTGTCCCCCAGAAATGTTGACCAGACGAGTCCTCCGGTGGCATCCAAGCGCGCTACAAATGCGTCCGAGAGTCCGCCCGGGGCGGTTCGCAGGGCGCCGGGGGTCACCGGGAAACCCGCGCCAGTCGCTGTACCGGCCACGTAAGCATCTCCCGCCGTATCCACCGCGATTGCACGGCCGGCGTCGTTGCCAGGGCCGGCGAGCACCACGGTGTAAACAAGGGAAGTGCGGTCCGGGCTGATCTTTGCGACGAATATATCACGATTGGCGCGACTTGCTGTGGCTGTGCCGGTCAAGTTGACGTTGCTCGAAGCCGTTTCACCGGTGATATAGATGTTACCGGCAGAATCCGATGCTGTCGCATAGGCCGCGTCAAAGCCGCTCCCTCCGAGCGATGCGGAAAACGTCACCAGGGGGTCGATCACCAGAGGTTTGCTGCGGTCGTATGGCGCCAGACGGAAGCCTACCGTGCTGCCGTCCACCTCAAAGCGGGCGCCAATCAAGCGCGAGCCGCTGTCCTGATACGCGGCTGGGCGCCGACAGTATAGACGGCCGGACGCGGTGTCAGCCACCAAATTACCTGACCGGTCAACCCTCACGTGCCGCGCCCCTGCAAGTTGAAACCGGATCCGGCGCGGGTCGGACCCGGGGTCAACGTGAAACTCGTATTCGACGCCGTCGGGCCGTCCTCGCCAGACCAGATCGACACCTGGGTAGAGCGAAGGGAAGCGCACGCGTTCATATTGCGGTATGCCGGTCTGCCAAGCCGAATGCTGTGCACCGCCATAATAGTGAGTAGTGGCGTCGCGGCGCCCCTCCGCAACAGGCGGGCCGGGACTGCGGGCTCCCAGCCAATGGAACCGCAAGAATTCCAGGTTCCGTTCGCCCGCCGGGGAGATAGCATAGACGGCATTTCCGTGCGCATCAAGGAACCACGCGGCCCCGGCACCCCGGGCCAGGTAGAGCACTTCGGCAGATGCCTGGCCCCGGTTTGGCTCGAATGAATACGGCACGGAAACCGGCACTGCGCTTTCTGCCCATCCCGCTCCGCAAACCAGAAGCAGCCAGATAGACCCGGCGAGACCGCGCTTCCTGCTGATAGACCTCACGTTGCAGCTATCGGTCTGATCGCGCCAAAACCTTAGACTTGGCGCCTATCGCTGGGCCTCTGCGCGGCTCCCGCCAGCAGCCGTATCCGCATCACATCTCGCATGTTCCGCAGATTCCCCCGCACCAGCTCCAGCCGGCTGTCGCCGTCGTCTCGCCAGCGGATGGGCACTTCCTTCACCACGTAGCCCAGCGCTTGCGCCAATGCCAGGATCTCGACGTCGAACATGTAGCCGTCGATCTTCTGTCTGGCGAACAAATTCACGGCCACGTCACGGCGGAAGAACTTGAAGCCGCATTGCGAGTCCGTGATGTGCCACAGCCCCGTGGCCGCGTGCATGAACCAGTGGAAACCGATCGAGCCGAGGCGCCGGTAGAGCGGCTGGCGGCGCTCTACCAAAGACCGGTCAATCGCCCGCGAACCCGTCACGATAGGGAATTCCTTCAGCCAAGGCTCCAGTTTCGCGAATTCCTCGATGGGCACCTTATTGTCCGCGTCGGCGTAGCCGATGATTTCGCCCTCGGCAAGCGCCACCGCCTCCCGCACGCCGCGGCCTTTGCCGAGGCGCTCGGGGTGTCCAATCGCGCGCAGGCGCGCGTTGGTGCGGGCCATCTCCCGGACCACCTCGCGAGTGCCGTCCGAGCCGTCGGCCGCGACGATGATCTCGTAGGTCAGCCCGCGGGCCTCCAGCCAGGCCACGATTTCCGAAATGGTCTGCCCGATTGCGGCCGCCTCGTTGAAGGCGGGCAGTACGAGCGATAGATACGGCGGCATGCGCGTGCGTCGGCGGGTTACAATCCGGCTTTGGTGTCGAACCCGATTATAACAACGCGCACTGGCGCCGCCCGCGCGGTATTTCTGGACCGCGATGGGGTCCTCAACCGCGCCATAGTGCGAGATGGCAAGCCGTTTCCGCCCGCCGGCTTGGCGGAGCTCGAAATAGCCGCCGATGCGCCTGCCGCGCTGGCGGCACTGAAGCGCATTGGTTTTCTGCTCCTGGTGGTGACCAACCAGCCGGATGTGGCGCGCGGGACGCAGACGCGGTCCGCAGTTGAAGAAATCCACGCCGTCTTGCTGGCCGCTCTCCCGCTCGACGGGTTCTACGTCTGCTGGCACGACGACCGCGATGCCTGCCGCTGCCGCAAACCCAAGCCCGGGCTACTGGAGGTCGCCGCCCGCGAGTACTCGATCGACCTCTCCCGCAGCTTCCTGATCGGCGACCGCTGGCGCGATATCGATGCGGGCCACAACGCCGGCTGCACCACGGTACTCATCGATCGCGGCTACCGGGAGGCTGCTCCGTCGCGCCCCCCGCATGCCCGCGTGCAATCGCTCGCAGAAGCTGCCGCCTGGATCGCCGGGGCCGTACAGGCATGACCCCCCTCGACTTGATCGTTCCGTTCTACAAGGACGCCGCGCTGGCCGACGCCCTCTTCGGCTCGCTTGCAGCCATTGAGGACGAACTGGCCGCCGGGTTGTGCTCGATCCTGGCCATCGACGATTCACCCGGGGACGCCGCGCTCCAGTCCTCGCTCCGCCGCGCCGCGGAGCGCTTCCGGATCCCCTTCGAGATCGCCGTCAATCCCCGCAACCTGGGCTTCGTAGGCTCGGCCAACATCGGCCTGCGGCGCGCCGTCGAACGCGGGCACCACGCCCTGCTGCTCAACTCCGATACGCTCGTCTTCCCCGGCGCCATCGCCGAAATGCGGCGTGTGGCCGAGCTCGACCCCATGATCGGATTCGTCAACCCGCGATCCAACAACGCCAGCATCCTCTCGCTGCCCCAGCAGGAGGAGTACCGCGATCCGGACCCCGCGGCCGCGCACGCGCTGTACGCCCGCCTGGCCCCCCTGCTGCCGGATTTCCAGTTCACCCCCACCGCGGTCGGGTTCTGCCTGTTGATTCGCCGGGAGGTGCTCGAAGAGTTCGGCCTGCTCGACGAATGCTACTCGCCGGGCTACAGCGAGGAGAACGACCTCGTCATGCGGGCGAACCGCTGCGGCTACCGCGCCGCGCTGGCCAATCGCGCCTTTGTCTATCATGCCGGGGGCGGTTCCTTCGCCGCGCCGGAGAGCGAGGCGCTGGAACGCCGGAACGAGCGCGTGCTGGGTCAGCGTTACCCCGAATACCTGCCGGCCGTGGCGCACTACTGCTCCTCGCCGAACTACCGCTTCGAGCGGCTGCTGGGAGCGCTGCTACCCGGGCGGCCCGCCGTGGCCTTCGATTTTTCAAGCTTTGAAGCGCGCCATAACGGCACCTTCGATGCCGGCCGGCGCATCCTCGAAGGTGCCGCCCGTGAGTGGCCCTACCGCATCCACGTGATCGTCTCCCCGGTGGCCCGCCGCTTTCATCGCCTCGATGATATCCCGGGGCTGTCCTTCGAGCCCCTGGATACGGAGCGCGTCTTCGCCGCCGCGTTCCGGTTCGGCCAGCCCTTCAGCCTGGAGCACATCTCCCGCATGGCCTCCACCGCGCTGGTGAACGTCTACGCCATGCTGGACCCCATCGCGCTCGATTGCCTCTACCTGCGCGAACCGGATTTGGAGGCGCTCTGGGCCGCCGTCTTCGCCCATGCCGACGGGGTAGTCTATATCAGCGACTTCGGCGCCGATGAGTTCCGGCGGCGCTTCCGCCTCCGCGACGGGTTGCGGGAGCTCGTCTGCCTGCTCTCGCTCGACCCGGCCGACTATGCCCCCGAAACCGCCGCCACAGCCGGCGAGCACCTCCTGGTAATCGGCAATCACTTCGCCCATAAGCACATGGCCCCCACTGTGCGAGCTATTAAGGAAGCCCTACCGGACCTGCCCATCGTGGCGCTCGGGCTTCCCACCGAGGCCGTGCCCGGGGTGCGCTGCTCTCCAAGCGGCGAGCTTCACGAAGCCGAAGTCAGGGAGCTCTTTCGTAAAGCCCGTGCCATTGTGTTTCCTTCCCTCTATGAGGGCTTCGGGCTGCCGATCATGGAGGGCCTGGCCCGCCGGAAACCGGTGCTGGCCCGCGATATCCCCGCTGCCCGGGAGATCCGTGCCCGCGCAAACGCCGGCGACAACCTCATCCTGTATTCCTCCACCGGGGATCTTGTCCGCCGCCTGCGCACGGGCATCCCGGAGTGGCGGGAGACCGCCGGTTGCACGGGTGGCGAGGGCTGGGATGCCGTTACGCGAAAGCTCGGGGCTTTCATTGGGGGACTGGTGGAGGCCCCCTCCTTCGACCGCGTGCTGCTGCCGCGCCTGGAACACATCTTTGCGCTGGAAAGAATGATCGGCGGGGACGTAGCCCGGCTGCGCGACCGCGAGACCCGTATTGCAGACCTGCGGAATTCGCTCTCGTGGCGCCTCACCGCGCCGCTGCGTGCGGCCGGCAGCCTCTGGCTGCGGCTTACCGGGGGCGGTGCGCGGTAGCCGGATTGGAGTGCAGCGCGGCGTCCTCGGATTGATTGCTGAGATTCGGGTTATAGAACGGGTCGCCGCGATCGAGCCACGACCCCCAGCGCCTGACCCACAGGTTTCGCTCCGCATTACGGACACCCGGGCGGCGTGTCCGGCACTCCGCGTGGGTCAGCACGGCGGCGGGTTCGTAGATCACGCGGTAGCCGGCTTTGCGGACGCGCAGGCACAAGTCGCTGTCGTTGTAATTCACCGGGAAGGCGGGGTCGAAGCCCCCCATTTCGTCGAACAGCCCCTTGCGGATTGCCAGGCAAGCGCCCGTGACGGCGGAAACATCGCGTGCCACGGGCCACCAGTTCCAGTAGCCCGAGCCGAAGGTGTGGCGCTGCGGGTGGCCCACCCCGTTCATGATCCCGATCGCCATGCCGGCGTGCTGGATGGCGCCGTTGGGATACAGCAGGCGTGCCCCCACGACCCCCACGTCGGGCCGTTGCGCGTGTGCCACCAGGGTGGAGAGCCAGTCCGGAGCGAGCGGCATGACGTCGTCGTTCAGGAACACCAGCACCTCGCCGGCAGAGGCCTGCGCGCCCACGTTGCACATGGTCGAGAAGTCGAACGGCCCGGAATAGCGGACCCGCGTGCAATCGTGGCAGAGCGCCAGCCGCGCGATCCCTGCATCATTCCCGGTGAGGTGATGGACGACGACAATCTGCCGCTTTTTATACGTCGTCAGGGTCTCGAGCGACTTCAGGCAGCGCTCCAGCACTCGGGCGTTGCGGGAACAGATGACAATGCTTGCCAGGGGTACCCCGCGCAACTTCCGGCGCAAGCGATAGCTATTCGGGAACGGGCCGTTCTCCACTTCCGCGGCCGAACCGCAGCGCCTTACCGCATCGGAGAGCGCCTGGAACCCGGCGGCATGGCTATACGGTTTGGCTCCTGTGTGCGCGGCAGTGGAGCCGGGGTGCCGGCGCCAGTGGTACAGGATCCGCGGGATGTGCCGCACCTCTCCGCCGTCCTCGGTGATGCGCAGCGCCAGGTCGTAATCCTGGCTCCCGTTGAAGGCGGTGCGCAGCCAGCCGGCGCGGTCGAGGGCCGTGCGCCGTGCTACCAGGAAATGACCCAGGTACATGCAGGAGAGCAGCAGGTCCGGCGACCACCCGGGTTTGAAAATCGGCTCCACGCGCCGGCCGTTGGTATCCAGGCGGTCCTCGTCGGAGTAGACCAGGTCCGCGGGGCCGCTTCCGACGGCCTCTGCGACGCTGTGCAGGGCTGTGGGGGCCAGCACGTCGTCCTGGTCGAGGAAGCCGACGTAATCCCCTCCGGCCAGTTCGCCGGCGCGGTTGGTAGCGCCCGCGATTCCGAGGCCGCTATCGGACCGCACGAAGCGCACCCGCGGGTCTGCGGCGCATTGGGCGGTGAAGTATTCCGCCACCCAGGCGTCCCGCGAGGCGTCGTCGCACACGCAGAGCTGCCAGTCCGGCCAAGTCTGGTTGCGGAGCGATTCGACTGCCTCGACCAGCCACTCCCGCCGGGGATTATGGACGGGCATCACCACGCTGATGGTAGGTTGGGAGGCGAACTGCCGGGCGCGGTCGGTGAACCACTGGGGGGCCGGCATGGCGGCCTCTTCCCGCTCAGCCCATCGCCGGTAGGCGTCCTCGGCAGCCCTCGGCCGCACCAATCTTACATACAGGGGATGGAATCGCGAGTGCAGCAGGCTCTGGCCAAGCCGGCCACGCCAATCGCGCAGCAGCCGGCCGGGCGCCCGGAGGGCACGGACCAGGTGGTTGCCGTCGATTTCGAGCAGCCGGTCCCCAGCCTTAGCCAGGATCTGTTCCACGCGTTCCACCTCACGTTCGAGCGCCTTGAGCGCCAGCGGCGTCAATCCTCGCACGAACGGCTCCTCAGCGCGTAATTCTCGGCCGCGCGGGTGAGGTTGGGGCTGTAATAGGGGTCGTCTGCAATGTACTCCCGCCAGCGCGCCTGAAACGCCCGAACCTCCGCGCGGCTGGGCCTGCGGAGCCGCCACGGCTTGGAAAGGGCCTCATGGTGGTAAAGCGAGGCGTGCGGGGTGTACAGCACGCGACGGCCGCGGCGCTGGATCCGGAGGCACAGGTCGATGTCATTGTAAGCCACCGGGAAATTCCCCGCATCAAAGCCCTCCGCCTCCCGGAACACCTCCGCCCGTGTCATCAGGCAGGCCCCGGTCACGGCGCTCACGTTGCGGATCACGCCACCGTAATTCCCGTAGGTGGGCGCGTCCCCGGGCCAGCCCTTGAAGGCATGCCCGCACACCCCGAAGATCCCGATAACCACGCCGGCGTGCTGGATCGTGCCGCCGGGATAGAGCAGGCGCGCCCCCACGACCCCCACCGCCGGCCGTACGGCCAGTTCCACCATGGCTTCCAGCCACCCTGGGTCGATCACGGTCGTGTCGTCGTTCAGGAACAGCAGCAGCGGGGCGGTGCCGCCGAGCGCCGCCTCGTTGTTCATGGCGGAGTAGTTGAACGGGCGCTTCCGCCAGTCGAGGTGCCGCGCCCCATGGCGCACGGCCACGGCTTCGAGGCCTTTTTTCGAGTTGTCGATGACGGTGATCCCGTAGGCGGTGTAGCCCGTATTGGCGCGCACGCTGTTCAAGCAGCGGTCAAGCAGCGCGGCATCGCGCGAGGGGACGATGATATCCACCGCCAAGTTCGGCGGGATGGGATATCGCACTCGCCAGCAGCCGGGCGCGCGACCGACCTCCACGCTGACGCCCGGGAGGCTCTGCTCGATTGCTTCCCGCGGAGCGGGTTCGCGCGGCCCGCGCCGGTGGTACAGAACCTCGGCCAGGTGCTCGATACGTTCCCCAGCATCTCCCGCGCGCAAAGCGATCTCGTAGGTGCCGGCCGACTCGCGGGCCAAGTCGCGGCGGAATATCATGGCGCGGCCGATGTAGTCCTGGGAGAGCAGAAGGTCCGGCGACCAGTCCGGCTTGAATAGCGGGGCCATGCGGACGCCGTGCTCATCGAGCTCGTCTTCGTCGCAATAGACCAGGCCCGCGCCGCTCTCGGCCGCGGCGGCGAACCGGGCGAGGGCGTCCGGAGAGAGTTCGTCGCCGGGGCCGGGGTATAGCAGGTACGCGCCCGTTCCGGCAGCCGCCGATGGGACCGCTTCCCATTTTTTGTACGTCTGGGCCCGGAGAGAAGCCAGTGTGCGCTCGTCGGGGGCCACCACGCTCACAAGAGGTCCTCCGCTGTCCGCGGACACCTCCCGCTTCTCGTAGTCGGCGATCCAACGGTGATACCGTCCGGGGGCGGGCACACTTTCGAAAGCCTGGCTCGTCAATTTCCGCCGGATGCGACGCAGGAACAGGCCACCGGTACCGGTGAGGATTCGCCAGGTGCGGCTTTCGACAACTGATGTGGTCTGGCGCGCCAAATCGTCCGCGATGGCATGGAGGAACTCGATCCGATGCTCGAGGGCGGCGGCCTGTTCCTCCCTGGCCTGTAGGCGCAACAGTTCGGCAAGGAGCGCGGCCACGTCCTTCTTGAGTGTCGTGCCACGCCGCAGCAGGACGGCGGGGCCGCGGTAGGACAGGTCCGGCACGAAGCCGGCGTCCAGGAAGGCTTCAAGCCAGCGGGGCAGGTCCGCCTCGGGAGCAGCGAAGAGCACGGCGTCTGTGATCGTGGCCCATCGGCGCACAGCACCGGCTTGGCCATCCGGGTTCATCCAGACGACCAAGTCGTAGCGGCCCACCGCGGTCTCATCCGTGTCCACCACGAGCGATCCCGTGCGCAGCCGCGCCGCGACCGTCCCGTCGGCATCCAGTACCCGGGCGGGCTTGAGATGCCGGATCGACTCGACTAGCTCCATTAAGTACCGGGGGATCCCTAATTATAAGCTGTAGCGTCATCCGGCGGTTGGGCGCAGGCACCCAGATGGTAAAATGGCGACGTCCGCCGCGGGCCTGGACTTCCCCGGCGCCCCCAACTCATGAAAGCCATCGTCACCGGTTCCGGGGGCCTGATCGGCTCCGAATGCGCCCGTTTACTTGCCAGTGAAGGCTGGCATGTCGTCGGTATCGACAACGACATGCGCCGCGAGTTCTTTGGACCGCATGGCACCACTTCCGCCAATGTCCGGTCTCTCGAGCGGACCGCGCCGCGTTACCGCCACGTCAATGTCGATATCCGGGATCGCCAGGGGATCCGCGATCTCTTCGAAGCCGAGCGCCCCGATTTCGTCATCCATACCGCCGCCCAGCCCTCCCACGACAAGGCCGCGTCAATCCCTTACGAGGATTTCGACGTGAATGCCGGCGGCACCCTTAACCTGCTGGTGGCGGCGCGCGATTTCTGCCCCGGCTCGCCGTTCTGTTTCACCAGCACCAACAAAGTCTACGGGGACCGGCCCAACTACCTTCCGCTGGTTGAAAAAGAAAAGCGCTACGACTACGCAGAAATCGACGCGATCGACGAGTCCATGTCCATTGACCACTGCCTGCACTCGCTCTTCGGCGCCTCGAAAGTGGCTGCCGACGTGATGTGCCAGGAGTTCGGGCGCTACTTCGGGATGCCCGTGGGGGTCTTCCGCGGGGGTTGCCTCACCGGTCCGCAGCACGCCGCCGTGGAGTTGCACGGCTATCTCGCCTATATCGTCCACTGCGCCGTGACGGGCAAGCGGTACACCGTTTACGGCTACAAGGGAAAGCAGGTACGGGACCAGATTCACACCAACGATGTGGCCCGCCTGTTCCTGCACTTCTTCAAGAAGCCGCGCTCGGGCGAGGTCTACAACCTGGGCGGCGGCCGGGCCAACAGCATCTCCATCCTGGAGACCATCGATATACTGGCTGCCATGGGCTACCGGCTGGAGTACGACTACAAGGAAGAGAACCGGAAAGGCGACCACATCTGCTACATCTCGGACCTCTCCAAGCTGCACGCCCATTACCCTGAGTGGCGCCTCGAGTACGACCTGCCGCGCATTGTATCGGGAATCGTGGAGCGCAACACGGCATGAAACTGTCGTTCGTCATCCCGGCGCGGAACGAGGAAGGCTGCGTGGAGGAGACCCTGCGGAGCCTGGCCAGGGAGTTGCGAGCGGCTTCCATTCCCTTCGAGGTGGTGGCGGTCGATGACGGCTCAACCGACGGCACCGCCGATCGCGTGCGAGCCCTTGCCGCGGTGTACCCCGAAATCCGGCTGGTGGCCAACACCGGGCGGAACGGGTTCGGGATGGCCGTCCGGGCGGGCCTCGCACAGATCACCGGCGATGCCGTAGCGGTGATGATGGCCGACGGCTCCGACAGCCCGGCCGATGTGGTGGCCTATTACCGCAAGCTCCAGGAAGGCTATGATTGCGTCTTCGGCTCGCGGTTTATCCGGGGCAGCCGGCTGATTGATTACCCGGTCCACAAGCTGGTGCTGAACCGTATGGCGAACTGGTTCATCCGGGTGCTGTTCCAATTCCGCTTCAACGACACCACCAACGCCTTCAAATGTTACCGGCGCGACGTCATTGACGGCATTCAGCCGCTGATCTCGCCGCATTTCAATCTCACCGTCGAAATGCCGCTCAAAGCCATCGTGAGGGGCTATTCGTATGCCGTGGTGCCTATCCGCTGGGCCAATCGGAAGTCCGGCATCTCCAAGCTGAAACTTCGCGAGATGGGGAGCCGCTATTTGTTCATCATCCTGTACCTGTGGCTGGAGAAGATGCTGGCGCGCGGAGACTACCACCGGCGCAATGCCGCGGAGAGCCGTCATGTATGAGCGCATCCTGGTTACGGGCGGGGCGGGGTTCGTGGGCTCCAGCCTGGCACTGCACCTCAAGCGGGAGTTCCCGGAGGCGCGCATCGCGGCCTTCGACAACCTGCGCCGCCGCGGTTCGGAACTGAACCTGGGGCGCCTGGCCGAAGCCGGGGTGGAGTTCGTGCACGGTGATGTGCGCTCCCCGGAGGACCTGGCCGCGGCACCGGCGCCGCAGTTGATCGTGGAGGCCTCGGCCGAGCCATCCGCACAGGCGGGATACGGCGGATCCCCGGAGTACCTCGTCCAGACGAACCTGACGGGCTGTTTCCACTGCCTGGAACTGGCGCGCCGCAACCGCGCGGATTTCGTGTTTCTCTCGACCAGCCGCATCTACCCCGTGCGGCGCCTCAATGAGCTGGCCTATCGTGAGGACCCCTCGCGCTTCACGCTGCTCGACGGGCAGGCCGCACCCGGCGCCGGCGCCCAAGGCATCAACGAGGATTTCCCGCTGGAGGGCGCCCGTTCCCTGTACGGCATGACCAAACTGGCCGCCGAGTTGATGATTGCCGAGTACGCCGACGCCTACGGCCTCCGGACAGTGGTCAACCGCTGCGGCCTGATTGCCGGACCGTGGCAGATGGGCAAGACCGACCAGGGCGTGGCCGCTCTGTGGGTGGCGGCCCATCACTTCCGCCGCCCCCTCCGCTACATCGGCTTCGGAGGCACCGGGAAGCAGGTTCGGGACGTGCTCCATGTAGGCGACCTATGCGAACTGCTGACGTCGCAGTTGCGCAGCCTGGATTGCTCGGCGGGCCGCACATTCAACGTGGGTGGAGGGCTTGCGAATAGCCTATCGCTGCTTGAAATGACGGATTTGTGCCGGGAGATCACTGGCAACCGCATTGAAATCGAGCCCTCGCCGGATGACCGCCCGGCGGATCTCCGGATCTACCTCACCGACCATGCCCGCCTGACGGAGTTCTCCGGCTGGCGTCCCCGCCGCGACCCGCGGACAACCCTGGCTGACATCTGGCAGTGGATCCGCAGCGACGAGGCCCGCCTGCGCCCGGTACTGCTCGGCGGATAGTGGATGCACAGCCTTATTCCCCAGGAAATCCTGAAGCTGGACCGTACCCCCAGGCGGGTGCTTTACAGCATTGCCGTTGCCGGCTGCCTGTTGCGGCTGTTCTTCTGGTTCTACACGGGCCGGGTCTGGGAGGACGCCCTCATCACGGTCCTACACTCGGAGAATTTTGCCAACGGCCTCGGGCTCACCCATCACCACCCAGGGTGGCCGCCGCTGCACGGTTTTACGAGCCCTTTGAGTGTGCTGATTCCGCTGGCGGCTGATGTCTTCCACCCCGGCTGGGGGCTGGCGCTGCTCAAGCTGGTTTCCGCGCTTATTTCCATCCCCACCGTGCTGTTGGGGGCGGCAGTGGCCCTCAACCCTGCGTTTCGACTCAATATCTGGCTGGTGTACCTGCTCGCGTCGTATCTGGCGTTTGAGCACCATCAGGTGTTGTGGGGAATGGCCGGGATGGAAACGCAGGTGGCGGTTTTCGCGCTCTTCCTGGTGATGTACCAGGCCTTGCGACTACGGCCCCGCGCGCTGGGTGCCGCCATGGCCGTATGCGTCTACGCCCGGCCCGACTTTGTCATTTTGCTGCTCTTCGTAGCGCTGTACCTCCTCATGACGGACCGGGCGGTGCTTCGTCGAAGTGTGCTCACGGCACTCGCACTCTACGCGCCCTGGGTGCTGTTCACCACGCTCTACTATGGGTCTCCCGTGCCCAACACGATTGTGGCAAAGGGTCTGGGTTATCCCCTGTGGACGAAGACCACTTCCCTGCTTTCAAGCGATGCCGCAACAATCGTGTGGGCGCGGCTTTACGATTACATCTACCTTCCCATGGGGCTGTCCTTCGCGGGACACGGAACCGGCTTTCTGAAATTCGCGGACAATGGCTTTATCTCGCGCGCCTCCATGCTCCTCATCCTGGCGGGGGCGCTGGCGATGCTGCGCGGCTTTCATCGCTTCTATCTGATCCCGCTCGGCAGCCTGGCGGCGTATTCGGCGTACTACGTCTTTCTGGTGCACGGCATCTTCGGGTGGTATCTGGTGCCATTCAGCGCCGTCAATTGCCTGCTGCTGGTGCTAGGGTTAGGCGCGCTGTTTCGTGTGCTGGCGCCGCGGAACCAGGCGTGGATCTCTGCGCTGTCTATATTCTGCCGTTCCTGGCCGTCCTGCCCATCAACTTCCGGACGGAGCGCGATATCCAGCAGTATGTGGAGACTCCCGTCCGGATGGCCATCGGGCGTTACCTGTTCGAGCACAAAAGGCCTGGCGACAGAATCGGCTGCGAACCGCTCGGCTACATCGCATATTATTCCCGGATGCCGGTCTATGACTATCCTGGGCTGGCGAGCCCGGAAGTAACTTCGTTTCTCAAGCAATATCCTGACAGACGATCCATAGGCCACATGCTTGAACATTTCAAACCGGAGTGGATTGCCCTGAGGCCTCATGAGTACCGCTACCTGGTGGGACTCGATGCGATGAGATTTCTTACGACCGGCTACGCGATCGAAAAGGTTTTCCAGGTCGATCCGGTGCGGGCGCCGACGATCTTTCGCATTACACAGAACATCGATCAGTTTTTCTATCTGCTGAAGAAGCGCCCATGAGCACCGCCCCCAAACGCACGGCCACGGTTGGCGCCGGGTGGGCCGCAGCCGTCCGGATCTTGCTGTTCTGTGGTGCGGCGGCCTTCGCCGCTGCAATCCTGTCTGACGTCTTGCGCTACTCCGTGGACGTCCCCTTCTGGGACCAGTGGGATTTCGTGCGTCTGCTGCGGGAGATCTCGGCCGGCGATCTCTCATGGGCGCGCCTGCTGTTCACCAGCCAAGGGGAACACCAGATCGGGATGCAGGTGCTGCTGTCGGCCGCGGGCTGGATGCTGACGGGCATGTACATGCCCGCCGTGATGGTTGCAAATTGGGGTACCGCCGCGCTGTTCTGCGTGCTCGCGCTGGCGGTGACCCGGCGGGCGCTGCCGCCCAACAGCACGATTCCATGGCTGGTGCTCGGGGCGTCTTCCTTCTTTGTCTTCAACCCGGCAGCCTACCAGGTGTGGCTGTGGGGCTTGCCGCTGGTGCACCTGCTGGTGCCGCTGCTGTTCCTCGCGGGGGTGTTCGCGGCGCAGTCGGCGATTCCCGATCGCCTGAAGATCGTCGTCGCCGCGGTCGCCGCCGCGGCGGCATCGTTCATCCTTACCAGCGGCCTACTATTGTGGGCCATGTTCCCACCATTATTGTGGCGCTGGGCCGCTCCGCACCCGTTCCGCCGGGAACGCGCCGGCACCGTGCTGTTCGGGTTGGCGCTCGTGGTGAGCGTGGCGCCGTATGCAATGGGGCCGCACACCAGCCCCGCGCCTGCCGGGGCCCCTTCCGGACCGGGCGTAATGGCGCGCTTCTTTCTGGCTTATACGGGCAACCTGGTTTCGCTTGCCAAGGAGCTGACGCCAGTGGGATGGGCGCAATTAGCCGGTGCCGGTCTGCTGCTGTTCTTACTGGCCGCCGGCGCGCTGGCCGCAAGGGAACTCCACCGCAAGCCCGCGTGGGGCGCGCTGTTGATTTGGGGAGCGGTGGGTGGTTACTCCATCCTGGCCGGCGCCATGGTCACACTTGGCCGCCACCGCTTCGGCGTGCCGTACGCCGTGGAGTCATCGCGCTATGTTTTGGCGTCCTCATTTTTGCCCATAGCCTGCGTAGCCGTCGGATGCCTGCTTGTAGCCGCGTTGGTGGACCGGCAACCGGCCCGCAGGTACCTCTTCTGGTGTGTGCTTAGCGGAACCGTGGTGCTGGTGCTCTCGGCCGGCGCGTTTCGGGTACTGCAACTGGACCGTGCCCGCGCTTTAATGGAGCACGGCCACTACCGGCAACTCTCGGGCAAGGTGGCGGCGAGCGCTGCAAACGTGGCAAATCTTCCCCAGTTCCACAATATCTACTCAACCGATAACCACGCCGATTTCGTCCTCTCGGCGAATTACCTGAACCGCCGGGGATGGCTGCGCCCGCTAATGTGGGACCAACGCTTCCTGGAGCAGTTAGCCTCTGCACATCCTGAACCGGCCTTCGGAACCGTTTCGGCAGCAACCGTGACCAGTGAAACGCTCCGCCTCTCCGGCCGGGCTCACCTGGCCGGCGGAGAACGCGCACACGCCGTCATCGTCGCAGCCATTGAAGGGCGCGGCGCGCGCATTCTGGGCGTGCTGTTTCCCGGGGATCTCGCCTGGTCCGGCGAGGTGGCCGTGGGACCGCCGGGCTCCACCATCCGGTGTTTCGCCTATCAGGCCGAAACCGGGGAGGTGCATCTGCTCGCCGGAGAGCGCAAATTGTAAGCGCTCACGGCCGGGTGGCCATCACCAGAAATTGTTTGCCGAAGATCTTCCAGGCGAACGGCAGGTTCAGATAAAGCCCGATCAGCATCGTGGGAGCCCGCCGCTTGTTCACCATCGTGTAAGGCAGGAAACGGTCGATCACCTTTTCCACCCGGAACCCCTGAATCTCAAGCGCCTCCGCCATGGAATTCTCGGTCAAGGCCAGATGGTGGTCCCAGAAGTCCCAGTAAGCGCCGCCCAAAAACCGCACGTTGGGCCCCATCGCGATAATCCGGCCGCCCGGGCGCAGACACCGGAACGCTTCCGCCAAGCTGCTGCCCATGGCCTGCTTGGAGGGCAGGTGTTCGAAGAAATTGCTCGTGAAGACCACGTCCAGGCTGTCGTCCGCCAGGGGCCACGACGCGGAGCAATCCTGCTCCAGAAATGTCACGTCGGCCGAGAGCCGCTCCCTGGCGCGGGAATTCAGATCGATGGCGTACTTGCGGCGGCACGCGATGTTGTTGATGAATTCGCCGTATCCGCAACCCAGGTCCAGAACCGTGGCCTCGGAACCGATATAGCGCGAGAAATAGCGGGCCGTCAAAACCCGCCAGACCTGGTTCCGGTAGGCGATATGGGAATTGAACCGCCGGTCGTAAATCGCTTCCAGCTCGCTCGCCTTGGGATCAGCCAATCGCGGTCCCCTTCTCGCGCACCAGCGCCTGCTCCAGACCCATTGCCCGGCAGTCCGCCTCCACCATCTCGCGAACCAGTGCCTCAAAGCCGATGCCGGGCTCCCACCCGAGCCGGGCGCGCGTTTTCGACGCGTCTCCCAGCAGCACATTCACTTCGGCCGGACGAAACAGGTTCGGGTCGTTCACTACGTACTTACGGTAGTCGAGCCCCACATAGGAGAACGCCAGTTCGACGAATTCCCTCACGCTGTGCGCCTCTCCGCTGGCAACCACGTAATCGTCGGGCACGGGCTGCTGGAGCATCAGCCACATAGCCTCCACGTATTCGCGCGCATGGCCCCAGTCGCGGCGTGCCTCCAGGTTGCCCAGCGGCAGTTCGGACGCCCTCCCGGCCAGGATGCGCGCCACCCCGGACGTGATCTTCCGTGTCACGAACTCGTATCCGCGGCGCGGCGACTCGTGGTTGAACAGGATCCCGTTGCACGCGAACAGTTCATAGGCTTCCCGGTAATTGCGCGTCAGATCGAAGCCGCAAACTTTACTGATGCCGTAGCTCGACCGCGGATGGAACCGCGTGCGCTCATTCTGCGGCACCTCGTCCACCTTGCCAAACATCTCGCTCGATCCGGCGAAGTAGAAGCGGCAGGCCGGGGCGACGTTCTTCACGGCGGCGAGTAGAAAATGGGTGCCGTTGATGTTGGCATTCAAAGTGGAGAACTCGTCATCGAAGGAGTAGCTGACGAAGCTCTGTGCCGCCAAGTGGTAGCACTCCTCGGGGACCACCTTAGCCACCGTCTGGTAGATGCTGGCGAAGCTCTCCATGGATGCCGCGTGCAGGGTGACACGGTCGCGCACGGACGCCAGCCGCACCAGCCGGTGGTCCGGATCCTCCAAAGCCACCCGCCGCACGATCCCGTGCACCTCATAGCCCTTGGCGACCAGCAGTTCCGCCAGATAAGACCCGTCCTGTCCCGTGATCCCGGTAATGAGCGCGCGTTTAGCCATCGATCAAATCCTAACAGACGGGCCGTTCAGCCCGCCGTTGCGGCTGCGGCATCCTCCTGGCGCTTGGCCCGTAGGTACTCCTGATAATCGCGGTAGTAGTCCGCCTCGCTATAGCGTTCCGAGGCCAGCACCAGGCAGACGGAGCCCGGATCGAAGTTGATGATTGCCGCCCAGATCATGCGCGGCACGTAGAGCCCGCGCCAGGGCCGGTTCATGCGGATCTCGCGGCGCCGTTCCCCGTCGTCCAGCAGCACGTCGAAACTGCCGGAAAGGCAGATCAAAACCTGCTGGAGTTCCTTGTGGGCGTGCGCTCCCCGGGATTCCGCGGTTGGCACGTCGTAAATATAGAACACTCGCTTCAGCTCGAACGGGACGTGCCGTTCCCCTTCGATAAATGTGAGGCTTCCCTCCGGATCCACCATCCGGGGGAACTCGATCATCCGGCAGTCGTCAATGGTCATCACGGCGCCCGGACATGTTAGCATCCCGCGGCGGGCCGCCGGATGCTCCTCGCGTGCACCGCCTCGAGCGCCCGAACCAACTGCCCCAGGGTGTCGAACCGGCTCAGCCGCACTCCCGCGGCGCCCCCGCCGGGATGCAAACCCACGAACTCCGGCACGGGCCGCAGTCCGAAGCGCCGATAGAACGCCGCCCGGATGAAGCGCTTCACCTCGCTCGGATCCGCTTTTTGGGTGTCCACGTGCACCTGGAAGTAATCGCCCTGCCCCGCCGCGTTCACACGGGTGGCTACGGCGTCGCTCCCGAAGGCGCGCTTCAGCATCGCCTCTGCCAGGTCGAGCAGCGCCAGTCCGCGGAAGAAGTTGGAACCTTCAAGCAGGTGGAACTCCGGAGGCTCGGCTGCCGCCAGTGATTCGTCGTCGAGCCCGCGGTCATAGTCGAACGGCGTGGCACCGTGCCGCTCCAGCCAACTGTTCAGCAGGTCCGGTCCCACGATCCCCCGTTCCCACTCCAACTCGCGCTCCATCTCCGCGCGGGAGGGCAGGCGCGCGGAGTCGATCTCCACGCAGCAATCGCCTCGCTGAGACCGGGTCACAAACTCGATCCACCGTTCCGGGTGGTGCATCAGGTAGAAATTCTTGGCCACCTCCCCGAACAAATACGCCACCATGGCCCGCAGTGGGACGCCTCGCGCAGGATCGCGCCATCCCGCAAAGAGCGACCCCAGCGCCGCAGCCGCCTTCGCTTCCGCCGCGGCTTCGTCGAGGCGGTCCATTTGCATGAGCTGCCCCACATACCAGGAACGGCTCGCATCGACCCGTTCCCGCAGCTCCTGCTGGGTGGCAGCCAGCGGGGTCTGCCGCAGGATGGCGCAGATCCAGCTCCGGCTCTCGAAGGTCAGCAGCCCGTCGGAAACCAGGTCTTCCTCAATCACCTTGAAGAAATCGGTGTCGAGCGGCAGCCGCGTCAGAATGGCCGCAATCTCGGCCGCCTTGCCGGTCATCTTGCGCGTTTCCCCGGCAGTGAGGGCGCCGGACGACGCCTTTTCGCCATAGCAGCCCCATGACCAGCGCCAGGCGACCCGGTCCCGCTCCACACTGTACGGGAAAATGATCTGAAACCGGTCCGTCGGAACGGGATAGGTCCCGATGATGCGGTAATTATCCCTGGGGTTCGACGAGATCAGAGTTCCCTGTCCCGCCCTGCCCTTCTGTTCCGTAGCCTGATCGAGCGACCCGGCGCGCACCCCGGTGCCATACTCGGCCTGGCAGGCGAGGTGTACCAGCAGGTCCGGCGGGATCCCGAAATCGAACAGCGCGTTGATGGCGTTCTTGGTAGCCACAGTCACCGCGGAGGAACTGGAGAAGCCGCCCTGCGGGATATGGCCCGTCGAAACCAGGCGCAGACCCTTGAAACTGTTGCGCCCCAGGCGCTCCTGCACCCTCACCCCCAGGTTCCCGGCGCGCAGCGTGCGAAGCGAGGCGATGGCGTTCCCCACCAGAGCGAACGGCCGCCGCATATTGCTGGTCACCCACAGGGAGGATGGCGGAAGCGGCTGGCCCCTCCTGCGCCGGGATTCCAGCTCCTCGTCGCTGAAGTAGCCGAGCGAAAGCAGCAAGCTCTCGCTCATGCGCGTGCCGAACCCCTCGTAGGAGTGCATGTCGGCGATCTCTTCCCCGGGATACATCACCTCGGTGTCACCGGCGACAAAGTTGATGTTCTCGCGGTACTTCGGGTCGAGCGGGTAGAGGTGGATGCGGCTATCCTCCGCGGTTTGCACCAGCACCACGATCTGTTCCTCGCCCGAGGCGTCGCCGGCGCCGATCGGCATCTGCCAGGCCGGCCCGTAGAACCGCACCATGTCGGGGTGCATAAACGCAATACGCAGTCGGCCGCCCGCCACCGCGATGCCGGCGGGCCGGTCGGGCTTAAAGGCCAACTCTTCCTGTGCCGCGGCCAGCATCACTTCCCGCAACTGGCGGGCAATCGAGGCCACCTGCCCCGGCGGGCGGCCGGCGGCCAGCACCTCGGCCGCTGCTTCCACCTCCCGCTCCTCGGGAAAGAGCAGCCCGCCGCTCGATGCGAGAATTCCCTCCAACAGCGCCAGGTCCATCGGCTGGGTGACGTCGGAGCAGAGCAGGTCGTACTCCGGGTCTGCGGGTGTGGTGGTGATGGTGCGAATATCTCCGCTCTCGCGGCTGATCGACTCCACGATATCGGTCAGGTAATACTGGCCCTGCGCGTTGGCGTTGGTCAGGTCTCGCAGGTACCGCTGGAGCGTTGCGGCCCGTCCCACGTAAAGCGGGCAGTTGCCTTCGGTGAGGCCGAGCAGCCTGGCGCGCTTCAGCTCGTCGGGCTCCACCGCGATATCCTTCTCCTCCATGATCCGGACCACC
>DATMYF010000190.1:0-31160 GCA_035561075.1 Bryobacteraceae bacterium
AGGCAGTCTTGATCGTTCGCGGCCATGTAGTGGGCCACACCGCTGCGCTGGGTGTGCAGGCGCGCGCCGCCCAAGCTTTCCGAGTCGATGGCCTGGCCGGTGGCTCCCTTCACGAGGTTCGGGCCTCCCAAGCCCATAAAGCTCGTGTTCTCAACCATGATGATGATGTCACTCAGGGCGGGAAGATAGGCGCCGCCCGCGATGCAGGGGCCCATCACGGCGGCTATTTGCGGCACCCGGAGCCGGCGCCGCATGAGCGAATTATAGTAGAAAATCCGGCCGCCGCCATACTGGCCGGGGAAGATTTCGTCCTGGAAAGGTAAGTTTACGCCCGCTGAGTCCACGAGGTAGACGATGGGGACGCGGTTGCGCATGGCGATTTCCTGCGCGCGCAAGATTTTGGCTACGGTTTCGGGCCACCAGGAGCCGGCCTTGACCGTGGCGTCGTTGGCGACGATAACGGCGGGGCGTCCCTCAATGCGGGCGAAGCCGGTGACCACGCCCGCGGCGGGCGCCTGGCCATCGTACTTGTCGTGCGCAACGAGCAGCCCGACCTCGACGAAGAGGGTGCCGGGGTCAACGAGTGCGGCGATGCGCTCGCGGGCGGTGAGTTTGCCGGCGTGGTGCTGTTTTTCGGCGCGGGCGTGGCCTCCGCCGGCGCGCAGCCGGGCTTCCAGGCGGTGGAGCTGATCCACCAGATGGCGCATATGGGTCGTGCGCGCGGTTTTCGATGCGGTTTCGGTTGTGGTGGACACGGCGTGCCTTCCGTGTCTCCATTGTGGCACCGGGTCCCCGGGGCGGGGCCGCGCGGCGTGCCCCAACCGTTTGACTTATAACGGAATCGAGCCTTTCAACTGGTACATGATCTCGAAGCGCAGAAAATAGCTGGGGGTTTTGGCGGAGTAGAAACCGCCGGGCAGCAGGTGCTCCCAGAGAACGTGGCCGCTCCAGTTGGGGCTGGCCTTAAAGTCCATGCGGCCCTGGTACATGTCGCCGCGGGCGGTGCCTTTGCCGTAGATGGTGGTAGCGCCGGGGAAGGGGTGGAAGGCGTCCATGTGGTAGTAGGTGGCGCGGCACTGGATGGGTTTCCAGGGAGTGAAGCCGGCCTCGCCCTGCCACATCCGCAGGTTCGTCTGGTAGCCGACGCCGGTTTCGCGGAACTGAGTGTAGAGGTAGAGCTCGCTCCACTTGGGCCAACGGGAGAAGAGGGGATCCCAGCCCTCGACGCGGTCTTTGGTGTTGGGATCGTCGCCGGAGAATCCCCACCAGCCGGCCTGCACGTATGGTTTGGTGCTGCCGGCGAACTGACGCTTGGCATAGGCGTAACCTCCCCAACCGGCGATGCTGGTGGAGGGATGCTGGGCGCCCCACTGGAGGGCTAGTTCGCCGGTGAGGCTCAGGTTGCTGGTAACGGCGTGGACGGCGCGGCCGCCGGCGGTGTGGACGTGGCGATCGGGCTGGAACTGGGGATTGGTGGGGAGGCGGCTGTCGTGGACTTCTTTTTTATAAAAGTAGTACGACTCCAGACTCGTGCGAGTCGAATTCTTATCGGTGTAGTAGAACCCCAGCGCCTGCTCGTCGCGCTCGATCAGGGTTCTGGCGCGGTCGTTGAAGCGGGGCAGGTAGCGATCGCTCTTGGGGTTGGAGATGCCGATGAACTCAAGCTTCGACTTTTTCCAGGAGTAGGCCAGGTTGGCGGCGTTGAAGTAGATGGAGCGGGAGCCGTCGTAGGGGTTGCCTTCGAGGAGCAGGAAGCCCTCGCCGCGGATGAGGTTCTGGCGTCCGACCCGGAGGGAGAGGCCGTTGGTGAAGAGGCGCTTGAAGTCGATGTAGGCGTTTTCGAAGATAACCTCGTCCATGCGCCAGGGAGCGCGGACGCGGACGATCTGGTTGGTTTCCTGGTCCAGCCCGACGTAGAAATCGATATCGTGGGATAGCGGGATATTGGACCAGAGGCGTGTGCGGTAGCGGATCTGGTTGCGCAGATCCGGGGTGGCATCATTGCAGTCCATGATGTTGTCCCAGTTCTCGGTGCGGACGCGCTGCTCGAAGCCCCACTGGATGGTGCGCTCCCCGGCGGGTTGGGCGAGCAGGGCGGGCGAAGTGGCGGAGGCGAGCACCACGCCGAAGAGTAGGCACAACTTGGGACGGACTGTTTCGGACATGCAGGTACCGGTTATTGTAGCGGATGGGAGCAGTCCGCGGGGCGGGCATGGGCACCGATGTGGGCTCTCATGAGTGGCGAGAACGATTTCATGGAACTATTAACCCTGGAGATTGAAATCGGAATGTAACGAGGGGTTTGCTCCCATCATGTGACCAGTCTCCGATTCCTCAGCGGTACACACCGCCCACTTGCACTATATTTCGGGGCAGAAGGCAATTTCAGAGAAAACTCCCTGATATGTTGAATTCAGGAACAAGTCTGGAGTATATTTGTTTTCGACAGAAGCTGATTTATTCCGATCTTCTGTCGAGAACCGGCGTCGTGCGGAAGCACTGCGAGGTGTCTTAGCGCAAGGTGCTTCAATTGAGGCGGTCCCGAGTAGTTTTGCTGCTTCGGGTGTGGTATTAAAACCCAGGTTCTGCAGAGCCTGAGTATAGACTCCCGCTAGAGACGTTTAGTAATGTCCAGCATACAATGTTGGCAAACGTATGGCCAAGAGTAGTCTACCGCGGCGTCCGGTTCTTTCCCTCATATGCTCAGTTTTGATGACTACTTCTCTGACGAAGCGTTGATACGTGAGTTTTGTCGATTGCGCGCAAAACTTGCCAAAAAGCGCAATGACGAACTCTTCCTGCACAGGATCTCCAAAGACTCACGGCTCTCGCACTCAGAGGGACGTGCCGCGAACTCTTGGGATATCTTCCCGCCGCGGCGCCTCTGGCATAGCTACAGGCCGCAGGAACGCGGTTTACGGCCGTCGTTTGATTTGAATGTTCAGGCATTGTCTCGGGCCACAATCGAATTGAGGGAGAAAACGCCCACAGCCTGCTGGGTTCAGCCTTTGGAGAGAAAGATATCTGCCGTGCGCGACCGAGCCTTGGCACGAGACGGCTTTTCCTTCGGGCGTCCACGCATCGCCGCGATTGAGAAGAATCGGAAAAAGCACGAATACCGACCCCTTGCCCTCTTCTCGACCGAGGATAAGATCATCGACAGTATAACAGCGCGCTACCTCCGGCATGCGCTCGATGTAGCCCTGACCCCTTCTTGCCTGGCATTTCGGTGCGGGAAGGATGGCAAGCAGCCCCCCACGATCCATGATGCCCTTGAGACAATTCTGCAGATGAGAACTGCCCACCTCGATACAGACATCTTCGTGGCCGAGTGCGACATAAAAGCTTTCTTTGATTGCGTTTCACATGAGGTCGCCCACGCGGCACTACAAGACCTTATACGTGATGCTAGCGCCGTAAACCCGAAGCTGAGAATCGATGGCCGGGCTCTTCAGATTTTCGATGCTTACCTGAACTCGTACTGTTTCGAGCAAGATGCGAACGGTCAAGGCCTGCTAGATCTCCAGCACAGAGTGGATAAGGAAGGCCGCTTCAACTGGCCTTGGGTAGAACTTCGCGTCCTGCACGGTAGGGAGATTTTGCCAAGAATCGGCGTTCCGCAGGGCGGGGCTCTGTCTTGTCTCGTCGCGAATGCGGTTTTGCATGTTGCAGATAAGGAAATGGCGCGAGTATCGTGCGATAATAGCGTGCCATTAACGTACCTGCGATACTGCGACGATATGATTCTGCTCTCCTGTGACCGCACTGTTTGCGAGAGGGCATATAAGCGTTACTTCGATATCCTCCTGAAGTTACGACTGCCGGCGCACCCCGCCAGAACAGTGCAGCAATACTCGCGGTCGTTCTGGGAAGGCAAGTCGAATGCTCCGTATTTTTGGGGACCGCGGAAGAGCAGCGGCATCCCCTGGATTCAGTTCGTCGGGTACCAGATTCGCTACGACGGCTTGGTCCGCGTCCGTCCGAAATCCTTGAAAAAACATTTTCAAAAACTCACCAGTACGGCCGACGAGCTCCTAGCAACGCTGAACCCAGGACATCGAACGGGTGATTCGCCGCCGCCGTTCGCCCCGGGACTTCGAAAGAGCGCAAAACAGATTCTTCATAGATTCCGCCAAAAGCTCATATCGCTATCGGTTGGGCGGATAAAACTCGGGAAACAGGTCACTGGGCCAATGCCGATGTGCTGGACAAACGGTTTTCGGGGGCTGCTTGGCAAGGCTACAATGCTTAGTCACTTGAAAGGCTTGGACCGTCACCGTGAGCGCCAGATCCAGCGGGTCGTCCGGCGTATCAGAACCCTGCACGTGGCCCCGTCCACAAATCGCGCAGCAAAGGACGTCCTTCAGTATTACGGATCCCCATTCAGCTACTGCGCGCAGTTTCGGCCATATACTACTCGCGATGCACCCACGGTTCGGTCACCACGTGCATTGGCAGCCTCGAGTGGGGAATGAAAGCTCGCCAGGAGATGATGTTGGGCTCTTGCCGCTGGTGACGAGACAGCCATCCTGACCGACCAGCCGGTGAGCGGGTCGCCGGCGGGCGTCTTCCAGCCGCTGAGGTCCTTGCCGCTGAAGAGGCGGACGGGCTTGCCTTCTTTCCAGGAGCCGTCGTCCTTATCGGGGATGACGGGCGCACGGACTCCGACCCAGCGGATGGCGGGACGGGCTTCACCTTCCAGCTCGAAAGTGCCCTCCAGCTTCTCGCCAGCGACGCGGGGAGAGCAGGTGGCGGGTCTTGGGCGGGTGGTGTCGCCCGGCTGCGGGCGCTCGGTGGGGAGCCATCCGAAGCGCAGCTCTCCAGGGGTGATGGCGATTTCCTGAATCTCGTTCATATCGCCGCCGAACGCAATGACGAATTTGCCTTTGGGCCGATCGATTTCGGGGGCTCGCGTGGAACAGTTTGATCTCGTGAACTAGCCCTTGACTTGAAGTACTTTGCAGTATAAAGTGGATTTGTGAGTGTGGCGAATCGGCCCCTTGTGCAACCGCGGCGGCGCCGTCCGTGCCCGCCCGAGATGATCCGGCCGCCGCTCCTGGATCCGGCGATCCCCGCCGGACCGATACAGTGGCGGTACGCGCTGCTCATCAACCCCTTCTATCCGAAAGATCCGAACGCGAGCTTCGGAAAGCATGTACTTACGCCGACGCTCGCTCTCACGAGTTTCGCAGCGACCACACCGGAGCACTGGGAGGTTCGGTATTGGGACGAAAACCTGCTTGATGGACGGCCTCCTTTTGCGCCGATGCCCGAGGTTGTGGGGATCACGGTCCACCTGACTTTCGCGAGGCGGGCTTTCGAGCTTGCTCATTGGTACCGGCGCCGCGGAAGCAAGGTCATCCTAGGCGGACTGCATGTGCTGTCGTGTCCGGAAGAGTGTGCACCCCATGCGGACGCGCTTGCGGTGGGTGATGGCGTACAGCTCTGGCCGCGGATCCTGGCGGATGTGGAATCAGACCGCTTGCAGTCGAAATATGTCGCGTCCTATGAGAGTGATTATCGTGAGGACCCTGCGCCGAGGCGACCGATTCTGCCTCGAAAAAGCTTCCTCACGACGACGAGCCTGGTGGCAACCCGAGGTTGTCATAACCGGTGCGGATTTTGCTATCTGTCTACCGCGGGTCTGCGCATGCCGTATCGGATGCGAGATCCCCGCCAGATAGCCGCGGAGTTCGAGGCGGACCGGGAACCATACGGTGTCTTCATCGACAACAATCTGGGATCAAACCGGGAATATCTACGCGAGCTGTGTGGAGCACTTCGACCGCTGAACAAGATCTGGAGCGCGGCAGTCTCCATTGATGTCACCGATGATTCCAGCCTGATTCGAGCCATGGCTCTTGCCGGATGTACCGGCGTATTCGTTGGGTTCGAGTCACTCACCGATGAAAATCTCGCCGACGCACGGAAGAAGACGCCGAAGGCTGCGGACTATGTGCGCCGGGTTCGGATTCTGCACGATCACGGGATACAAGTAAATGGCTCGTTCGTACTGGGATTCGATCACGACCGGAAAGACGTTTTCGCCCGAACGGCCGATTGGGTGGAGGAGAATCGGTTGGAGTGCGCAACGTTTCACATACTTACACCCTATCCGGCGACGCCGCTGTTCCGGCAAATGGAAGCGGAGGGGCGTTTGTTGCACCGCGATTGGGCTCTATACGACACAGCGCACGCCGTCTTCCGTCCAAAGCACATGTCGCCGGAGGAACTTGAAGAAGGCTACGCCTGGATGTATCAGCGCCTTTTCTCCCACGAGTCGATTTGGCGACGCAGACCGGAGGATTGGCGCGCGGTTCTGCCGTACCTAGCCGGGTCATATCTGTACAAGCGGTCTAATCCGTTCTGGCGGCTGCTCATCAAGTACCACCTGGTTCATGCCGTGTGGCGACCGCTGGTCGAATTGACGAGACTTCGGCACATTCGTTTCCGACAGAGAATGGCGAGCACCTGAGCGCTCTATGGGCAGTGGGGCTGTTACTCCTTCACCAACGGCGTGACGACGATGTTACGGAACTCCACCGGGCCGTGGTCGCCCTGTAAGTAGAGGGGGCCGGGCTGGGATTCGTTGGGGTCGACGGCTATGGCGGTTAGGCCTTCGACTTCTCCCTTATTGATGATGGTTTTGTCGTTCAGGACTACGGTGACCTGGCGGCCTATGAAACGGATGTCGTAGGTTTGCCATTCGCCGCCGGGTTTTGAGGCATTTTGGGTGGGGGCGATGCGGCTGTAGAGGGAGCCGTTGCTGTGGGTGTCGGGGGGGCGGCCGTAGTCGTCGACGATCTGGACTTCATAGCGGGCGCGCAGGCCGACGCCGCTGTTCGAGTGGGGCGCCACCTTGTATTCCAGGTGGAGTTTGAAATTCCAGAAAGCCGGCCCGGAGATGATGTTGGGGCTCTTGCCGCTGGTGACGAGACAGCCGTCCTTGACCGACCAGCCGTCGAGCGGGCGGCCGTCGGGGGTCTTCCAGCCGCTGAGGTCCTTGCCGTTGAAGAGGCGGACGGGCTTGCCTTCCTTCCAGGAGCCGTCGTCCTTATCGCGGATGACCGGCGCACGGACTCCTACCCAGCGGATGGGCGGGCGGGCTTCACCTTCCACCTCGAAAGTGCCCTCCAGCTTTTCGCCCGCGATGCGGGCCTTGTAAACCAGATGGCGGGTCTTGGGCGGGGTGTTGTCGCCGGGCTTGGGGCGCTCGGTGCGGAGCCAGCCGAAGCGCAACGCTCCGGGGGCGATGGCGATTTCCTGGATCTCGTTCATGTCGCCGGCGAAGGCCGTGACGAACTTGCCTTTGGGCCGATCGGTTTCGGCACCGGTGATTTCGAGCCACCAGGCGCGATTGTTCGGCTCGGTGTAGCTGGTGATGTCCCAGCGGCCATTGAAACGCGCGTCGGCCGCGAAGGTGGGGCAGGCGGCGAGGGCAAGCAGAAGGAGCGAGAGTGTCCGCATAGCTTTTCGGGGGTCAGTCTATCATGGAAGACCCAACGGTCGCCGAGTGCGAAGTTGGCGAGCGAGCAGCAGGCGACAGACAGGAGATTGGCGGGCAGGTAGGGGATGTGGAAGTAGCCTACAAACAGGCGCATGAGCGCGACGTTGGCGGCCAGGGAGACGAGGCCGGTGGTGAGATTGAAGCGCAGGAGGCGGAGGGCGGCGCGGTCGCGCGGGCGGTCGCTCCACGTCCAGCGGCGGTGCCAGAAGAAATTGTGCAGCACGGCGGCTTCGACGGCCAGCGCGGTCGAGAGCGCGTAGTGCAGGCCCGCGGCTTCCACAGAGAGCGCGAGGACGGCCAGTTGCACGGCGAGCCCGGCGGCGCCGATGGTGTTGAAGCGCCACAATCGCGTCCAGAGGCTCACGGCAGACGCTCGGCGCGGTAGAGGTGCGCGGTGTGGCGGGCCACCGCGGTGAGGAGCATCAGGCTCATGCCGGCGATCCCGATGGCGCCGCCGACGTCGAAGAGCAGGTGGCGCGCGCCGAAGAGGGTCACCTCCGGGCGATAGAAGAGCGCCGCGTTCCCGATGATGAGCAGGATGCGGAGCTCGGTGGGGCTGAACTTCCAGAACGAGAGATGGAAGGTGCCGATGGCGTAGGTGGCGAGATAGACCTCGATGGAGAGCATGAAGTAGGCGATGAGCAGACCCACCGCGATCCAGCAGGTCATGTAGCCGGAGAGTGCGAGGCCGGCGAGCAGCGCCAGGGTGCCGAAGGCGTCCACCACGTGATCGACGTAGAAGCCGTAGCGTGGCCGCTGGCGATTGCGAACGCGGGCGAGGGTGCCGTCGAGGCTATCGCCGAACCAGTTGAGAAAGAGGCAGAAGCTGACGGCGGTGAGGGCGCGGGAGTCGTATGCGGAGCAGGCGTAGCTGAGGCCGGCGCCTGCGAGGGCGGCGAGCCCGAGGGCCGTGAGGTGGTCAGGGCTCAGCCATGCGGGTGCGCGCCGCGCGATGGCGACGAGGAGTTTCTTTTCGAGCGGGGCGAGCAGGCTTTCCTGCTCGCGGCCGGCTTCACGGAACGAGGTATCCATACCCCGAGGATCGCGCGGGCGGGCGGCCCGGTTGTCATGGCCGCACCGCCCGTTTGTCAGGGATTTGTCAGATTTCGAAGACGGCGCCGGTATCGGCGCTGGTGACATGCAGGAGGTAGCGGGCGAGCCAGCCGCGGGTGACCTTGGGCTCGAAGCGGGGGAGAGCGGCGAGGCGGTTCTGGATCTCCTCATCGCTGACCTTGAGGTCGAGCCGGCGGGTTTTGGCGTTGATGTAGATGCGGTCGCCATTGCGGATGATGGCGATGGGGCCTCCGGCCGCAGCTTCGGGGGCGACGTGGCCGATGCAGAGGCCGCGGGTGCCGCCGGAGAAGCGGCCGTCGGTAATGAGGGCGGCGCGAACGCCTGCGCCCACGAGGGCCGCGGTGGGGGAGAGCATCTCCTGCATGCCGGGGCCGCCGCGGGGGCCTTCGTAGCGGATGACCACCACGTCGCCGTCCTTCACCTCGCCGGCCAGGATGCCGGCAAGCGCATCCTCCTGGGATTCGTAGATGCGGGCGGAGCCTTCATACTCCATCATCCCTGCGTCCACGCCCGCCACCTTCACGACGGCGCCGCGCGGGGCAATGTTGCCGAAGAGCACGGCCAGGCCGCCGGTTTTCGAGAATGCCTTGTCGATGGGGCGGATCACGTCACCATCGGGTTCGGGCGCACAGGCGACCGCGTCGGAGAGGTTGCCGTTGATGGTCTGGGCGTCGAGGCAGAGGGGCGTTTTGCCGTAGCGATTGAGTTCCTTGAGGATGGCGCCGATGCCGCCGGCGCGGTGAACGTCTTCGATGTGCACGTCGGGTCGGCTGGGGGACACCTTGCAGATGTTGGGCGTGGCGTCGGAGATGGCGTTGAGGGTGTCGAGCTTGAACTCCACGCCGGCCGAGTGGGCGAGGGCGAGGCCGTGCAGCACGGTGTTGCTGGAGCCGCCCATCGCCATATCGAGCACGAAGGCGTTGGTGAGGGACCGCTGGTTGACGATGCTGCTGGGGCGCACGTTCTGCTCGAGACAGCGCTTGAGGGCGTGGGCGGCCTGCTTGACGAGGGCGACGCGCTCGGGGTTGAGCTCGGTCGAGCGCTTCGAGGCGTCCGCCCAGCGCTCTGCCGGGATGGTGCCGTTGCCGGGCAGCGCGAGGCCCAGCACTTCCCCGAGGCAGTTCATGGAATTGGCCGTGAACATGCCGGCGCAGCTTCCGCAGCCGGGGCAGGCGGATTCGGCGAGGTCGCGCAGCTCGGTTTCGCTGATCTTACCGGAGCTGTGTTTGCCGACGGCTTCGAAGATGCTGATGAGGTCGGTACCGGCGGCGCCGGCCAGCATGGGGCCGCCGCTCACGTAGACCGCGGGGATGTCGATCCGGACCATGGAGTTGTACATGGCGGGGACGATCTTGTCGCAGTTGCCAATGCCGATCCAGGCGTCGCAGGGGTGCGCCCCGATGATGGTCTCGATCTCGTCGGCAATGAGTTCGCGGGAAGCCAGCGAGTACTTCATGCCGAAGTGGCCCATGGCGATGCCGTCGCACACGGCGCCCCCGACGTTAGTGTACCAGACGTTGAACCCCAGGGATTCCAGCTCAGTCCGGAGGATGGCGCCGATGCGGTCGAGATGCGCGTGCCCGGGGATCTGGGTGGTGTAGGAGTTGATGATGGTGACGAACGGCTTGTGGAGGTCGTCGAAGCTGCGGATCACGCCCTCGGCCTTCATCAGGGAAGCGGCGGGCAGCATGTGGCTTCCTTCGGCCAGGATGCGGCTGCCCTTTTTGCGAATGTTCTCGATGCCGGGATTCATTTGCATTTATTTTCGCAGATCATTCGGGGGCGATGCGCACGGCGATCAACGGAGGCGGCGGATTCTGATGTTGCGGAACCAGGCATCGTCGTTGTGGTTCTGGAGCGAGATGGGGCACTCGCGGCGGGGCTGGGTGGTGAGCAGTTGGTAGACGCTGCTGCCGGCGCCCCACCGGCGCGCGAGGCCCTCGGCGATGTCGGGCGCGTCCAGCATGGCATCGACAACCTTGACGCCGTTGAGCCAGTGCTCGACGTGATTGCCGCGCAGGAGGATGCGGCCCTGGTTCCACTCGCCCGGCGGGCGAGAGGCGTCCGAAGCCGGCGCCACCAGGTTGTAGAGCGCCCCGGCCTGCTGCTTCGCGCCGCGCAGGGCGTCGGGGTTGGCGCGGTTATCGATCACCTGGTATTCAAAGGCGATGACGTAATCCTGGCCGTTCTTACTGCGGGGCGCGGGGTTCTTGACGGACAGATCGACGAGGTCCTCGAAGCGCTTGACTTTGTCCTGGCGGAGAAAGACCTGACGCTGGATGCGATACTTCACGCCGCTGTTGCCGCGCGGGGAGATGCACCAATCGAAGAGCAGCTCGAAATCGCCGAAAGAGGCGGTGGAGAGTAGTTCCTCCTGGATACGCGGTTTGGCGGTGACCTTAATGCAGCCGTCCTCGACGGTAAAGGAGTTACCGGGGGGCGACTTGCGGGCGGGATCGTCCCAGCCCGAAAGCGTTTTGCCATCGAAGAGGAGTTGCCAGCCGGCGGACTTCTCCTGGGATGTGAGGTGGTTCGGCTGCGCCATGCAGGCAACGGCCGCCAGTGCCAGGGCGCACGTCAGGGTTTTCAGCACACCCCGCATCCTATCACGCGTGCGGTAACATAGCGGCGGTAGGCGGGCGCATGCTGCGGAAGGGCACGGCGAAGAAGGTCACGATCTACGTGAACGAGGATACGCGGGCGCACCTGGGTCCGCTGTATGAAGCGATTCTGACGTTCCTGCTGTCGAAGGGCGTGGCGGGCGCGACAGCCACACGCGCGATGGCCGGCTTCGGGGGGCATCAGGCGATGCACTCGTCGAAGATTGAGGCGCGCGCCGAGCACCTGCCCGTGCGCATCGAGTTCATCGAAGCCGCTCCGAAGGTGGACGAGTTACTGCCCACGCTCTACGACATGGTTACCGACGGGCTGATCGAGGTGCAGGACACCACCGTGGTGAAGGCGGCAGCGGCCGAGCGCCAGCCCGAGGCAACACCGCATCGCGAGGAGATCCGCGGGAAAGCGCGGCTGATGCGCATCTACATGGGGGAGGCCGACCGGTGGAAGGGCGAGTCGCTCTACGAAGCCATCGTGAAGCGCCTGCGGATGCTCGACGTCGCGGGCGCCACGGTCTATCGCGGGATTCTCGGATACGGCGCGAAAGGCCACACGCACAAACCCGGGCTGTGGGTGTCACGCGACCTGCCGGTGATGGTCTCGGTGGTGGACACGCCGGAGAAGTTGTCCGCCGCGCTGCCCGAGATCGAGGCGATGATCGGTGACGGGCTGATCGTGTTCTCCGACGTGGAGGCGATCCGGCTGGTGCGGGCGCTTCCGGAGGCAGCCGATGCCGGAACCTGAGCCCGCACGGATGCTGCGGCTGCACTTCGTCGAGAGCGATCGCCACGGCGGCAAGCCGCTCTACGAAGCCGTGGTGGAGCGTTGCCGCGAGTTGGGGATTGCGGGCGCGACGGTCTTCCGGGGCCTGGAGGGATACGGAGAGAGCGCGGAACTTCACCGGCACCAGATCGGCAGGCACGAGCAGCCGATCGTGGTGACGATCGTCGATACCGCGCAGAATATTCGGATCCTGATACCCGTTTTGGAAAACATGATGCAAACCGGGCTGATGGCAGTGTCCGATGTGGAGCGTATCCGTCTGGAGCGTTCACGGGAATTGTAGGATAATACACCCAGCATTGCTTCAGGAGGTTTTATGACATTCTGCCGCACGTTACTCGTGTTACTGGGATGCGGTTTGGCATCTTGGGTGGAAGCCCAGGTTACGTCCGCAAGCATCGTCGGCACGGTCACGGACCGTACCGGCGCGGCTGTCCCGAACGCCACCGTGGTGGCCACCAACATAGAGACCAACTTTTCCCGCAACGGCGTGAGCGACGAGACCGGGCACTACACCATACGATTCCTGCCCACCGGCACGTACCGAGTGGAGATCAGCGCCCCAAACTTCAAGAAATTCGTCCAGACCGGTATCGTTTTGGACATCAACCGTACGGCGCTCGTGGACGCGGCGCTCGAAATCGGCGCGGTGACGGAATCCGTGTCGGTAACGGCGGATGCGCCGCTGGTGAACACGTCCGATGCGGTGATCGGGAGGACGGTTGAGAATGCCGAGATCGTCAACCTGCCGCTGGTGAACCGGGACGTCTACTCGCTGCTGAACCTGACCCCGGGGGTCGAGTCGTCGGAGAGCGGCAACGCGTTCGGGTACACCGAGCAGCGCACCATGATCAACGGGTCGAATTACAGCGGGTCCGGCAGCGTCAACTACTTCCTCGACGGAGGCAACAACACCACGGGACTGCGGGGCACGGGCAACGCGGCGCCCAACCCGGACGCGGTGCAGGAGTTCCGGGTAATCACCAACAGCTACGGCGCGGAGTTCGGGCGCTTTGCGGGCGGGGTGATCGACGTGATCACGAAATCCGGGACCAATGCGTTCCACGGGTCGCTCTTCGAGTTTCTGCGCAACGACGCACTAGACGCCAGTACGTGGGGCGCGCTGAGCAAGCCACCGCTGCGCCGCAACCAGTTCGGCGGCACGCTCGGTGGGCCTATCCGAAAGGACCGCACCTTCTTCTTCGGCAGCTACTCGGGGCTGCGGCAGCGCCAGCAGCAGTTCAAAAACGCGGCGATTGTCCCCACGGCGGCGGAGCGCCTGGGCGACTTTTCCGCCTCCGCGCGCAAACCTACCGATCCAGTTACGCGGCAACCCTTTCCCAATAACGTGATCCCAGCCGAACGGATCGACCCGACGGCGAAGAACATCCTGGACCGCTACATCCCGCAGGCGAACCTGCCGGGCAACTTCTACGCGGTCACGCAAGGCGAGCCTTACGACAATAATGAGTACCAGGCGAAGGTGGACCATTCGCTGGGCAGCGCGCATCTGCTCACCGGCAGCTACTTCATGAACCGCGGTGAGAGCTTGGAATCGCTGGCGGGGAACCTGATCTGGTCGCAGCGGCAGTTCAAATGGCAGCAGCAGAATTTTAATGCCAGCGACACCTGGACGATCAGCCCGACGATGATCAACCAGCTCCGCCTGACCTACGTGCGCAACTTCGGCGGGCGGCTGAACCTGCCGCAGATCTCGCTGGGCGAGCTGGGCTCGCGCTATCAGATACAAGGGACGCCCTCGCTGCCGCAGATCCAGGTGAGCGGCTTCTTCAACCTCAATCAGGGCATCGCCGGGCCCACGGCGGGCAGCAACTACTATGGCATCCGGGAGGTGCTGAACATCACGCGGGGCCGGCACTCGCTCAAGGTTGGCGGGGACGGCTCACTCGAGAAGTTCATCCACGACACCACCCTGAACAACTACGGCACGTTCTCTTTCGACGGCAGCATCAGCGGCAGCGGCTTGACGGACTTCCTGCTGGGACTGCCCCGCACCATGAACCAGGACGCGCCCGTAACCAAGATCGACAACACCTGGAATTTCGGCTTCTTCGTGCAGGACGACATCCGGGTGAACTCGCGGCTGACTCTGAACCTGGGGCTGCGCTACGACCTGCAACTTCCGGTGACCGATCCGCAGGATCGCAAACTGACGTTCGTCGAGGGCGTGCAATCGCAGGTGGTGCCGACGGCGCCGCGCGGGCTGCTGTTCCCGGGCGACCCGGGGATCGGCCGCGGCATTATCGGGACAGACAAGAATAACTTCGCCCCGCGAGTGGGATTTGCGCTCGACCCGTTCGGCGACCAGCGCACCTCCATCCGCGGCGCCTTCGGGGTGTTCTACGGCGGGGTGTCCGGCAATGAGTGGAACTCCACCGCGGATAACCAGCCGTTCACCATCCGGCAGCGGTTCAACAGCGTGAAGTCCCTGACCGACCCATACGGCAATCTGCCTGGCGGAGTGGCACCGTTCCCCTATAGCTTCACGCGTGAGAATCCGCGGTTCATCTTCCCGGCGTCGATCGCCGGCCCGAGCCTCGATTTCCGCTGGCCGTACACCTACCAGATGAACTTTTCGGTACAGCGGCAATTATGGAGCGACCTGAGCGTTGAGGCGGCGTACGTGGGCGCGCTCTCCCACAAGCTGCCCTTCACGCGCGACCTGAATTACCCGATCTACGGGCCGGGCGCGACGGCGGGGAACGTTGACGCGCGCCGTCCCATCCAGCCGGGCACCCTGGCCGTGATCAGCGAGCTCAACTCGATCATGAACGGGGCGTACCACGGGCTGCAGATTACAGTGGACAAGCGCATGTCGCGCAACTTCCTGGTGAAGGGGTATTACACGTTCAGCAAGAGCATTGAAGGCGCGCGCATGCAGAACGACACCGCAGCGGGGGGCGCACAGAACTTCACCAACCTGGCCGCCGAGCGCGGCCGCACCGACAACGACCGCCGCCACAACATAGTGATGTCGTCAGTATGGCAGATCGATTACTTCCGGGCCGTGCCGGTGGCGCGCTACATCCTGAACGACTGGACGCTCTCGGGCATCCTTACGCTTCGCAGCGGGGCGCCGTTCACCGTCACGAGCGGAACGGACCGCAACCTGGACGGCAACAACAACGACCGCGGAAATGTCGTGGGGAACCCGCGTTTGGATCCCAGCCGGCCGCGCAGCGAGACGACGGCGCGATGGTTCGATCCCTTGGCCTTCACACCGGCGCCGCTGGGTTCTGACGGCAACTCGGGCCGCAACATCCTGGATGGGCCCGGGCGCCGCAACGTGGACCTGGCGATCTTCCGCGATTTCCGGCTACGGGAGGCGATGCGGCTGCAATTCCGCGGCGAGTGGACCAATGCGTTCAATATGGTGAGTCTGGAAGCCCCTAACTCGAACCTGAACAGCTCGGCGGTAGGAACTATCCGGACAGCCCGGCCCATGCGGCAGGCGCAGTTAGGGCTTCGGCTGACATTCTGATATGGAGCGACCGGCTCGCCAGCATGCTGCGGGAAACCGTCTCGCCGGTGGACGCATAGCACGCTGATGATCGGCGACCGCGACTGGGGGCAATCTGTACTGCCCTATCGCGACGTGGGGCGCGGCTACATCGTCGCGTTCCGCTATCCCGAGGACGTAGAGCAAACCTATGTGAAGCGCGTGATCGGGATACAGGGGGACCGCATCCGCTAATGCGTTCAATCTGGTGAGCCTGGAGGTCCCTACCTCCAACCTGAACAGCGCGGCGGTAGGGACCAGCCCATGCGGCAGACGCAGTTAGGGCTTCGGCTGACAGTCTGATATGGAGCGACCGGCTCGCCAGCAGGCTGCGGGAAACCGCCTCGCCGGTGGACGCATAGCACGCTGATGATCGGCGACCGCGGCTGGGGGCAATCTGTGCTGCCCTATCGCGACGTGGAGCGCGGCTACATCGTCGCGTTCCGCTATCCCGAGGACATAGAGCAAATTTGTGTGAAGCGCGTGATCGGGATAAAGGGTACCGTCTCCGACCGTGATGAACGGGCAACTCGGGCCGCAGTGGACTAACCTGAACAGCTCGGCGGTAGGGACCATCCGGACAGCCCGGCCCATGCGGCAGACGCAGTCTCGCCGGTGGAGCGCATAGCACGCGGATGATCGGCGACCGCGACTGGGGGTAATCTGTGCTGCCCTATCGCGACATGCTGCTGACCGTGTCGATCGAATGACTCATCTCACCTACACGCTGCTGGCGGCACTGGGAGTGGCGGGCGCTCTGGCGCTGATCGGCGGAGGCAGCATCCGGGAACGCGTGCCAGGGGATCGTGTATGTACCTGGTCCACGGCTGGTACTAGACGACTTCCAGCACCACGCACTTGAGGTAGTGAGTCTCGGGGACCGTCAGGAGGATGGGGTGGTCCTGCGCCTGGGTGCGGCGCTCGAGGACGCGGAGGCGGCGACCGGCGTCGAGCGAGGCTTCGGCCACGGCCTGGAGGAGCAGCGCTTCGCTCATGTGGTGCGAGCAGGAGCAGGTGACCAGGATGCCACCCGGGGAGAGCAGCCGCAGGGCGCGCAGGTTGATTTCTTTGTAGCCGCGGATGGCGCCTTCTAGCGCACGGCGGGATTTGGCGAAAGCCGGCGGATCGAGCACTACGGTGGAGAAGCGACGGCGCGCAGAGGCGTACGAGGCCAGCAGGTCGAAAACGTCCGCCTGCCGGAAATCGATATTGGCGATGCCGTTCGCCTCCGCGTTCGAGCGCGCGGTATCGAGCGCAGCGGCGGAACTGTCTACAGCCTCGACGGATTCGCACCGCGCCGCCATGTGGAGCGCGAAGCCGCCGGTGGAGGTGAAGCAATCGAGCGCGCGCCCGTGGGCATGGCCCGCCGCGGCCGGGTAGTTCTCGCGCTGGTCCAGGTAAACTCCGGTCTTCTGACCGCCGAGGAGATCGGCTGTCAGGTTCAGGCCGTTCATCCGGATGGCCACGCGCTCCGGCACTTCGCCACGCACCACCCCGGCTTCAAGCGGCAGGTTCTCTTTGGCACGCACGGCGACGTCGTTCCGCGCCACGATGCCGCGCGGCGCCGCCACTTCGGCCAGGCAATCGAGGATGACTTCGCAGGCCTTATCCATGCCCTGGTCGAGGGTCTGAATGACGAGATAGTCCCCGTAACGATCGACAACCAGGCCGGGCAGCAGGTCGGCTTCCCCGTAGACGAGCCGGAAAGCGTCCGAATTCCGCACCACGCGCTCGCGGTGCGCAGCCGCCGCCTGGATACGGCGCAAAAAAAAGCCGCGGCCGATTTCCTCGACCTGCGGCGAAAGCATCCGCAACGCAATCTGCGAGGCGGAACTGAAGTGGGCCATCCCCAGTGGACGGCCCACATGATCGACGACCTTTACGGCCGACCCCGGCTCCGCGGAACCGGCATCGGCGACATCGCTTGTAAAAATCCAGGGGTGCCCGGAGGCCACCCGCGCGGCGCCTTTGGCGCTCACCCGGACGGTATACACCGGGTTACCGCATCGCCATCAGCCGCGCGATGCGCTGCTCGGTCGAAGGGTGGGTGGAGAACAGCCGTGACAGGCCGCCGCCCCCGAAAGGCATCACGATGAACATATGGGCCGTGGCCGGAGATGCATCCATGGGGATGCGCTTCGAATAGGTCTCCAGCTTCTGCAGCGCCGCGGCGAGTCCGTAGGGTGTGCCGACATACTTGGCCGCGGAGGCGTCCGCTGCGTACTCGCGGGTGCGGGAGATGGCCATCTGGATCAGCATGGCGGCGATCGGCCCGACGATCAGCATGGCGAGGGACCCCAAGGCGCTGCCGCGGTGCTCGTCATCGCGCGAGCTGCCGCCGAACATGCTGGCGTACATGGCCATCCGGGAGATGAACATGATGGCGGCCGCGATGGTGGCGGCCACCGAGCTGATCAGGATGTCGCGGTTCCGCACGTGCGAAAGCTCATGTGCGATCACGCCCTCCAGTTCGTTGTCTTCCATGAGCCGCAGGATGCCCTCGGTCACCGCCACCGAAGCGTGCGTCGGGTTGCGGCCCGTGGCGAACGCGTTCGGCGACTCGTCCGGAATCACCCACAGCTTCGGCATTGGGATGTTCATCCGGCGGCAGAGGTTCTCGACCATAGGCGCGATCCGTTTATAGATCTGCGGGTAGGTTTCCGGAGTAACCTGCTGGGCGCGGTACATCCTGAGCGCCAGCTTGTCGGAGAAGAAGTACCCGGCAAAGTTCATGGCCACAGCCAGGAACAGGCCGAAATACAAGCCCTGTCGTCCCGCGATGAGCTCCCCGCCTACCAGCAGAAGGGCGCTCAGCAGACCGAGCAGGAAGACGGTTTTCAACGCATTTGTCGTATTCATGTTTACTGACCTGAATTGCCCTGGAATCGGGTTCCGGGTGTCGGGTTCACTTATTGGACCCAACACCCGGCGCCCGGGTTTCATGCCGCCACGGGAACGTGCTTCTCAAGCAGCAGCCCGCCGCCCGAAGCCTTATCCACCAGCACGGTGTCGCCGGAGACGAACTCTCCGCTCAACAACTTCAGCGCCAGCGGGTCCTGAATCATACGCTGGATGGCCCGCCGCATGGGCCGCGCTCCGTACTGCGGGTCGTAACCTTCGGCCACCAGTTGGTCCTTCGCCGCCGCGGTCACTTCCAGTTTCAGCCCACGGTCTTTAAGCAGCCGTTCGACCCGGCCGAGCTGGATATCCACGATGCGGTTCAGATGTTCGCGGGTCAACGAGTTGAATACGATGATATCATCCAACCTGTTCAGGAATTCGGGGCGGAAGGTCTGGCGCAGCGAATCGAGCAGCCGCTTCCGGAGGCCTTCGTTTTCCGCCGGCGCATGCACGGAGAAGCCGATCGGCCCCACTTCCTTCACACTGCTGGAGCCCACGTTCGAGGTCATGATGATGACGGTGTTCTTGAAATCCACAGTGCGGCCCTGGCCGTCTGTGAGGCGCCCGTCGTCGAGGATCTGGAGCATGGTGTTGAACACGTCCGGGTGGGCCTTCTCGATTTCATCGAACAGCACCACCGAATACGGCCGGCGGCGTACCTGCTCTGTGAGCTGCCCGCCCTCCTCGTAGCCCACGTATCCGGGGGGCGCACCGATCATGCGTGCCGCGGCGTGGCGTTCCTGGTACTCCGACATGTCGATGCGGATCATGGCCTTGTCGCTGTCGAACATGAACTCAGCGAGCGCCCGCACCAGCTCCGTCTTGCCGACGCCGGTGGGGCCCAGGAAAATGAAGCTGCCGATAGGCCGGTTGGGGTCGCTCAGGCCGGCGCGGTTACGCAGGATGGCGTTCGAGACCAGGCGCACGGCCTCGTCCTGCCCGACGATGCGCTCTTTGAGGCGTTCCGGCATGTGGACGAGCTTCTGAATTTCGCCCTCCAGCATGCGGGAGACCGGGATGCCGGTCCACTTGGCCACAATGCGGGCGATATCCTCCTCGTCGATCTCCTCCTTAAGCAGGGCGGATTCTTTGACGGACTCCAATTCCTGCTCGGCGCCCTTGATTTCGCGATCGATCTCGGTGAGCCGGCCGTAGCGCAACTGGGCGGCCTTCTCCCAGTCGCCCACGCGGCGGGCCTGCTCCTCCTCGGCGCGCAAGGTTTCCTGCTCTTCTTTGAGCAGCCGCACGCGCCCGATGGCGTTCTTTTCGCGGTTCCAGCGCTCCTTCAGGGTGGCGGATTCGCCGCGCAGCCTCTCCAGGTCGCTCTCCACCTGCCGCAGGCGGTCCTCCACCGCGGGACCGCCGTCGTCCTGTGTGAGCGCCTGCCGCTCGATCTCCAGGTGCGAAATCTTGCGGTCGATGGTTTCGATCTCCAGCGGCATGGAGCCGATCTGTAGCCGCAGCGCCGCGCCCGCCTCGTCGATCAGGTCGATGGCCTTGTCCGGAAGGAAGCGGTCGCTGATGTAGCGGTGCGAGAGCAGGGCCGCCGAAACGATGGCGGAGTCCTTGATTCGAACGCCGTGGTGGATCTCGAACTTCTCCTTCAAACCGCGCAGGATAGCGATGGTGTCGTCCACGGTGGGCTCCCCGACGTAGACCGTCTGGAAGCGGCGCGCCAGAGCGGCGTCCTTCTCAACGCGCTTGTACTCATTGAGCGTGGTGGCGCCGATGCAGCGCAGCTCTCCGCGCGCCAGCGCCGGCTTGAGCAGGTTGGCGGCGTCGATGGCGCCCTCCGCCCCGCCCGCGCCCACCAGGGTATGGAGCTCGTCGATGAAGCAGATGACCTCGCCGTTCGATTCCACGATCTCCCGCACCACGGCCTTGAGGCGATCCTCGAACTCCCCGCGGAACTTGGTCCCCGCCACCATGGAACCCAGATCGATGGCGGCGATGCGCTTGTTCTTGAGCTGATCCGGAACGTCGCCCTTTACGATGCGCTGGGCCAAGCCCTCGACGATGGCGGTCTTGCCGGTACCGGGCTCGCCGATCAGCACCGGATTGTTCTTGGTGCGGCGGCTGAGCACCTGCATTACGCGCCGGATCTCGTCTTCACGCCCGATCACCGGGTCGAGCTTTCCCTGGCGCGCGGCTTCGGTCAGGTCCACGGCGTACCGTTCAAGAGCCTGGTACTTCGATTCCGGATTCTGGTCCGTAACGCGCTGCGTGCCCCGTACGGAAACCAGGGCCTTGAGGATAGCGTCATGAGACGCGCCGGCGCGCTCCAGCAACTGTCCGGCCGGGTCGTCCTTCCCGTCGGCAAGGGCCAGCAGCAGGTGCTCGGTGGAGACGAACTCGTCCTTAAAGCGCTGAGCCTCCTGGAAGGCCTTTTCGAGTACCTGATTGAGCGGTTGCGAGATATACATCCCGGGTTGCGCCCCGGTCACTTTGGGGACGTTCCGCAGGATCCGCTCGCCTTCGGCGACTACGGCGTCCGGGTGCGCACCACATTTTTCCAGCACCGCGCGCACAACACCCTCGCGCTCCTGGGCGAGCGCGACCAGGAGGTGTAGCGGGTAAATGATCTGGCTATCGCTTTTTTCGGCGACGGCCTGGCACTGCTGCACCGCGTCCTGGGCTTTTTGTGTGAGCTTTTCAAATCTAAACATGAATTTCTGTCCCCCTCCGGAGCGCCGGAAGCCTAAAGATGACAAAGGGGCAGTGGCAATTGGCTTGCCACCGCCCCACGCAAACTGCGCGCCTCCCGCCCCTTAATGACTGACTTCCACCTTCACCTGGCGGGGCTTGGCAGCCTCTTTCTTGGCCAGGGTTACGGTGAGGACGCCTTCCTTATATGCGGCGGCGATCTTTTCCGTATCGAAGGTGTTTGGAACCGCGAAGCTGCGGACAAAGTTCCCGTAGCTGCGCTCAATGCGGTGGAACCCGCGATTATCTTCCTGCTTGTCGAACTTGCGTTCGCCGGCGATGGTCAGGGTCTGATTCTCGACCCGGACATCGATCTCGCTGGAACTCAGCCCCGGGAGATCAGCTTTGAAGACGAGCTCGTTGTCGGTCTCGAAGACGTCGACCGGCGGCGACCAGGGCCGGTTGGTGCGGGGCTCACTGAGCATCCGGGTAAAGGCGTCCTCGAAAACGCGAAGGTTGGCATACGGGTCAGTGCTTGACATTGGGTAATTCCTCCTCATCTCAAGACAATAATAAAATATGAGTGGTTACTTGTCAAGGAAAGCTGCACTGTCCACAAGCATCTACTGGAGCCAGCGGCTCAACATTCGATTTAAGTCTTCCAGACGCACTGGTTTAGCGATGTAGTCGTCCATCCCCGCGGACAAACATTTTTCCCGGTCGCCTGTCATCGCATTGGCCGTCATGGCTGCAATCGGGGTATGGCGTACTCCTGCCTCCTGGCGCCGGATCTCCGCGGTAGCTTCAAATCCATCCATTTCAGGCATTTGGACGTCCATCAGGACAAGATCCCAGGAGCCCGTCGCGACTGCCGCCACAGCCTCCCTGCCATTGGCCACACGTGTGGCCCGGCAACCCACACGTTCGAGCAGGCGCAAAACGATTAACTGGTTGATTTCATTATCCTCAGCCAGCAGCACGGACCGGCCGGCCCGAACCTCTGGAACGGTCTTCGACGGCAGTTCCGGCGGTCGCTCGGTCGAACCGGGAGAGAGCACCTCCAGCAGGCTGCCGTAGAGCTGGGATGGCCGCACCGGCTTAGCCAGACATGCGGCGAAGCCCGAACCCTCGATGCGGCGGGTCTCGCCCGCCATCCCGAGGGGGGCGAGCGCGACCAGGGCGGTATTCTGCACGCCGGGCTCGCTGCGGACGGCCTCCGCAAGCCAACTGCCGTCCCGCTCGGGCATCTGCAAATCGATGAGCGCCACACGGAACGGGTCGCCGCGGTGGGACGCCTCTACCATCGCCAAGAGGGCCTCATCCCCCCGTGCGGCCTCCTCGGTGCGGCAACCCCAGGACTGCAAGTAGCGCTCGACCACCCTGCGACTGGCGGCTTTGTCGTCGACCACCAGGACGCGTAGCCCGGCAAAGACTTCCGGTGCCACGGCGGCGGGCTGCCCGGACTCCTTTACGAGCGCGGCGGTGAACCGGAAGGTGCTGCCCTGGCCCGGCTGGCTTTCCAGATCGATCCGCCCACCCATGCGTTCCACCAAGTGCCGGGAGATGGCCAGCCCCAGGCCACTTCCACCGTAGCGGCGGGTGGTGCTGCAATCGCCCTGCACGAAACTGTCGAAGAGATGTTCCCGCTGCTCCGGCGGAATCCCGATGCCCGTATCCGCTACGCTGAACTGCAACAGCACCGTCCCCTCGCCCTCGCCAACCACCTCAACCATGACCGAGACCTCGCCTTCTTCGGTGAATTTCACGGCGTTGCCGGCCAGGTTTGTGAGCACCTGGCGGATGCGGGCCGGATCTCCCCGCACCAAACGCGGCACGTTCGGCCATATCAGGCAGGTTAGTTCCAGCTTTTTGCCGTATGCCCGGAAGGCCATCAGGGCGGCCACCTCCTCCACGGTGGACCAGAGATCGAAGACGATATGCTCCAGTTCCAGCTTGCCGGCCTCGATCTTCGAGAGGTCCAGGATGTCGTTGATCACCGCCAGCAGTGCCTGGGCCGAGCGCCGCACGGCATCCGCGTACTCACGCTGTTCGGAGTCCAGCCGGGTGCAGAGCAGCAGTTCCGTCATCCCTAGGACGCCATGAATGGGGGTGCGAATCTCGTGGCTCATATTGGCCAGAAACTGGCTCTTGAGCTCGGTGGCTTCGCGGGCCTGGGCCAGGGCGCGCTCAAGCTCCACCCCGGCGCGCTTGCGCGCGGTAATATCACGCCCGATGGTCTGGTAGAAAGTGCGGCCGCGGGTGCAAAGGCTCCGCATGCTGATCTCCACCGGGAAAAACGTTCCGTCGCGGCGGCGGTGCAGGTTCTCGAAAACCGCTCCGCCCTCCTGTTCGACCTTCCGGAGCATCTCTTCGATGGTCGGGGGAGGCTCGGCTGCCAGCAGCTCGCCCGCGGTGAACCCAAGCATTTCCTCGCGCGTGTAGCCGTAGCAGGCCAGGGCGCGGTCGTTGGCCTCCACCACCCGCATGTCCTGGTCAAACAGGATCACGGAATCGTGGGCGCAGCTGCTCAGGCCGGCATAATGCTCGCTGACGGCCCGCTCCCATTGGCTGCGGCGCCGTGCTGCCAGGAGGGCCATCGCGGCGGCGGCCAGCAGGATGGCAGGCATCCGGCAGCGTTCGGTAGCGGGATGTACCGCTGCGGCTACAGCGGCCACCGCGGCGGCGCCAAGAAAGAGAAACGGGAGGAAACGGCGGATCGGGCGTATCTGGAGGGCCACGCCTCATTCATCGGACGAGCGGTTCCCGGACTGTAGCCGGGGCGCGAATCCGCTACTTCATTTCGTACAGCACGGCGGCTTCGCCCTTCTCCTTCACGCGCTGTTCGAAGTGCTCGACGATCCGGTCGCGCCGCGTGAGCAGCGCCTCGATTTCGAGTCGTGTGAGATACGGCCGCAGTTCCCGGTTCAGGTCCTCGCGCGTGAGCGCCCGCAGGCGCCCCAGCAGAACGCGCTCGCAGCGAGTCAGGTTTTCGGGGTTCCTTATCTCCTTACGAAGCCGGAAGGCGCGGGTATGGTCGATCATCTCCAGGTCCCAGTTTGTGGTGATGAGGAGGTTCCGCAGGTTGCGGTCGGTGTTGTAGATCAGCTGGTCGAAGACGCGCACGATGGCCATCTGCCTGTTCCAGCGGTCTGGATTGGGCGCGCCCATCTGTTTGGCGATACGGGCGGACTCGTCCATCAGGACGTCGTCCACCCACCAGGTGACCGCAGAGGTCCTGCCTCCCACTTTTCGCTCCACCGACACCGGAATGTTCTCCAGGCCGAGCAGCACCCCCAACCGGTAGCCGGCGACGTTGAATTTCCAACAGTCCCTGAAGTTCAGCTCGTTACCGCGGTCGGACTTGAACTCCGCGAGCGCCACGTCGATGCTCTGGATATGGGCATCGTGGGTAATTTGCCCGTCCGAGAGGGTGGCGCGCAGGGAATTGGTGACGCCGCGGCCGAGATGCCGTAGTTTTAGCACCTTGGCGGTACGAAGAAAATGCTCCTTCTCCGCGCGGGAGAGTGTCGCAGCCCCTGGTTCCTGGGGCCACAGCAGCGCTCCCAAGCCCAGCATCGCCGCGAAAAGCCTGAAGCCGCCGGCTCTCATGTCGAAGCTCCTTGACAGCTCTTACGAGAGCAAATGATACCTTGTTCCGTGGCGGGCCGGCTATTTGTGATCGGACGGGGGCGGGGGTTGTTTCCGGGCGCCTCCGGTGCGGTCTGAAGGGGTGCCGCCGGGATTGCTGGACCGGTCGCGGTAGGGGCCCGGACTGGGCTCGCAGGCGCTAAGCAGAACGGCCCCCAGCACCAACGCTACGGCGCGTACCACCGCTCGACTCCTTACCGGTTCCCGCCGGAACGCAGGGCGGTGGGTTCGAGCAGCCGCAGGACATGTTCACCGGCCTGCTCGTCGAAGCGGTAGTCGAGGACGGCATCGGCGGCATCGAGCGCGGGCTCGAGGGTAACGGTAGGGTTGGCCAGCCGCACCTCGCCATTATTCTTGATTCTGAGTTCACTGCCTACCTGCAGGGGGATGCGGGTGAAGTTCGGTTGCGGGCCCATGAGCACTCCTTGGCCTCATTATGGCCACCGCCCCGCAGCCCCGTCTGTGCGGTTGCGCGCAGCACGGGCTTCCGTGCAGCGAGTTTGGCGCGCAACGTGTACATGGCCGGGTGAACAGAAACGGAGAGTCATACTTGGACCACATCGCCAGACAGTTATTTGTGTTTTTCGCCGCACTGGGAGGCTTTGGACTGTTGGGCGTAGGAGTGGTCACGTCTTTTCTCTTCGTTCCGTTCGGCCAGGATCTGCTGATGGTGGCGCTGACCGCGCGGAAGCACGACGTAATGTTCTATTACGCCGCCATGTCGACAGCGGGTTCGGTACTGGGAGCGCTGCTGATCGACGTGGTTTTCCGCAAAGGCGGGGAGAGCAAACTGGCCAGACAACTCCCCCCCAAGCGCCTGGAGTACATTAAGTGCAAAGTCTCGACCAAGGCGGGCCCCGCGATCGCGCTGGCGGCTCTAGTCCCACCACCGTTCCCCTACACGCCGTTCATCATGGCGGCATCGGCGCTGCAGTATCCGCGCAAGAAACTGTTGTCGATCATCGCGGTCTGCCGGATGGTCCGGTTTCTCGGCTTGGGACTGCTGGCGCTTTGGTTCGGGAGGAGAATCCTGAACATGGCGGACAGTCCCTGGGTGGTGGGCTCGGTGGTCGGACTGCTGGTCCTGACCATCGTGGGGAGTGCGCTTTCGATTTACCACTGGGTGAAGCGCAGCCGGAAAGTGGAGGAGCAGGCGGCCTGAGGCTAGCGCCCCATCCAGCCGCCGTCCACCGTCAGGATGGTGCCGCTCACATAATCCGAAGCGCGGGAAGCTAGATACACCACCGCACCCTTCAAGTCGCCCGGCTCTCCCCAGCGGCCCGCAGGGATACGCGCCAGTATGGCTTCGGCGCGGGCCGGGTCCTGGCGCAGCGCGGTGGTATTGTCGGTGGCGACGTAGCCCGGGGCGATGGCGTTCACCTGCACACCGCGTCCGGCCCACTCGTTGGCGAGCGCCTTGGCAAGTTGCCCCACCGCGCCCTTGCTGGCCGCGTATCCCGGGACGAGCACGCCGCCCTGGAACGTCAGCACGGAAGCCGTAAAAATGATTTTGCCCGCGCCGCGCTCCACCATCGGGCGGCCGAGCTCGCGGCTGAGGATAAACTGGGAATTGAGGTTGGTTTCGATCACCTGATCCCAGTATTCGTCGGGATGCTCGGCGGCGGGCTTCCGCAGGATGGTGCCGGCGTTGTTCACAAGGATGTCTATCGCGGGGAACGCCGCAGTAACCCGGGCAATGAAATCGTAAACCGCGCGGCGGTCGCCGAAATCGCAGCAGAAGGCGGTGAAGCGGCGGCCGAGGGCGGTGATTTCGCGTTCGACGTCGCTGCCCCGTGGTTCGAGCGAGCGGCTCACCCCGATGATATCGGCTCCGGCCTCGGCGAGCGCCAGGGCCATGGCCTTCCCGATGCCGCGGCGGCAGCCGGTGACCAGCGCGGTTTTGCCGTCGAGCCGGAAGAGATCCAAAACGTTCACGCCATCATTGTAGGCTACTCGTGGCGCAGCGCTTCCATCGGGTCCACGCGGGCCGCCCGGCGTGCCGGCAGGTATGCCGCGAGCAGAGCGAGGGCGAGCATCACCACGCCGGCGAAGATGACGGGTGAAGCGTTTGCGACGGGCAGATCCGGGTTCAGCCTGGCAGCGAACCCCCTGCACCAGTAGACGAGAGGCACCCCAAGCGCAAGGCCCGCACCGGCCGTTACGAGAGCGTCCCGAAGAACCATGCGGACAATGCCCCTCTGTGTCGCGCCGGGCGCCATGCGGATGCCGATTTCGTTGGTGCGCCGCGCCACCGTGTAGGCAAGCAGCCCATAAACGCCGATACCCGCAAGGAGGGACCCCAGAGCACCGAACAGAGCCGAGAGTGTAGCGATGAGCCGCTCCGGAACGATGGAAGCATCCACTTGATCGGTCAGCGTGAGGACCCTGGAGATAGGCACGTTCTTAACGGACTCCCGCACCATGCGGCGCACATCACTTGCGACGGCTGCCGGGTCTCCGGTAGTTCGCATCGCGAACTGAGACGCGATCTTGCCTTCCTGAAACATATTGAAGTACATCGGGCGGGGCGGGCTCTCGCGGATCTCAATGTACTTCGCGTCCGCCACCACGCACACGATCTCATAGGCCTTCGCGTCGCCATCAACGGTGACGTGCCTCCCGATAGGGCTGTCAGCCGCGAAATAGTGCCGTGCGAAAGACTGGTTCACGATCAGGACACGCGCGCGCTGTTCATCCTGAAATGTGAAGTCGCGGCCGGCCAGAAGGGGTATCCCAAGGGTTTCGAAGTACTTCGGGGCAACCCAATTCACCGCAATCCTGTGCCGTTCCTCGGGCCGTTGCGGATATCCTTCGACACTCACGATTCGACCGGCACCTGCGCCTTGAATGGGCGACGCGCCCATAATGCTGGCGGAGTGTACGCCGGGAATGGATTCGAGTCTCGCCATCAACTCCCGAAAGGGGAGGGCGAGTTGCCCGCGCTTGTAACCGCTGCGCGCCGGATCGAGGACAACCAGGAGGACATGGTCGCGTCCGAAACCGAGATTAAGGTACTTGAGTTGCGAGAGGTATCCGACGAACAGGCCGGCAGCGCTCAACAGCAGGACCGACGAGGCCACGTGGGCGGCAACCAGCCCGCGTCCGAAGAGGCGCCAACGGCGGTATCGCCGGCCCTTCCGGCTTCGCGCAACGCCGATGCCGGAGCCGTGCGAAACACGTGCAGCACCGGAGCCAACCCGAAGAGGACTCCGGTGAGCAGCGCGACTGCCGCGGTAAACGCCAGGGTCTGGGTGTCGAGTTGCACGGGAAGGACGAAGCGCTCGTGCTCGCGACCGCTGGCGATGATCCGTACCAGGATGCCCGCGCCGAGGTGAGCCAGCACAAGGCCCAGCAGCGCTCCCGCTCCCGAAAGCAGCAGCGACTCGGTGAAGGCCTGCTGCACCAGGCGTCCCCTGCTCGCACCAAGCCCGACCCGTACAGCCATTTCGCGTTGCCGGCCGGCTGCGCGCGCGAGCAGCATGCTGGCCGTATTGATGCATGCGATCAGCAATAGCACCGCCACCACGGACATCAGAAGAAGAAGGGGCCTTCCGTAGCGGTCGCGCACGCGCGAATGCCCGGCGGCCGCGGGGGCCACATCGCTTTTCATCTGGCGAATGAGGGGATCTTTGTTCGTCCGGGTGATTTCGTCTATGGCGAAGCGGTGTAGAACGGCTACTTCGGCTCGTGCCTGCTGAAGCGTCAGACCGGGCTTAAGCCGCCCGAATACCACTCCTGTCCCTTCGCCAGCTTCACTGGGGAACCAGATGTCCGTACGGTATCCCACCTGGAAACCCAGGTAACCGCGAGGCGCCACCCCGATGATCGTCAGAGGCCGGCGATCGACCACGACGCGCTTGCCGACGATTGCGGGATCGAGTTGATACCGGGCCTTCCAGTACGACCAACTCACCACTGCGACGGTACCGTCCGGCTCGTCATCGGGTGCGATCAGGCGGCCGATGGCCGGCTTGATCCCAAGGACCTGGAAGTAGTTGCGAATGACGCTCTCCCGGATGATTCTCTCGGGCTCTGAGCCCTCAGGGGAGACCAGAGCGTAGTTGACCAAAGTGCCGGTCAGGACGGAAAAGACATGATTGTTGTCGCGGAAATGCGCGAAGGTTCGGGGAGAGCCGCCCATGGGACCCCGGGACTCGCCCGGATAGCTGTGCAGGAGTTCCACCAGTTGCTCGGGGTGCTCGACCGGCAGGGCGCGCAGCATGACCGCAGCGATCAGGCTGAAGATCGCGGTGTTGGCGCCTATCCCCAGGCCCAACGACAGCACCGCGACGGCAGTGAAGCCGGGGCTGCGGCGCATCCCGCGCAGCGCATACCGGATGTCCTGCCAGAGCTGTTCGAGTGAACCCCAGCCCCTCATTTCACGAGTGATCTCAGTGACGAGAGTGCGGTTGCCGAACTCGCGGCGGGCAGCCAACGCGGCGGCCTCCGGGTCCTCGCCACGCTCGATGCGGTCCCGCGGCCATGTCCAGATGAGCCCTGATCTCTTCGTCCAACTCCGCATCACGGTGTTTTCGCGACATCCATGACCACATGTATTCACTCGTATCGCAGCGCTCGGATCGGGTCGATGCGCGTGGCGCGGCGCGCGGGCACCCAGGCTGCCGCCACGGTTACGACTGCCAGCAGGCCGATGGACACCGCAACGGCCGCGGGGTCCTGCGGGCTGATGCCGTAGAGCAGGCTCGCGACATAACGGGAGAGAGCCAGTGCCGCGGGAATCCCGATGGCCGCACCGGCAGCCACAAGCACCAGAGCATCGCGAATCACCATGCGCATTACGCCGGAGCGCGGAGCTCCCATAGCGATGCGGACGCCAATCTCGCGAGTGCGGCGTGAGACGGCTTGCGACATTACTCCATACAGCCCCACGGCCGCCAACAGCACGGCCAGAGCGCCAAACAGGGTGCAAAGCGTGGCGACGAGACGTTCCTGCAGCACGCTGTCGTCCAGAAACTCCTGCATGCTGCGGGCCTGAAGCAACGGAATAGCGGCGTCGATGGCCGCTGCCTGTCTGCGTATAGCCCCGATGAGCAGCTTCGGGTCGCCGGCACCGCGGAGGCACAATGCCAGCGGGTACGGACTGTGCCGCCAAAGAGGGAAGTAGATCATCGGCACCGCGGCGTCCCGCAGGCCGACGTAGCGCACGTCGCGCACCACCCCGACCACCTCATATGATCCGGCGGCGTCGAACCGGTCGCCCACGCTCAGGCGCTTTCCCACCGCGTTCTGACCGGCGAAGTAGTTGCGCGCGAAGGCCTCGTTGACGATGGCCACGCGCGGACCTGGGGTGTCGATCTCCCGCCCGGGTCGCCGGGAGGTGGTCGTGTTCTCTGTCACAGCGGGGCTGTCGTCGGCGCGGAAATCGCGTCCCAGCAGGACCGGGATACCGAGGGTCTCGAAATATCGGGGGCCGACCGCGTTGAACTCCACGAACGGCCTCTCCTCGGGCTGACGCTTATAGCCCTCGGCGGAGACATTGCTGTTCCAACTCGTTCCGCCGAGCGGCGTGATGGACGCCAGGCTGGCGGCACGCACGCCTGGAAGCAAGCGCGCGTCTTCGAGCAGCCGCTCGTAGTAGGCTCGTGCGCGCTGGGGGCTGTACCCGCTCTGGAAAGGATCCGTGCGCACCAGCAGCACGCTGTCCCGCTGAAAGCCGGGGTCGAGGTCCCGCAGGTTTTGGAGGCTGCGGAGGAAGAGTCCGGCACCGATCAGCAGCACGATGGAGAGCGCCACTTGCGCGGCCACCAGCATCCGGCACCAATCGAGCCGAAAGCCGCGCACGAAGGTCGTCTCCGGAGGTTCGCCCTTGAGCCATGAAGCCGAAGACGGTCGGGTGGCCTTAACTGCCGGCGCGATGCCGAATATCACGCCCGAGAGGAGCGAGATGGCGACGGTGTAGAGAAGGAGCCGGGAGTCCGGGGATACGTCGAGAGTCATTCGGAACGGGCCGGCGTTCGGCAAAAGGCGCAGCAACGCGCCGGAGCCGAACCATGCCAGCCCCAAACCCGCCACACCGCCGAGTAGGGCGAGGACGACGCTCTCAACCAACAACTGCATAACGAGCCTTCCACGGCCGGCCCCGACTGCGAGCCGGATGGCAATCTCCCGCCGCCTCCCCGCCGCCCGCGCCAGCAGCAAGCCGGCGACGTTGGCACAGGCGATCAGCAGCACCATTCCGACGATCACCATGAGGATGAACAGCGGCTTGGTGGCGCGCTGCCGGAGATACGAGGAGCCGCCACTGCCGGGCAATACGAGGCCGCGCTCACGTATTTTGTGCTCCTTGTCCCAGGCCGGAACGGGCCGCCTGCGCGGGTCGGCAGCTTCGATCTGCCGCCGTAGCACCTGGTTTTCGAGGGATGCCTGCTCAAGGCTCACCCCGGGCTTTAGCCGGCCGATCACCTTCAGCCAACGGAAGCCGCGGGTATTCCAGCGTGTCTGGCTCGG
>DATMYF010000191.1:0-3411 GCA_035561075.1 Bryobacteraceae bacterium
GTCCGTGCCCGAAGGCGCGCCGGACATTCCCTGGATGCTCCGCCGCCTGGGAGCCGGGGGCACCCGCATCCTGGCCTGCGGCACCTGCATGGACCAGCGCGGCGTCACCGAAGCGTCGCTAATTGAAGAAGCCGCCCGCAGTACCCTCGCCGTGCTCAATACACTGACGGTGGAATCCGACCGGGTGATGCTCTTCTAGAGAATCTGAGTTCTCCCATCAATGGCCGGTCTTCACACAGCGGAACCCGATGTCGTCGTGCCGGTGTTCCGACCTGGCGCTGATCCCGATGCCGGTCGTCAGACTGATCAGTAGCGACGGCGCGTGGGCGGGCCCGCCGTCGATGATCTCGCATGACACCCAAGAAGCCCCCCGGCGCCTGGCCTTCGGTTCGCCCTGGCCCTCGACCCGGGTCCATTCCCAGACATTGCCTTCGACGTCGTATAGCCCCCACTTGTTCGGCCGTTTCTTGCCCACGTCGCGTGGTCGCCCGTCTGAGTTCTCCCTGAACCAAAGATAGCGCCCGTCGATTGCGTCGCCCCAATAGTGGCGCGTCGTCGTTCCAGCGCGCGCAGCGTATTCCCATTCGGTGTCGGTCGGCAGTCGGCCGCCGATCCAGGTGCAGTAAGCCTCGGCGTCGGACAGCGACACGTAGACGACAGGCTGCTTCCCCGAAACCTGGAAACCCGGTTGCCTCCACGTTCTCGACACAGCGGCCTTCTCGGCGGTGGTCTGGTGGCCGGTCGTTTTGACGAACTTTTCGAACTCGCCCACCGTCACTTCGGTCCGGCCCATCCATAACCCGCTCTCCACCGCGAGCGCACCGTTGCGCCCTGGCGGGATCCTAACGAACCCGCCACGCTGCCCGGCCGTCGCCACCACTGACAGCAGGATCGCCGCGGCAACGGCGCGCCTCATGCCTTTGTCTCCAGCACCACCTCGATCCAATCTTGCCGCTTGCTGACCGCGTAACTGCGCACGTCGCCGTGCGTTCGCCCGTGCAGTAACTTGCCTTCAAGCGTGAACTCCGCATGGTTCACGCTCGTGCAGCGGATCGTACGGCTTCGCTTCTGGTAGGCGCACATCGCCCCGCCGTGCGTGCAGGTCCGGTCCAGCGCCGCCCATCGGCCCTTATCGTGTTGGACCACGATGATGTTCAGCTTACGGCCATTGTCCATCACCACGCGCGGCTCACCCACCTTCTGCAAACCCCGTTCGCGCGTCAGGGCGATTTTCAGAACGCCTCCTTCGATCGACCAACTGCCCGCCGCCGCTTCCGGCGACATGCAGCAGAACTGCGCAAACCCGGCTGCACCAAACGTTGTACCGGCGATAAACTCCCGCCGGTTGGATCCTCTCTTTGAGTCGATTTCAGACATCCGACTCCTTTCCAGAGGCTATTGTACTGCCGACGGCTTGCGCCGGTGCACCTGTCCCCATGCCGCCGTTACCACACCGCCCGAACCTCACTCCTTGCGAAACGCTTCCAAGCTCCATTCATCGCTAGGCGCGTGGTGCTTCAGGATGTACATGTCTCCATCGTCGGCGCGCAGCTTGAAGAACGTGGCATCCGGGCCATACCACTGGTCCATGATCTCCTCCACCGTGTACATCCGGTCTCCGAGGCAGAACCGGACCGGCCGCTCGTCAGCCTTCCGGCCCGAATAACACTCCACACGCAAGTCCATGCACTAGCCGTTGAGCGCCGCCACGATCTGCGCCGCCGCTCGCCGTCCGCTGGCGATGGCTCCGTGCACCATGGCGCTGTGGCCCTCAACATTGGCGGCCTCCCCGGCAAAGAAGAGCGTCCCTCCGGCCGGTTCCGCCAACCCCCGCCGTGCCGCCGCGCCTCCCGGAGGCGCATAGCTATACGCACCGCGGGAATACGGATCGCCGTGCCAGTCGTGCCAGAACCAGCCGTCTGCCATCGCTTCGATCTCCCGCACGGGCATTCCCAGCAGGCGCGCCAGCGCTCCCATGGCCTGCTCCACCACGAAGCTCTCGCCGCGTCCGCAGTAGCGCTCCGCCGCCGATCCGCCCGCCCAACCCGTCAGCAGCGGGGCATGCACCGGCAGAGTCGACCACCACGTCGGCATCCACTCGTCGAGCGAATGCAGAAACCCCGCTTCGCCCAACCCGTCGCGCCGTTCCCAGAAGCGCTCCCGGAAGCGCAGCGTCACCCGCACTACCTGCCCCACTTCCAGGCGCCGCGCCGCTTCCAGATTGGGAGGCTCCGGGGAAAAGCGAATCGCCCCCGGCTGGTCCGCCGCCTGTAGCACTCCTAATGGCACCGTCACGAGCGCGCAACGCGCAGCAAACCATCCCGAGCGCGTCTCGGCTTCCACCTTCCCGGGTCCCCAGCGCAGCGCCGTAACGCCAGTGTTGAGCCGCAATTCGGCCCCTGCCGCGCCCGCCCATAAATGCCGCGGCACGCCGTCGTATCCGCTCAGAATCCGGAACAGGTGATCGCCCCCGATAGCCCCGGCGGCGCGCTCGTCGTCTACCAGGGACCGCACCCCCACCCGCTCCTTCCGAGCCGCGTTGAAGCCCTCCACATACGCCGTGGCCCAAGCCTTGGTGGTCGCGTCGAAGGGCGTCGACTGAAGGAATTCCTCGAAGGTGGGCTCGGGCTCCCCCGTGCGCTGCATGGCCTCGAAGAGCCGGTCGAAGCGCGCTGTCTCGTCCCGTGGTTTGAGCGAATCGCCTTCGCGCGTCCAGCCGTCGCCCGTCACATCGCAGGCGGTCAAGCCAGCCTTCTCCACGATCTCCCAGGTCTCCCGTGGGCGCCCGTGGATGAACTCCGCCCCCAGTTCCACGGGCACGGGCAGCAGCGGTTCCCGGCGCGTCCAGACCCGGCCACCGATGCGGTCCCGCGCCTCCAGGACCATCACCTCGTACCCCGCCGCGCACAGGTCCCGGGCAGCAGCCAGTCCCGCCACCCCGGCCCCTACGATCAGGACGTCCATGCCGATTATTGTCGCCGATTCGTCGCTGGTACTACTGGATGGGTATCGGCTGACCTCGCCCGAAGGCACGGCGCCAGCGCTCCAAATACCAGGAGCAGAATTAAATTGAGCTAAATATCGAGGGAAATAATGCTGGTATCCTGGTGGAAAAGCGGCGGCGTGGCGCTGGTATAGGGTTCTCGCAACGCCAAGTATACATTAGTTGAAACGCTTGTACAGGGCTAACTTTGGTATATTGCGATGTGCTGACTATTTCCGTTATTGATTCGTATTACTTCAGTTTTTACTATAGATTTCGACCATATACCTATGCGGCGAACAGTGTCTTTCCTCCGGTTGGTTCCGCTTGCAGCGGGCTGGCTTTTTACGGTGGCGGCCTGCGCTGCTACCTTTGGGACAGTAGTCCCCATCGGAGGCCATGCCTCCGATCTCGCCCTTGACGAGGCA
>DATMYF010000192.1:0-15384 GCA_035561075.1 Bryobacteraceae bacterium
CCGGTTTGGCACCTCGATGTCGGCTCATCGCATCCTGGGGGTGTAGAAGCTCCCAAGGGTTAGGCTGTTCGCCTATTAAAGCGGTACGTGAGCTGGGTTCAGAACGTCGCGAGACAGTTCGGTCCCTATCTGTGGTGGGCGGAGGAGATTTGAGGGGGCCTGTCCTTAGTACGAGAGGACCGGGATGGACGAACCTCTTGTGATCCAGTTGTCTCACCAGAGGCATAGCTGGGTAGCGAAGTTCGGTCAGGATAAGCGCTGAATGCATATAAGCGCGAAACCTTCCCCAAGATGAGATCTCCCAACGCGCAAGCGTAATAAGGGCACTGGAAGACGACCAGTTTGATAGGACGGATGTGTAAGCGTGGCAACACGTTGAGCTTACCGTTACTAATTGCCCGTTCGGCTTGACCATAAACTCTACTGTGAACATACGGTAGTCCGAACGCGACCCGTCAATATTCAATAAAGATCAGGTAATCAGGAAGTCACCAGATTTCTGGGTGATCATAGCGAGAGGGACCCACCCGTTCCCATCCCGAACACGGAAGTTAAGCCTCTCAGCCCCGATGGTACTGCACGCGCGAGTGTGTGGGAGAGTAGGAAGTCGCCCGGATTAATTCGCAAAAGCCCGACCCCTCAAGGTCGGGCTTTTTGCATTTGTGGGGGTACGCATTATAGACTGGGCACAAATGAGAATCCTGGCCATCGCGCTCCTGGTGCTTGTCATGCGTGCGCCTGCTGCCGCGTCGGAGGAGCAGGCTGTCGTGACGACAGTGCAGCGCCTCTTCGACGCTATGGAAGCCCGCGACCCGACAGCCGCTTCCGCCGTCCTGCTTTCCAAAGGGGGCTATTTCTTTGTGCGAGAGAAGGGCGGGGAGGTGAGCGTTGGGGGTGTGTCCTATGGAGAATTCGCTGCACGCCTGGGGAAGGATAAAGAGCCCATCCGGGAGGTCATGCGCGATCCCAAGGTGTTACTGCACGGCCGCGTGGCCACGCTCTGGACGCCTTATGAATTCCACCGCGGCGGCAAATTAAGCCACTGCGGTGTCGATTCCTTCCACTTACTCAAGACCGCCGACGGCTGGAAGATCGCAGGCTTCGTCTACACCGTAGAACCCTGTGATCCGCGACGTTAGGCGGGTGTAATCTTGCCCAGCACCACGGCCTTGTTCGCGCCGGTGGCTGAAGGCAGGTTAGAGGGCCTGCGGAGCACGGTTTCATGCGCCAGCACCGCGAAGCAGATGGCCTCTTTGCCGTCGATATCGATGCCAAAGTCTGCGGACGTCGCCAGCGCTAGGCCCGGCAGAAAGCCCGCCAGGTGCGCCATGATCTGAGGGTTATGGGCCCCGCCTCCTGACACAATCAGATCGTGATACTCGCCGCGCAGTTGCCGGATGCTCCCCGCGATGGTGGCGGCGGTTAGGACCGTCGCGGTGGCGATCAGGTCCTCAGGCCGGCCCTTAAGCCCCGCGACGAACTCCCTGCCGTACTGCTCGCGCCCGGCCGTCTTAGGCGGCTTCTTGTTGTAGTACGGATCCGCCAGCAATTCGTCCAGCAGTCCGGGAATTAAGTTGCCACGTGCGGCAATGCGCCCGTCTTTGTCGTAGTTCTGTTTCCCGCCGGTGTACTCACGCGTGAGAGCATCGATCACCATATTGCCTGGGCCGGTGTCGAACGCCACTACATCCTCGGGCGCCCCGCCCGCGGGGATCGCGGTGATGTTAGCGATGCCCCCGATATTTAAGGCGATGCGGCCGCGACGCGGGTGGCGGTAAAGCCAGTAATCGACATACGGAACCAGCGGCGCCCCTGTGCCGCCGGCGGCGACGTCGCGTGTGCGGAAATCCGATACCACGGGGATGCCGGTCTCCTCCGCAATCACCGCGGCTTCCCCAATCTGCATGGTGGTAACGCCGCTCTCGTGATAGATAGTCTGGCCGTGGCAGCCGATCCACTCGACCGAATCGAGGGGCACTCCGTTTCGGCGGCAGGTCTCCCGCACCGCGCTGGCGTAGAGTTCGCCCAGTTTGAAGCTCAGCCGCGCGATTGCCGCGGTGGTGGTAGTGGTGTTCGAAACTGCCATCACCGCCTCGCGTGTCTGCGCGGAATAAGGGGTGCTGCGGAACGCCACGGTGCTGATGCGGCGCCCTGAGATATCGACAATGGCTACATCGATCCCATCGAGGGACGTGCCGCTCATGATTCCCGCTACACGCATTTCCTTAACTCTTCCTGCAATTCGCTGAGCAGCCGTAGCGCCTCCACGGGTCGCAGTTCGTCGATATTTAGTTCTCGGATGCGCTCGGCGATGTTATGGTCCACCGGCTCGAACAGCCTGATCTGCACGGGTTCGGAGGCCCGCGGCGACAGTTCTTCGGTCACTACGTGCTCGGTGCGCTCGTGCAGCTTCAGCACCTCGCGGGCACGCTCCACCACTCCCATCGGCAGACCGGCCAGGCGCGCCACTTCGATTCCGTAACTGCGATCGGCGCGCCCCGGCTCCACCTTGCGGAGGAAGATGATGCGCCCTCCGGCGTCCTTGACCGATACCCGCAGGTTCCGCACACCTTCCAACTGGTCGGCCAGTTCGGTCAACTCGTGATAATGGGTCGCAAACAGGGTTTTGGCGTGGGTGTGGCGGTGAATGTGCTCCACCACGGCCCAGGCCAAAGCCAGGCCGTCGTAGGTTGCGGTTCCGCGGCCGATCTCATCGAGCACCACGAAGCTGCGGGGCGTAGCGGTGTTCAGGATAACGGCCGTCTCGGTCATCTCCACCATAAAAGTGGAACGCCCGCGCGACAAGTTATCGGACGCGCCAATGCGCGTGAAGATACGGTCAATCAGGGGCAGCGACGCGCCTTCCGCCGGTACGAACGATCCCATCTGCGCCATAATCGCGATGATCGCCGCCTGCCTCAGGTAGGTGGATTTACCGCCCATGTTCGGCCCGGTGATCACCGCGATCAGGTCGGTGGCATCGTTCAGGTATAGGTCATTGGGGATGAAACGGCCGGCTTCCTGCTCGGCCAGGCGCTCGATAACAGGATGGCGGCCGGCCACAATGCGCATCTCCCCGTTCGTCGAGAACCGCGGGCGGGTGTAGCGGTTCTCCGCGGCCACCTGCGCCAGCGCCGCAGTAACGTCGAGCTCCGCTACAGCTGCAGCGGTTGCCCGGATGCGCTGCGCGTGGGCGGCGGCGAACTTCCGCGTCTCTCCGAAAAGCTCCTTTTCGAGCGTCAGGATCTTCTCTTCGGCATCCAGGATCTTGCGCTCGTAGTCTTTGAGTTCCGGGGTGGTGTAGCGCTCGGCGTTTACCAGCGTCTGCTTGCGTTCGTAATCGGCAGGCGCCAGGTGCCGATTGGCGTTTGAGATCTCGATGTAGTAGCCGAATACGTTATTGAACCGCACCTTGAGCGACTGGATGCCTGTGCGGGCCTTCTCGCGTATTTCGATCTGGGCAATGTACTGTCGGCCGTTCTGCCGCAAGTCCCGCAGTTCGTCCAGTTCGGCGTTGAAGCCCGGCCGGATGGTACCGCCGTCGGCAATATTGAGAGGCGGCTCGTCGGAGATGGCCTCGAGGATGCGGTCCCGCACCTCGGGCATTTCATCCAGACAGTCGAAGATGGTGCGCAGCCGCATGGACTGCTGGGTATCGAAGCAGCGCTTGAGCGTCGGCACTTTCTGGAGCGAGCGCCCTAGCGCCAGCAGCTCGCGCGGCCCGGCGATCCCGATAGTGACCTTGGCCAGCAGCCGCTCGATGTCGAGCACACCCCCCAGTTCCTTGCGCAGTTCCGCCCGCAGAATGGTCTGTTGCGCAATCTCCCCCACGGCGTCCAGGCGCGATTCGATTTCCGCGAGGTCCATCGAGGGACGCAGCAGGCGCTGTCGCAACAGGCGGCCGCCCATCCCGGTGAGGGTCTGGTCGAGCACCCCGAGCAGCGTCGAACCATCCCCCGCGAAAATCGGCTCCACTAATTCCAGGTTCCGCACCGTGACGCCGTCGAGCACCATCGTCTCGGAGCGGTCGTAGTGCGCGGGGCGGTCCAGGTGGTCGAGGGCGGCGCGCTGCGTCTCCCGCACATAGTGCAGGATGGCGCCGGCGGCGGATACGGCGGCCGGCCGGCCGGCCAAGCCGCAGCCGTCGAGCGTCAGCAGGTTGAAATGCTCTTTCAGCGATCGCTCCGCGTAGTCGAAGCTGAAAATCCACTCTTCGAGATCCGTGCGGAGGAAGCGCGGTCCCTGTGTTTCGCCGGCCAGCAGCGGCAGGTCCGCCGGAAAGAGCACCTCGCGCGCGCCGATCTGTTCCAGCGCGCCGGCCACCTCGGGCGCGTCCATCTCCGAGGCGCGGAACTCGCCCGTCGAGACGTCCACGTAGGCCACGCCGGCGCGGTTTCCATGGCGCGCCACCGCCGCCAGGTAATTGTTCTCGTGGGAGCGCAGCAGGTTCGAATCGGTGGCGGTACCGGGGGTAACAATGCGGGTGATGTCGCGCTTCACCAGCTTCTTGGTGAGACGCGGGTCCTCCATCTGCTCGCAGATGGCGACGCGATAGCCTTTCTGAATCAGCCGCGCAATGTAGCCTTCGGCGGCGTGGTAGGGGACGCCGCACATCGGTATGGCGGCGCCCTTTTCCTTGTTGCGCGACGTCAGGGTGATTTCCAGCTCGCGCGCGGCGGTAACCGCGTCTTCAAAGAAGAGCTCGTAGAAATCGCCCAAGCGGAAAAGCAGCAGGGCGTTGGGCACCTGCTGCTTCACCGAATTGTATTGCCGCATGAGCGGGGTGGATGCTTCGCTCATGCCTCACCGCTAGCCACTACGCGTAGAGTCCCCGCAATTGGACGGCGAAAGCGACGCGGTCGAGCGCCAGCATGTAAGCCGCAGTGCGGTTGTCCACGTTGTGCTTCTCCGCGTATCCCAGCACCGCGTCGAAGCTCTCCTCCATGATCTCCTTCAGCCGCTCGTTCACCAACTGCTCGTTCCAGTAGAAGCCCTGACGGTTCTGCACCCACTCGAAATAAGAGACCGTGACGCCGCCGGCATTCGCCAGGATGTCCGGAATCACGAACACGCCCTTTTCCGCTAGAATTTCGTCGGCCAGCGGTGTTGTGGGGCCGTTGGCGCCCTCGCACAGGATCTTGCAGCGAAGCCGCGCGGCATTTTGAGAGGTGATCACGTTCTCCGTGGCGGCGGGGATCAGGACCTCGCATTCGAGGAACATGCCCTCATGGCGGTCCATGTTCTTTGCCCCCGGGAAGTTCAGGATGGAGCCCGTATCGTCGCGATGCTTGATCAGCGCAGGGATATCCAGCCCGTCCGGGTTGTACACCGCACCATCGTATTCCACGATGCCGATGATTTTGAAACCTTCGCGCTGCATCAGCCGGGCGGCCATGCCGCCCACATTCCCGAGCCCCTGGATTACGACGCGCGAATCCGTGGGAGCGATCCCCAAGTGCGCCAACGCCTTCAGGGTGACGATCATGCATCCACGCCCTGTGGCTTCGGGGCGTCCCTTCGAGCCACCCAGCGCCATCGGTTTTCCCGTTACCACCGCCGTTACCGTTTGGCGGGTATGCATGGAATAGGTGTCCATCACCCAGGCCATCACGCGGGCATTGGTGTTCATATCCGGCGCGGGTACGTCGCGGTCCGGACCGATGAAATCCATGATTTCAGCGGTATAGCGGCGCGTGATTTTCTCCAGCTCCGCGTCCGAGAGCAGGTTCGGAGTGCAAATCACTCCGCCTTTGGCGCCGCCGAACGGAATATTTACCACGGCGCACTTCCACGTCATCCAGGAAGCCAGCGCCCGCACCTCGTCGAGCGTCACGTTTGGTGCGAAACGGATACCCCCTTTGCCCGGGCCGCGCGCCACCGAATGTTGCACGCGGTAACCGGTGAATACCTCGATGCGCCCGTCGTCAAGCTGCACGGGTATATGGACCGTAATCTCCTTGCCCGACGTCTCCAATATCTTCCGGATGCCGTCGTCAAGGTTCAACAGCGTAGCGGCTTTATCGAACCTCGCGGCGGCGGCGAGCCAGGGGTTCTTCTCGTCTTCCAGAGACATGGGTTGGGTTGTTGTGGTGGTAGCCACGGATCAAACCTCCGGTTTTATTATGGCATTCGCGCGCTTCGGGCGCGCACGCGGCGGCCAAGGTCCGCGATGCGGGCCATGGCCTCCTTACGAACCTCGGAATAACGGACCGGGTCGCGCTCCCCGGTCTTGAGGTAATCGAGAATGATGGCCTCGGCGGCGACAAAATCAGCCGCTACACAGGCCGCTTCGGATGCAATCTCGTGCGGCACGGTGGTAACCCCATTGGAGTCAGCGTGCAGTAAGGTCCTGGGGAAGATTGCCACCCCGCCCACCCGCACCGGCTGCCCTGCGGAAACGATGCTGCTATAGCCGTGAGAACAGATCACGCCGCTTGAAAACGCGGGGAAGCCCAGGCGCCGCACTTGATCGAGATCCCGCGCCGCCCCGCTCGTGATAAGGCCGGCAGCACCGAATGCCTGGTAGGTGGAGCACATGACTTCCCCGAACGTAGCGGCCATCGGTGGGTCGTCGAGATCCTGGAACACCACGATGGGCGGCCCGGGCAATTCCGCGAAGCTCTTCACCTGGTCGTCAAGCGAACTGTAGACGGTGCTCTCCGGCCGCGGGAATGCGCCGCGGAACGTCGCGGTGGAGGCGTAACCCACTATCGGCGGCATCTCCGGGAAACATGCGCGGATTCGTCCGTCCATGTAGCCGGCGCCGCGCGGGCGCACGTCGAACAGCTCGATGACGTTACAGATAGTGGGAGTGTCGTACTGCGCAAGCAGTTTCAGATCCGACGCGGAGAGCTCGGGAATGCGCATGCAACCCTATTGTAGAACGGGTTCGCCCGTGGATCTTTTCAGTCCGCAAGCGACTTATGCGCCCTGGAGCACGGCTTCAAGCGCCTTCAGAATCTGGGGATCCCGCTGGGCCTCCACCTCGTCGCCCTTGGCTACGCCGAGGGCCTGGTTGAATAGCTCCGTTTTCAGCCGGTTACGGACAAATTCGCGCTCCCCGGACCACTCGCCAACCGATGGCTGAATGCGCCGCTCGGCCAGAAATACCTTGAATTCATCGAGCAGCGCCGGCGTGATCTCGAATTTTTCATCAATCCGATTGCGGGCCAGGTAATGGGTCGCGAAGGTGGTGAACGATCCGCTCGCGTCGAGCACCATCGCCAGCCGGGACATTCCCGGCGGGTAGACCACACGGTCGGGCAGGATGCCGCCGCCGCCCGTCACGGTGCGGCCAGCCTGGGTCTTATAGGTGACCGCCTTGTCCGTCTTGGCTGTGGTGGCGGCCAAGGCAGCGCCCAGCGGCTTCTGAATCGACCTTCCGCTGGGGGTGTAGTAGAGCGCCGTGGTAAGTGCCAGTCCGGCGCCCTCTGATAGCGGGAAAACGCTCTCTACCAGGCCTTTGCCGAAACTGGGCTCCCCTACGATTACGCCGCGGTCGTAGTCCTGCACGGCGCCGGCCACGATCTCGGAAGCGCTGGCGCTCTTGCCATTCACCAACACGGCCATCGGGAACTCGTACGGCCGGGCGTTCTCAGGCACGTTCTGCGCGTGCTCCTCCACCGACCGTCCCCGAACCGTTACTACTTTCAGCCCCGGTTTCAAAAACAATGACGCGGTTTCGAGCGCTGCCGTGAGCACGCCCCCGGGGTTGTTCCGCAAATCGAGCACCAGCCCCTTCAGCTTTGCTCCCCCCATCTCCTCAATGGCCTGGCGGATCTGTGCCCCGGTCTGCTCGTCGAAGCTCGATACACGCACGTAACCGATGCCCGGACGCAATAGGAACGAGCGCTCGACGCTCGGGGCCTGCAAATCCTCAGGCGTCAATACCAGGGTTAGCATCCGTATGTTGCCCGGGCGCTTCACCACCAGTTCGGCCTTCTGCTGACGCGTCTGGCCGAGCAGTCCGGTCAACTGCTCGATGTCCAGCCGGCTGAGGTCGTAGTTATTCACCGCCAGGATCTCGTCGCCGGGCAGGATGCCGGCCTTGGCGGATGGCGTCCCGGGCAGCGTTTGCAGCACAATTACACGTCCCGGCAACACCGAAACGACGGTCCCAAAGCCCTTCTGCATCGAGGTCTGGAGCTTGCGAAGCAGTTCGAACTGGTCCGCGTCGAAGAACACCGAGTGGGGGTCCAGGCGGCGCAGCATCCCGGGGATCGCGCCCTGGTAGAAGGCCTGCTCCGCCGAGACCGGGTCGGCGGCATTTGCCTCCACCGCGGCATACACTTCCACCACCCGCTTCACCTCGCGGGCGAGCTCGTCTTCAGTCTGGGCGAAAGCCGCGCTGAATAGCAGAAAAACGGCAAGAATACGATGCATCAATTGGGCCAGGGGGTCTATTCCATTCTATCGCGTGTAACGCGTAGCCCTCTTCGCCTTGTGCCGGTCGAGCGCCAGTTGAATCAGCCGATCCAGCAGTTCGCCGAACTCCACGCCGCTGTGCTTCCACATCTGGGGATACATGCTGATGGAGGTGAACCCCGGGATGGTGTTGATTTCATTAATGTAGAGCTGGTTAGTGGTGTTTTCGAGCAGAAAATCGACGCGCGCCATGCCCTCGCACTCCACGGCCTTGTAGCACTCCACGCTCAGCCGCCGCACCTCGTCCGCAATCTCCGGCGCAAGTTCGGCCGGCACCACCGTCCTGGCGCTGTCGAGCAGGTACTTGTCTTCGTAATCGTAGAAGTCGCGCGACGGCAGGATCTCCGATGGCACCGAGGCGATGGGGTTGTCATTCCCCAGCACGGAGCACTCGAGTTCCCGCCCAATGATCCCGCGTTCCACGATGATCTTGCGGTCGTACTCCGCCGCGATCTCCAGCGCCGGAAGGAGTTCGGACTGCTCCAAAACTTTAGTGATCCCCACCGACGAACCGAGGTTCGCCGGCTTCACGAACATGGGGAAGGGAATGTGGTCGCAAGCCTCCGTGGGGTCCAGGCGGCCGCGGTAAAGCACCACGTAGTCTACTACGGGCAACATCCGTTCCCGGCAGACACGCTTGGTCATCTCCTTATCCATGGAGACCGAGGACGCCATCACGCCCGCCCCCACATAAGGCAGATCCGCCAGTTCCAGCAGGCCCTGCACCGTGCCGTCCTCCCCGAAGGTGCCGTGCAGCACCGGGAAAACCACGTCGATCTCGGGCTGCGCGCCCGGCTCCGGAAGGATCGGCTCCGGACTCCACTTTCCGTTCTGGTCGATGTAATACTCGATTACATCGTATTTGGACCGGTCGAGCCCGTTCAGGATGGCCTTGGCGGAGCGCACCGAAACTTCGTGCTCGCCGCTGCGCCCGCCGTAAATTACCGCTACCGTCGATGTCATAGGATGCGTTTGCCCAGCGCGGACAAGACCAGTTCCACAGCCAGGTCCGCCGTGCGGTTCGATTCGTCGATTACGGGGTTGACCTCCACTACTTCCATCGAGACCATCGCCCCGGAATCGCAGATCAGTTCCATTGCCAAATGCGTTTCCCTGTACGTCCCGCCACCGCGCACGGGTGTGCCCACGCCCGGCGCCCACTGCGGATCGATGAAGTCCATGTCCAGCGAGAGGTGGAACCCTGCCGTCCCCTGCCGCGCGATCCGGATGGCGTCCTGCATCACCGCCTTCATGCCACGCTCGTCGATATCGCGCATCGTGAAGGCCTTCACGCCGGAGGCCCGGACGTGCGGCTTCTCGGGGAGATCCACGTCCCGCAGCCCTACAATCGCAACGTTGGCAGGGTCCACCTTCGGCCCGAAGCCGAACAGCCCCGCCAATTCCGGCGGACCCATTCCCACCACGCACGCGAGCGGCATTCCATGCACGTTGCCGCTGGGCGAGGTGTCGGGCGTGTTCATATCGGCATGGGCGTCCACCCAGACGAGCCCGATCTTCTCGTCCCGGCCGCGGAAAAAGCTCGATACGCCACCGATGGTCCCGATAGCCGCGGAATGGTCGCCCCCGATCACCACCGGCGCCTGTCCCTCTTCAAGGGCCTGAATTACCATCTCACCCAGCAGCCGGCACGTGGACTCGATCTGCGGCACATACCGCGCCCGCGAATCGCCCTGCTCGTAACTCTCCGGCTGCACTACCGGCACGTTCCCCAGGTCCAGCACCTCGTAGCCCAACGCGGCCACCCGCCGGTTGATGTTGGCTACACGGAGGGCGGAGGGGCCCATGTCCACGCCGCGTCGGTCCTGCCCCAGGTCCAGCGGCGCTCCGATAATGGCGATCCGGGACGTGCGCATATCAGGCTTACGGACGCAGGCGGTAAAGCATGCGTGGGAAGGCGATGGTTTCGCGCACGTGTTCGAGGCCGCAGACCCAGCTCACGCAACGTTCAATTCCCATCCCGAAGCCGCCGTGCGGCACGCTCCCGTACTTGCGCAGGTCGAGGTACCAGTCGAAGGCCTCCTTCGGCAGGTGATGCTCCTCGATGCGCTTTAGCAGCAACTCGGCATCATGGATGCGCTGCCCTCCGCCGATGATCTCACCGTAGCCCTCGGGCGCCAGTACATCCACCCCCATGGCCACCTCGGGCCGTTGCGGGTCAGGCTGGAAGTAGAAGGCCTTCACCTCCGTCGGGTAGCGGTCCACCATGAGCGGGCTCGTGTAATCCTCGCCGAGCAGGGTTTCGTCTGTGCCCCCGAAATCGCCGCCCCACTTGATCTCGCTGCCCTTGGCCTGGAGTGTCTTCACGGCATCGTCATAGCTGATGCGCGGAAAGGGCGCCTTCACGGCCTCCAGTTTGGAGACATCGCGTTCCAGCACCTTCAATTCGGCGGCGCGCTCTTCAAGCACCCGGCCCACGATGTAGACCACCATCTCCTCGGCCACGCGCTTCACTTCTTCCAGGTCCGCATACGCCATCTCCGGCTCGACCATCCAGAACTCAGTCAGGTGGCGGCGCGTCTTCGACTTCTCGGCGCGGAAGGTGGGGCCGAAGCAGTAGACCTTTCCGAACGCCATGGCCGTGGCCTCGTTGTACAACTGGCCGGATTGCGTCAGGTAGGCCTTCTCGTCCTCGAAGTAGTCCACCTCGAAGAGCGTGGTGGTGCCTTCGCATGCAGCGGGGGTGAAGATGGGGGTGTCCACCAGGGTGAAGCCGTGGTTGTCGAAATAGTCCCGCACCGCGCGGATCACTTCGTGGCGCACCCGCATCACGGCGTGCTGCCGCTGGCTGCGCAGCCAGAGGTGCCGCCGGTCCATCAGGAACTCGATGCCATGCTCCTTGGGAGTGATCGGGTAGGGGTCCGATTCAGGCACCCTCTGCAGCACCTCGATCCCCTCCACATCCATCTCGTAGCCGCCCACCGCGCGCTGCTCGGCGCGGATCTTGCCCGTGACGATGAGGGACGATTCCTGCGTGAGGTCCTTGATCGTGTTGAACACGTCTTCCGGCAGCGCGTTCTTCACCGCCACGCACTGCATCAGGCCCGTGCCGTCGCGCACGATCGGGAAGACGATCTTGCCGGACTTCCGCAGATTGTAGAGCCAGCCCGCGATCCGGACGGTTTCACCGGCGTGCTTGCCGGCATCGGCGATGGTGATTCGGTCAGACATGATTTACGCAAGTTTCTCCAGGCGGTCAAACACTTCGGCAACTCGATCGAGCGGATTGCTGATCTCGGGAACCTCGCGCAGTTCAAGCAGCAGCGGATACTGGTCCGGGCGGCTCTTCAGCAGGCGCATGGCGTCGGCCCAGTCCACAGTGCCTTTATCCGTCAGCAGGGGAAAGAGGTGGTTGTCGTCGCTGCCGTTGTTGTCGTGGATGTGGGTGGAGCGGATACGGTCTTTCATAATCTCGAACGCCGCGGCCACTCCTCCTTCCGCCATGTTGGCGTGCCCCGTATCGAACACGAAGTTCAAGCCCAGGTGGGTCAGGCCTTCGAACAGGACCAAACGTTCGGGGCTGGAAAGGTCATTCGGGATGTTTTCGAGCAGTACCTCCACGCCGCGCTGGCGCGCGAACAGGCAAATGTCCTCCAGCGCCGTGAAGGCCGTCTCCACTTTGCGCTCGCTCCACTCCTCTCCCGAGACCCCGATGTGCTGAATCAGATATTTGAACGGCACGTACTCGGCGATTTCGAGCGCGCGCTTGATTTCGTCGATCATCTCGAGACGGCGGCCTTTCACAGGCTCCGTGATGTTGATATAGCTCTGCGGACCGGAGCGCCCCCAGATCTCGTCCGTGTAGATGGGCGCATGCAGGGAATGGAGGGTGAGCGCCGAGTCGCGGAACCAGTGGGATAGCTCCATAATCTGCGACCGGTTCCGATAATCCAGGTGCTGGCGTGCGCAGAAAAGCTCCACGGCCGGAATGCCGGAGCGCATAATCCTGTCGAGCAGCGCCACTGTCAGGCGGTGGTTCACGAAAAGGTGCGTGGATAACGCGTGATTCATTGGGTTCTCAAAATCCTTCGGCGGTACAGTCGGTACGGCAATCGGGGGCTCCCTGGAGCCACTGCCCATCCCACAGAATGGCCGCTACTTCCCCCAGGGCGTTCACGGAGTGCAGCCGGTGGCCCCGCGCTTCGAGCAGCGCAAGCGTGCCCGGGGAAATGCCGCGTTCGACGCGCAGTTCATCCGGCAGCCACTGATGATGAACGCGTGGAAAATCGGTCGCCTCTTGGGCGTTCATACCGAAGTCGAGCACGTTCACCAGGACTTGCAACACAGTGTTGATGATGGTGGGACCGCCCGGCGAGCCCACTACCAGGTACAGCTTGCCATCGCGCAGCACGACCGTGGGGGTCATCGACGAGAGCGGGCGTTTCCGCGGCTGGATGGCGTTCGGTTCGCCCTGTACCAGCCCGTAGTAGTTGGGGAAGCCGGGCTTGGCGGCAAAATCGTCCATTTCGTTGTTCAGCAGAAAGCCCAGCCCTGTGGCGGTCACTCCGTTGCCGTAGCCGCCATTGAGTGTGTAGGTGACCGCGACGGCGTTCCCCTCCGGGTCCACGATCGAGTAATGAGTGGTTTCGTTCGATTCCCCGGCCGGCATCTCGCCTGCGTGGATTTCTTTGCTGGGTGTGGCGCGGTCTCTTAGGATCGATTGCCGTAGCCCGGCGATGTAGTGGGGGTCGAGCAGCCGCGAAACCGGCACTTTCACGAAATCCGGATCGCCCAGGTGCGTTGCGCGGTCGGCGAAGTAGCGCCGCATGGCTTCGGCCATGTAGTGCCAGGCGGCGGCGGAGCCCGCGCCGGACTTCTCGTAGCCCGAGCCCTCCAGGACGCCCAGCATCTGTAGAAGCCCGACGCCTCCCGAACTTGGCGGCGGCGCGCTGATGATGTCGTAGCCCCGGTACTTGCCGGTGAGCGGCCGGCGCTCCATCACCCGGTAATTCTTCAAATCTGCAAGCGAGATCAGGCCGCCGTGCTTCTCCATATCGGCAGCCAACAGCCTCGCCGTCTCCCCTTCATAGAAGCCCTTGGCTCCATCGCGACGGATGCGGTCGAGTGTGCGGGCCAGTTCCGGCTGCACCAGCGTATCGCCGGACTCGTAGAACTTCCCGCCGTTCAGAAAGATGCGCTTCGAATCCGCAAATGGCTCCAGCAGTTTCGATGCGCCGCGCAGCGACGCCGCCAGACTCCACGACACCGGAAACCCCTCGCGCGCAAGCTCTACCGCGGGGGTGATCAGCTCCGCCCACGGCTTCCGCCCGTACTTGCGATGTGCGAACTCCAGGCCCGCCACCGTGCCGGGCACCCCTGCTGCGCGGTACCCGACGGTGCTGTCCCGGGTGGGATTGCCCGCCGCGTCCAGGTACATATTGCGGCTGGCGCGTTCCGGGGCGCGTTCGCGGAAATCCAGGAACGTGGTGCGGCCGTCGGCGAAACGGAGCAGCATGAAGCCTCCGCCGCCCACATTACCGGCCGCGGGATGCGTAACGGCGAGCGCCAACCCCACCGCTACGGCCGCGTCTACCGCATTGCCCCCGGCCTTCAGCACCGCCACGCCCACCGATGTAGCGTGCGTCTCGCGGGTCACCACCATCGCATGACGGGTCCGCACAGGCGCGCGGCTGGCGGCCTGGACGGCGGCTGCCAGCACGAGTACCGCCGCGGCGCGACGCAGAAATGCCATAGATCTTCGATTTTACTATGTGGCCTTCGGGCGGCGTCTCCGCCAGTCGAAAAGCACCACTCCGGCGGCCACCGACACGTTCAACGACGAGATCGCCCCCGCCATGGGGATCCGCACCAGCACATCGCAGTGCTTTCGCACCTGATCGTGCATGCCCTTGCCCTCGGCGCCCAGCACGATGGCGGTCGGGGCGTTGTACTCCACCTGGTCGTACTCCTGGTCGCCCCGCTCGTCGAGCCCATAGATCCAGTAACCCCGCTCCTTTAACTCCTCGAGCGTGCGGTTGATGTTGGTCACCCGGACCACCGGCAGGTACTCCAGGGCTCCCGCGGCTGCCTTCGCAACCACGTCCGTCAGCCCCACGGCCCGCCGTTCCGGTATGACGACCGCGTCCGCTCCGGCGGCATGCGCGGTGCGCACGATCGCGCCCAGGTTATGGGGGTCCTCCAGACCGTCGAGAACCACCAGCATACCCGCCTTGGCGGCCACATCGTCCAGTTCCGAATAGCGCTTGGCGGCGCCCAGCGCAACGACACCCTGGTGTGCGGGGCTTCCGGCAAGGCGGTCCAGCCCCGGCCGCGCCTCAAAGCGCACCGGAATGGATGCCCGCCGCGCCAGTTCGACAATCTCCTGCACTCGTTGTCCCCCGGCGCCCTTGGCAACCAGGATGCGGTCGAACGCACGGCCGGCGCGCAGTGCCTCGAGCACTGGGTTCACACCGCTCACGATCCCCATCGGGCTATTCCTCGGGCTGAATCCCGAGTCCGTTGTTGAATCGGTTGGTGAAGTTGGCGAGGGCGGCAATGAGCGTGATTTCGACGATCTGCTCGTTGTTGAAGTGTTCCATGAGGGCATCGGATGTGTCGTCGGCGGCGGCGGTTTGGGTCAATTCCCGGGCGTATTGGATGGCGGCGCGCTCCGGTTCGGTGAAGCCGTGGTCCTGGAGAGTCTTCAGGGCGCGGATCTCCTCTTCGGTAATGCCGGCGCGCTGGGCGAGCCTCAGGTGCGCGCCCGTGCAGTAAGGGCACTCGTTGGCGAAGGAAGCCGTCAGATAGATGAGTTCCTTCACGCGGGGGTCGAGCGTCCCTTGGCCCATTACCGCCTTGTAGAACGCGACGAAGTGCTCGAGCGCTTGCGGCCTGTGCGCCAGCAAGCGGTACATATTGCTGGCGTGACCGATTTTTCGCTCCAATTCGGCCAAAAGCGCGTTCTCGGCTGGTTCGACCGGTTTAATCGCGGTTGCCATAGCC
>DATMYF010000193.1:0-3741 GCA_035561075.1 Bryobacteraceae bacterium
AGTGCTGCGCCACGGAGTAGAAGCTGAGGGTGTGGCCCAGGAAGCGGCAGAGTTGTGAGAGGGACCGGCCAATGTCCTCGATTTCGATTTGGGAGGGGTCCGGCGCAAGCGGGTAGACCCGTTGTCCGGTGAACGTCCGGAAGTAGCGGGCGGTTTTCGCGGGCTGCTCATCACGCACATGCCACCTCCACGCGCGCGCCCCGGAGCTTCCGGCGATAGAGGCGGATCGCCTCTTGGAGCGTGTTCACCCGCACGCTGCCAAGACTCCAATCGGACCCGACAGGGTTAGAGCCCATCCAGATCCACATCGCCGTTGCTGCCCATTCCACCTGGCGGAGGTAAATTCGCGGCCACTGTCGTTGTTCCTTCATCTCGCTGTTCCGTGTGCCACCCAGCGGCGGCGCCATACCGCTGTTCTGCTGTCCTGATCGCGTGCGCCAAAAAGGGCGACGCGAAATCCCGCCTCCGGCCGGACGCCTTCCGGGAGCCGGCGAACATGAGCCACCGCTGGCCGTCTTTCACCAAACACACCCGGGTGCCGCCGCAGTTGGCCACGACGCACCGGGCGTCGGCCAGCGCAGTCACGGGGTCCGGAGCCGGCTCGTCGGAGTCCACCACGACACCCGCCAGCCACGTCCGGTGTGCCACAAACCGCTCGCCGTTCCAGACGGTGAGCGTGGCGTTGTCCATCGGGGCGTCGCCAGGGATAGGCACCAGTGGCGACGGGGGGCAGCTGGGCGCGCCGCTGGCCTGCTCCTGGTGTAGTCGGACCAGGGCATCTCTGGAATAGAAGCTCACGCCGCACACCGGAGGCTATTCATAACGCGCGCCCCGTCCACGGACGCCCTTCGATGTGGGTGTTGCCGCACTCGCGGCACTTGTCCGGATCACCGGAATCCGCCCACATGAACAGGAACCGCCCGCACTCCACGCAGGTCCACTTCAGGAAGTCGCCGCGGAACACGCGCTGGCTCTTCCGCATGAACCGGAGCACCGGCACTACGTATCGCGGCACTTCCGGCAGCGCAGCAGCAGGCTCAGGCTCAGGCAGCGCAGCGGGCTCAGGCTCAGGCAGCGCAGCAGCAGGCTCAGGCTCAGGTGCGGGCTTCCACCCGCGGGACCGCCTACGCTCGACCATTGCGGGCCACGGTGCAATTGCGGGCCAGCGCCTCCGGCGAGGACCGACGTGGCCTATCCGGTCCATGCGCTCCGTCCGGTCCCGGAACTCAAAGTATGCGGTCCTCCGCAAGCGGCACCGGGTGGCTGGTGACTTCAGCATGTCGTCGATCCGCTTCAAGTCATCCATGAACATGGCTCCCCTCCTCCGGCCGCTTCAGGCCCAGGATGACGAGCGCGTCGTCCACGCTCCGGGCGACGCCGGTGAGAGCACCGGCGTTCTGCCACTCCAGAAGCCGGCGGGTCTGGAGTTCGGTCAACTGCGAGGACGGATCGTTAGGCCGCTTAATCTCGAGTTCGAAGTGGCGACCGTTGATCGTCCCGTAGAGGTCCGGGTCGCCCGCCACTCCCATCGCGGTGCCGTGACGCTTCCGCACGACCACGCCCCGCCGATCCTTGAGCGCCTTCATGATGCGCGCAACGACGTGCTTCTCTAATGTGGGCTGTCGCCTCACCCCAGCCCGCCCTGCGCGGCACCACCGCCAACACTGATGTCCGGGAAGGTTTCGTTATTGCCGGGTGCCCACCGGAGCAGTTTCATCCGCACGCCGTCCCTGTAGGCGATCCATGCCTTGCAGAAGAGTGCGAGTATCTCAAGAATCTGGAGTTTCCTTTTCGACGTACGGTCCTCCACCATGCGCTCGCGGAGATAGTAGGCCGGGCTCGTGCGTGCCAGGTTTACGCCTTGCGCGAAGTCCTTGAAGAAACGGTCCGCCAATTCCTGGTTCTGTGCAGAGAAGAGGTAGTAGCACGCGACCGCGATGCGAGGCGCTACCAACCTCTTAGTCCAGTTCCCGACACGACCAGCGACTGCGGGAAGCCGAGGATTGTTCACCACATAGGCGATAACCTCGGTCTTCGTCGGGTGTGCATCCGGGTTCTGCACCCGATGAAGCCCGAACTTATCGTGAATAAGCAGGAGCGTCGCGGCGGCACACGCGACGGTTGCATTCTCTACGCCCTTAAGTGAGACCAGATCGGATGCACGCCGCACGCGACCAATATCGATGGTGTCCATTACTGTCGGGTCGAGCCCAAACACCACGTCCGTCTCGAACGGCAGTCCGGCCTCAACGCATGCGCGCAAGCGGTGCTGGCCATCGAGAAGAACACCGGCAGAAGAGAACCGGATCGCATCGCCGTTGTATCTCCAGCGGCCTTCCATCATGTCCACAGCTATCGCCGTCCAGTGGAGGTCACTCATTGGCCGATTCGAAGTATTGCTCTGGTCGAGCCACGCCTTGGCTTGCTGTGGCGTCACGAGCATGCGGACCCGCATCATGGATGTCGGCGCCACGGCGGCGCTCGGTAACGTGGCTTTCGGAACACTGGCGGCGCCGTTAGCGCCGGCACCGGATAACGTCGGTAAGGATTCCATGGGCTTTCTCCAGGTGGCTGAAGTGTTGGTTGCTGTCCTCTGATTGGGCGATGAGCATCGCCAGTTCTGTCGCTGACACGGGGCAGTTTGCGATCTCCATGCACGCGCGGATCACGCGCATGCGCCATTCGTTGCCTATGGGGACGGGCGCAGGCCCCGGGTCTTGAGGGGCCTGAGAAACGGCCATGTGCCCCGCCTCGCACGCCACGGGAGCGGGTGCCCGGTCAGGCACACAGACTATGGGTTGGGAGTTGTTATCAGTGGCACGCGCGACGACACCTATCTCCTTGTCCGCTTTGATTTCGGTGTCAAGGGGGTGTGCTCCGTATTGGTTAGAGATCAGTTCCCTCCGGGACCGGCAGAGGAAATTCCTCCATCTATGACATACAAAGGTTATCGTCTGACAGCTCGTGTTCGACATCAGGACGGCAGCTGGGTTGGAGAGGTTCTGGTCGGCCGAGATCAAGTCGTGTACTGGGTCGACGTTTCGCAAAAAGCTAGCCGAGGGGAGGCCGTTGAGGCGTGCTTCATCGCAGGGCGAGGCGCTGTTGACTCAGACTGGACCCTCACAGAATCTGATGCCCCTGAACCTGGCGGAATCCGCTCACAGAGGGAGATGATGCGTTATCTCGCCTCGCAATACGGTCGGAATGAGGAATTGGTATGTGAAGCGTATGCACGTGCAGAACTGCGGGGGAATGTTCAGCGTCGGAGCAACATGCACCATCTCAGTCCGAAGGAATACGCACACCGTCTGTTCGAAGATGGGCAGGAGAAGGGCTGGTTCTAAATCCATGGCCGCGTAACCGATGCCCGGGGATCTGGCCGAGTAGATGAACGATTGTTGCGGGAAGTGGCGACGAATGGTTCCGGGCAAATAACGCGCAAACCGGAAGTGACGTCCGCCGTTAGCGCAGCGGCCAGCCTCGCAATACCGACTTTATCTCTTTATAGGAAACCTATGCAGACAGGAACTTGCCTTTTCGACGCGAGCCGTCCGGTCGCCGTACAACTCCTGGGACCAGGCGGCACGAAGACCGTCCGGGTCCGGACGTTCACCGGACAACGGGTCTACCCGCTTGCGCCGGACCCCTCCCAAATCGAAATCGAGGACATTGGCCGGTCCCTCTCACAACTCTGCCGCTTCCTGGGCCACACCCTCAGCTTCTACTCCGTGGCGCAGCACT
>DATMYF010000194.1:0-22626 GCA_035561075.1 Bryobacteraceae bacterium
TGCGGGTATGTGGCGCGGGAGTGCGCCCGCGCGGAGCGCGCCAAGGAAACCGGGGCGAGTGCCTGACACGCTGCGCGGCCGCGAGATCGTGCTGGCCGGAGGCGCCGGGGGCATCGGTTCCGCGGTAACGTCCCTGCTGGCCGGGGTAGGCGCGCGGCTCGTTGTCGGCTATCACCGGCACCCCGAACGCGCGGAGAAGTGGCGCGAAATCGCCACCGTAGTCGAAGCCGATATCACTCAGGCGAACGGCCGCGCGCGCCTGCTGGACGCCGCCCCGAACCTCTACGGCCTCGTCGTGCTCACGGGCGACCCCGCGCGCCTCGACGAGCAGGCAGCCGCCATGCGTCTGGCGCACGAGGTGAATTACCTGGGCCCCATCCTGCTGGCCCGCGAAGCCGCGGCTCGGATGCAGGCGGCCGGCACACCGGGCGCCATCGTCCTCACCGGAACCATGCAGGCCAGCGCGCTTTTCCCCGGTTCTACGGCCTACGCCGGCGCCAAAGCCGCGCTGGTGCATGCGGCCCGCATCCTGGCGAAGGAGACGCGCGGGCCCGGTAACATTCGGGTGAACGTGGTGAGCCCTGGGGTGACCGCCGCGGGAATGGCCGAAGCCAGCATCGCCGCCGGAAAGTACGACCGGTTCCTTCAGGACGGCACCATCCCCCGGTACGGCCGCGCGGAGGACGTCGCCCGGGCCATCCGGTTCCTCCTCGAACCGGACAGCTACATCACCGGCCAGGTGCTCGCGGTGGACGGCGGTATTACCCTTTAACGCACCCCCGCCGCCTGCTCTATCATGGGCGTTTATGTATTTGACTCACCGAAGGCTGAAGCTGCCACTGCATTTCGGATTTCAACTCAACAAAGCACTTCTCGCAGACCCAATGGTAGCCAGCACCATGTTCATGCCGATCTGTCGTGGTGTAGCCTTCGTGAAGGATCTCGGGACCGTCCCATTCAGCAAACGTCGCCCAAGCAGCACGAGCAGTGGTCGTGGTCCCAATCGTCGCTCTTGGCCTTCCATTTCGCTTTCCTAAGCGTGGCTCCCTTTAAGTACCAGCCAGCGTCGATGCGCCACTGCTTATCGGGGTCCATACTCGTATATTCTCATTGCGGCTACAGCCGGGTGAGTCAAGTATATAAATGCCCTATCATGGGTCCATGGACGCAATCCCCGCCTCCCGGCAGCAAGCGCTCGTCGAGCGGCTCATGACCTCCTGCGGCGGCGCTTACACTCCGGGAACCCGCCGCAAATACTTCATCACCGGACCGCAGTGGGCGGCTGCGTACGAGGGCCATGCCCTGTTCCACGCCCCCACCCGCGAACCCATCGGCTATGAAGCCGTGATCCGCGAATTCGCGGAGATCGGCATAGGCTGGTGGTGCACCCACGATACCGACGTGATCCCCACGGCGGCACTGGGCAAAGAGGAGCAGTGGAGCACCGTCGAACGCATCAAGCGCTGCCTCGCAGATAACGGCGTGGGTTGCTCGATGGTGACGGCGGAAACGTTCCACCACGCGGTGTGGGCGGCCAGCCCCGCGGCGGAATCCCCGGCCGTCCGCGAGTACGCCGCCTGCCGGTTGAAGAACGCGGTGGAGATCGGGCACGAATTGGGCGCGCAGTTCGCGATCTACTGGCCCGGCTCCCTGGGGTACCAGGTGCAGGGCGCCATCGACGAAACCCAGACGCTGCGCTGGTACGCGGACGCCCTCAACGCCGCCTGCGAGCGCGATATCCAGGTGGCGAAGAAGAAGAACCGCCCCACCCTCAAACATTGCCTGGAGGCCAAGCCGTTCGAGCCGGCGGCGGAAATCCTGCTGCCTACCAGCGACGCCATGCTGGCCTTCATCGCATCAGGCTTGCTGACGCACCCGGAGATGGTGGGGCTCAACCCCGAATACCTGCATGAGCTGATGTGGGGTGCCGCGCCGCGGGCTGCCCTGGCCCGCGCCATACTGGCGGGCAAGCTGTGGCACTTCGACATCAACGACGGCTACCGCCTGAAGCACGACGTGGATATCGCGGTCGGGCTGGTGAACCCGCTCGACTGGCTGAACGTGCTGGTGCTGCTACGTACCCACGGCTACAACGGCCCGTTCAACCTGGACTTTAAGCCGCCCCGCACGACCAGTAACTTCGGGGTGTTCGAAGTCAGTTTCCCGACCGCCGTCGACCGTTTCATTACCCTCTGGGAGATGGCCGGCGAAGTCGCCGAGGACCCGATTATCCGGGAAGCCACCCAGGCGCTCAAGGCCGGTGGAAAGATGGAGGGCAGCGCGCTTGACCCTGAAGCCATCGTAGCGGCGAACCGCGAACTGCTGACGCTTCACGAGCTGATTGCGCATCGCCTGTTCCAGATTCTGATCGGGCAGCATCGCGGACGCGTGTACTCCGTCTAGGAGACGGGGGACGGGAGATGGGGGGGCGAGTAGCGGCTCCCCCCGCTCTGCGCTGTTATGAGTTCTTCCTGAAGAACCAGAGCCAGAACCGCTCTTCACCGGCATCCAACGAGTACCGGGCTTCAAATCCGCACCGCTCCGCAATCCCGAGCATCTCGGTTTCACTCAACGCAACACCCAGCCAGGTATCAGCCTCCGCTGCCTGCAGGCCAAGATAGCCCTGCACCTCAAACTTGAACAGGCAACCGGGGCGCAGCCGGCCTACCGTTATCCTGATATACAAAAGCGTTGGGCAGGGATGCTGTCGCCGCGGCAGCCAGTTTCACCATTTCCCCGCTTACATCCACCGCATGGACTTCACCAAACACCTTTGCCAGTGCGCATGTTACACGGCCGGCGCCGCGTCCGATCTCCAACACGCGCATTTCCCTGGCGTCCTTGCCCAGGCAGATATTGACCATATCGTTCAGTCAACTCCGCCACCGTCTGGTCGCCGGATCTGAAAAATTCCGTCTCGGACCCGCCTGGTCTCTGCATCCCGGTGCCTTCGAATGCAAGATCGGGGGTTAGCGCCCGTCCCCCGGTTAGAATAGAGCATGGCTTTTGGGCGGATGCTCGTCATCATGGGGCTTGTGCTGGTGGCGGCGGGCGTGCTGTTCATGGTTGGGGACAAGCTTCCCATCCGCTTCGGCAGGCTACCGGGCGATATTGTGCTGCGAGGCCGCCATTCCACTTTCTACTTCCCGCTGGCCAGTTCCATCGTGATCAGCATCGTGCTCTCGATCCTGTTCTGGCTATTTCGCAGGTAGCCTGCAACTCGGGGTGTGTCGAATGCGTCACAATGGCACTATGCGCAAACCGCTGCTGCTGTGCTCTCTGCTGCTGATCGTGTCCGCCGTATCCCAGGGGCGCACACGTGAACATGACTACGCACTGATTCTTCAAGAGCAGGCTGTGGCCCGGAAGACATCCTCCCGGGCGATGCTGCGTTCCGCCGCGGCCGTGAGTCAACTGGCCCGCGTGGAAGCCGCGCAGAAATCCGTATCGGCCGAACTGGCGCGCCGTAACGTCCGGGTCACGGGCTCGGTGCAGTTGCTGCTGAACGCGGTGTTCGTACGGGCCACGCGGCAGCAGGCGGAAGCGCTCTCCGGTTTGCCGGGAGTCCTACGGGTCGCGTACCTGCCGCCTATCCACATGAACATGAACACCGCGGTGGACGTAGTGAATGCCACGGCTGCCTGGAATGCTGCCGGGGGCGTAGAGAACGCCGGGGCAGGGGTGAAAATCGCAATCATCGATAGCGGCATAGACCACACCCACCCCGCCTTCCAGGATTCCGGATTGCAGGCGCCCTCCGGCTTCCCCAAGGGCGAGACGGCCTATACCAATGGCAAGATCATCGTGGCCCGCAGTTGGGTTTCGCAGTTGCCCTTCGCGGATCTGGATCCGCGCGATTCCAAGCCCGACGACGTGACTCCACGCGACCACTTCGGCCACGGCACCGCCATCGCGGCCATCGCCGCCGGAGTGCGCAATACCGGCCCCGCCGCCACCATCACGGGCATCGCGCCCAAAGCGTGGCTGGGGAATTACAAGATCATCGGCTCCCCCGGGGTGAACGACACCACCCGCGCTCCGGTGCTGATCCAGGCGCTCGAAGCGGCGCTTGATGACGGCATGGATATCGCTACGCTCTCGATCGGCGACCCCGCGGTCTATGGCGCGCTTCAGCGCGAAACGTTCTGCAGCGATGTCGCAGGGCAGCTTGGCGCGTGCGACGTGCGCGCCCAGGCTGTGGAGGCCGCCATTGCCAGCGGCATGACGGTGGTGGTATCGGCCGGTAACGACGGCGCGGCGGGCAACCTTGCACCCACGCTTTCCACCATCAATACGCCGGGCACGGCGCCTTCCGCGATCACCGTGGGGGCGTCCACCAACGCGCACCTGTTCTATTCCCGGGTCTCTGCCTCCGGCCAGAATTTCGACGCCCTGTTCGGCGACGGGCCGCGTCCCGCCGCACCCGTAATCGCACCGCTGCGCGACACAGGCGGGCAGTACTGCGCTCTGCCACCCGCCGGGTCGCTCCAGGGCGCCGTGGCGCTGATTGAGCGCGGCGGCTGCTCGTTCATCGACAAAGTGCTGAATGCGCAGGACGCCGGGGCGGTCGGGGTTGTGATCGTCAACACCGCATCGAACACCCCCATCGATCCGGTCGGCTTACTGAGCGCCAGCATCCCGGCCGCCATGGTAGGGAACAGCGCCGGAAGCGCGCTGAAGAGCCTGGCGCAGGCAGGCGCGTCGGTGACCCTTGACACGGCCCTGCACGCCCTGCCGGATACCGCGGATGTGGTGGCCGGTTTCTCTTCCCGCGGACCGAATATCAATGACTTCGCGATCAAACCCGAGCTGGTAGCGCCCGGTACCGGCATCTACACCGCCACCCAGAACCTGGACACCAACTCACAGATTTTTGACCCCAGCCGCTACACCGGGGTTTCTAGCAGCAGTTTCGCCGTCCCCATGGCCGCCGGAGCCGCCGCGCTGGTGAAGCAGCTCAATTCGCAGTTCACTCCCGCGCAGGTGAAGTCCGCGCTGGTGAACACGGCCAACCCGAACGTGCAGGATGCGGGGGGGCAGGCGCGCGTTGCCGCCGTAGGGGCGGGGCGTCTCGATGTGGCCGCCGCGCGTGCAGCCAATGCCACCGTTGAGCCCGCCACCTTGGGCTTCGGGGTGATCGGCACTGGAAGCCTGCCCCTCACCGCCACCCTGACGGTCACCAACACGGGCTCCACAGCCACCACCTTCGCGGTCGCGGTGACGCGGCGCGACCAGGATTCCCGCGTTGGCATCGCGGTTGAGCCCAGCAGCCTGCAACTCGCCGCCGGGGCATCCGGCACGGTCTCAGTGCGGCTGACCGGCACCGTCCCCGCCGCAGGCTCCTATGAGGGGGCGGTCACCATCACGGGCGGCGGTACCACACTGCGGGTGCCCTATCTCTACCTGGTAGGTGACGGTGTGGCGAACAACATCTTCCCTGTCATCAACGGCGAGTTTACGGGGGTGATCAACGACATCGACTGGCTGATCGGCTTCAAGGTGGTGGACCGCTACGGCGTCCCGGTCGTCAATGCCCCCGTGCAGTTCCGGGTGGTGAGCGGCGGTGGCCGGATCTCGGAGGGCGATGCCGCCACGGACAAGCTGGGGATTGCCGCGGCTTGGGTGGACTTGGGCAACGTGTACGGCGACCAGATTTTTAGCGCCACCGCCGGGGGGCTCACGACGGAGTTCTTCGGCTGGGCCCGCCCGTTGCCGGCCATTTCGAGTGGCGGCGTGGTGAACGCGGCCAGCGGCACGGTGGGGCGCGGCTTGGCGCCGGGTTCCTACGCGAGCATCTTCGGCAGCGGCATGAGCGATGCCGCGAAAGCCCTCTCCACCAGTTCCCTGCCGCTCTCGATGGCGGGGGTAAGCGTGAGTTTCGACGCGACGGGCATCAGCGTTCCCGGGCACCTCTCCTACGTCGGCGACACCCAGGTAAATGTACAGATTCCGTGGGAGCTGCGCGACCAGTCGTCCGTGCAGATGAAGGTCACCGTCTGGGACATCCCCAGCGCGCTGTATACGCTGCAGTTGAACCCCTACTCACCGGCGGCGTTCGAGTACACCGACCCCGGTACGGGCGGGCAGCTCGCGGCGGCGCTCGACAGCAACTACGGCTTGCTTACTCCGGCCAACCCGGCGCGGCGGGGACAGACGATCCAGATCTATGCCAACGGCCTGGGCCCGGTGAATCCGCAGCCGGCTTCGGGCGAGCCGAGCCCCGGAGCGGAGCCGCTGGCGCGCACTACGGCTGCTCCCACCATCACGATAGGCGGGCGGCCTGCGCAGGTCCTTTTCAGCGGACTCGCGCCGTTTTTCGTGGGCTTGTACCAGTTGAACGTCACGGTGCCGGCGGACGCTCCTACGGGTGTGCAGCCGGTCGTAATTTCGGTGGGCGGAGTGGATTCGAAACCGGTGAACATACCGGTCCAGTGATCTAGGAAGGGCGCCATCTGGTTACAGCTCGCCGCGGGGCGGTCGTCCCAAACCGCGGCAGCTTGTCGTGAGCGTGCGATTCGGGCCGGAGTTCGGTACCAGCGCCTCCATCGCGATCACCGCCGCAGGTGCCTGGGTGGTTTCGGTGGGTCGCGGTCCTGAGGGCGCCGACTTCTATCGCGGGAGCGCCGCCTTCAGTACGGACAGTCAGACCGTCCTCACCCCATCGGCGGGGATAGCTAGAAATCCTGGATATTGCCACCGGCAGCACCGCGGTCAGGTGGCCCGGTGGTCTTTGACGGTGCGCGCAACCGGCTGCTGATCGGGACCCAGGAGGGCGTGATCCGGGGTTGGAACCTCGCGACGCGACGCTTGGCCGCTGCTTCCCCGCCGCCGCAGACTGGGTGAGTGCTATATAACCGACTCCCGGGGCACCGCGAGAACCTGGCAGCCGGAGACCGGCCGGGCACGAGACAGATATCGCGAGCGGTGTGCGGCTTTCGAGCTTAGCCGTGCTGCCGTGAGCGCTATTCGGGCGGGGGTGGTGGAGCCGGAGGAGGCGCCGGCGGAGCTTCCGGTTTCGGCGTGTCGCCCTGTCCAACGGTGCCACCGCCGGGAACGCTGCTACCGCCGCCACCCGGGCGAGATGTCCGGAACATGATCTCGTAAATTGCCTGGCCGGCTGCGCGGAGGGCACCTTGCGCCACGGAACCCTTGTCGATCACTTTCGCCAGCGGCACGTTCCGCAACACTCGGATCGATTCCCCGGGATTGAGCAGCCGGGTCTTGCCGGGCGCGGTCAGATTCCCCACTTCCACCTGTCCTTCATCCACACTGACGAAGGTGGCGTCTGTGTCTTCCTCGACCACCACATCGAACACCGTGCCACGTACGGAAATCACTGCCGTGGGAGTGCGCACCGTGTTCGGATTGGGCTGCTTACCGAGTTTCTGAATCTCCACCTTCACCCGGCCGATCAGCACTTCCAACAGATCGGTCCAGTTGGCGGGCGTGGCGCGGAACAGAATGCGCGAATTCGGAAAGACCTGGAAGGTGCTGCCGTCGGAGATCTGGAAGGTGGCGAAACCATCCACTCCGGTAATAATGATCTGGCGCGGCATTACCGAGTCCCCGGTTTTGAGAGCCCAGGGAGAGCTGTCGCGAAGCAGGGACACCTGTCCCGTTAGTGTGATTACACGTGCCGCAGCACTGCTTTGCGTCTGCGCGTTGAGCAGGGACACTACTGGCGTGGCCGCCAAGAGCAGCAGGAGGGCCGCGGTGCGGAGTTTACGGCCTTGAGTCATCAGGTTGCGCCAGAGCAATAGTCTAGCACCAAAGTTGCTAAGCAAACAGAGGGCCCGGCCCGCTATTTCAGTAAAAACGAGTCTATTCAAGGCTTTGCGCTCGGGCCTCCAGGGAAATTGCGTTACAATGGAACTCGCCCGTGTGTCGTAACGACTCAGTATCCGCCGTGGTGCGGCTGGCCGTTGGCGTGTCCCTCACGCTGGGGGTCACCTTGGCGCAGCCCGCGCCCCAGCCCCCGGACTGGCGCAAAGTGGGCGGCTCATCCGTGGAACTGGCGCTCGCAGCGCCGGCAACCGGGCCGGTGGACGCCGTATGGTACGCGGCTGACGGGACCCGCCTTTACGCTCGTACTCGCTCCGGGCGCGTCTACGAAACACAGGATTTCGAAACTTGGACGCCCGCCACTGCCCCTGCTCGTCCTGACGGAACCACCCCGGCTTCCGCGGAGCGCCTCCCCGATGCCGGCGCGGCCTTGGTCGCGTTCCCCCAGTACCCCGGGCGGGTGTACGGCTTGGGCGGCCAGCTTTACCGCTCCGATGATGGCGGGCGCTCCTGGACCAATCTCACCGCATTCCGCTCCGCATCCGTCATAGGCGGCCGGCAGCGCGGTGTGGCTGTTTCTCCGTCGGATCCGGACCAGGTGGTGGTCGCCAACGACTACGGCGTGTGGCGATCCATGGACGGCGGCCTCTCCTGGAGCGGCCTGAACGACTTTCTCCCCAACCTCCCCCCCGGCCGAATCCTCGAAACACCGCGAGGCACCGCCGGTGCGCGCATTTATGTGGATAACCTGGGCGCGCTGGAGCTTCCCCCCGGAGGGCTGGTGTGGCGGCCGGTGCCGGATACCGCGCTGCAGCGCGAGGCCCGGGCACTGAGCGCTTATTCCGCGGCACTGGGTGCCAATATATCGGCTGCCGCGTCGTCCGGAGAGACGGTCTACGCAGGCAGCGCGGATGGCCGCCTATGGGTCTCGTTCGATTCCGGGCGCACCTGGCGCGGTCCCTCCCCTGCCACGGGCGGCGCGGTGGAGCGGATCTGGGTGGACGCGACGCAGCCGCGCATTGCTTTGGCGGTGCTTGAAGGCCCGGGTGCACGTGTTCTACGCACCACCAACAGCGGCGCTTTCTGGGACGACCTGACGGCGGACCTTCCCCCTGGAGCGGTGCGTGGGGTGACCGCGGAACGGGCATCCGGAGCGCTCTACGTGGCCACAGAACGCGGCATCTTTTATGCTCGCGCGGACCTGGAAAGCGCGGCCCTTCCTCAGGCATCCTGGACGCCGATCGCGGGCAGCCTGCCGGTGGCTGCCGCTACGGACATTCGCCTCGACGCGGCGGGGAACCAGCTCTATGTCGCTCTGGAAGGCTACGGTCTCTACGCGGCCATGGCACCGCACCGCGCAGCCGCCCTGCGGTTAGTGAATGCCGCGGATTTCAGCGGGCGCCCGGCGGCTCCCGGCGGGCTTCTTAGTGTACTGGGGGGCCGCGTAAGCTCCGCCCGCGCAGGCGGCCTGCTCTTCCCCGTGCTCGCCGCCTCCGGCGATGCCTCGCAGATCCAGGTGCCGTTTGAGGCTTCCGGACCCCAGGTGTCGCTCGCGGTCGAGACCGGCGGCGGCCCGGCGATGCGGTTCCCGGTTACTTTGCAGCCCGTCTCCCCGGCCATTTTCGTCAGTCGCGACGGCAGCCCCATGCTCCTCGATGCCGACAGCGGGATGATGCTTGAAGGCCTCAACACGGTGCGCTCCGGAGCGCGCATTCAGGTGCTGACGACCGGCCTGGGCAGGGTGCGGCCCGAGTGGCCCACCGGCGTGGCGGCGCCGCTTCAGAATCCGCCGGCGGTAGCGGCGGAGGTGCGAGCCTATATTGATCGCGTCGCCGTCCCGGTGACCCGCGCGGTGCTGGCCCCCGGGTATATCGGCTTCTATCTGGTGGAGTTGCAGATCCCCGCCATCGTCAATGCCGGGCCGGCGGAACTCTACGTCGCCGCAGGGACCCAGGAAAGCAACCGCGTCCGCATCACTCTCGAACCCTGACGAAAAAAAGACCCCGCTCGCCGCGGGGCCTTTTCCGTCTGCGAACCTGGGAAACAGCTTACAGCCGCACCACGTTCTCTGCCTGGAGGCCTTTGGGTCCCTGCTTGACCTCAAACTCCACTTCCGCACCTTCGTCGAGGCTACGATAGCCGTTCGACTGAATGGCCGAAAAATGGACGAATACGTCGTCGCCGGTCGAGCGTTGGATGAAACCAAAGCCCTTGGCGGCATTGAACCACTTCACTACACCCTTTTCCTTCACTGCTTTTTCTCCTAATTTGCGGCTGTATACCTGTTCGGCGGCCGCGCCGTCCCTGGAAACACAAAAAGCTACGGAGAAATCCCCGTAGCCTTGTAGAAACCATGGAAGTTGCGGACAAACGAAGCCATTGCCAAAACTGCGAGCCCATTGTCTCAAACGGTCCGTCGTGCGGTCAAGCGCGTCGCGCTAGAATCGGGTGTGAAATGCGACTGCTATTGCTAGTCCCCATCGCCGCCGCGCTGTTCGCGCAGGACCGGCCCGGGCTTTTTTTTCGTGAAGACTGGAAGGAAACCGAGGCCGCCACTCCCGCCACCCAGGAACATGTGGCCAACGCCGATCTGGTCCTGGCGCTCTACGGTCCCGGCCGCGAAGGCGTCAAAAAAAGCCACCACGAGAAACCGGCCGACGACCCGTATTACATCTGGACCGGCACCTGCACCGGCAACTGCGCCGTCACTCTTCGGCACAAGGAATCCGTCGCCGACCTCACCGGGCTCGCCAAGATCCGGTGGCGCTCGAAGCAGGCCGGCTTCCGGCGGTTGCACATCATTCTCAAGACTGCGGCGGGACAGTGGCTGGTGAGCGATCTGAACGACGACGCTTCGGAAGACTGGCGCGTGCGCGAGTTCAACATCCCGGATATCCGCTGGCGACGGCTGGACATCAAGAACGTCGTGGAAGGCGCGCGGGTCGAAAAACCGGACCTCTCGCGCGTGGAAGAGATCGGCTTTACGGACCTGATGACCGGCGGCCAGAGCATAGCCTGCTCGCGGCTGGACTGGATTGAGGTCTGGGCGCGTCCGGTGAAGCGGTAGCGGTGCCCGGAGAGATCGAAATCGTCGGGGAGCTGGGCCGCATGGCGCGTGCGATCCCGCGTTCCGGCGTGGCGCTGGGGATCGGGGACGATTGCGCCATCTTCCGCCCGCGAGCCGGGGAAGAACTGCTGTTCACCACGGACCTGCTGCTCGAGGATGTCCACTTCCGGCGCGCCAATCACTCTCCGGAAGCGGTTGGCCATAAGGCGCTGGCGCGCGGGCTGAGCGACATCGCTGCGATGGGGGGAGTGCCGCGCTTCTGCCTGGTATCCCTGGCCGCACCGCCGGACCGACTTTGGATCCGGCGCTTCTACCGCGGCCTGCTGGCGCTGGCGGATGCGCATGGCACAGCGCTCGCGGGTGGCGACCTGGCACGCTCCGAACGCATCGCCTGCGACATCGTAGTCTGTGGCGCGGTTCCCCGCGGCACGGCGTTGCGGCGCGACGGGGCGCGGGCGGGTGACGAAATCTGGGTGTCGGGACGGCTCGGGGGGAGCGCCCTGGGGCTCGACACCGGGAAAGGCAAAGCGTTCCGGAGGCATCTGCGGCCGGAGCCGCGCCTGTGCCTGGGCGCCTTTCTCCGCACACGCCTGAAAGCCACCGCCGCGATGGACCTGAGCGACGGGCTCTCGCTGGACCTTCACCGCATGTGCCTGGCAAGCGGCACCGCCGCCTCCATCGAGGCGCCGCCGGCCTACTCCGGAGCCACTCTCGCACAGGCGCTCCACGGCGGAGAGGACTACGAACTGCTCTTCACCGTGCGGCCGGGGACGCGCGTGCCGCCGGCCTTTGAAGGCACGCCGCTCGCACGCATCGGCGCCATGCGCAAAGGCGCCGCCGGAGAAATCCTGCTCGCCGGCAAGCCTCTGCCCCCCGCTGGCTGGGACCATTTCCGCCCCTGACGCGGTATGCGCCATAATGGCTCTCTATGTGGAAGAGCGCCGCATTCCTTCTCGCACTCGCTATGACTACTCAAGCTGCCGTGAAGATCGAGAGAACGAACTACCAGGGCTGGCCGAACAGCTATCGCATTTCGAACGGCGAGGTGGAACTGGTGATTACCAGCGACATCGGCCCGCGCATCATGCGCTACGCCTTCATAGAGGGCCGGAACTTATTCAAGGAGTTCCCCGAGGGGCTCGGCAAATCGGGCGAGCCGAAGTGGGTGGCACGCGGCGGCCATCGCATCTGGGCGGCGCCTGAGGATCCCATTAAGACGTACGCGCCCGACAACGGGCCCGTGAAGGTGGTTGTTAAGGACGGCGTGCTCGAAGCCACCCAGCCGGTCGAAGCACTGACGGGCATCGAAAAGCAGATCACCGTAAAGATGGCCCCCACAGGCACCGCGGTGGAAGTGACGCATCGCATCCGCAACGCCGGTACGAAACCCGTGGAACTGGCGGCCTGGGCGCTCACGATGATGGCGCAGGGCGGGGTAGGAATCCACGGCTTTCCCCCGCGGGGCACGCACCCGGAAGTCCTGGCCCCCACCAATCCTTTGGTAATGTGGGCATTCAGCGACCTGTCCGACCCGCGCTGGACGTTCACCAAGAAATACATGATGCTCCGGCAGGACCCCGCCAACGCGGTGCCCCAAAAGCTGGGGACCTTCAACCGAAACACCTGGGCGGCCTACCTTCTCGGCACGGATCTCTACATCAAGCGCTACAGAGCCACTGCCGATGCACCCGGCGCATTCACGGATTTCGGCTGTAGCTTCGAGACCTTCACGAATGCCGATTTCCTGGAGCTCGAAACTCTGGGACCGCTGGTGAAACTGGCGCGCGGCGCGTCACTGACGCACGTGGAGAACTGGGACCTGCATCGGGATGTGAAGATCGGGCGATGGGACGATGCCGAGTTGGATCGGGTGCTCCTGCCGCTCGTCGGGAAGTGACGCTATTCCTGTTGTAGCTTCTCGTATGCGCCGCGGGCGGCCTGTTGGGCGGCGCTCTTTTTGGTGACGCCTTCCGCCTGGACGGACCACTCGCGGCCCACTCGCACTTCGACGGTGAAGAGCTTGGAGTGCTCGGGGCCGCGTTCGCTCACGATGGTGTAGCGGGGGGCGGGGAGGCGGCGAGCTTGCGCGAGCTCCTGGAGGGCGCTGCGGAAATCGACGGCTCCCGTCGAGACCTGCTCCTCCAGTTTTTCTGCATTCGATTCTTCCGGCAGCAGGAAACGTTCGACAAAGGCGCGGGCGGCCGGCATCCCGCCATCCAGGTACAGGGCGGCGATGAGCGCTTCGATGGCGTCTCCAAGTAGCGTCCTCTTCTCGCGGCCCCCGCTCATCTCCTCGCCGCGGCTCATCTGAAGGTAGCGGCCGATGTTCAGTTTGCGTGAGGCTTCGGAGAGGTGCGTGGCGCTCACAAGGTGCGCCTTGATTTTGGACAGCCGGCCCTCGGGGTAATCCGGAAAGTGCTTCACCAGCCACTCGCTCACCAGGAAGCCGAGCACCGAGTCGCCTAGGAACTCCATTTGTTCGTTGGATTGGAGCGGCTCCCCCGTGCCGTCGAGGGCGAGGGCGTGTTCGTGAACGTGTGAACTGTGGGTAAGCGCGCGGCTCAGGGCGCCACGGTCGTTAAAACGGTGGCCGATAGCCTCTTCGAGACTTCCCAGATCCGCGCGCTTCTTCTCCGTACCGGGAGTCGTCAGGGCTTTTTGATCTCCACCGTACCGGGGGTGACGCTGGTGCCCGGCGCTGCCGCGGGTTTCGCCCCGCCGGTCTTCATCTGCGTCGCACGCACCTTCTCGGCCTGGGCGAACTGCTTCACGGCCGGGTGAGCGTCCGGCATGGCAAGCACTTTGTCCAGCACCGCAATCGCGTCGTCGTACTTGCCGCCCTGGTTGTACGCCGAACCCAGCCGTACCATGGTGGCCGGGTCGGGCTGGGTGGAACCCTCTACGGCGGTCTTGAACTCGGTTGCCGCAACGTCGAATTTCTTGCGAGCCATGGCCGCCATCCCTAGCGCCTCGTGGCCCTGGGCGAGCATATCTTTCTTAGCGCCCGTCCACTGCTCATCGCTTAGTTGCGGGTTGGGCTTCTGCGCGGTGGCAAGAGCCTTTTCGGCGGACTTGACGTACCCCTCCACGCGGCCCAGTTTCTCCTCGCGGTCGAGATCGTGCTCGCGAGTGCGCTGCGCGATCAGGCGCGCCAGCAGCAGCAGCGACTGGTAGTGATTGGGGTTGGCGTCGACGGCGCGCTCGGCGTAGACGATGGCCTTATCGGAGTCACCCTTCTGTTCATAGGATGCCGCCGCGAAAAACAGCGCCAGATCCTTGAAATCGGTATCGGCGTACTTCGTTATCAGATCGTCAGCCGCCTTGATGCGCGCATCCGCATTGGGGGCCTGGAACATGGCTTGAATGGCTTCCACCTCGCCCTTCGATTTGGGCTGCGGCTGTTTCGCCGCGGGAGCTTGACCCGCCGGCTCCGGCTTCGGCGCCGGTTGTTGGGCCGCCAGGGTCGCGATGCCGGCTATCGCCAGTATGCCGCCCACGAAAAATCGATTCATAAAGAGAACTCCTTCACCTTTCCTGTTTGCTGAAGCTTTGTCGGGCGCCCTGCTCGGCCGCGCGGCGCGCCGCTTCGGAAGCGCCATCCACCGCCAGGGCGTCCTGATAATGCCGGACCGCCTGCTCGCGTTCGCCCGCGGCGTCCGACAGCCGGCCCAGGTATACGTGTGTCCACGCCTTGACCTGCGGGTCCGGTGAGGACTCCAGGGTCTTCTGGAACAGCCGCTCGGCCACTTCCGGGTTCTTTTCGAGGGCGGCGATGCGCGCCAACCCGTAGTATGCCTTGGCATGCAACGGCTTCTGGTCCGTCTCTCGGATGACCTTCATGAAGCCCTCGCGCGCTTTGGCGACATCGCGATTCGCGTAAGCCCCCTCGGCGTCTTCGAGCGTCTTCGCCGCGCCGGTGGCGACGGGCTCTGGTGCTGGAGCCGGTGTCACCACCCGCTCCGGCGCCCGGGCCGCGAACTCCACCCGCAGCAGCCGCGCGTCCTCTTTCCGGGCATCAAGCTGCTTGATCATCTCCGGATAATAGAATCGCATCGACTGCTCCTGCTTTTCATAAGCCGGAAGCTGCTCCCAAAACCAGGGCGCCAGGATATAGCCCTGTTTGAGTGCCGCATCCACCATCTCCGGCTTCCGCATCAGGCGTGCTTCCACGGCCTTCACCGCCGAAGCCGTCGCGAGCAGCAGGAAATCTTCCTTGTAAATCTCCGGCAGGGCCGGGGCCCTCTGGGCGTGGTCAATCAGCCCGGCTTTCCGCTTCAATACCTCCGCGCTGCGAGTAGCCATCGGGTCAAGGAGGTGGAAAAGATAGGCGTGCCGGATCTCGTCGATCTTCAACTCGAGCGAGGGCGTGATCACCACGTAGTAATCGTTCCCGAAGCTGCGGGTCTGCACCTGATTGGGCGGGGCGAGCAGTTCGATGTAGATCTGGAAGCGCCGGCCCTGGTGCCTCTCCTCCGCGACTGTCCGCAGATAGGCGTTCGCCTGTAGGACCGTTTGCAGCACCGGCTCGTGGTAGCGCTGGATGTAATGGTCGATGGCCGGTTGCGAAGCGTTCCAGATCTGTTCGATGCCGGCTTCCTTGTAGAAGGCCGCCAGCAAGGGTGCGAAATCCTTCAGTGCCGTTGCTTCCGGCACGATCTCCACATCGCGCGCCTTGAAGTCGAATGCCGGCGGCCCCGTCACCGAGAGTGCGAACGAGATGTACTGGCCCAGTTCCTCGGTATCGTTCTTGCGCTGGTGCTGCTTGACGAACGACCGGATCGCGTCCAGGCTGGGGATTTTGCGTTTAGCCAGCTCCTGCCGCACGGCGTCGCGCAGAGGATGGTTGTTAGGCGATGCGACTTCGGCGTCGAAACCGGCGGCGTTAAGCGCCGCCATAACGGTGAACAGGCTCGGGCTGGCGTCGAGTTGACCTTGTTCGGGTTGTGCGCCCGGCGCCGCGATGGCCGCCAGCAGGATGGCCGGTAGTAGAAATCGACTCAAAAGCAGGTCCTGCCTCGAATATCCCCAGTTTAACATTTGGTACGCGGTGGCTACCTGCCTTCGAGCAGGGCGGTCAGTTTTTCCGCCACGGCAAAGGCGTCGGCAACATAGAGGACGTCGGCTTTGCCGCGCGCCCAGCCGCAGGTGGGGTCCAGGTTGATGGCCCGGCGTTCGTTGATGAAGCGCCAGCCGACCACGTGCGGCTCTTCACCATGGCAGCATGTGGAGAGGCCCTTGGGATGACGAGGAGTGGAACCCGTCTGCCCCACCTGGTTCAGGTGCGACATGCACGTCAAGACGGCCTGGCCCTCGCCGCTCAGATCCACCAGGGACTTAGTGCCGCCGAGCGACCCCTTCGTCGCGCGCAACAGACCCAGGATGAGCCGCTGGGCGTCCTCTACGTGGGGCTGGCCGTCGGCCTGCTTCTTGGTCCAGCCGGCGCCCGCTACCAGCAGGAGATCGGCCTCCGGACGGATAGTCTGCTCGTCTGCCTTGGGAGCCCGCACGCCTGAAACATTGGTGCGGAGTTCGGGCAGTGTAACCGGCACGGCCTCCACATTAGCGCTGCCGGCGGCGCCGGACCACGCCGGACGGCAGCCCGATTCCACCAGCAGAATCCAAGGCCGTTTGGCGCGAGAGAGCACGCCTTCCATGCGCTGCCGGTAATACCAGCGTGTAGCCGCGGGGCCGTTGCCGTCAGCCTCGATGCCGGTCACGTGGGTATCCACCACCCCGCCCAGGCGATGCGCCACACCGGGCAGTACCCGCGCCCAGCGGGAGGTGGAAGGAGCCACTACCACGGTGGCGCCCGCCGCGCGGCAGAGGGCCTCTGCAGCCGCCGCGTCGGTGGCATAGCGGGCTTCCGCAAAGGCGTCTCCCGAAACTCCGAGGATGCGCGCCGCGCCGCACCCCGCGATGGCATTGGCGGCTTGTGCGACGGAGGCGCCCACCAGGCCGGCAGTCAGGGTGCCGCCCAGAGACTGCGCCGCGGCCAGGGCCTCGAGCGCCGTCTTCCCGAGCGATCCATCGGCTTCCGTGTGGGCTAGAAAGAGTACGGTTTCCATGGTTATTCCCCCTTCACCCAGGCGGCAAGCTCGCGTGCGATCTCGTCGGGCGACATGTCTTTCACGATGCGGGTTTCGCGCTGCTGTTTGGGCAGCGAGACGCGGGCGAAGGCAGCGCCCCCGATGCCCACCGGGGACGCCTTGGCGCGCTGCAGCGCCGGCATGATGGCGCGCATGTTCAGCATTCCCACCTGCGGGTTGTTACGCGGCTCCGGCAGATTGCCGGTAGCCCAACCAAGCAGCGCCGGAGGGCCCGCGCACACCGACACCTGATGCTTGCCGCCCTCGACCCGCTCCAGCACTTCGAGCGTGCCGTCCGGGCGGACATTCAGCTCGTCCACGCCCTGGAACTGATCCGTGATCCCCAGCCGCTCCCCCACCGTCTGCATCACCACGCCGGCGCCGCGCGAGGCCGATTCCCAGCCGCCGAACACCAGCAGTTGCGACCGGTCAAGGCCGGCGATGCCCTCAATGGCCTGGGCCAGCGCCGCCGCGGTCTCCTGTGCGTCGGTGAAGCCGCCGGCCGCGCCGTCGAGGGCGATCAGCTCGAAGGGTGCCTTCTGCGCCACCGTCATCATCACCTGCTGGAGCTTGGCCTTGGGTCCCAGGCTGACCAGCCAGACCTTGCTGCCCGGCGTCTTCTGCGCCAGGTTGGCGGCTTCCCACAGCGCGTGACCCGCCCAGGGGTCGAGCACCGCGGGCAGCATCATCTCGTTCTTAAGCGCCGGACCGTTCGGGCCGCTAACGGGCTCGAGCGTCTGCAAAGGATCGGGAACGATGCTCCCGCACACGACGATTTGAAGAGGCATGGAATATGTCCAGTATTATACGTCAGGGTGTGGAAATCCGAGTTCCACGGAGCCGGGGGCGTTACTTCTTCTTACCCGCGGGAGCAGCGCCCCCCAGCATACTGTCGATGATTGGAAAGATTCCGTTGCCCTCGAAGATGTCCTTGTTGAGCAGGCTGTAACCGTAGTTGTGCCGGATCATGCCCTGCTGGTCGATGACGAAGAAGTGGGGAATGTCGAAGCCGGGGTTCTGGGGCGTGATCTTCAGGTACGATGCCGCCACCTGCCCGCAGTCGAACAGGATCGGGCTGGTGATCTTGTGGGCCGCCGCATAGCGCGTCACCGTCGATTGGTTGTCGGCGGGGGGATTCACCACCATCAGGACCGCGACCTTACCCGCGTACTTCGCCTTCACCTTCTCCAGGATCTTCGAAAAAGTGGAGCAGTGCGGGCAACTGGTGGACATGAAATCGACGATCACGATGCGCCCGCGGTAATCCTGCGGATCGTGATAGCGGGCGGTGGCATCCGGCAGCGAGAAACCCGGGGCGCGGCGCCCGGAGAGGTCTCCGGCCGCAAACAGCGAGCCGGCGGCGATGAGGACTGCGAGAAAGAGACGCATAGAGTTCTATTGTAACGGCCGCTCTACCGGACCACGATATTGACCAGCTTGTCCGGCACCACGATCACCTTCACTACCTGCTTACCTGCCACCTGGGACTTCACTTTGTCGTCCGCCAGGGCTTGGGATTCGAGTGCCTCCTTAGCCGTGCCGAACGCTGCGAAGATGCGGGTGCGCAGCTTCCCGTTAACCTGGACGACGACTTCGGCCTCGTCCTCGCGGGCAAGCTCCGGGTCGAAGGACGGCCACGCCTGGCGGAAGAGCGGGCCGGTGCGGCCCAGTTCGCTCCACATCTCCTGCGCCAGGTACGGCGCGAAGGGGGCCAACAACAGCGCGAGCTTCTCGATGGATTCGCAGACGGTGGCTCCGGAGAGCTTCGCCTCCTCGGCATAGAGGATGTTCACCAGCTCCATAATGGCCGCGATGGAGGTGTTGAAGTGCCAGCGGGATTCGAAGTCTTCGGTGATCTTCCGGACCGTCTGGTGCAGCTTGCGGAGCACCTTGCGGTCGGATTCGCCCTCGCCGCCGCCGGCGCGCGCGCGGTCGGCATTGCGGGTGGTGAAGCGGTAGACACGGCCCAGGAAGCGGTAGACGCCTTCGGCGCCCTCAGTGCGCCAATCCACCTCTTTTTCGGGCGGCCCGGCGAAGAGGATGAACAGGCGAGCGGTATCGGCGCCGTACTGATCGGCCAGCATATCCGCCGCCACCACGTTGCCCTTGGACTTCGACATCTTGGCGCCCTCCGCGATCACCATCCCCTGGGTGAACAGCCGGGTGGCGGGCTCGGAATTCTTCACCAGCCCGATATCGCGCATCACCTTGGTAAAGAAGCGGGAATAGATCAGGTGCAGAATGGCGTGCTCGACACCACCGATGTATTGGTCGATGGGGAACCAATAGGCCACCTTTTCCGGGGCGAACGGCATGCGGTCGTTCTTCGGATCGCAGTAGCGGTAGAAGTACCATGACGAATCCATGAAAGTGTCCATGGTGTCGGTTTCGCGCCGCGCGGCGCCGCCGCACCGGGGGCACTTCACATTGGTGAACTCAGGCACGTCGGCGAGCGGAGAGCGGCCCGTTCCGGTGATGTCGACGTCCAGCGGCAGCAGCACCGGCAGTTGCTCGTCCGGCACCGGCACCACACCGCACTTTTCGCAGTGGATGACGGGGATCGGGGTACCCCAGTAGCGCTGCCGGGAGATGCCCCAGTCCTTGATCCGGTACGTGATGGCGGCTTTGCCGAAGCCCTCGCGCTCGGCTTTCTCCGACATGCGGCGGCGGCCTTCTTCGCTGGTGAGCCCCGACCACTCCCCGGAGTTCTCCATGATGCCGTATTCCGTGAAGGCGGTCTTCATCTCACCTTCGCGCGCCAGTTCGCCGTCCACGGGGCGGATCACCGGACGGATCGGGATACCGTACTTGGTGCAGAACTCGAAATCGCGCTCGTCGTGCGCCGGAACCGCCATGATGGCGCCCGTTCCGTAGCCCAGCAGGACGAAATTGCCAATCCACACGGGTACCTTTTCGCCGCTGTAGGGATTGACCGCGTAGTGGCCGGTGAAGAAGCCTTCCTTGAGGATGTCGCCGGGGTCGCGGTTGGCGCGCGCGTCAACCATCGCCTTGGCCTCAGCGCGGCCGGCTTCGTCGAGCAGCTTGGCGTTGAGCGGATGTTCGGGCGCCAGGATCACGCAGGTGGCGCCGTAAATGGTGTCCACGCGCGTGGTGAAGACCCGCACGGGCTCACCGGTATCGAGCCGGAAATCCACTTCCGTACCCTCGGAGCGCCCGATCCAGTTGCGCTGCATGGTGAGGACGCGCTCCGGCCATCCGCCTTCGAGGTCTGCGATGGCGGCCAGCAGTTCGTCGGCGTATTGGGTGATGCGCAGGAACCACTGTTCAAGGGCGCGCTGTATGACCGGGGTATCGTCGTGCCGCCAGCAGCAGCCGTCCACCACCTGCTCATTGGCGAGCACGGTGCAGCACTTGGGGCACCAGTTCACCATCGCGTGTTTCCTGTAGGCCAGGCCGCGCTCCAGCATCCGGAGGAAGAACCACTGGTTCCAGCGGTAATACTCGGGTTCGCAGGTGGAAACTTCGCGGTCCCAGTCGTAACTGAAGGCGAAGCGCCGGTGCGTCTGCTTCATGGCCGCGATGTTCTGCAGGGTCCAGTCACGCGGCGGGCGCTTGTTGGCGATGGCGGCGTTCTCGGCCGGCAGCCCGAAAGCATCCCACCCCATGGGGTGCAGCACGTTGAAACCGCGCATCCACTTGTAGCGCGCCAGCGCGTCGCCGATCGAGTAGTTGCGGATGTGCCCGATGTGCAGGGTCCCGCTGGGGTAGGGGAGCATCTCCAGGACGTAGTACTTCGGGAGGCTTGAGTTCTCCTCCGCCTTGTAGAGGGTGGCGTCCTGCCACTGCTCGTACCACTTCAGTTCGATTTCTTTGTGGTCGTACGGCTTTTCGGGCATAGCTTCTTCAACGCTTCCATGTTTCGCCGGTCGTCGCCTTCTACATCCACGGGGGTCTCCAGGATGAAGGCCTTGTCATGCAGCCCGGGATGGGCCAGGATCCGGCGGAACCCGGCCTTTCCGATGAATCCTTCTCCAATGTGCTGGTGGCGGTCCACTCGGGAGCCAAGCGGCGTCTTCGAATCGTTGGCGTGGATCACCTTCACGTTACTCAAGCCAAGAACCGCATCGGCCTCCCGCACGGTGCTGCACAGGCCGCCTTCCCGTGCGACGTCGAAGCCCGCGGCCAGCAGGTGGCACGTGTCCAGGCAATAGCCCAGGCGCAACGGCGTGAGCTCCGCGGCCAGGTCGCGGATATGGCGCAGTTCGGCGAAGCGGCAGCCGATCTGCTGTCCGCAACCCACCGTGTTTTCGAGCAGCACCATGGTTCGGGGCTCCATTCCTTCGGCGGCTTCCTTCAAACCCATCGCTAGGGCTGCTATGCCCTCGTCGAGCGCCTGGTTCCGGTAACTTCCCGGATGGAGTACCAGGTACTCGGCGCCGATGGCGTCGGCCCGCTCCAGTTCACCGCGAAAAGCGGCGACCGACTTGGGCCGGATCACCGGGTCCACCGATGCCAGGTTGACCAGGTAGTTGACGTGCACCACCAGCGGCTTCAGGTCGAAGCGCTCGCGAACCTTCCGGAGGGCCTCGATTTCGGCCTGGACCGGCTGGGACGCGCGCCACATCCGCGGGCTCGATGAAAAGATCTGGAAGGTGTTGGCCCCCAGTTCGACCGCTTTCAGGGCTGCCCTTTCGAGCGACCCCGCCCGGGACGTATGGATTCCAATCCGCAGAACCCTATGGTAGCAAAGGCACGGCGCGGGACAGCCAGCGCCGCAGAGCCTCTTCGGACTGGCTGCCGAAGACTTCCTTCCCGATCTTCCCCTCGCGGTCGACGAAAACCAGCTTGGGGACGCCACTGACGCCGTAGCGTTGCGCCACTTCTCCCTTTTCATCGACGGTATTGGTCAGGCGGAGATGCTCTTCGCGCATGAAAGTGCGGGCACCCTCCACATCGCCGATATTGATGGCGACCACTTCGAGACCGCGGGGGGCGAACTCCGTGGCAACCCGGTCGACGATGGGAAGTTCGTAGCGGCAGTATCCGCAAGAGGTGGTCCAGAAAACCATCAGCAGCGGCCGGCCGCGAAAGGACGACAACTCGACGCTGCCGCCGTAGGCATCCCGCACGGTAAAATCAGGGGCTTGCCGGCCGGCGAGGCCGCCTCCGTGCAGGACCACGTATCCGAGGACACCCAGGCATATGGCGAGCGCCATGCCCGAGCCGGAACGCGTTCGGATACTCATGGCACCCCGGCGATCCGCAGGGCGCGCTGTCTGGTGGGCATAGTTTGGGTCCCTGCCCATTATCGCCGCAACCGCGGCACCGTACCACAATTCCTGGCTCGACGATGAGATGCCGGAGTCTGCGATCGATGAGGTTGACGCGTTCGTTTATTAGCGCGGCGGCCATCAGGGAGCCCTCCGGGAGCGGAATAACTCCTACACCTTGCGGGAGAGTCTGACAAAACGAAAAGTCGGTCTGACGCGGTTTCTACAGATTTCATTCAGGCCGACTGCTGCGCCTCGGCTCTAGATCATCAATGGGGGCAGGCCCCACCTCTGAACTGATAAAACATTCTTGAAAGGTAACGTTTGATCAGATCAGAGGCAATACTGGGCCTGCCTGGATACCAGATTACAGGCATCGACGAGGAAAGTGGAAGGGTGAGGCTATCGGCCCGGTATACCGGGCCGATAGCCTGCCCGCAGTGCGGCGGCGTCCGCCTAC